>NZ_JBXAPX010000002.1:0-283312 GCF_058806655.1 Devosia sp. GW821-FHT12F11
GCCCGCAGCGGGTTGACCACCACCACCCCATGACCCCAGGCACTCAGTGTGCGGAACGCCAGACGGTGATACTTGCCAGTCGCTTCCAGCACCACGCGCTCGGGCCGCAGCCCTTGCTCGTCCAGGTGCCGACGCAGTCGGCGCAGCCCGACTTGCGAGTTCTCAACCCGCCAACTCTGACCGCCAGGATGCAAATGTACATCCAGCCAGTCTTTACTCACGTCGATCCCGGCATAAACTGCCGTTGCGCTGTTCGTGGACTCAACCTTGCCTTGCATGCGGGACTTGCTCCCCATCATCTGTTCAGGACCAGCGACACGGACAAACGGACCAAGCTCTCTTACGGTGCTAATCCAGGGGGCGTACGGTCCCGTCCATCCGGTCCCTGGCTGGTGGCCGCCAGCCGGGGACCGCCGAACCTGCTACGAGTCGGCGAAAATCAACATGCAAGGGGGGCGTGAAGCACGCGCAAGGGTGCGGCCGACTTCCACCGCGCTTTCGCCAATCTCGAGGTGTACCGTGCCGAGGGGAGAGGAACTGAGGCCGGTAACACAGATGCCACTTGCCCCGCAGGCGTGCATGGCGATGCTTGAGGACATGCCCTCCGATTCGCCCGTCATCATCAGCAAACCGACGCTCAAGTTCGAGCGTGCCGCCATCAAGCGCGGGGCGAAATTCGTCTGCGGCGTCGACGAGGTCGGGCGCGGACCGCTGGCCGGGCCGGTTGTCGTATCCGCGGTGATCCTCAACCACCGGAAGGTGCCCGAAGGGCTCAACGACTCCAAGGTGTTGACCGCCGCCCAGCGCGAAGCGCTGTACGAGAAGATCATGGCGTCGGCGATCGTTTCGATCGTGGTCGCACCGCCGACGATCATCGCACAACTCAACATCCTGCAGGCATCGCTGTGGGCGATGCGCAAGGCCGTGCTCGGCCTGCAGGTGAAGGCCGACCACATCTTGGTCGATGGCAACAAGCTGCCCAAGGACCTGCCCTGCCCCGGCGAGGCGATCGTCGGTGGCGACGGGCGCTCAGTGTCGATTGCCGCGGCCTCTATCGTCGCCAAGGTGACACGCGACCGGATGTGCCTGATCATGGATTGCGAGGAGCCGCAGTTCGGCTTTTCGAGCCACAAGGGCTATGCCGCGCCGCAGCACCTCGAAGCCCTCACCACGCACGGCCCGGGACGCCATCACCGCATGGATTTCGCCCCCTGCATCCAGGCGCAGCGGATGAAATCGGTGGCGGCTTAGTCCCATCTTCCTCTCACGCACTCGCTGTCATCCCAGCGAAAGCAGGGGCCCAGTTGCCCACTTGCGCCGCAGCGGGTTGGGGCCCTGCTTTCGCAGGCATGAGGCCCGGTGATAGGCACGCCGGGAGCGTCGCCAGTGTCCCTGGGCCATGAACACGTATACGCGCCTTAACCTCTCGCTAACCGCGAAGCTTAAATCCCCTTTAACCCTAACGCCTTACAACCGATCCCGTTAGTACTGCGTCAGGGTTCGAGTTATGTTGCGTACCGCGCGTATGGCGGCTTCCGCCAATGCGGAGGGGAGCCTGCTCCCCATCGACACCATCCTTGTGGGCGATTGCATCAAGCACATGAATGCCTTGCCGGCCGGCTCGGTTGACCTCGTATTCGCAGACCCGCCTTACAACCTGCAACTGGACCAGGGCCTGACCCGGCCGGACCAGTCGCGCGTCGATGGCGTCGATGACGCCTGGGACAAGTTCGACAGCTTTGCTCACTACGACATCTTCACCCGCGCCTGGCTGAAGGCCGCGCGGCGCATCCTGAAACCGGATGGCGCCATCTGGGTGATTGGCTCCTATCACAACATCTTCCGCGTCGGAGCGGCGCTGCAGGATCTCGACTACTGGCTGCTCAACGACGTGATCTGGCGCAAGGCCAACCCGATGCCGAACTTCCGCGGCACCCGGTTCACCAATGCGCACGAGACGCTGATCTGGGCCGCCAAGGATCGCGAGAGCCGCGTCACCTTCAACTACGAGCAGATGAAGCAGGCCAATGACGACGTGCAGATGCGCTCGGACTGGCTGTTCCCGATCTGCACCGGGGCCGAGCGCCTGAAAGACGACGACGACGAAAAGCTGCACCCGACGCAGAAGCCCGAAGCCCTGCTCTACCGAGTGATCAGCGCGACGACCAAGCCCGGCGACGTGGTGCTCGATCCGTTCTTCGGCACCGGCACCACCGGTGCTGTGGCCAAGAAGCTCGGTCGCCATTTCATCGGCATTGAACGCGAGGACACTTACATCGCCGGCGCGCTGAAGCGCATTGCTTCGATCCGCCCGCTCAACGCCGCCACCATCGAGACGGCAGTGCCGAAGCGCGCCGCGCCGCGCGTGGCCTTCGGTTCGCTGGTCGAGATGGGGCTGATCGCCCCGGGCACCGAGCTCTACGACGATCGCCAGCGCTGGAGCGCACTGGTGCGCGCCGATGGCTCGCTGGTCTCGGGCGGCCATATGGGTTCGATCCACCGGGTCGGCGCGCTGGTGCAGGGTGCAGAGGCCTGCAACGGCTGGACCTTCTGGCATGCCCGGCAGGGAAGCCGGCTTGCCCCTATCGACGATCTGCGCAGCCAGGTGCGCGCCCAGATGGAACGACTTTCGGCCTGAATCTGACCTCCAATTCAACTCAGGCTGCGCTCGCCGCCGGCTCGAAAGAGCCGGCGGCTTTCGTTTGTGCTACTGCAGCCCGGCAGCGGCCAGTACCTTGCGAAAAACGCTCGGCAACGCTTCGGCGTCGAGTTCGCGCGGATCGGCCCACCACCCTGCCTTGAGCTCGGCCGGATGGGCCACTACCGCCGACCACACCTCGAGCTCGAGCCGGAAATGGGTAAAGACGTGGACGACCTGACCGTCGTAGCGCCAGTCGGACGTCACCGGATGCACCACGGCGCGTTTGTCCGGCGTCCAGTCCGACACCGGCGTCTCGGTCATCTGCGCCAAAAGGCCCTTCTCGGCCCGGGTCTGCAGGTACACGTCGCCATCGGCATCGCGCATGACGAAGGCATGGCCGTAGCGGGTCGGGCGGTCGGCCTTCTCGGCCTTCACCGGATAGAGCAACGGATCGAGCCTGGCGCCGCGGCAGCCCGGTTGGATCGGGCAGAGCATGCAACTGGCATTGCGGGGGGCGCAGATAGTGGCGCCCAGATCCATCAGGGCCTGAGCGAAGTCCCCCGCACGTTCCGGCACCACCGCCTGCACCGTCCCCCGCACCAGGTCCTTGGCGTCGCGCACCGGGACATCAAGCGCCAGGTAGCGGGCCACCACCCGATCGACATTGCCGTCGACCACTGCCACCCGTTCGTCGCCGGTGATCGCGGCGATGGCCGCGGCGGTGTAGGGACCGATGCCGGGCAGGCTCAGCAGTTCCGTCGAACTGGTCGGGAACCGCCCCCCGAAACGCTCGACCACTGCCTTGGCGCAGGCATGGAGGTTGCGGGCCCGCGCGTAATAGCCGAGCCCCGCCCATTCGACGAGCACGGCCTCGAGCGGCGAAGCGGCGAGGTCGGCGACGGTCGGCCAGAGATGGAGGAAGCGCGCGTAGTAGCGCCCGACGGCTGCAACCGTCGTCTGCTGCAACATGATTTCGCTGAGCCAGACGCGATAAGGATCGGCTACGATACCGCGGGCGCGGTCGACCGGGCCGACCCGCCATGGCAGGGTGCGCGCGTGCCGATCGTACCAGGCGAGTACGGCAGCCGCATCGAGCGGCATGGGGTTTTGCTGGGGCGCGGCTTTTGACATGATAGCGGCCACAGATGGCGCGCCGCGGCAGCGGGCGCAAGCGGCGGCGGGAAGTTGTTACCAGTGGCGGACAAGCCGAAATCGAAACCCAAGGACGATGCGCCGCCCAAGCGGCTCAACCGCGCGGTCGGCGTGGCCGAGGCGCTTGGCAGGGTGCTCGATCCGGCCCTGAAGAAGCGCGGCTTCGCCAGCCGCGACATCCTCTCGCATTGGCCGACCATAGCGCCGGCGCCGTACGACAAGGTGACCCGGCCGGACAAGCTGAGCTGGCCGCGCGGCGAAAAGGGTGCCGAGGGGGCGACGCTCTACCTGCGCTGCCATCCCGGCCATGCGCTGGCGCTCTCGCATGAGGGTCAACGGGTCGCGGCGTCGATCAACCGGTATTATGGCTACTTCCTCGTCGGCCAGGTGCGGCTCAGCGCCGAACCGTTCGTGATCGAGGATGAGGTGCCCGAAACGGTCCCGGCGCTGCCGGAAGTCACCCGCGCCCGCATCAGCCGCACCGTCGAGCGGGTCAGCGATCCCGGGGTGCGTGACGCCCTGCGGCAACTCGGCCAGGCGATCGCCCGCAAAAAGCCAGGTTGATCCGCGCCTGCTCCGCGTTGCCGTTCGAGCGCAGCTCTCATGGCCTTCGCGCCTCATATCGCTCGATCGAGCGATTTGCCCTACGCTAGCTCGCGAAGTGTTCATCGCCGGTTGTGCTTGTCCCGCCTAAGTTGGGCGCGATATAGGGCGAGCAACGAAAACGGAGAAAAACTCGTGGCCAACCGTCGCAACCTTCTCGTGGGCTCTGGCGCAGCAGTCGCTGTGGCAGCCGTGGGCACCAGCTTCAGCGCGCTGTTCGGCGCCACCGGTGCCCTCGCCCAGCAGTTCGACCAGGCCAAGCTGATGGCTCCGGCCGGCGGCGTTGCCGACCACCCGCTCGGGCCTGCTGACGCCAAGGTGACGCTGATCGAGTACCTGTCGCCGACCTGCCCGCATTGCGCCGCGTTCACCAACACGGTCTATCCGCAGCTCAAGACCGAGTATATCGACACCAACAAGATCCAGTTCATCCCGCGCCCGTTCATGCGCAACGTGCTGGACGCCGTGGTGTTCATGCTCGCCGAGGCCGCTGGCCCCGAGAAGTACCACGAGGTGATCGACACCTTCTTCAAGACCCAGGACCAGTGGGCCGCGTCCAACACGCCCAACGACGCCATCTTCGGCATCGCCCAGCAGCTCGGTTTTACCAAGGAAACCTACGACGCTGCCTTGACGAATCAGGACCTGTTCAAGGGACTGGAAGCGATGCGGGATCAGGCGCTGGACGAGTTCAAGCTCCAGGGCACGCCGACGTTCTACATCAACGGCAAGATGCTGACTGGAGAAAACTCGTTTGAGGCTCTCAAGGCCGAAATCGATCCGCTGCTCTCCTAACGCGCTGCCCCACTGGGGCGCGCGATGAAATTCACGCGCCTCAAGCTGCACGGCTTCAAATCCTTCTGCGACCAGACCGAGCTCTACCTGGAGCCCGGTCTGTCCGGCGTGGTGGGACCGAACGGCTGCGGCAAATCCAACCTTGTCGAAGCGCTGCGCTGGGTGATGGGCGAAAGCTCGTACAAGGCGATGCGCGCTTCGGGCATGGACGATGTGATCTTTTCCGGCTCGGGCAGCCGGCCCGGCCGCAACACCGCCGAAGTCACCCTCGTTCTCGACAATTCCGACCGCACCGCGCCAGCCCCGCTCAACAATGCCGATGTGCTGGAAGTCACCCGGCGGATCGAGCGCGAGGAAGGCTCGGTCTATCGCGTCAACGGCAAGGAAGTGCGGGCGCGCGATGTGCAGTTGCTGTTCGCCGACGCCTCGACCGGCGCTCATTCCCCGGCCCTCGTTCGGCAGGGCCAGATCGGCGAGCTGATCGCCGCCAAGCCGCAGCAACGCCGGGCGCTGCTCGAAGAGGCCGCCGGCATTTCGGGGTTGCACTCGCGCCGGCATGAGGCCGAGCTGAGGCTGCGCGCGGCGGAACAGAATCTCGAACGCGTCGACGACGTCATCGCGCAGGTCGAGCAGCAGCTCGAAACGCTTAAGCGACAGGCCCGGCTGGCCGTGCGCTATCGCGCCCTGAGCGGCGATATCCGCAAGGCCGAAGCAACGCTGTTCCACATCCGCTGGATTGCCGCGCGCTTCAACGAGAAGGATGCCGAGGCCGCGCAGGCGAAGCTCGTGCGAGATCTCGCCGAAGCGCAGCATGTCGAGCTCGAAGCGCAAAAGGTGGTGTTCCTCGCCGACAAGGCGCTGGCGCCGCTGCGCGACCAGGAAGCCGCCGCCGGCGCCGTGCTGCAGCGGCTGACCATTCTGGCCGAGCAGCTCGAGGGTGAGGCAAGACGGGCCGCGGCGCGGCTCAACGAACTCGGCGAACGGCTGAAGCAGATCGAACAGGATGCGGTGCGCGAGCGCGCCCTGGTCGGCGAGAGCGACGACGCCCTGGGGGCGGCGCATGAAGAACGCAGCCGCCTCGAAGCGGAAGCGGCGGGCGAACAGCAGGCGCTCGAGGCAGCGCGGGCCGCGACCGAAGCGGCGCAGAGCGAAGTGGCCAAGGCCGAGGGTGAGGCCCGCGCCGCTGCCGATGCACTGGCGCAGCTGCGGGCCCGACGCGGCGCGGCCGAGCGCAGCGTTGCCGAGGCCCGCTCGCGAGTGACGCGGCTTGAAACGCAGATCGCCGACGTGGCGCGCGAAGCCGAGCAACTGGCTCGGACGCTCGGCGCCGACGCGACGCTGAACGCCGGGCGCGAAGCGCTCGACACGGCGCAGAACCATGCCAAGGCGGCGGAAACTGCCGCCGTTACCGCCGAAACGGCCGCCGTCGCGGCGCAGGCCGCCGCCGACGCGCTGCGCCCGGAACTGCAGCAGATCGAGGCCGCGCTGAACCGGCTGGAAGCCGAGGCGCAGACGCTGAGCCGTATCCTCAACCATGGCGGCGCCAGCAAGTGGCCGGCAGTGGTCGATCAGCTCAAAGTTGCCGCGGGCTATGAAACGGCGCTCGGCGCGGCGCTGGGCGACGATCTCGATGCCTCGTCCGATGCCGGCGCGCCATTGCACTGGGCCGGCGCCAATGCCGGTGCCGACCCGGCCTTGCCGGGGGGCGCCACGCCGCTATCGCAGTTCGTGTCGGGCAGCCCGCTGCTGAAACGTCGACTCGACCAGATCGGGCTGGTCGACGCGGCAGACGCAGCGCGGCTGATGGCGCAGCTGCAGCCCGGACAGCGGCTGACCACCAAGGCCGGCGGGCTGTGGCGCTGGGACGGTTTCGTCGCCGCCGCCGATGCGCCGACCGCTGCGGCGGAGCGGCTGGCGCAGCGCAACCGACTGGCCGAGCTCGAAGCCGAAGTCGAGGACGCGCGAGCCCGGCGCAACAGCCGGCGGGCCGATGCCACGGCGCTGGCCGACGCGCTGAACGCGGCCCGCACCGACGAGCGGCTGAAGCGCGACGCCTGGCGCAACGCGCAGCGCGAGATTGCCGTCGCGCAGGGCGAACTGGACAAGGCGCAGCGCGCCATCAGCGATCTCGCCGCGCGCCAGGTGGCGCTCGATGAGACGCGGACCCGGCTCGATGCGAACCTCGCCGAGGCGGTGGCTGCGGCCACCGAGGCGGAGCTGTTGCTGTGGGACGCCGGCGATGAAAGCGAAGCCGCGGCTTTGGCGACATCGCTCCAGTCACTGCTCGGCGGGCTGCGTGAAACCGCCGATCAGGCGCGGCTGAAGCTCGGCGGCTTCGAGACGGCGGCGCGGATGCGCAGTTCGCGTCTCACCCAGATCGCGGCGGACGTTGCCGCATGGTCCCGCCGCCGCGAGGGCGCCGCGGCCCAGCTCACGACGCTCGACGCCCGCACCGCCGAGGTGCGCGAGCAGATCGTGACGCTACAGGCCTCGCCCGAGAGCCTGGCCGAGCGCCGCCGCACCCTCGATGCCGAGATCGCCGTGGCGCGCGAGGCGCACAAGGCGGCAACCGATGCCCTGAACGTCGGCGATACCCGGTACCGCGAGGCCGACAAGGCGCAGCGGTTGGCGCATGACGCGCTCTCCGGCTTCCGGGCCGAGCTGGCGCGGGTCGAGGAGCGGATCAAGGGCCTCATCGCGCAGCGCCACCAGATCGAGCGGCAGGTGCACGAGACGCTCAACATCGAGGCCTCGCAGACGGCACAACTCGCCGGCATCAGGCCCGAGCACGCCTTGCCTGGCGAAGCGCAGGTCGAATCACAGGTCGACCGGCTGAAGGCGGAACGCGAGCGGCTGGGTGGGGTGAACCTCGGCGCCGAAAAGGAATCCGAGGAAGTTCGCGAGAAGCTCGACCTGATGGTCAAGGATCGCGACGACCTGATCGCGGCGATCGCCAAACTGCGCGGCGGCATCCAGAGCCTCAACCGCGAGGGCCGGCAGCGGCTCAACGAGGCGTTCGAGAAGGTCAACGCGCATTTCCAGGAGCTGTTCACCTCGCTGTTCGGCGGGGGGACGGCCGAGCTGCAGTTCGTCGAGAGCGACGATCCGCTGGAGGCCGGGCTCGAGATTCTCGCCCGCCCGCCGGGCAAGAAACCTTCGACGATGACGCTGCTGTCGGGCGGCGAACAGGCGCTTACCGCGATGTCGCTGATCTTTGCGGTGTTCCTGACCAACCCGGCGCCGATCTGCGTGCTCGACGAGGTCGATGCGCCGCTCGACGACGCCAATGTGGAGCGCTTCTGCAACCTGCTCGATATGATGACCGAGCGGACGGAAACCCGCTTCCTGGTGATCACCCACAATCCGATTACCATGGCCCGGGTCGACCGGTTGTTCGGCGTCACCATGGCCGAGCGCGGGGTGAGCCAACTGGTGTCCGTGGACCTCAAGGGTGCCGAGGCGGCGGTGCGAGTGGCAAGCTGACGCCCCACCCTTGCCGCAATAGTGGCGGCCAGAGTCGCGATGACTCAATGTCACACCTCCGTCCGTCGGATAAGCTTCCTTATTTATCAATGTGTTAGCAGTCTGTTCACAGCCTTGACACTGGTAGGGGGCGCCACTATGTTGCCCGCGACTTCGAGGGGCTCCAGTTCCTGTTAAGGCCCGGAGGCGCAAGGGAGAGCGGGATGGCAAAGTCACGCAATACCGGGCGCTCGCCGAATGATGGGAAATCAGGGTCGCTGACCTCGGATCTTGCGGCTCGCATCAAGCGGGCGCAGGCCTCCGAGCAAGCACCGGGCGACGCCGATATTGCGGCGGCCAACCGGAACATGTCCGGCTGGAACCGCGGCATGCGACTCGGAACGGAATTTATTGCGGCCATCCTGGTCGGCGCGGGTATCGGTTACCTGCTCGATCTGTGGCTGAAGACCGGTCCCTGGCTGATGCTGGTGATGTTGCTGGTCGGCTTTGCGGCGGGCGTGCTCAATGTGGTGCGGTCTGCGGCGGAAATGAACCGGGCGGCGCCGCCGCCCACGGCCGCGATGCGCGTGCCGGACGACGAAGAAGACGAGTGAAGGCTCCAAGCCTAAAGGGAACAGCAGTTGGCCGATCCGAATAAAGTCGACCCGATCCACCAGTTCCAGATCACCGATATCGTCTCCTTCGGTGAAGGTGGCGTTTCCTTCACCAACTCAGCCCTGTTCATGGTGCTGTCGGTTGGTGTCATCGCCCTTTACCTCCTGCTCTCGACGCAGAAGCGCAGCCTGGTGCCGAACCGGGTGCAGCTGGTTTCCGAGATGCTCTACGAGTTCGTCGCCAAAATGGTGTCGGACTCGGCCGGCAAGGCCGGCATGAAGTTCTTCCCCTTCGTGTTCTCGCTCTTCATGTTCGTGCTGGTCGCCAACATGTTCGGCATGATCCCGTTCTTCTTCACCTTCACCAGCCACATCATCATCACCTTCGCGCTGGCGCTGCTGGTGTTCCTCGTGGTCATCGTCTACGGCGTCTACAAGAACGGCCTGAAATTCTTCAAACTGTTCGTGCCGTCGGGTGTGCCGGGCTATGTGCTCCCCATCGTGGTACCGATCGAGGTGGTTTCCTTCCTCTCGCGCCCGATCTCGCTCAGCGTTCGTCTGTTCGCCAACATTCTCGCCGGTCACATCACCCTCAAGGTGTTTGCGGGCTTCATCGTGACGCTGGGTGGCCTGGGCTTCCTCGGCTGGCTCGGTGCGCTGCTGCCGCTGATCATGACCGTGGCGATCACGGCGCTCGAATTCCTCGTGGCGGCCCTGCAGGCCTACGTCTTTGCAGTGCTGACCTCGATGTACATCAACGATGCGATCCATCCGTCGCATTGATCTAGGCCGGTTCACAGTGAGGCGACGGCAAGCGTCGCCAATCGGTCGCAAAATGGAGCAGACTACAAATGGAAGCTGAAGCAGCAAAGTTTATCGGCGCGGGTATTGCGGCCGTGGGTATGGCCGGCGCCGCCATCGGCGTGGGCAACATTTTCGGTAGCTTCCTGTCGGGCGCACTGCGCAACCCGGCAGCGGCTCAGGGCCAGTTCGGTAACCTGATTTTCGGTTTCGCCGTGACCGAAGCTCTGGGCATTTTCTCGTTCCTGATCGCGCTCCTGCTGCTGTTCGCAGTCTGATTTCGCGACGGGCTGCGCTAGCGCAGACCGAGTAAGGGCTCCGGGTTTCGATCCGGGGCTTTAACGGCCGCAAAAGGGTTTCGAGATGGCGGGTTCAGCCCAAGACATCATTATCGTGGCGCAGGCCGAGAGTGGCGACGCGCTCCAGCAAGGCGAGGTCGTTGCACCCGCCGAGGAGCATGCCGCCGAAGGTGAGCATGCAGCACCGGCCGACGCCCATGGCGCGACCGACACGCATGCTTCGACCGAGGCACATTCGGAGGTGTTTCCGCCCTTCGATCCCGCGAGCTTCGGCGGCCAGTTGCTCTGGCTCGCCATCACCTTCGCAGCGCTGTACTTCCTGATGAGCCGCGTGGCCCTGCCCCGCATCGGCTCAATCCTTGAAACGCGCCGCACCCGTATCGAAGGCGACCTGAAGGAAGCCGAGCGGCTCCGCCAGGAGACCGAGAAGGCTGCCGCGGCCTATGAGGCAGCGCTGGCCGAGGCCCGCAAGAACGCCCACGGTATCGCCGAGGAAACCCGCGCCGGGATCAAGGCCGATATCGATGGCCGTCGTGCCGACGTCGAGGCGACGCTTTCGAAGCGCGTCTCGGAGGCCGAGGCCCGCATCCAGGCCGACAAGGACGCGGCGCTCGCCAATGTTGGCGGCATCGCAGCCGAGACCGCCCAGGCGCTGGTCGCCAAGATCTCGGGCACTGTCACTGCGGCTGAAGCCCGCGCCGCGGTCGCCGCGGTTTCGAAGGAGTAAGGCAGCATGTGGGCCTTCGGGTTTGACGCCACCACCGGCGCTACCATCTGGGCAACCATCGCGCTGGTGATCTTCATCGGTATCGTCGTCTATTTCGGCGTGCCCAAGACGATCACCAAGATGCTCGATGAGCGCATCAAGAAGATCGAGACCGACCTCGCCGAAGCCGAGGCGCTGCGCGCCGAAGCCAAGGCCCTGCTCGAGGACTACGCGCGCCGTCGCGAGGAAGCCGAGAAGGAAGCCGAGGACATCGTCACCGCCGCACGAGAAGAGGCGTTCCGCCTGACCGCCGAGGCCAAGTCGTCGCTGGAGGCCATGGTGGCCCGTCGCGAGAAGGCCGTGGCCGACAAGATCGCCCAGGCGGAAGCCCAGGCCGTCGCGGAAGTCCGCGCCCGCTCCGCCGACCTCGCTGTCGAAGCGGCCCGCGTGCTGCTGGAGAAGCAGGTCGTCGCCAAGGGCGACGTGCTGGTCGACCAGGCCATCAAGGACGTCGCAGCCCGCCTGAACTAGGGTTCGGTTGCAGAGCTGAAGATCGAAATGCCCGCGCCAGCGGGCATTTTCTTTTGGAGCGCTGCACGTCCTTCTCCCTTGCGGAGGAGAAGGGAAACTCTGGGTCTAGCTGCTTAGTCAAACCTCGGGCGTGGCAAGGGTCTTCACGCGCCGGTGGCAAGGTGTGCCGATCGAGGGTTATGCCCTCACCGGCAGTGACCGGTTCTACGAGGCGGAAGGAAGCTTCAACGCCATCTTTGTCGGGTGCAATGCCTGGACGGCGCGGATGCTGCGCAGCGCCGGCGTGCGAACCGGCCTGTGGGGGCCGCTGCCGGCGACGCTTGCCGGGTCACTCCAACTGTTCAACCGCCTGCCCCAGGCAGCAGCGCCCCAGGGCTCTTAGTTTGTCACGCTATCGAACCGGAGTCTGCACCCTTTCCTGAAAGCGTTCCGCTTAGCTCTTTGCCACGCCCGGCAGGCGGGGCCAGAAGAAGCCGGTCTTCTGGCGATAGCTGGCGTAATCGGCAGCCATCGGGGTGCGGGAGAACTTCTTTTCCTCGCCGAGCGCGGCCAGCACGTAGATCACCGTGATGACCGCCAGTGGAATGACCGACCAGGGCGACCAGGTGGCGATGGCCCAGCCGATCCAGAAGATCAGGTAGGAGGTGTAGAACGGGTGCCGCAGGTAGCGGTAGGGGCCGGTCATGACGAGGCCGTGCGGGTTCTGTACGTCGAAGGCCATCTTCAGGCGCGCGGCGCGGGACGCCTTGATCGCTGCCCAGAACAGCCAGAGTGCCAGGCACTCGACAACCAGGCCGATGGACAATGCCAGCACGGGCTGGGTCTCGATCCAGAGCAAGGTCAGGTAGATCGCCGCAGTTGCGAGGACGACCACAGAGATCACCACCGTGCCCGTCGGCATCTTCGGCGAGTTGAAATGGGCCTTCAGTGACCAGCTGTACTGGGCGATTACCGCAATGCTGACCGCACTGACGAGCAGATCGAGAACAAGGTCCATGCGTAATCCCCCTGTGACGCTACTTAGGCTGCCTGGTCACGCTACGTAGGGATTGCCGGCGAAACAAGCTGCAGCTGCACAACGACCCCCTGCGCTTCGATAAAATGCAAGGTTTTCGCTTCGTCGTTGCTTCACCGTGCTGGTTGACCGGGGCGTAGTGAGTGTCTGGCAGAGTCCGGGGCACTCAGCATGACGGCCTCGCAATGACCATCTACCACAGCACGGTGCAGACCCGCTCCGCCTCGATCCGCCTCAGCGAAAGCGATGGGCGCGGCGAACCGTTATTGCTGCTGCATGGCTCGGGCGCCTCGCGCAAGGTGTTCGGCAAGCAGTTCGACAGCGAACTGGCCGACCGGCACCGGCTGATCGCCCTCGACCTGCCGGGGCACGGCGCCTCGGGCGACGCGGAGTCGATCGCCGACTACGGCGTCGACGGGCTGGCGCGCACGGTGGCCGAGGTGCTTGAGCGCAAGGGCATTGAGCATCTGGTGGTGATGGGCTGGTCGCTGGGCGGGCATGTCGGCATCGAGCTGATGGCGCGGCATCCGGGCGTGCGCGGGCTGATGATCGTCGGCGCGCCGCCGATCGGCCGCGGCCCGGTCGCCATGCTGCGCGGCTTCCAGACCAATCTCGACCTGCTGCTGGCAGCCAAGGAGCAGTTCAGCGAACGCGACGCACAGCGCTTCTACGAGATGTGCTACCACGGAGCGGGCGACCCCACCTTCCTGCAATCGATCCGCCGGGCGGATGGGCGCGTTCGCGTGGCGGTGTCGAAGAGCCTGCTGCGCGGCGATGTCGCCGACCAGAAGCTGGCGGTCGAGCAATCGAGCGTGCCGGTGGCCGTGGTCAACGGGGCGGCCGAGCCGGTGGCACGGCTGAGCTACGTGGCGGGGCTGCACTACCAGAACCTGTGGGGCAATGTCTGCCACATCATTCCCGATGCGGGGCATGCGCCGTTCTGGGATCAGCCGGCGCAATTCAACGAGCTGCTCGGCGCTTTCGCGGCCGATGTGGTGGCAAAGCCTCTCGCCACCACGCCTGTCGTCGCCGAGCTTACTCCGCCGCCTGCGGCAGCGGCTCCTGCCGCTTCCACTTCAGTACCGGAGAGCGCGCGGCGCGGGTCTCATCCAGGCGCCGGCGCGGTGCGTTCAACGGCGCGCTGGTAAAGCGAGCCGCGTTGCCGGCCCTGGCATCGTCGGCCAGTTCCAGCATCACATCGCAGAAGCGGTCCAGCGTCTGCCTGCTCTCGGACTCCGTGGGCTCGACCAGCATGGCGCCATGCACAACCAGCGGGAAGTACATGGTCATGGGATGGAAGCCCTCATCGATCAGCGCCTTGGCGAAATCGAGGGTCGACACGCCGGTGCCTTCGAGGAAGCTGTCATCGAACAGCGCTTCGTGCATCACGGGCTGCCCAGGGAACGGCACCGAGAACACGCGCTCCAGCCGCGCCTTGATGTAGTTGGCGTTGAGCACGGCATCCTTGGCGGCCTGCGCCAGGCCGTCGCCGCCATGGCTCAGCATGTAGGTCAAGGCGCGGACATACATGCCCATCTGGCCGTTGAAGGCGGTGATGCGCCCCAGGTGCTGGCCTTCGGCATGCTCAACCAGGGCCAGCGGGCCCTCACCCTTTTTCACAAACGGTACCGGTGCGAATGGCGCCAGCGCGGCGGAGAGGACCACCGGACCGGCGCCCGGGCCGCCGCCGCCATGCGGGGTGGAGAAGGTCTTGTGCAGGTTGATGTGCATGGCGTCGATACCGAGATCGCCCGGCCGGACCACGCCCATGATGGCGTTGAAATTGGCGCCATCGCAGTAAAAGAAGGCGCCGGCCTCGTGCACCGCCGCGGCGATCTCGATCACCTCGGGCTCGAACAGCCCGCAGGTATTGGGGTTGGTCAGCATGATCGCCGCGACGTCGGGAGACAACGCTGCCCTCACCGCCTCGACATCGACCGTCCCATCATCGCGAGCCGGCACGGCCTTCACCGAATAGCCGAGGAAGGCAGCGGTGGCGGGGTTGGTGCCGTGGGCGCTCTCGGGGACCAGCACGACCTTGCGGTGCCCCTGCCCCGCGGCTTCCTGTGCCGCCTTGATCGCCATCATGCCGGCCATCTCGCCATGCGCGCCGGCCTTGGGAGTGAGGCAGACGGCAGCGGTATTGGTCAGCGTCATCAGCCAGTGGGAGAGCTCCTCCATCAAGGCGAGAGCGCCCTGCACGGTTGAGACCGGCTGCAGCGGGTGGATGTCGGCGAAGCCGGGCAGCCGCGCCATCTTCTCGTTCAGGCGCGGGTTGTGCTTCATGGTGCACGAGCCGAGCGGGTACATGCCGCTATCGATCGAGTAGTTGAGGCGGCTGAGGCGCACATAGTGGCGCAGCGTCTCGGGCTCGGTGAGGCCGGCGAGGTCGATCTCCGACTGCCGCTCGAAACCACCAAGGAAGCTGCCGTCGATGCTGACGTCAGGCAGGTCGACGCCGGAATGCTCGCGGTCGCCGATCTCGAACAGCAGCGGCTCGTTGGGGAGCAGCGAGGAGCCCGAGACGGAGGTGAAGTCGGATGTGCCGATGCCGGTGGGCCGGCCCTGGTTGTTCATGCTCATTGGGCGTCCTCCGAAAGGGCGGCGTGGAGGCACTCGGCCAGCATCGCGATATCGTCGTCGGTGGTGAGCTCGGTCGCGGCGAGGACGATGAGGTTTTCACAGGCCGGATTGTCGGGCTCGAGGCGGCTGACCGGCAAGCCGGCGAGCACGTCGGCCTTGGCCAGCAGTTCGACCACCGGCGCAGCCGGCACGGCCAGGCGGATGGTCATCTCGTTGAAGAAGCTCTTGTTGAGCAGCTCGACGCCCGGGATGGTGCCGAGCATCCTCGCGAGCTTCACCGCATTGTGGTGGTTGAGACGGGCCAGCTTCTTCAAGCCAGCCTCGCCGAGCAGCGACATGTGGATGGAGAAGGCGAGCGCACAGAGGCCCGAGTTGGTGCAGATGTTGCTCGTCGCCTTTTCGCGGCGGATGTGCTGCTCGCGGGTCGAGAGCGTGAGGACGAAGCCGCGATTGCCGTCGGCGTCGACGGTTTCACCGCAGAGGCGCCCCGGCATCTGGCGGATGAACTCCTTGCGTGTGGCCATCAGGCCGACATAGGGACCGCCGAAGTTGAGGCTGTTGCCGATTGACTGGCCCTCGCAGACCACGATATCGGCGCCGAGCGCGCCGGGCGCCTCGATCAGGCCGAGCGACACTACTTCGGTCACCACGACGATCAGCAGGGCGCCGGCCGCATGGGCGGCGTCGGCAGCGGCGCGCAGATCACGCAGGTGGCCGTAGAAGTCGGGCGTCTGGACGACGATGGCGGCCGTGTCGCCATCGATGCGGTTGAGGATATCGCCCTGCCCTTCCGGCGAGGCTGGCAGGCAGACGAGGTCGGGACCATCGCCGAGATAGGTCCGCACCACGTCGCGATAGTGCGGATGGAGACCACCCGAGAGGATGATGCGGTTGCGGCGGGTGAGCCGGCGCGCCATCAGCACGGCTTCAGCCGTGGCGGTCGAGCCATCGTACATCGAGGCATTGGCGACTTCCATGCCGGTCAGGTGCGCGACCTGGGTCTGGAACTCGAACAGCATCTGGAGCGTCCCCTGCGAGACCTCCGGTTGGTATGGGGTGTAGGCGGTCAGCCACTCGGAGCGCTGGATCAGGTGATCGACGCTCGCCGGTACGTGGTGGCGATAAGCGCCGGCGCCGATGAAGAACGGGCCGTCGCCGGCGGCATGGTTGCGGCCGGCCAGCGCCTTCATGTGGGCCTCGACGAGGAACTCCGGCGCGTGACGTGGCAGGTTCACCGGTTCGTGCAGCAGGGCATGGCGGGGGACGCGAGCAAACAGATCCTCGGCGGTCCGGGCGCCGATCACGGCGAGCATATCGGCCCGCTCGTGCTCGGAATGAGGGAGATAGCGCATCAGTTGATTCCGTAGATTGCGGGTTCAGTGCGTGGGGCCACCCCCCTCCCGACCTCCCCCACAAGGGGGGAGGTGAAGATCCGAGTTTGTGTCTCGATCGAGCCAGTTACACCGGCAGGCACCTCCCCCCGTGTGGGGGAGGTTGGGAGGGGGGCGGGCCGGCTCACTTGGTCAGTTCTTCATAAGCGCCAGCATCCATCAGGCCATCGAGCTCGGACGGGTTGTCGAGCGCCAGCTTGAAGATCCAGCCGTCGGTTTCGGGCGACGAGTTGATGAGCCCGGGTTCGCCCGAGAGCGCGTCGTTGACGGCGGTCACTGTGCCGGAGACCGGCGAGTAGATCTCGGATGCCGCCTTCACCGACTCGACCACGGCTGCCTCGTCGCCGGCCTTCAGCTTCTGGCCGACCTTGGGCAGCTCGACGTAGACGATGTCGCCCAGTTGCTCCTGCGCATAGGGGGTGATGCCCACGGTGCCGTCGGCAGTGATGTACTCGTGGTCCTTGGTGAACTTGGTCATTTGCTGGCCTTCCGGACGTAGCGATGGGGAACGAATGGGGTGGCGACGGCTTCCGCCGGTTGGGTCTTGCCGCGCACCAGCACCTGCAACCTGGTACCGGGGGCGGCGTGATCGGGCGGCACGAAGCCGATGGCGATGGCGCGGCTGAGGGTGGGGGCGAAGCCGCCCGAGGTGACGACGCCGATCTCGGCGCCGTACTGATCGAGAATCGCCGCGCCTTCGCGGGCCGGCGCGCCTTCAACGGTCAAACCGATGCGGACGCGTTCGAGCACCCCGCCCAGCTCGGCGAGGATGCGCTGCGCCCCGGGGAAATCGGCAGCCTCGCGGCGGCGCTTGGAGATGGCGAAGTTGAGCCCGGCCTCGACCGGGGAAATGGTCTCGTCGAGGTCGTGGCCATAGAGCGGCAACCCGGCCTCGAGCCGCAGGCTGTCGCGGGCGCCCAGCCCGATCGGCTTGACCCTGTTGTCCGCGAGCAGCGTATCCCACAGGGCAGCGGCGTGTTCGGGGTCGACGAGGATCTCGAAGCCATCCTCGCCGGTATAGCCGGAGCGCGAGATCACCAGCTTGGTGTCGCGCCAGTCGAAAGAGGCGTAGTGCATGAAGCCGAGTTCGGCGGCAGCGGGAACGATGGCGTCGATCACCGCGGCGGCCTCCGGCCCCTGCAGCGCCAGCAGTGCACAGTGGTCGGAGCGGTTGAGCGTGGCGCGGCCCAGGGCAGCCGTGGCGATGCGCTGGAAATCCGCCTCCTTGGTGCCGGCGTTGACGACGATGTAGAGCGCCCCGCCCCAGCCTTCGGCGGCCGGGCGGGCAATCATCAGGTCGTCATAGGTGCCGCCCGCTTCGTTGAGCAGCAGAGTGTAGCGGATCTGGCCGGGCTTCAGCCCCTTGATGTCGCCGCAGATCAGCGGCTCGACCACTTCGGCGACCGCCGCATGGTCGGCCTCCCCGTCGCCCGACTTGTCGTCGAGCACGAGAAAGCTCGGGCCCATATGCGAGACATCGAACAGGCCTGCGTGCTCGCGGGTCCATTTGTGCTCGGCGATGATGCCGGCGGGATACTGCACGGGCAGCGAATAGCCGGAGAACGGCACCATGCGGCCGCCGAGCGCCACATGCTTGTCGTTGAGGACTACGGTCTTGAGGTCGTCTGCCGGTTGATCGGCCATTGGGACACCAGGGGCTCGTTGCACGACAACGCGCGAGCGAACGCCCTCGCGTCGGTGCCCCCTCTGTCCGCTAACCTGAGAGATTTCCTGACCGCCTATGGGTCAGTTGCTCCTTCGGTGAGGCGAGATCGCCTGCTTTCCAGAGTTCAGTACGACAGCGGTCCGGGTGCCTGAGAGTTTCCGGGGCGGTTGCTCCTTCGGCGCCGGCTCGAAACCGGACTCTCCCGCTGTTGGGTAATGCTAAGCCGGGTTTGCGCGGCGAAGTCAATCGCGATGCAGCGGACACACGCGGCCGCCCACAGCCTCATTGCCCGGCCGGGAAACGAAGATCCCCGCTTTCGCGGGGATGGCATCCAGTTGCGAAGACGGTTTGGGAGAGCGGCCTACTTGCCGTCGAAACCGACCCAGATGACGATCTGCTCACCGCCGGTGTAGGGGATGGCGACGTTCTCTACCACCTTCACGAACTCTTCCGACTGGTTCGGCGGGGTGATGGTGACGGGGATTTCGTAGCGCTCGGAGAACAACGGCACCTCGTCGCGTTCGACCGCGAAGCGGACTGGAACGTTGACGTTGGTCTGGTTGCCCGCCGGGCCGAGCAGCAGGCGGCCGACAATGCCCATCTTCACGGTGATCAGGCCGTTGGACACCACGCAGTTGCGCGACTGCTTTTCGATGACGGCCTGGTAATTCAGCGCGCGGGCGTCGCCCACCTTGCCCTTGCCGTAGTAGAACAGCGCCTCGCCGCCGACGCGCACCTTGATGGGCGGACATTCGGTGGCAATGGCAGGCAGCGCATTGGTGCTGGCGGTCGCCAGTTCCTGCTGCGTGGGATTGGCGGTGGCCATCGGCGAAGGGCCGCTCGCGGCGGGCGCGAACATGTTGCCCATCGAACAGGCCGAAAGAGCGAGCGCCAAAGCGCCCATCGAAACCAGTTTTACGCCGCGCGTCGCCGCCAAATCAACAAACCCCATGCGACTGCTCCTTACGCACTAACTCGCGACGCTTCGAGCGCCAGCAGCACGGCTGGCGCGCCGCTGACGGTCACTCCTGCCACATCCTGCACAAAGAGGTTCTTAACGACGCCGTCTTCGATGATCATGGCGAAGCGCGCGAAGCGTTTGCCCATGCCGGCGATCTGCTTGGACAGCCCCAGTGCATCGGCGAAGTTGCCGTCGCCGTCGGCGATGAACTCGACCTTGCCGATCGCTTCGGAGCGCTCGGCCCAGGCCTTGGTCACGTGGTGATCGTTGACCGCGCCGCAGACGATCCGGTCGACGCCGAGCGCCTTGAACTTGCCGACATTGGCAACGAACCCCGGCAGGTGCGACGTGTCGCAGGTCGGCGTGAAAGCGCCCGGAACCGCGAAGAACACCACCCGGCCAGTGCCGAGAACGGCATCCGATGTCGTGTCGACCGTGTCGCCATTACCCACGAGTTTGACCGGGACGGACGGAATCCTGTCCCCGCTCTGGATGGTCATCTGCGTGAAAGCTCCCATGATCGAACGTACACCCTCTGCCCGGGCGCGACGGACCTTAGATCAGTCGCCCGCCGCAGTCGACCCGGCGGACGAAATCCGCCGTTCCACCGAGAACGGACCCATTTCGGTCATGAATGTGAGCCGGACGGGCATGCCCTCCACGTCGCGGCTACTTTCTCCCCCGAGCAGTGGCAGGAGGACTAGTTTTCCATCCGGGCTTTTTTGCGGCGCACCAAAGAGTTGCCCGGTTTCCCCAGTGTCGGCGATCAGTGAGAGCGGATCGACCTTGCCGTCGTCGAGCCGCACTGCGAGCGCCTCGGCGGCACGGTCGAAACCGACCCAGGCGATGGGATCGCGCGGGTCGTCCCACGGCATCGGCGTCAGGGCCAGCGCCTGGGCGATCCGAAGGCCCTGCGCCCGGTCCGGCGCAGCAAAGGCCAGCGGCAGCTGGAAGCTGGCGGTCACCGGCACGCAGATATCGGAGCAGACACCCATGATCACCCCAAGCTTGATGTCGGCGGCGTTGCCGTCGAGTTTCAGCTCGACCGGCAGCACGGTGGGGCCGCGATAGACGAAATCGACATAGCCGGTCTTGGTCTCGATCAACGGGAACGGCCACAGCACCTCGTGGCCGGTGACACCCTTCGAGGCAGCGAAATCAAAGTCGGTAGGAATGCCGGTCTCGCCGGGGACGCGCCAATAGGTGTTGGTGGCCTCGGGCATGTCGATCTCGAGCGCCACCATGGTGGTGCCATCGGGCTTCAGCACGTCGGACGAGATCAGCCGGACTTTTGTGCCGGGCGCCACTTCCTGCCACGGCGTTTCGGCCGCGACGGCAGGGGTGAAAAGCATGGGGATAAGCAGAAGTGCCGGGATGCGCATGGGTTTCCGGATAGCCGAGCGCACCCCAAATAGAAAGGCGGATCAGGTCTTCGTGAAGCTAGGCAGAGCGACCAGGACGAGTCTAAACTGGTCCGATCCGGCTCCGCCGGTACCAGGAGTGTTGGATATGGAGTCGCTCAGGGGCCAGTTTCTCGTCGCCATGCCGGACATGGGTGACGACCGCTTCCGCGAGACCGTGATCTATCTGGTCGGCCACGGCGACGAAGGCGCCATGGGACTGGTGATCAACCAGAGCCTCGAAGACATGAAGTTCGCCGACATCCTCGAAGAGCTGCAGTTGGGCGAAAAGGACGAGCTGATCCTTCTCCCCGACGAGGTGCGCAACCGCAAGGTGCTGCGCGGCGGCCCGGTGCAGAAGAGCCGCGGCTTCGTCCTGCACTCGTCGGACTATTTCCGCGTCGGCAACTCCTACGAAGTCACCGACGATATCTGCCTCACCGCGACTCTGGATATCCTGAAAGCCATCGCCTTCAAGAACTCGCCCAGCGACGCGCTGTTCGCGCTCGGCTATTGCGGCTGGAGCCCGGGACAGCTCGAAACCGAGATCCAGGGTAATGGCTGGCTGACCGTGCCGTTCTCACGGGAGCTGCTGTTCGGACTGCCGATCGAGAACCGCTACGATGCGGCGCTGGCTAGCCTCGGGATCACGCGCGCGACGCTGAGCGCGACGGCGGGGCATGGGTGAGCCAGTCGTCGATATCGCCATCGAGCCGCGCCATCGGAGCGACGGCGATCGGTTGAGCCAGGCGCTCGCGCGGATTGCGAACGATGATCCGGACTGTTGGGTGAGGATCGACGCCGAGAGTGGCCAGGTCATAGTTTCGGGCAAGGATGAACACCACCTCGCACACCTGATCGAACGCCTGAAGGCGGCTGGCGTCGAGCTGAACGTGGGCACGCCGCAGGTGGCGTATCGCGAGACGATCACACACCGGATTGATCGCGATTACGTCCACAGGAAGCAGTCGCCCGGCGGCACGCAGTTCGCCCACATCAAGTTCCGTATCGAGCCAGGCGACGGGCCGCAGTTCGTCGCGGTGGTCGCCGAGGGTAATCTGCCCGCAGCATACATCCTCGCGGTGCAAACGGGAGTGGCATCGGTCATGGGGTCAGGCCCGGTGATCGGGTTTCCGATTGTCGGCGTCAGGTTCACGCTGCTGGATGGCGCTTATCACGACGTCGACTCCTCGACCCTCGCCTTCGAGACGGCTGCTCGCGCCGGATACTACCAGGCCATCGCGCAGGCTGGCCCGATAGCTCTCGAGCCGATCATGTGGCTCGAAGCGCTGGTGCCACAAGCCGTCGTCGGTGACGTGATCGGCGACCTCAACGCCCGGCGAGGACGGATCGAGCGGACCGAGGCCCAAGGTGCCGGCTGCCTCGTGGTGGCTCTCGTGCCAGTCGCCACGATGTTCGGATATGCCAACTCGCTGCGCGCCATCAGCAGCGGCGCTGGCCGATACACCATACGGTTCAGCCACTATGCCGCGCTGCCAGTCGGTGTCGACCCTGACGACCGCTTCAGGCCGGCCATGGCGATGCGGGCCTAGCGGTCGCCCACCGATAGCCCGATTTACTTCCCGCTGAACTGGCTCTGCAAACGCTTGCCGAGTTCCTGCCCGCTCATGGCGGCGCCGAAGGCGTAGCCCTGGGCGTATTGGCAGTTGAGCTGCTGCAGGCGCTCGATTTCTTCGATGGTCTCGACGCCCTCGGCGATGACGCTGAGATCGAGCTCGGTGGCGAGCGTGATGATGGCGCGGATGATCGGCACCTGGGTGTGGCTCATGCCGGTGTCATCTCCCAGCTGCACGAAGGCGGCCGGGATCTTGATGGTGTCGAACGGGAAGCGGTGCAGGTAGCTCAGCGACGAGTGGCCAGTGCCGAAATCGTCGAGCGCCAGGCGCAGGCCGAGAGCCCGCAGCGCATTCAGCACATAGGCCGAGTGCTCGGGGTTGCTCATCACCTGGCTCTCGGTGATCTCGAGCTTCAGGTGCCGAGCGATCTGGCGATGGTCGGAGACCAGCGCGCGCATGTCGTTGAGCAATGACTCGGTCGCGAGTTGCGCCGGCGACAGGTTGACCGAGACGAAGAAATCCTCGGGCAGCGGTAGAGAAGCGGCCCATTCGCGGGCCTGGCCCGCGGCCTGTTCGAAGGCGACGCGGCCCAGCCGCTCGATCAGCCCGGTGCGCTCGGCCAGCGGCACGAACTCCTCGGGCGCTACCACGCCGCGCTGCGGGTGGTTCCAGCGCATCAGCGCCTCGCAACCGGCGATGGTGCCGGAATGGATATCCATGATCGGCTGGAACTGCACCGCCAACTCGCCGTGGCGAAGACCGCGGTCGAGATCTTCTTCGCCAGCCTTCGAATAGGCGGCGATCGAGCGGGCCGAGGCGCGGAACGCTTCGATGCGGTCGCCGCCCAGGCGCTTCGCATAATACATGGCAAGCTCGGCATCGCGCAGCACGTCCGGCGCGGCGACCGGGTTGCCGTCATAGATGGTGACGCCGATCGAGGCGGTGAGGCTCAGGTCGCGCTCGCCGAAGTTGAACGGCGATTTCAGCGCCTTGCGAATCTGCTCGGCGGTCTCGGCGATCTTGCCGGCGGCCTGCTCGGAGGCAAGGATGACGCCGAACTGGTCGCCGCCAAGGCGGGCGACGGTATCGAGCGGGCGCATGACGCGGGCGACGCGGCGGGAAATCGCCAGCAGCACGGAATCGGCGGCCGAGTGCCCTACCCGCTCCTCGAGCTCGGTGAAGCGGTCGATATCGATGAGGAAGACGGCGGGCTTGGTGCCGTTGGGCAGGCGGGCGCGAACCAGGGCGCGCTCCAGCCGATCGAGGAACAGCTGCTTGTTGGGCAGGCCCGTGAGGCTGTCATGCACGGCATCGTGCAGCAGGCGCTCGCGGCTGGCGCGATCCTCGTTGACGTCCTGCAGGGTGCCGACGATGCGGTTGACCTGGCCGTCGCCGCCGAGCACCGGCTTCACCCGCATGCGGAACGTGCGGAAACTGCCGTCATGGGCAGCGAGGCGGACATCGGCCGAGACCTTGCCGCGGCGAAGTTCGACCAGCGTGTCGAAGGCGGTGCGGAAGCGATCGCGATCTTCGGGGTGGACGCGGTCGAGCCAACGCTTGATCGAGCCGCGCAGCGCGCCGCGACGTTCGCCAAGGCGGGTGCCGAGTTCATCGGAGACGGCAACGCGGTCGCGCTCGATGTTCCAGTCGTAGACGAAATCGCCCGAGCCGGTGAGCGCCAGGGCGCGGCGCTCGACTTCGGAGAGGGTGCCGATCGACACCTGCCCTTCCGAGAAGGCGTGCTGCACCGAGGTGAAGCCCAACAGCATGACGATAAGCACGAGGCCGCCGGCGACCGCCGGCTGCGCCACATCGTTCGAAACCTGGCCGGTGACCACCAGCCAGGCGTAGAACAGCCAGGCGATATAGATGATCCAGGTCGGCACCAGCAGCACGGCGCGGTCGTAACCGCGCAGCGCCAGCAGCAGGATCAGGAAGAAGCCGGTGATGCCGAGCAACGCCAGCACCAGCCGCGCCACGGTCGCGGCAATCGAGGGCTGGAAGAAGGCGAAACCGAACAGCGCGAGGAACACCACGACCAGCGCCAGCGCCAGGTGGATGAAGCGCAGGTGCCAGCGATGGAGGTTCAGGTAGATGAACAGGAAGCCGAACAAGGTCGTGGCGATGCCGGCCTCGGCGGCGGCGCGGAACGGCTGCATCGCGCCATTGGAAATGCTGAGCAATGGCCCAAGGACGCCGAAATCGACCAGCAGGTAGGTCAGCACTGCCCAGGAGAAGGCCGCGGTGGCCGGGAAGATACCGCGCCCCTTCACCACGAACATGATGGTGAGGAACACCGCAGCAAGCGCCGCAACGCCCAGCACCACGCCGCGGAACAGGGTGAACGAGTTCACGTAGTCGCGGTAGGCGTCGGGCTTCCAGAGGTAAAGTTCGGGCAGCGCGCCGCTCGACAGTTCCGCGACGAAGGTGACGGTAGCGCCAGGATCGAGCACCACTTCGAAGACGTCGGCTTCGCGGTCGGTAAGGCGCGTGGGGCGCAGACCCGCGCTGGGGGTCAAGACCTTGATGCGCTCGGCGCCGAGATCGGGCCGGAACACCCCGGAGCCCGGCAGGCGGAAATACGGCGCAACCAGCAGGCGTTCGAGCTGCACGTCGGAATCGTTGCGCAGCGCAAACAGCGCCCAGTTGGGGTTGGAGCCGCCGGCCGAGGCCAGCACCTCGATGCGGCGGATGATGCCATCTTCACCGGCGGCGGTGGACAGCTGCACCTTGCCGGCGTCGCCGGGAACGATATCGACCACGCCAGTGAGGTTCACGGCGTTGACGTTCTCGGGAGCGGTGATGACGTCGAAGGCGGCAGCGGGAAGGGTCCCGACCAGCGCAAACGCAATACACATCGCGAGGTAGAGGATGTGACGCATTAGCTGAAAAATGGCCCTGCCGCAGTCATGGTTGGGGAACCTAGGTAACGGGGTTTCCCCCTTGGGACAAGCATTCACCGGCGGCCGTGCCTAACGGCGGCGTCGTAGCGCTCTCGGGTAAGGCCGAACAGCACGTGGTCTGCCCACCTGCCGTCGATCTGGAGGTAGTGTTCGGCGTAGCCCTCTTCGGTGAATCCGTTCTTTTCAAGGACGCGCCGGCTGGCCTGGTTGTCGGGCAGGAAAGCCGCGTGAATCCTGTGTAAACCCAAGGTTTCGAAGCAGAAAGGGATAACGAGGCTCACCGCCTCGGTCATGTAGCCCTTGCCGGCGAAGCTGTGCCCCATCCAATAGCCGAGGTTGACGAACTGCGCGGCACGGCGCCGCACGTTGGACAGGGTAATGCCGCCCACCAGCTCTTCGTCGCTGCGGGTGAAGATGAAGAAGGCATAGTCGGTACCCGCCTTGGCCTCCTCGCGACCGCGACGCAGCCGCGCGGCGTAGACCCGCTGGCCGAGGTCCGAGTCGGTCCAGCGCGGCTCGTAGGGGCGGAGGAAATCGCGGCTGGCGCGGCGCAGGTCGCGCCAGGCGGTGTAGTCGCTGGCGCGCGGCGCGCGCAGGACCACGCGCTGACCCGTCAGCACCGGGGTATCGTCGCGCGCAAACCAGGTGAGCATCATGATGACGCCGCTACGCCCTCAGTTCTTCAGCTGTGCCGCGATGTCGCGATAGTCGGGGAGCTTGGCGACCGGGCCGATGCCCGCCAGCGACACCTGTCCGGCATCGAACACCTGCCGCGCAATCTGCTTCACGCGGTCGGCGGTGATGCGATTGATGCGATCGACCGTCTCCTGCAGCGGAATGGTGCGGCCCCACAGGATCTGCTGGCGCGCCAGCTGTCCGGCGCGCGACGACGGGCTTTCGAGCGACATCAGCAGCCCGGCGCGGATCTGGTTGCGGACGCGGATCACCTCTTCGTCGGAGATCGTCTCGGTGGCCTTGCGCAGCTCGTCGAGCACCACCGGCAGCAGCTCCGCCACCTCGTCCTCGCCGGTAGAGGCGGCGACGCCAAAAATGCCGCTATCGGCGAAGGCCCAGTGGAAGGCATAGACCGAGTAGCAGAGGCCGCGCTTCTCGCGCACTTCCTGGAACAGCCGCGAGCTCATGCCGCCGCCAAGAATGGAGGCGAGGATCTGCACGGCATAGAAGCCGTCGGAATTGTAGGCTCGCCCTTCCATGCCGAGCACGATGTGGGCTTGCTCATGGTCGGAAACGAGGCGCTGCTCACCGCCGACATAGGCCGCCTTGTCGGGCGGCGGGGCGCCGGTGGGCTTCAAATCGTGGAAGCGGTTATTGGCGATATCGACCAGTGCATCGTGATCGACGTTTCCGGCAGCGCACAGCACCATGTGGTCGCCCACATAGTTGCGCTCCATATAGGCCCGAATGGAATCGGGGCCGAAGCTGTTCACCGACTCGACGGTGCCGAGGATGGTGCGGCCGATGGCCTGATCGGGAAAGGCGGCCTGCTGGAACAGGTCGAACACGTGATCGTCAGGGTTGTCGCGCGCCGCGCCGATCTCCTGGACGATCACCTGCTGCTCGCGATCGAGCTCGTGCTGCTCGAACTGCGAGTTCTGCAGGATGTCGGAAAGGATATCGGCGGAGAGCGCGACATCTTCCTTCAGCACGCGGGCGAAATAGCCGGTGTGCTCCACCGAGGTCGCGGCATTGAGGTCGCCGCCGACATTCTCGATGGTGGATGCGATCTCCAGCGCATCGCGGGTCTTGGTGCCCTTGAACGCCATGTGCTCGAGCATGTGCGAGATGCCATGCTCGGCTTCAGTTTCGCTGCGTGACCCGGCCTTGACCCAGATGCCCAGGGACGCGCTTTCGAGGTGCGGCATGTCGTCGGTGAGAACGGTCATGCCGTTGGGAAGCGTCGTACTCCGGACCGTCACTTATGCTCCTCCGGCACGGGTGCGTGCCGCAATGAACTGCTCCACCTCGGACTGATCGTTGTTCAGCACCGTGTAGCGTTCTTCTCGTTGGTAAAGATCAGACAACCACGCCGGCAGGGCCGGTTCAATGCCCGCGGCAGCCTTGACCGCGGCCGGGAATTTGGCGGGGTGCGCGGTGGAGAGTGTGACCACCGGGGCGGTGCCGCCCACGAGCGTGCGGGCAACGGCGACGCCGACGGCGGTATGGGGGTCGAGCAGGTAGCGCGAGCCGGTCTGAACAGCCTTGATGGTCGCGGCAGTTGCGGCCTCGTCGGTACGGCCGGCGACGAACTGCCGGCGGATCGCCGCCATCCCCTTGTCGGGGATGGAGAAGCCCCCGGACTGCTTCAGGCCGCTCATCATCGACTTGACCACATCGGCATCGCGATCGACCGCCTCGAACAACAGCCGCTCGAAGTTCGAGCTGACCTGGATGTCCATCGACGGGCTGATGGTTGGGGTGACGCCGGTGACCTCGTAGCGCCCGGTCTCGATGGTGCGGGCGAGAATGTCGTTGGAGTTGGTGGCGATGGCCAGCGTCCTGATCGGCAGCCCCATGCGCGCGGCGCAGTAGCCGGCGAAGATGTCGCCGAAGTTCCCGGTGGGGACGGTGAAGATCACTTCGCGCTGTGGCGCGCCGAGCGAGGCGGCGGCGGTAAAGTAGTAGACGATCTGCGCGACGATGCGGCCCCAGTTGATCGAGTTGACGCCGCTGAGGTGCGTCGTCTCACGGAAGTCGCGATGGTTGAACAGGCCCTTCACGATGTCCTGGCAGTCATCGAACGTGCCGCGCAAGGCGATGTTGTGGACGTTGGCGTCAAGCACCGTGGTCATCTGCCGGCGCTGCACTTCGGAGGTGCGGCCCTCCGGGTGGAGGATGAAGATGTCGGTAGCCTCGCGGCCACGGAAGGCCTCGATGGCGGCCGACCCGGTGTCGCCGGAGGTAGCGCCGACAATGGTGGCGCGGCTGCCGCGGCGGGCGAGAATATGATCCATCACCCTCCCGAGGAACTGCATCGCCACGTCCTTGAACGCCAGCGTCGGGCCGTGGAACAGCTCGAGCACGAAATGGCCGGGTTCGATCTCTACCAGCGGGGCGACCGAGGCATGCCGGAAAGTGGCATAGGCCTCGTCGATGATGCGCTTCAGCTCGGCATCGGCGATTTCGCCATCGACGAAGCGGCGGATGATATCGAAGGCGACTTCGGCATAGGGCCGGTTGGCGTAGGCCGCGATCTGGGTGGGAGTGATCTGCGGCCAATTCTCCGGGACATAAAGGCCGCCGTCACTTGCGAGACCAGCGAGGACTGCATCGGAGAAGCCGGGCACGACCGCCCCGCCGCGCGTAGAAACGAACTGCATGTAGGGAAAGCGCCCCGCCTTGTTCTCACACGTGCCTGCT
Organism: Devosia sp. GW821-FHT12F11; assembly: GCF_058806655.1. Taxonomy (NCBI): domain Bacteria; kingdom Pseudomonadati; phylum Pseudomonadota; class Alphaproteobacteria; order Hyphomicrobiales; family Devosiaceae; genus Devosia; species Devosia sp. GW821-FHT12F11. The sequence continues at coordinate 28,479 of NZ_JBXAPX010000002.1, forward strand.
GCGCACGCGGTTTGGGATTGCGCCGCACCCTAGTGAAACTGCGGCTGCGCCGCAAGTTTCATGGCTTGGATGGTATCTCGGGTGGCCTGGGCGCCCGCTGGCGGCGGGCCCAGAAGAACAGCAGGAACGGCACAAGCGTCGCGAAACCGAACCAGGTGATGGCGTAGCCGAGATGGTTGTTGGGGAAGCTGACGACGGTCTCGCCACCCTGCGGCAGGGTGCCGGCGCCCAGTGCCGGCAGATCGATGTAGATCGGCGCAACGGGCTCGGGCACCGGCCCGGCGAGCGACGCCAGGCGTTCAGTGTTGCGGACCCATTCGATGCGCTTGGCGGTATCGGGCGCCGGGGTGAAGCTGTTGATTTCCTCGCTGGCGCGAGCGATGCCCTCGAGGCTGACGAGACCGGGCTCGACCGTACCGCCCGCGGCGAAGGCCTCGGCGGACTCCTCGGGCACGAAGCCGCGATTGACGAAGATGGTGCCGCCGGCGGCCAGCTCGAGGGGGGTCATCACCCAGTACCCGGGCCCGGAGAACTTGCCGCGCTGGTCGGCAAGGCTGGTGAATACCAATACCGTCTGCTCCGGCCGGAAGGTGCCGGCGGCGGCAACAGGCCGGTAGTTCCAGGCGTCGGCATCGAAGGCGCCCCACTCGCCGACCGGCGGCAGCGGTTCGGGCGCGAGGGTCATGCGTGAGGCGACGTTGGCGATCAGGTGCTCCTTCTCGCCGAGCCGCTCGACCTGCCAGATGCCGAGCGTGACGAACAGTGCCATCAGCACCAGCATGAAGCCGATGAAGGCCCAGAACGACCAACGCGGACGCCGGGCCGGCCGAATGTCGTCAGCCATCGAGGCGGCCTTCGCCGGCGCGGTTGTGGTATTGCAGCGCCACCATTGTCGCCTTCAACGGCCGCAGCAACAGCAGCGACAGAATGACGGTGCTGGGCAGCCAGAGCAGCAGGTGGACGAACGGTGGCGGATGGAACAGCCCCTCGACCGCCGCAGCCGCGCCGACGATGACGAAGCCGACGATCAGGATGATGAAGACGGCCGGTCCCTCGGTTGCGGCGGCAAAGCTCAGGTCCTCACCACAGCTTTCGCAGCGCGACACCGGCTTCAGGAAGCCGGAGAACAGCGGGCCCTCGCCGCAGCGCGGGCAGCGGCAGGCAAGGCCGGTGGCGAAGGGAGACGGCAAACGTTCGGGGGTCGGCTCGGTCATGGCTCAGTACAACGTGACTTTCAGGCGGTCGGGCAGTTCGCGATCATAGGCCTCGCCATCGATCCGCGCCTCACTGGTGGCGGCGAGCATCTGGCCTGGGCTCGGCAGGCTCGAGCGCTCGACATGGCGATCGGGGTTCCAGAGTTCGGAACGCACCAGGGCGCGTGAGCATTGGAAGAACACCGTCTCGATATGGATGACGAGCACGCTGCGCGGTTCCTTGCCGGCAACGGCAAGACGCTGCATCAGCTCCGGCGCAACCGAGATTTCGGCGGTGCCGTTGACGCGTAGGGTTTCGCCGACGCCGGGGACAAGGAACAGCAGCGCGACACGCGGATCGGCGATGACGTTGCGGAGGCTGTCGAGGCGGTTATTGCCGCGCCGATCGGCCAGCAGCAGGGTTTTCTCGTCGAGGATTTCAACGAAGCCGGGCGGATCGCCGCGGGGCGAAGCGTCGAGGCCGGCAGGACCGCAGGTGGCGAGGATGGCGAAGGGCGAGGCCTTGATCAGCGCCGCATAGTGCGGGTGGAGGTAGGGCATTTCCTTGAGCTGCGCGCCGAGGCTAACTTCGCCATAGAGCGCCTCGAGGCTCGCGACATCGCGGATGATGTGATCGGTCATCTCTGTCCCCGGAAGAACGAAGGGCGCAGCCTTGCCGCGCCCTTCGAAAAGTCTCTGGTGGCCCCTCTGCCTAGTGGCTGAGGGTGACGCCCCAGCTGCCCCAGACATAGATCGAGGCGAAGAGGAACAGCCAGACCACGTCAACGAAGTGCCAGTACCAGGCGGCGAATTCGAAGCCGAGGTGGTGCTCGGGCGTGAAGGAGTCGCGCATGGCGCGGATCAGGCAGACGATCAGGAAGATCGTACCGATCAGCACGTGGAAGCCGTGGAAGCCGGTCGCCATGAAGAAGGTGGCGCCATAGAGGTTGCCGGTGAACTGGAAGCCGGCCTCGGAATACTCGAGCGCCTGCACGCAGGTGAACAGCACGCCCAGCGCGATGGTGATCACGAGACCCCAGACGAGGCCGCGCTTGTCACGGTGCAGCAGCGCATGGTGCGCCCAGGTCACGGCAGTGCCCGAGGTCAGCAGGATCAGGGTGTTGAACAGCGGCAGGTGCCAGGGGCTGAACAGCTCGACGCCGGTCGGCGGCCAGGTCGTACCCATGGCGGCGATACGAGCATACTGCTCGTGCGCTTCCTGATTGAAGAAGCCGTCGAAATAGGCCCAGAACCAGGCGACGAAGAACATCACTTCGGAAGCGATGAACAGGATCATGCCGTAGCGGTGATGCATCATCACCACCGGGGTGTGGTCACCGGCCTTGCCTTCCTTGATGACGTCGCTCCACCACGCATACATGGTGTAGAGCACGCCAACGAAGCCTGCGAGCAGGATCCAGGGCGGCGCGATTTCGTGGAACCACAGCACAGCGCCCACGGCCATGACAAAGGCCGAGACCGAGCCGACGAAGGGCCAGGGGCTGGGGTTTACCAGGTGGTAGTCGTGGTTGGGCTTGGCGTGCGCAGCCATGGTCAGCTTCCCTCGCTCTTAACGGCGTAGAATGTATAGGACAGGGTGATGTCCCGGATGGTGTCGAGATCGCGGTTCTCTGCGATATCGGGGTCAACGAAGAAGACGATCGGCATCTCGACAGTCTCGCCGGGCTGCAGCGTCTGCTCGGTGAAGCAGAAGCATTCGATCTTGTTGAAGTACATGCCGGTCTGCTCGGGCGTGACGTTGAAGATCGCCTGGCCGGTGACGGGCTTGTCGGAAAGGTTATGAGCAATGAAGACGACGGTCTCGACGTTGCCGATCTTGTCGGTGACGGGCTTGGCGGCCGTCACGGTCCAGGGCAGCGCGCCTTCGACGTTGGAATCGAAGCGCACGGTCATCTCGCGGGCGATGGCGCCCTTGAGGTTGCCGGCAGAGACCTGCGTCGTGCCGCCGAAGCCGGTGACCTGGCAGAACAGCGCATAAAGCGGGACGGCAGCGTAGGCGGCGCCGACCATGGCGGCGACCAGCACCAACAGCGTGACCGCGACGCGGCGGTTGCGGGGCGAACTGGGCGGCGTTTGCGGCAGGGACGCGTCGGTCATCAGAGCGGCCGATCGAGCACGGCCGGCCCCATCTTCACGATGGTCAGGACGTAGACAATGATCACGAAGGCGGCGAGCGCGAGGCCCAGGGCCACCGAACGACGGCGGCGGCGGGCGGCGGCCTCGGCCTCTTCGTCGCGCTTTACGGGTTCGACCATCAGAGCCATCCCAGCATGTTGGCTACGTGGTCGGTGATCAGCGCGAGGAAGATCACGGCTAGATAGCTCAGAGAATAGGTGAACAGCGCCCGGCCGGCCTTCTTCATCGCCACCGTCTCGGTGGTGCTGAAGAGCGCCCAGGCGAACCACAGGAACCCGGCGCCGGTGACGACGGCGGCCGCGGTGTAGATCGGGCCCATGAAGCCGATCCAGCTCGGGATCAGCGTCGAGGCGACGAGCAGCACCGAGTAGACGAGGATCTGGACCTTGGTGGCCTTCTCGCCGGCGACGTTGGGCAGCATGGGGATGCCGGCAGCGCCGTAGTCGGACTGCTTGTAGAGCGCCAGCGCCCAGAAGTGCGGCGGGGTCCAGAGGAAGATGATGAGGAACAGCACGACGGATTCGACGCTGATCGTACCGGTGACGGCGGCCCAGCCGACCATCGGGGGGAAGGCGCCGGCGGCGCCGCCGATGACGATGTTCTGCGGCGTCGAACGCTTCAGCCACATCGTGTAGATCACGGCGTAAAAGAAGATGGTGAAGGCCAGCAGGCCGGCGGCCAGCCAGTTGGTGGCAAGGCCGAGCAGCGCAACCGAGAACACCGAGAGGACGAGGCCAAAGGCCAGCGCGTGATCGCGCTCCATGCGGCCGGCCGGGATCGGCCGGTTGGCGGTGCGGCTCATCACGGCGTCGATATCGGCGTCGTACCACATGTTCAGTGCGCCCGAGGCCCCTGCCCCGATGGCGATGCAGAGGATGGCGACGGCGCCGATGAAGGGATTGATGCCGCCGGGCGCGAGCAACAGGCCCACCAGAGCGGTGAACACCACCAGCGACATGACCCGCGGCTTCAGCAGCGCGAGATAGTCTTCGACCCGCGCCTCGTGGGCGCGGACCGATATCTCATTGCTGTGGTGCACGTAGGCCAATGTCTCTCGCCTTGGTTGCCGCGGGACCCGAGGGCCCCGCGCACAGTCTGCAGGTCAGTGCTTAACGTCCGCGCCGATACGCGGCAGCGTCTCGAACTGGTGGAACGGCGGCGGGCTGGAGAGCGTCCACTCCAGAGTGGTCGCACCGTCACCCCACGGGTTCGCCGGGGCCGGACGCTTCTTACGGGCAGCCTCGAACAGGATGTAGAGGAACAGCACCAGACCGGCGAAGGTGATGTAGTAGCCGATCGAGGAAACGCGGTTCCACAGCGCGAAGGCATCCGGATAGTCGATGTAGCGACGCGGCATACCGGCAAGGCCGAGGAAGTGCTGCGGGAAGAAGATCACGTTCACGCCGACGAAGGTGATCCAGAAATGGATGTTGGCCAGCGTCTCGTTGTACATGATGCCGAACATCTTCGGGTACCAGTAGTACCAGGCGGCGAAGATGGCGAACACCGCACCCAGCGACAGCACGTAGTGGAAGTGCGCCACCACATAGTAGGTGTCGTGCAGCGCACGGTCGGCGCCCGCATTGGCGAGGATCACACCCGTCACACCGCCGACGGTGAACAGGAAGATGAAGCCGATGGCCCAGAGCATGGGGGTGCGGAAGGTGATCGAGCCGCCCCACATGGTGGCGATCCAGCTGAAGATCTTCACCCCTGTTGGCACCGCGATGACCATGGTGGCCGCCACGAAGTAGCGCTGCACATCGAGCGACATGCCGACGGTATACATGTGGTGCGCCCACACGATGAAGCCGACGCCGCCAATGGCGATCATGGCATAGACCATGGCGAGGTAGCCGAAGACGGGCTTGCGCGAGAAGGTCGACACGATGTGGCTGACGATGCCGAAACCCGGCAGGATCAGGATGTACACTTCGGGGTGACCGAAGAACCAGAACAGGTGCTGGAACAGGATCGGGTCACCGCCGCCTTCAGGCGCGAAGAAGGTGGTGCCGAAGTTACGATCGGTCAGCAGCATGGTGATGGCGCCCGCGAGCACCGGAAGCGACAGCAGCAGCAGGAACGCGGTGACCAGCACCGACCACGGGAACAGCGGCATACGGTGCAGCGTCATGCCCGGCGCGCGCATGTTGAAGATCGTGGTGATGAAGTTGACCGCGCCAAGGATCGACGACGCACCGGCGATGTGGAGCGACAGGATGGCAAAGTCCATCGCAGGACCCGGCTGTCCGGATGTCGAGAGTGGCGGGTAGATGGTCCAGCCGCCGCCGACGCCGTGCGCGCCTGCCGGTCCCTCGAAGAACAGCGACAGGACGAGCAGCAGGAAGGCCGGCGGGAGCAGCCAGAACGAGATGTTGTTCATACGCGGGAAGGCCATGTCCGGCGCGCCGATCATCAGCGGCACGAACCAGTTGCCGAACCCGCCGATCATCGCCGGCATCACCATGAAGAAGATCATGATGAGCGCGTGAGCAGTGGTGAACACGTTGAACATGTGCTTGCCGGCATCAAGCGCTGCATCGCCCTCGGCGCCGTAGACCATGGCCGCGAGGCCATGGAAGATCTGGATGCCCGGTTCCTGCAGCTCGAGGCGCATGGCACCGGAAAGAAGACCACCGATCACCCCCGCGCAGATCGCGAAGATGAGGTACATCGTGCCGATGTCTTTGTGATTGGTGGAATAGACATAGCGCCGCCAGCCGGTCGGATGGCCATGATCATGCGCCGCGGCATGGCCGTGGCTGTCATGGGCTTCCAAAGCGTGAGTATCGGCCATAGTGAGCGATCCCTTTATCGAATTCTCGCTGCGCCGGGTCGAGGACCCGCGCACGGGTCCTTAGCTGAGTGCAGGCAGGGTGGCGTTGGCGTCGTCGACGGTACCCGCCTCGAACGCTGCCATCCAGGCTGCGAATTCTTCCTTCGTCACGACGCGCACGGCGATCGGCATGAAGGCATGGTCCTTGCCGCAAAGCTCCGAACACTGACCGTAGTAGATGCCGGTCTTGCGGGCATTGAACCAGGTCTCATTGAGCTTGCCGGGGACCGCGTCGATCTTGATGCCGAACGAGGGCACCGCAAAGGCGTGGATCACGCCCGACGGATCGGCGGTGATCTGCATGCGCACGGTGGTGTCGACCGGAACGACCAACTGGTAATCGACGGCGAGCAGACGGGGCTGCACCGGAACCTGAGCGAGGCGCGCCTCTTCAGACAGGATCGAGGAGGACATCGACTTGCCCTGATCGACATACTCATAGTCCCAGTACCACTGCTGGCCGGTCGCTTTGACCGTCAGCTCGGCTGCAGGGACCTCGACATCGCCGAACGAGAAGATGTTGGAGCCCAGATACTTGCGCTGCCCATCGGGGACGGTGAGCTGATCGGTCAGCACTGCGAAGGACGGGATCGCGATGATCACCAGGATCAGGATCGGCACGACCGTCCAGACAATCTCGACCAGCGTATTGTGGGTGGTCGTCGACGGCTTCGGGTTCGCCTTGGCGTTGAAGCGCACGATCACGATGATCAGCAGCACCAGCACCAGCAGGGCGATCAGCACGGCGGTCCACAGCAGCGGACCATCATGGAAGGCGTGAATGGAATCCATGATCGGGGTCACGGAGGGCTGCAGCCCGATCTGACCCGGCACAGGATGGCCTTGCTCCTGCGCAGTCGCCACCATGGGCGCGAATGCGAGGGCTGCGGCTCCCAGCGAGCCAATCGAACTCAGTAGTTTGCCGGTCACCTAAAAACCCCCTTGAGATCCCGTCTGGTCCGGTATTCTAGCGCGGGTTGAGGTGGGCAAATGCGGCATAGCGAAACGCCGCCCCGACTCAACCTCGGAGCGCTTGAAACTTGGAACGTGTCTAAACCACATCGGCAGACCCAAGGCAATTCATGCCTCTTGTCGCACCGTGCGTCAAAACGCACCTCGGCGCAAATTGGCGGTCTCGCTGCGGACGCCTCACGCTTGCCTTGATTGGCAGGCGTTTATCCGCGGCCTCCCGCGGGCCGGCTTGTTGACAGCCGCGCGGGGCCAGCCGACTAAGTACCAAAGCCCGCGGGAACGCGGGATTCGTTATGTCACATATAGAGAGAGTGGATCGGTGCAGCCAATCCTCGGGCTTGTTGTTCGGATGTTCGCGGTGCTGGCGATTGCCGCGGGGCTGATGTCCCCTGCCCTGGCGCAGGGGGTGGTCAAGGCGCAGTACGGCGACTGGCAGATGAGCTGCGACACGCCGCCGGGCGCCAGCTTCGAGCAGTGCGCGCTGATCCAGAACGTTTCGGCCGAAGATCAGCCCAATGTCGGGCTGTCGGTGATCGTCCTGAAGACGGCCGACAAACAGGCGCGGCTGCTGCGCGTCTTGGCGCCGCTCGGCGTGCTGCTACCCAACGGGCTGGGGCTCAATATCGATGGCGCCAATATCGGCCGCGTGGCGTTCGTGCGCTGCCTGCCCAACGGGTGCGTGGCCGAGGTGGTGCTCGATGACGAGCTGATCACCAAGCTGACCACCGGCAAGAGCGCCATCTTCTTCGTGTTCAAGACACCGGAAGAAGGCATCGGTATCCCGGTATCGCTCAACGGCTTCGGCGACGGGTTCGCACAGCTTCCGTAAGGACAGCGCCCGATGGTCCGGCCCACTCGGCAGATGCGCCTGACTGAGGCCCACGTGGCCCGGATGGCGCTGTTGGTGACGCCGGACGGACCGCTGCCGCCGGCTGAAACTGCCACCGACGAAGACTTCCGTCAGTTCACGCAGGATATTCTTGCCGGCAGCGACGGCTCCGACCAGATCTGGGTCTTCGCCTATGGTTCGCTGATCTGGAAGCCGGCCTCAGACTTCGTCGAGATCCGCACTGGCCTGCTGCGCGGCTGGCATCGCGCCTTCTGCCTGGGGTGGAACACCTGGTTCCGCGGCTCGGAGGCCAATCCCGGACTGATGCTGGCGCTCGACCGCGGCGGCTCGTGCAAGGGCGCGCTGTACCGGTTGCCGCCGGGCGCCGCCGAGGAGAACATCGAAAAGCTCTGCCGGCGCGAAATGGGCCGCAAGCCGTCGCCGTTTCCGCCGCGCTGGGTGACGGTGATGACCGAACATGGTCCGGTGCGGGCCTTCACCTTCTGCATCGACCGCAACAGCGGGCGCTATGTCACGGGGCTGAGCGAGGCTGAGATCGCCGACGTGCTGGCCAAGGCGGTGGGCTCGCGCGGCTCGATGGTCGAGTATCTGTTCAATACCGTGAGCCATCTGGAGCAACTGGGCATCCACGACCCGCATTTGTGGCGGCTGCAGGAACTGGTGGCGGAGCGTCTGGACGGGACCGAGTAGGCTCGAGGGATTGCATGCCCCTCCATCACCCCACGGGCGCCTCCCGCCACGCGGGTGTGGAAATGAAAAAAGCCGGGTCGGTGCTTCGCGAGAAGGACTTGGACCCGGCAGTTCATCAGGAAACAAGGCCGGCGGGTGAGCCGGCCCGAAGATGGCACAACTGGGGTTGAGCCATGGGTGAGGCTTGGGCCTGAGGGGCGCGCTGAACGAGGAAAGGCTGCAACCCTTCCCGGACACGCTCAGATGGTCTTCCGTACCGGAAGCCTCAGGGGTTAAGCCAATGGCGGGAGCTTTCGGCGCGCTTCTGCTGCAGCTTGTAGCCGGGGCGCTGGCTGGGGCTGTCGAGCGCCTCGAACAGATCCTGGCGATTGATGCCGAGATCCTCGAGGCGAGCAGTGTCGTAGTCGAGAAGCGACTCGAAGGCGACGCGGCGAGCTCGTGCAGCCCGGACTTTGGCGAACCAGTTCACCAGAGCGCGCAACGGGTTGGACGACGCGGCAGCCATCGACGGCCGCTCGCTCGAAAGCAAGTGGACCATGGTCCTTCTCCAATTTCATCTTTGCCTGGGCAGGGAGTGCCGGGGCGGGACAAGCGATCGGGGGGCGCCGGTGGCGACCTCGGGATCACCGATGACGCCTGATATGAGCGCTTGCCTTGTATTCGTCCAACAAATAGATTTCATCCCGATCATCAAATTTCGTGATGGAGAAACGGGATGAGCACGCCCCTCGATCTCGACCAGTTGCAGAGCTTCTGCGCCATTGCCGATTGCGGCAGTTTCACCGAGGCGGCGCGCCGGGTGAACAAGACCCAGTCGGCGGTGTCGATGCAGATCAAGCGACTGGAGGAACGGCTCGGCCAGGCCTTGCTCAGCCGCGACGGCCGCACGGTGGCGCTGACCGAATATGGCGATGCGCTCTACGCGCGGGCGCGCCGCATGCTCAGGATCAATGCCGAGATCATGGATGTGTTCTCGGATGGCGACCTCAAGGGCTCGATCCGCTTCGGCGTGCCGGATGATTATGCGGTGCGCCTGCTGCCGGTGATCCTCTCCAGCTTCCAGCGCACCCATCCCAAGATCGTGGTCGACGTGCGCTGCCAGCCTTCGGAGGAGTTGCTCGAAGGGATGAAGAAGGGCCGCTACGACCTGATCGTCTTCACCCAGGGCACCAACCACGAGTATGGCGAGATGTTCCGCACCGAGCGGATGTTCTGGGTAGCCTCGCATGGCGGGCAGGCGCTCGCCACCGAGCCGCTGCCGATCGCCGGCGGCCTGCACTGCTGCTGGAAGGAAAACGCGGTCGAAGTGCTGAACCGCATCGGCCGCGACTATCGCATCGCCTACACCTCGTCCAACGCCATGGCGATCGCCAGCGCGGTGCTGACCGATCTCGCGGTCGGCTTCCTGCCCGAGAGCGCCTTGCAGCCCGGGATGCGAGTGATCGCCGAGGACAAGGACCTGCCGCGGCTGCGCGACGCCGAGATCGCCCTCATGCGGGCCAGCCACGCCTATGGCGGCATCTATGATGCGCTCGCCAGCCATATCGTCGCCAGCATGGGCAATCTCGACGGCAAGGACAGCCTGCCGATGGCGGCGGAATAACGGGCGGAGCACGCACCTCCACCGCGCCCGCCAGCGCCCCCTCTCTTGCGATTTCTAAGGCTTAGCCAAACGGCTAAACCTAAGAAATCGCTTTCTCCCCCGCCAAGGGGGAGATGCCTGACTGATGATCCGAAGTATGTGGCGGGCACCGATCGGCTCCCCCTTGGCGGGGGAGAAAGCGAAAACTTGGGCTTAGCGCAGCTAAGTCCTCAGTTTTCGCAAGAGAGGGGGTCTTGGGAGCCACCGAGCCCCCCGTCAGCGAACTTTGCGCTCAAGCAACCCATTCAGCTCGGCCTGCAACCTGCCCCGGTTGGCCTCCACGGCGCGCTCGAAGGCGCGCGCCTGGATCAGGCGTGCAGCGGGAGTGGTGGCGCGCGGATCGAGATGCTCGCGCAGCGCTGCCGCCATCTCGGTCTGCAGGAACGTACCGATCTCGAGGAACTGCATGATCGCGGCCAGCTGATCCGGGGTGAAACGCGCCAGCATCATCGGCCCGGTCTTCTCATAATGGCCGAAGATGCGGCGGGTGATGGCCTTCATATCCTCGGTCAACTCGATCCAGATCTTGCGCCGGTCGAGCGTATCGCGGGTGCGCAGCACATAGCCGGCGGCCTCCAGCCGGTCGATCACCGCCGTCACCGCGCCGGTGGTCAGGCCGCTGTCGTTGGCGAGTTGGCCGGCGCTCACCCTGCCCCGCCGATCGATCAGATCGAGGCATCGGCCATCGGTACGGTTGATGCCGAGAAACTGCGTCAGCGTCTCGTCGAACAGGTCGGTCGAGGCCTGGTTGGCGCGGGTCGCCTCCCTGAAATGCAGCCCGAAGCCCCCGGCCTCAGTTTCTCTTGACTCGCTGATATCTTGATCCATAAGATAATTATACGATGAGATACCGGGGAAAGCAAGAATCCCAGATGTCGCATGCGGCCGTCCGGCACCGAGCAACCGAAATCAAGCCGGCCGGCCGTCAAACCAGCATGAAGACCACGCAACCCAAGACTACGCAAAGATGACGGCCGGAGGGCCGGCATATGAAACCGCAATCGCATCCATTCCAGCCGATCCGGCGCGCGCCGGCCGGGCTGATCGCCGTGCCGAACAACGACAACGAGGCGCAAGTGACCAACACCATCATCGAGGCCAGGGGCCTCAAACGAAGCTTCAAGGCGCGGGGGGCCAAGGGCAAGACGATCGACGCGGTGCGCGGCATCGACCTGAGCGTGCGCGAAGGCGAGATCGTCGGCTTCCTGGGGCCCAACGGCGCCGGCAAGACCACGACGCTGAAGATGCTCTGCACCCTCCTGGCGCCGACCGACGGCTCTGCCACTGTGGTGGGCGCCGACCTTCGCCGCGACCCGGTCGAGGTGCGCCGGCGCATCGGCTATGTCAGCCAGGCGGGCTCGACCTCGCCGGAGGCCAAGGTGGGCGAGGAGATCGTCAGCCATGCGCGGCTCTATGGCATCGACAAGCAGGTGGCGATTCAGCGCGGCAAGGAACTGCTCGCGGCGCTCGACCTCGCCGAGATCTGGGACCGCACCTGCGGCTCGCTGTCGGGCGGGCAGCGGCGGCGGCTTGATATCGTGATGGGGCTGATCCACCAGCCGCGGCTGGTGTTCCTCGACGAGCCCTCGACCGGGCTCGACCCGCAGAGCCGGGCGAACCTGTGGAATCACATCAGGAAGCTCCGCGACGAGTTGGGGACCACGGTGTTCCTCACCACGCATTACATGGACGAGGCCGACTCGCTTTCCGACCGCATCCTGATCATCGACCACGGCACGATCGTCGCCGAGGGCACGCCAGCGGAGCTGAAGAAGCGGGTTTCGGGTGACACCATTACCCTGACGCTGAGGACCGAGGCCGATGCCGCGAACTCGGCCGGGATCGCAGCGCGACTCAGCGGGGCAGACACACCGGTGACCGAGGCGAACGTGGTGCGCTTGCACGTGCCGGATGGCGCGACAGCGCTGCCGGTGCTGCTCGGCGACCTCACCAAGGCGGGGATCGATGCCATCGGCGTCGATGTGAACCGCCCTACCCTCGACGACGTTTTCCTGACGCTGACCGGCCGGTCGCTCAGAGACTAAGGAGACGACCATGTCCTTCATTCGCGATACGTGGATTATTTTCAGGCGCTCGATGGTGCTGTCGCTCCGCCAGCCGCTCTGGGTGGTGATCGGGCTGTTGCAGCCCATCCTCTACCTGACGTTGTTCGGGCCGCTGCTGCAGACGATCGCCGCGACCTCCGGCTTCCAGGGTGACGCCTGGCAGGTGTTCGTGCCCGGGCTGCTGGTGCAGCTCGGCATTTTCGGCGGGCTGTTCGTCGGTTTCGGCATCATCGCCGAGTGGCGCTCCGGCGTGATCGACCGGCAACTGGTGTCGCCGGCGGCACGCACCGCGATCATTACCGGGCGGACGCTGCGCGACGTGGTGGTGATCACGGTGCAGGCGATCGTCCTGGTCAGCGCCGCGTTCTTCATGGGGCTGCGCGTGCCGGTCGGGGCGCTGCTGATCGGTCTGGTGCTGGTGGCGCTGCTCGGCGCGGCGTTCTCGTTCATCTCGAACGCCATCGGCATCGCCACCAAGAGCGAGGACGCGCTGGCGCCGATGGTCAACACCCTGGCGCTGCCGATCCTGTTGCTCTCGGGCATCCTGCTGCCGATGACCCTGGCGCCGGCCTGGCTGCAGATGGTCGCCAATTTCAACCCGTTCAAACACATCGTCGAGGCGCTGCGGGCGGTGTTCCTCGGGCAGTTCGGCGAACCGATCGTGTGGATCGGGCTGCTGCTGGCGGTTGTGCTGGTGGTGATCGGCGCCTGGGTCGGCAGCCGGGTGCTGGCGGCGCAGACGAAATAGCTAGACCGACTGCACGCCCGGCCGGCTTCCGAAACTGCGGAAGCTGCGCCGGGCGAGCGGCAACAGCGTTGCCGCGACGTAGGCGATGCCGGTGAGCCACAGCGTCGGGCCGAGCCCGATCAGCGCGATCAAGGCGCCGCCGACCAGGCCGCCAAAGGGGAGCAGCGCCCAGGTGAAGGCGCCGATCAGTGCAGTGGCGCGGCCGATCATCCCCGGTGGAATGCGTTCGATGATCACGGCGCTGAGGATCGGATTGATGAAACCGGCGGCGAAACCAGCGATGGCCAGCGTGGCAAACGCCGCGACCAGCGGCACGTCGATGGCGAATACGGCGAAGCGCGGCAGGCCGGCGATCAGGAATGCCAGGGTATAGACGGTGAGCCGCGGCAGGCGCTCGCCGGTCGCCGTGGCGATAGCGGCGCCGGCGATCGCCGCCGCGGACATCACGGCAAAGAGCAGGCCGAGCAGCGCGGCATCGTAGCCCGCGCTCTGCGTCCAGACCGGCAGCAGCACAGCGGAATAAGCGGCGTCGAGCAGGTTGGTGGTCGAGATCATGATGACGATGCCGACCAGCAGCGCATCGCGGCGGATGAAATCGAATCCCTCGCGCAGCTCACTGAAGTACGAGGCCCGCGATTCCGGCCGTGCGGTGCGAAATGCCGGGAGGCCTGTTGCAACGACCAGTGCGGCCAGCGCGAAGGTTACCGCATTCAGCGCCAGGGCGAGGCCGGGACCGATGAGCGCAATCAGCCCGCCGGCGGCGGCAGCACCGACGGTGGAGGCGAGACGCTCGATGACGCCGGCGACGCCGGTGACGCGCTCGAGCGGGACGACAGCGAGCCTCGCGATATCGGGCACCATAGCGTGCTTGGCCGCATCGGACGGACCGCGCAGCATGCCCATGGCGACGACGATGGGGAGCAGCAGCTCGAAACCGAGCCACCCAGTGAGCGCCAGCAGCGGCACGAGGCCGACCACCAGCACCGAAGCCAGATCGCAGCCGATGGCGAGGCGCTTGGGGCCGATGCGATCGATCAGCGGACCCGACAGCGCCTTGGCAACGACATAGGGCAGCATTTCGGCCATGGCGACGACGCCGGTCAGCACCGGACTGCCGGTAGTGGTGAGCACCAGCCACGGGATGGCGATGGTGGAAAGGCGCGTGCCCGAGATCGACAGGGTCTCGGCGAGGGCGAAAGCAAGGAAGGGGCGGCGGTTCACTTGTCACCCCGCTTGTCGCGCCCCTCGCCCCCGGTGAGCCGCCCGGGATAAGGAAAGGCGTGCAGCATCACGGTGTAGAGTTCCATACCCGGGGGCAACTTGCTTCCGAGACCCGGGCCCTCGCGCATCGCCTGCCACAGCAGTTCGAGCAACTTGCCCTTCAGCGCATTGGCCTGCTCTGGGGTCATGGCGATGGTGAAATCGCTGATCTGGGTGGTGGCCTGCCAGTCGGGCGGCAACTGGACGAACTCGTCCTGCGCGCGCTGCATGAGATTCACCTGCTCGGAGAGCGCGGCCTGGGCGAAGGCAACGCTGGTATCGAATTGCTCCTCAGTGCCGCCTGGCTCGAAGAACGATGTCGACTCATGGCGCGCCTGCCACCAGCGATCGCGGCGCGAGGGCTGGTCGGCGGCTTCCTCGATGAAGCCGTGCTGGGCGAGCTGGCGCAGGTGATAGCTGGTGGCGCCGGAGTTGAGCCCGAGGCGTTCGGCAAGGCCGGTGGCTGTCGCCGGCCCGTCGATGCGCAGCATGCCAAGCATGCGCAGACGCACCGGATGGGTCAGGGCCTTGAGGGCGGTCGCATCGGGGACGATGCGGGTGATCTCGCGGGTCGGGGCTTTCATGCCCGGATGTTATGATCACAAAGGGATGTTTGCAAATGATTCTTTGCGATCAGTTTGCAGGGTTGTGTTCGGGTCTGCCGATGGCAACTCGCGGCATGCCAGGAGGCAGGAATTCATGCCGAAGCTGCCCACCTAGTGCTCGTGGCCCACCCCCCTCCCAACCTCCCCCCAAGGGGGGAGGTGCCGTTCGACGGGTGAGGCAAGATCCAGCCCAATCACCGGCCTGACACCTCCCCCTTGATGGGGGAGGCCGGGAGGGGGTGGGGGCCGCCGCGGGCACCGGACAGTGAGGTGGGGATTTTTCGGACGTGCCAGTCCCTCCCTGCCACGCGGGGAGGGAAAGACGAGATCAGATCTCGGCTTCGTCGAATATCCGGGTCAGGTCGCCGGCCCACTCGCCATTGTACTTGTCGAGCCAGCGTTCGGCCTGGGTCTTGCCGAGGTCGAGGGTCTCGTTGAGCGGGTCGAGGAAGACGGTTTCGTCCTTGCCGCCGGCAAGGTACTTGCGGCGGCGGAGCCCGTCGCCGGCGAGATCGACGACGAGGCGAGCGATATCGGCGACGGTGCCGCCACGGAACGGGGTGTGAATGGCGGTGCGCGGGACCTCGTTGCGGAGCGTCTGGCGCTCGGCTTCGGTCCAGTCGCTGACCAGGTCCCAGGCGGCGTCGAGCGCCTCGCTGTCATAGAGCAGGCCGGTCCAGATGGCAGCGAGCGCCAGGACGTGGTCGCGATCACCCATGTCGGCGCCGCGTTGTTCGAGGAATTGCTTGAGGCGAACCTCGGGGAAAAGGGTCGAGAGGTGGTTCTCCCAATCCTTCACCGTCGGGCGAACGCCCGGCAGTTGCGGCAGCTTACCCTGCATGAAGGCGCGGAAACTCTCGCCGGCGACGTTGATGTACTCGCCCTTCCTGATGACGAAATACATCGGCACGTCGAGCGCGTATTCGGCGTAGCGGTCGAAGCCGAAGCCATCCTCGAAGGCGAAGGGCAGCATGCCGGTACGGGCGCGATCGGTGTTGAGCCAGATGTGCGAGCGGAAGCTCAGATAACCCGACGGCTTGCCGTCGACGAAGGGCGAATTGGCAAACAGCGCGGTAACGATGGGCTGCAGCGCCACCGAGACGCGCAGCTTCTTGATCATGTCGGCTTCGTCGGAGAAATCGAGGTTCGCCTGCACGGTGGCCGAGCGGTACATCATCGATGTGCCGAGGCTGCCCACCTCCTGCATGTACTTGGTCATGATGCCGTAGCGCGACTTCGGCATGGCGGCGATTTCGGCAACCGACCAGAGCGGGGTGACGCCGAGACCGAGGAAATGGATGTTCAGCGGCCCACCGATGACGCGGCAATCCTCGAGATGCGCATCGAGCTCTGCGGCAGCATCGTGGATGGTGAGCTGGGGGGCGCCCGACAGTTCGAACTGACCGCCCGGCTCGAGCGAGATGCCGCCGACGGCACCCAGGTTGCGCAGCCCGATCGGGTTGCCGCGGTCGAAGAACGGGTGCCAGCCGGTGCGCCCCTCGATGCCCTGAAGCAGAGCGCGGACGCCATCATCGCCGGCGTAGGGGACGGGAGCGATCGGAGCTTTGCGGTAGACGTGCTTTTCGTGCTCGGTGCCGACGCGCCACTCGGATTTCGGCTTGCCGCCGACGGCCATGACCTCAAGCAGGTCAGCCCGCGATTCAATCAGCGGTGCGTTTTCTTCGCCGGACATAGGCACTCCAGTGAGGCAGAACTGCCGGCTCCTGGCCGGGCGCGGCGGACAATACTGAGCCGCGCTCCGAATGCAATGGGCTTTATCGCCAATCGCCGATGGTTGACTGAACCACCGCCAGGGCGGCCACGGCCGCAGTATCGGCGCGCAGGATGCGGGGGCCGAGGCTGATCGGAATGACGAAGGATTGCGCGAGGAGCAGCGCCCGCTCGTCGTCGGAAAAGCCCCCCTCAGGACCGACCAGGATGCCGATGGGGAGGCCGTCGAGGTCCATCAGTTGGGTGTTGGGGGCGTGGCTGGGGGCGCTCTCATCGGCGAAGATCAGACGGCGGAGGCCGTGGTCGTGCTGCCAGTGGGCAATGAGGTCGGCGAGCGCGATTTCTTCGGCCAGCGTCGGGACGCTGAGCACTTCGCACTGCTCGGCAGCCTCGATGATGTTGGCATGCAGCTTGTCGGCCTTGAGACGCGACACCTGGGTATAGCGGGTGATCACCGGCTGGATGGCGCCGGCGCCCATCTCGGTGGCCTTCTGCACCAGGTAATCGAGGCGACCGGTCTTCAGCGGCGCAAAACCGAACCAGAGGTCGGATTTCGGCGTCTGGTGCTGGGTCTGCACGACGAGTTCGAGAGTGGCGCCCTTCCTGTGGTCGTCGGCGATCTTCGCCATCCAGGCGCCGTCCGTGCCATTGAACACCACCAGCGCGTCGGCGGCTTTCATGCGCAGCACGCTCAGCAGGTAGTTGGTGTGATCGCGACCGAGTTCGAGCATCGCGCCAGCGGCGAGCGGCGCCTCGATGTAGAGGCGTGGGAGGGTCTTGTGCGATCTGGGCATCGTGGTACGCGTGACAAAGGAAGTGGCCTGGCGCCATCAAGGCATACAAGACCGACGATGCAAACCCCTGAAAAAGCAACAGGTACCGTAGCGGACGCAAGCCGCGGCAACTGGCTCGACCGTTATGCCCCCGAGTGGTTGAAGCCCTACGGGCGGCTGGCGCGCTGGGACCGGCCGCTGCCGTTGCTGCTGCTGTTCTGGCCGTGCGGCTTCGCGCTGGCGCTGGCAGCGCTGGCTGAGCCGGCGCGCGGCTTCGACTGGTGGGCGCTGGTACTGTTCTACATCGGTTCGGTGGCGATGCGCGGGGCGGGCTGCACGTTCAACGACATCGTCGATACCGATATCGACATGAAGGTGGCTCGCACCCGTTCGCGGCCGATTCCCTCCGGACAGGTGACGAAGCGGCAGGCGGCGCTGTTTCTGGTGCTGCAGTCGCTGGTCGGGCTGGTGGTGCTGCTGCAGTTCAATGCCACCACGGTGCTGCTCGGCGTCGCGTCGCTGGTGCTGGTGGCGATCTACCCGTTCATGAAGCGGGTCACCTGGTGGCCGCAACTGTTCCTCGGGCTGGCGTTCAACTGGGGGGCGCTGGTCGGCTGGAGCTCGCAGACAGGTTCACTCGCCCTGCCCCCGCTGCTGCTCTATGTCGGCGGCATCCTGTGGACCATCGGTTACGACACCATCTACGCGCTGCAGGACATCGAGGACGATGCGCTGGTGGGGGTGAAATCCACTGCCCGGCTGTTCGGGCGGAGGGCGCGCCTGCTGGTGGCGCTGTTCTACGCAGCAACTGTGGTACTGTGGGTTGCTGCGGGCCTGATGGTTGGAGCGGGCTGGCCGTTCCTCGTAGGCATGCTCTCGGTGATCGGCATCCTCGGCTGGCAGGTCCGCACGCTCGAACCGCATGATCCCGCCAATGCGCTGGTGCGGTTCCGTGCCAATCACTGGGTCGGGCTGGCGTTCACCGCGGCACTGCTGCTCGATCTGGTGGTTTAGCGGAAAACTTCGCTCGCCCACCGACTGTCATCCCTGCAAAAGCAGGGACCCATTTCACAGCTCGCGCCAGCTTGGCGGACGAGGGCAAAGCCCTCGCCGCGGAGTTGGGTCCCTGCCTTCGCAGCAATGACATCGAGTATCGGGCGAGACCATGCGGTGGCCGTGCCTCAAAGGAAGCGGGGCCGATCCATTTCTGGATCGACCCCGGCTCGAGCTTAAGTTTTGGAGGTCGCTACGAGTCTTTCCGACAGTTCAAACGTGCATGGGATCGCTGTCGGCTTGTCTTCTCTGGAAACGGCTTAGCGCTGCAAAGGTTGCATCAGGAGGCTTCGCCGGGCTTCCGGCGGTTGAGGAAACGCGGGCGACGCTCGGCGTCGGCGGCGAGGCGGCGGCGATCGTGCTTCAAACCGAGCGCGACGCCATCGACCTGCTGCGAATAGGGGAGGAGGTTACCGTCGCCCGCCTTGATGAACAGCGGCAGGCGGAGCTTCTTGCCCCAGTTCTGCCACTCGGCGACGACGTTGGAATTGCCGATCTCTTCGAACACCCGGTAGTTGAGGTCGGGATCGCCGTGCACCAGCTCGATGGCGCTCGACAGCACACCTTCCTCGGTGATCGAGGTCGACACGGCAACGCCGATGAATTCGTCGACCGGCACCTTGATCTTGATGGCGACGCCGCTCTTTTCGAGCGTCTTGCGCACCGTCACGGTCTTCACCGGGTCCTTGGGGCCGTTGTCGTTGGCCGGACCGAAATACCTGGCAGTCAGCGGACGTGTCCGCGGGGCACGCCCCTCACCGAACAACATGACAACCGACGACCCGTCGATCCCAACACGACCCTGCATGATAAGCCTTCCTGTCAACTCTCGAGAGCTTGTTTTTGCCGCCCTCTTTGATGCCCCCAATCTACCCGCCCGCCTTGCCACCCCACTTAAGAAACTGGGTTAAGTTTAGGTTGTTTTGCGAAGGGTTAGCGGGTCGTCACCGGGTGTAACGCAGTCTTAAGTGCGTATGCTTGCTTGGCTTTAACCAATTGGCCGCGGGCCGTTCCCGACCGGTGCTCGCCGCATCTGCGGTCTTGTTCCAGCCGGGGGATGCGCCTAGAAGCACGGCCAGCCAAATATCCCGGAAACCTGATGCCCGATGCCGCCCCGACTACTGCCGCCGACGACCGCGAATTGCTGCGCTCGGCCGCCGTCACCGCGGGCATCATCGCTGCCGGCTATTTCCGCAAGGATCTGAAGACCTGGACCAAGGAGAACGCCTCGCCGGTGAGCGAGGCGGACATCGTCCTCGACAAGTTCCTCAACTCGGCGCTGCTCACCGCGCGCCCCGACTATGGCTGGCTGAGCGAAGAGAGTGTCGACAACCCCGAGCGGTTGAGCCATCGCCGGGTGTTCGTAGTCGACCCGATCGACGGCACGCGCGGCTTCATCCGCGGCGAGGACAGCTGGACGGTATCACTGGCGGTGGTCGAGGACGGTGTAGCGATCGCCGGCGTGGTCTACGCACCGGTGCGCGACGAGATGTATGACGCGGCAATCGGCGATGGCGCGCGGCTCAACGGCAGGCCGCTGGTGCGGCAGCGCCACCCGGGCCAGACCGCGCCGCTGATCCCGGCGCCGGGTGCGGTGCACCAGGAGCTGCAGGCAGCGGGCCTCGATTACACCCGCGGGCCATTCTACCCCTCCCTGGCCTATCGGCTGGCGCTGGTGGCTTCGGGCAAGCTCGACGCTGTAGTGGTGCGGCGTGGGGCGCAGGATTGGGATGTAGCGGGCGCCGCGTGCATCCTCAGCGAGGCGGGGATCGGTTTCGAGGATGTGTGCATAGGTGCCTTGCGCTTCAATCGCCCGGAAACCCGGCATGGGGCGCTTGCGGCGTTGGCCGAGCCTTCGCTAAAAGCGCCGCTACATGCGGCGCTGGTCAAGGTCTACGGCTGCCCGCAGCCACAGGAAGTCGATCTGGAGCGTCTGAAGCCGTGAGCAAGACCAAGAAACCCGAGCCCAAGCAGCAACTCTTGCACCTCGTCATCGGCGGCGAAGTGGAAAAGGGCGAAGACATCACCTTCAAGGATCTCGATGCGGTCGACCTGGTCGGGGTCTACCCGAACTACGCCGCGGCGCACGCGGTGTGGAAGCAGAAGGCGCAGCTGACGGTGGACAATGCCGAGATGCGCTATTTCGTGGTGCACCTGCACCGGCTGCTGAACCCGGAAGACGACGAGTAAGCGGCCTCAGCCGTTCACCTCAGCGACAAGGCTCGCCGCCAGGGCGTCAAGCCGTCCGACTGCCTGCTCCGCCACGCTGCGGAAGGCGTCGATCATCTGGCGGCGGCGCGCCTCGTCGTCGAGCAGATCCAGCACCGCCCGCGGGAGCCCCGCCGCACTGACCTGCATCGCACCGCCGAGGGCCGACAACGCTTCGTGCAACGGCTTCTGGCGTTCGATATGCGGACCATAGACGCTGGCGGCACCCAGATGCAGCGGCTCGCCGAGGTCGTGACCGCCGATCGGCGAGAAGGTACCGCAAACGACCCCGATGGTGGCGCGGGCGTAAACCTTCGAGAGCGTGCCCATTTCATCGAGCCAGACGAGGCCGCCGGCACCGGCGATGGCGGCCTCGTTGTCGACGATGGCCAGTTCGGCGCCGAAGCTGGCGCTCAGCACCTCGCCGGGGACCTTGCCGGGATAACGCGGCACCAGCACCAGCCTTGCCTCGGGACGTTTGATGCGCAGCTCGGCGATGGCCGGGGCGAGCGCTTCGATCTCGTCACGATGGACGTTGCCGAAGACGATCAGCGGCGGCGCGTCCTTGCGCACCGGACCGGCGCTGATGAGCGGCACAAGCTTCAGGTTGCCCAGCACTTCGATGCGCTCACGCGGCACACCGAGCTGGGCGTAGCGGGTGGCAATGGTCTCATCCTGCGCATAGATGCGACGCGCCTTGACGATGGTGCGGTTGGCGACGGCCGGGTTGCGCTGATGGCGCGCGAAGCTGCGGGGCGACATCGTGGCGTTGACCACCACCACAGGCACACGAGCTGCCTGAGCGGCCGCAAACTGGGCGGGCCAGAACTCGGACTCGACCAGCACCAGCAGATCGGGCCGGATGGTCTCGACGACACGCCGCTGCGCTTCGAGCGTATCGAGCGGCATGATGAAGCTCGACGCGTCGCCGGCGATGCCGCGGACGCGGGCGTAACCGGAATAGGTGGTGGCCGAGAGAACCACGGAAAGCGTTGGATCGTGCTCGAGCAGACGCTGGCGAAGCAACTCGGCGACCTTCGATTCACCGGCGGAGACGGCGTGGATCCAGATGCGCCTGCCGGCTGCCGGTTGCGGCAGTGTGGGCTTCACCCGTTTCGCGAACCAGGCGGCGCCGCCCTCGTCGCTCCTGGAGAAGCGCGACAGCACCGCGTAGTGCAGCCAGGATGCCGCCGTGACGAGCCCGCCATAGGCCTTCCAGCGAAACGGCACGGCTTCGGTCACGCGGTTACTCCAACTGGCCTCGCGTGGTGACTAGAGCATTTCACCGTTTCAGGGAAACGCCGAAATGCTCCAGGTCTTTGGCTTGGTCGCGCATTCGAACCGGAAAAGTCTGCAACTTTTCCCGAAAGCGCTCTAGCCGGCCCGACAGCTCCGCACAACCTTGCGGCGCTTGCTTGCGGGTGCTCGCGGATTGCTGCTAAGCCACGGCATGTCTTCAGCAAGGCGCGGGCCGGGTCCTCACGTGCGCTATCCTATTGCCAACGATGCGCGTCTGCAGCAGCTCGCCCTCGACGAGGCGCGCGCCGCGATCAGGCTTGAAACCGAAGGGCTCGAGGCGCTGGCCGCCGGGCTCGACGGCGCGTTCGTGGCGCTGGTCGAGCTGATCCAGCGGGCACCGGGACGGGTCATTCTCTCCGGTGTCGGCAAGAGCGCGCATATCGCGCGCAAGGTCGCGGCGACGCTGGCCTCGACCGGCACGCCGGCGCAGTTCGTGCATGGCGGCGACGCCAGCCACGGCGACCTCGGCATGATCACCACCGCCGATGTGGTGGTGATGTTTTCGAAGTCCGGCGACACGGCGGAGCTGTCCGACCTCGCCAATTATTGCGTGCGCTTCGATATTCCGCTGGCGCTGATCACGGCGCGGCCGGACTCGCGGCTGGGGCGGGCGGCGAACATCGTGGTGACGCTGCCCAACGCGCGCGAGGCCTGCGAGATCACCGCGGCGCCGACGACATCGACGACGATGATGGCGGCGCTGGGCGATGCGCTGGCCGTGGTGCTGCTCAGGCGGCGTGGTTTCCAGGCCTCGGATTTCCATGTGTTCCACCCGGGCGGCACGCTCGGCAGCGCGTTACTGACCGTCGGCGAAGTGATGCACCGGGAGGACAAGCTGCCACTGGTGGGCGCTGAAGCCTCCGTTGCGGCAGCGATCCTCGAGATGACGTCGAAGGGCTTTGGCTGCACCGGGGTGGTGGACGAGGCCGGCGATCTGCTCGGCATCATCACCGATGGCGACCTGCGCCGGCACATGGCGGATGGTCTGCTGCAGCAGACCGCGGCGGCGGTGATGACCGTTGGCCCCCGCACCATCTCGGCGGACGCATTGCTGAGCGAAGCGCTGCGGCAGATGACGGCGCTGACCCCACGGATCACCGCGATCTTTGCCATGGACGGCCTGCGGCCGGTCGGCATCGTGCATGTGCACGACTGCCTGCGCGTCGGCCTCGTCTGAGGTGAGCGACCTCATCGTCATTCCGGCCCGTTATGGTTCGACCCGGCTCCCCGGCAAGCCACTGCACCCGATTGCCGGGCGCATGCTGCTCGAGCGGGTAGCGGCGATCGCCGTCGCCGCGGCGCTGCAGCTCGGCGACGCCGAAGTGCTGGTGGCGACCGATGACGAACGCATCCTCACCGCGGCGCGCCGCCTCGGGCTCGAAGCGGTGATGACGGCGAGCGAGATCAGCTCCGGCTCCGGGCGGGCGCTGGCGGCGCTCAAGGCGACCGGGCGATCGGCGGGGCTGGTCGTGAACCTGCAGGGTGATGCGCCGTTCACCGCGCCCGAGCATATCGTCGAGATCGTCCAGGCGGCGCGCGGTTCTGCCGCCGATGTGACGACACCGGTGGTGCAGCTGGACTGGGCGCGCCTCGATGCACTGATTGCGCACAAGCAGACGACACCGGCGAGCGGCACGACCTGCATCCGCGATAGCGCCGGCCGGGCGGTATGGTTCTCGAAGACGGTGCTGCCGTTCATGCGCAAGCAGGCGGAGCTGCGCGCCGCCGGACCAATGTCGCCGGTGCTGCAGCATATCGGACTCTATTGCTACCGGACGCCGGCGCTCGAGGCGTTCGAGGCGGCGCCGCAGTCTGCGTACGAGCAGCTCGAGGGGCTGGAGCAGTTGCGGCTGATCGAGCTCGGCCTCGATATCCGCGCCGTAATCGTCCGGCCGGCGCCGATCACCATGAGCGGCGTGGATAGCCCCGCCGACGTGGAGCGGGCGGAGCGGCTGATCGGGGAGGTCGGCGATCCATTCGTCGACTGGCGCAGGTGACCCGGCTGGTGATCGTCCGGCATGGCAACACCTTCGAGGCCGGTGAACCGCCGCGCCGAATCGGGGCCCGCACCGACCTGCCGCTGACCGCGACGGGCGTGGCGCAGGCGGAAGCGCTGGCCCGGCACTTCGCGGCGAACGGCATCAGGTTCGACCGGGTACTGAGCGGTGCGCTCAAGCGGACACTGACCACGGCCGAGGCGATCGCTGACGGGCGGCCCATCGAGACTGCGCCATTCCTCACCGAAATCGACCACGGGCCGGACGAGGGGCAGCTCGAATCCGCCGTTATCGACCGGATCGGTAACGAGGCCATCACGCTGTGGGAGAAACAGTGCGTGGCGCCAGAAGGCTGGGAGGTTGGGGCGCAATGGCGCCTTCTGGCCTGGCGGGAGTTCGTGGAGCGGGTGGTGGAGGAGCACCGTCGCGGAACGATCCTGCTGGTGACCAGCAATGGGGCAGCGCGGTTCGCCCTTGCGGCGCTAGGGCTAAAGCCTGGGGAAAACCGAGCTGGCGTCAAATTCCGTACAGGAAGTTATGGTGTGTTGGAGGTCGGCAGCGGGGCCGATTTCCGACTGGTTGGGTGGGACATGCGACCGGGCGAAACGCCCGGCGATATAGGTTTGTTTTGATGCAGCAGGTTTTTGTCGATGCGCCGAACGGGCGGCGTGTCGGGTTCGGTACTGATCTCCCGCTCGCTTTCATTCTCGGTCCTTGCGTGATCGAAAGCCGCGATCACGCATTGAAGACCGCGAGCTTTCTCGCCGAACTCGGCGAGCGTCGCGGCATTCCGTTGATCTACAAGTCGTCGTTCGACAAGGCCAACCGCACCAGCGCCAAGAGCTTCCGCGGTATCGGCATGGACGAGGCGCTGCGCATCTTCGAGGCGGTCAAGGCTGAGACCGGTCTCGCCGTCACCACCGACGTGCATGAGCGCGAACAATGCGCCGCCGTGGCCGAGGTCGTCGACATCCTGCAGATCCCCGCGTTCCTTAGTCGGCAGACCGACCTGCTGGTAGCGGCGGCCGAGACGGGCCGGGTGGTGAACGTCAAGAAGGGGCAGTTCCTCGCACCCTGGGACATGCAGAATGTCGCCAAAAAGCTCGACAGCGCCGGCGCTTCCGGGGTGCTGCTGACCGAGCGCGGCACGAGCTTCGGCTACAATACGCTGGTGGTCGACATGCGCGGCCTGCCGATCATGGCCGAGACCGGCAAGCCGGTGATTTTCGATGCCACCCACTCGGTGCAGCAGCCGGGCGGACGCGGCGAATCATCTGGCGGCGAGCGGCAATACGCGCCGGTGCTGGCGCGGGCAGCCGTGGCCGTTGGCGTCGCCGGCGTGTTCATCGAGACGCACGAAGACCCTGATAACGCGCCGTCCGACGGCGCCAACATGATCCCGTTGACCGAGATCGACGGGCTGGTGGCGGACCTCGTGGCGCTCGACGCCATCACCAAGGGCCGAGGCTCCGGTCGATGATTGCGGCGGTCAAGACCGGCGCGCCGAGCTACATCCGCTGGGCCTGTCTGGCGATGATCGTGTTCCTGTTCGCCCTGCCCTGCATCGTGGGGCGGCTCACCACCTACTTCGTGCTGCTGTTCGCGATCTTCGCGCTGCTTTCGCCATCAGTGATGGCGGCGTTCCAATCGCGCAGCCGCAACCCGATCGACGCGATGTTCGTCATCGCGGCGGCGCTGCCCGCGCTCGCCTTCCTGTTCACATCGGAAGAAGCGAACGACCTGCTGTTCGCGTTCAATTTCTTGCCGCTATTGCTGGCAGTACCGCTGCGCTGGCAACTCGAGAAATACGCGCAGGTCGACAGCGCGCTGCTGATCGGCCGGCTGTCGCTGGCGGGCGCCGGTATCGCGGTGATCGTGGGTGCGGTGCAGGTGGGAATGTTCGGCCTAGAACGTGCGGGGCAGCCGCTGATGAGCACGTTCCATTTTGCCGACACCGCGATGCTGCTCGGCTTTACGGCGCTGGTGGGGCTGTTCGCGCCGGGCAAGCGTCGGCACTGGATATATCTGCTCGGGCCGGTATTCGGCGTCCTGGTGGCGCTGCTGAGCGGCACGCGCGGCGCGCTGATTGCGGCGCCGGTGCTGGGCTTCGTGGCGCTGGCGTTTGCGCTGGCACAGGCTCCGGCACGGCATCGCGGCGTGACGCTGATCGTGGCGGTGGCGGTGGCCGCGCTGTCCGCCATCCTGCTGTTCGTCGCCGCAAAGGCGGGACTGACGCGCGCGCTGGATGGCTTCTCGGTGACCCAGGATGTGATTGCCGGCGGGGCTGTCGATCAATCCACGCAGGAGCGGCTGACCATGCTGTGGGGCGGCTGGCAGGCGTTCCTGCATGCGCCGCTGTTCGGCTATGGCTGGCTCGACATGGTGCCGGCGATCCTGCCCTATATCCCGAGCGACCAGATCGAGCGCATGCTGACGTTCCGGCAACTGCACAATGGCCTGCTGAGCTTTGCCGTCGGGGCCGGCATTCCGGGCATCATCAGCTTCCTGATCCTGTCGGTGGCCCCAGTGATCGCTGTGTTCCGCACCCCGCGCGACGCGTTGTTCGCCTCGCGCCTGTACCTGGCGGTGACGCTGTGCGTCGCCTATGCCGTGTTCCAGTTGACCATCATCATGATCGGCTTCGAGTTCCACACCGTGCAGTACGCGTTCATGACGATGGTGATCCTCGGCTTCGTCCGGGTCCCAGCCGCGGCCGCGGCACCGGTTCAATCGGCCCGGGGCAAGGCAACGGTAGGTCCCGAGACGGCAAGGACCGCGTAATACTCTTCCCCCCGCCCGGCCCCTTCATCACGCTTCAGCACTGTGATCAGCCGGGTGCTTGAAAACTCGGGCCACGGCGACAGCGCTTCGGCCGCCGCCGGAGACTTGACGCTTTCAACCAGCAATGCGGGCGAGGCCGCGGGGTAGCGGATTTCCGGCGGCAGGAAGTCGTAGCGCGGGTGAGGAGCGATGTCGCGGACCGGCACGAGGTCTCCGGCGGCGCGGCCGTAGAAGAACAATTCGCCGGTAAGGCGGTAGTTGCCCTCGGTCCAGATCACCTGGGCGCCGGTCGCGTCGGCCAGTTGGCGAATCTCGGCGGCCAGCTTGTCCCAGCCGCGCAGCATGCGGGTGCGGTCGGCATAGCCCAGATCCAGCGGATGATAGACGGCCTGCACATAGGCGAAGCCGACCAGGGCAAGCCCGAAGCCGAGTTGCATAAGGCTGGCGATAGCCACGACCCAACGCCCGAGTGGACGGGCCGGCAACAGGCAGACGAAGGCAGCACCGAGCAGGGCGAGCACCGGCGCCACCGGCTGCAGCCAGTTGACCTCGACGCGCGCATGCAGCGCGTGAAAGAGGAAGTAGCCGAGGAGCGGGAGCGTGGTCAGCACCGGCAGGGCCAGCCTGCCGTCGGCGCGCTTGCCGTACCCGAGGAAAAAGCCGCCCATCCCAAGCAGCGCGCACAGCAGCAGAACCGGTCCCATCGCCGCGGCCTGACTGACGATGAACTCGCTCACCAGCCGCCCGAACTCCGCCTCGAACGAGACGACGCGCGCACCTTGAAACAGGAAGGATTGCCAGCCGTGCTGATAATTCCACCACAGCACGGGCGCAAAGACGAGGAGTGCAAGAAGGCCGCCGGCCCAGAGCTGCCAGCGGACGAACTGCCGGCGACCGTCGGTCGTGCCGATGAGGAACAGGACCAGCCCGATGCCGAACCAGGCGTTGGTGTATTTGGAGGCGAGCCCGGCTCCGGCAAGCAAGCCGACGGCCAGCCACCAGTTCGGGCGGGAGCGCGTCACGGCTTCGGCCGCAGCCCACAGCGACAAGGTCCAGAACAATGTCGATGGCGCGTCCGGGGTGGCGACGAAATTCACGGCGCCCTGCAGGCTGAGGCAGTACCAGGCAACAGCCAGCGCGGCGGCGTTGCGGCCGGGGACGAGCAGGCGCGCGGTGCGATAAAGGGCCACCAGCACCGCGACACCGGCGAGCAAGGGCAACAGGCGGACGCCGAGCAGGGTGTCACCGCCGACCAGCCGGCCGAGCGCGGTCATCAAGGCAACGGCGGGGGGATGATCCAGATAGCCCGGCGAAAGGTATGCCGACCACAGGGCGTAGTAGGCTTCGTCACCGTCGAGACCGACGCTCAGCGCCACGAATGTCTTGGCGACAAAGGTCGCCAGCACGATGGCCAGTGCGAAGACCTCGGCGCCAACCAATCCTGTCCGGGTGGGCGTCTCGAAGGGAATGTTGGTCTCGGCGGCCATGGATCTCGTGGGAGCAACGCGAAGGGGCGCACCCTAACCACGGATCAGACCGGTTCGGAATGGTTTTCGGCGTGGGCGCGGCAGCTTGCCCCAGAGGGGCGACTACGGCGCGACGACGAACGGGGCCAACTCGGCGTCGGAACGCGCCACATCCAGCAATTGCCGTCGGGCAAAGATCCGAGCGGCCGCGCGACCACGAGCAGCGATGATCCGGTCCCGCTCTGGAACCGGAAAACCTGCATCGGCCAACCGCTCGAGCAGCGTGCGTTCGTGGCCAGCCAGATTGGCCAACTGGTCGAGATCGACGACCGCGCGGTCGGCCTGGTGGGCACGCAACCGTTTGGCGTAGCGGCTGTTCGGGTTCTGAGCGAGATCGTAATTGGCGAAGCCGTGCCCGGGTTTGAGGTATTTCACGTGCCAGTATGCGAACGAATGGAAGCGACGGCGCAGCCCGCCGGTGCGAAGCATCTCGAAACGGCGGTCGTGGACGAAATGGGTCGTCGGCGTCACGGGAAAGATGCCGATATCACCTGAACCGGAAAAGGGCTCGCGGCGGAGGATACCGAGTTCGCCGGCTTCATCGCGGGCCAGATTCAGGCCGGAAAAGCAGGCCACCTGGCCCTGTGCGGCGCGGCCGGCGCGGACATCGGCGATGAGCCTTTCGGTGGCGGTACGCATCGCCACATGATCGTCGTCGAGCTTGGTGACGTGTGTGTAGCGCGTCCGCGTCAGCGCAAAGTTGGAGTAATTGACGAAGCTGAGAAGCGAGTCCCCTGCTTCTCGGGCGTGCCCCTCGCTCCCGGGCGCGAAGGCCGGCGGCACGTAGTGATAGACACGTAGCTTCGGACCAAGCTCGCGGGCGAGCCGCGCCAGGATCTCGGGCGTACCGTCGGTGGAGCGATTGTGGACAGCGACGATCTCGTCAAACAGCGCAATGTGACTACGAATGGCCGCTTCGACCGAGAACGCGCCGTCGCGGACTCGCATGAACGCGCTGACTCCCTGCTGGCGGGCCCCAACCGCGAGATCGGCCGGGGTGAAGCGATAATCAGTAACTTCTCGGGGTTCATCCATGGGCAGTCACGCGTTCAACTTCCTTACCGCACGGTAATTTGACTTGCGGGCAGACAATCGCTAGCCACACCGCAATAGACGCAAGCGGCAGGTCGAGGACCCAACCGTCCATGCAATCGCCTGCCTTTCCCATTAGCGAGTCCGACGCGGACTTCAAAGCGCGGTCCGTAGCGTACTGGGCGCTGGGTGTTATCGCGCTGGCGACGATCGCCCGGATCGGGCTGGCCGCAGTGCTCCCGGTGGGGGTGGACGAGGCCTACAGCATCGGCATCGCGCGGCAGTTCTCACTGAGCTATTTCGACCATCCGCCGCTGCATCTGTGGCTGGTCGGGTTCTGGGCGAAGCTGTGGGGCAGTGAAGATCTGCTGCTGCTGCGCCTGCCGTTCATCGCGCTGGGCGCGCTGTCATCGTGGCTGATCTACGCGCTGGGCGCCCGATTGTTCGGATCGATTGCCGGGCTGTGGTCGACAGTTGTCTTCAACCTCGCACCGGTGTTCGGGCTGGCACATGGAGCGCTGATCTTCCCTGACGGGCCTCTGATCGCCGCGGCGCTGGCAACCGCGCTGGTGGTGGCGAGAATCGTCCTCGTGCCAGGCGAAGGCCAGCGGCTGGGGTTATGGGCCCTGGCCGGGCTGCTGGCGGGGCTGGCGCTGCTGTCGAAGTACCACGGCGCGCTGCTGATGCTGGGCATCCTGCTGTTTCTTGTCTCGACGCGCGAGGGGCGGCGCTGGCTGCTGACGCCGGGGCCGTGGCTGGCAGCAGCGATTGCCGTTGCTTGCTTCGTGCCGGTGCTGCTGTGGAATGCCCAGCACGACTGGGCTTCGTTCGCCTTTCAGGCCGGTCGTGGCCGGGTTGGCGGCGGGGGTGGGCCGCGGCTGTCCGGCCCCATCGAATCGCTGCTGTCACAGGCGGTGTACCTGCTGCCGTGGATTGCCGTGCCCCTGGGAGCGTTCCTGGTCCGTGGCGTGATCAGCGGCCCGGACAATTCGCGCCGCTGGCTGTTGGTCTGCCTCGCGGTGCTGCCGATCCTCATCTTCACCGGGCTGACGCTGACCGGTCGCGGGCTGCCGCACTGGCAAATGCCCGGTTGGCTGTTCGCGATCCCGCTACTGGGCGAGGCGCTTGCCAATGCCGGGCGGATCACGCGGCGGATCGCGGTCGGGGTGGCGGTGATCACGGCTATGGGGCTCGGAGCGCTGGCGACAGTGGTGACCATGCAGGCGCGGTGGGGCAGTTTCGATGCGCAGACGCTGCAGCTGTTCGGCGGGAGCGATCCGACGGACGCGCTGCTCTCCTGGGAGGCGGTGCGGCCGGAACTGGCCAAACGGGGGTTACCGGCGGACGACCGGACCTTCATCGGAACCTTCAACTGGGTCCGAGCCGGTGAGCTGAACGCCTTGTTCGGCAGACAGATTCCAGTGCTCTGCCTGTGCAGCGACGCGCGGCATTTCGGTTATCTCACCCCACCCGAAGCCTATGCCGGGTGGAGCGCCATCCTGATCGGGATGCCGGGGCACATCGACGACGATGCGGCACTAGGCGAGAAATTCGCCGCGCTGGCAGCATCGGAGGATATCAGCCTGAGCAAGGCGGGGCGCGTGGCGGTGCCGCTGCGGATGAGACGCGCTGGCGGCTTCAAGCCCTAGGTACTTTCACCGTTCGAGTGAACGATCAGAGAATCCAAGTCGTTGATTTCGTCGCGCCTTCGAACCGGAAAAGTCTGCAACTTTTCCTGAGAGCGCTCTAGCGAGGGTTCAGGCCGTAGCGCTTGTAGGCTTCGTGGGCGGCGTCAGCGTTGGCGTAGGGCTCCTGCCGGTCGACGTTCCAATAGGTCAACTCGTCGAGCGCGATGG
Organism: Devosia sp. GW821-FHT12F11; assembly: GCF_058806655.1. Lineage (NCBI taxonomy): Bacteria > Pseudomonadati > Pseudomonadota > Alphaproteobacteria > Hyphomicrobiales > Devosiaceae > Devosia > Devosia sp. GW821-FHT12F11. The sequence goes on from NZ_JBXAPX010000002.1 coordinate 59,754, forward strand.
GCACGCCGGTGATGGCGCAGCGGACAAAACTGCCCGGTCGCAGCACGACATAGTCGGCATCGAGGTAGCGGACCTGCGCCTCTGAGGGGCTGAAGCTCTTGTCGAAAATGTTCATGGCGCTACCAGATATAGGTCAGATCGGCTGACTTGGAAACCGGCCGATCCCGAACCGCAGTCAGTAGACCTGAACCGGTTTCGTGGCGATTTTCAGAACGGGCCCTGATACCCGGAACAGACGCTAGAACAGACTGTCCTGGCCCTCTTCGTCGCGCGGCGGGCGGACCTTCTTGCGGGCGACGAGACCGCTGCCGATCGTGGCGCCGATGGCGCCATCGGACACCTGGATATGAACGGCATCGCCGGGCTTCACATCGGTGGTGTGCTTGACGATGTGGCCCTCGGCGTCGGTGACCACCGAGAAGCCACGCTGCAGGATCGAGCGGTAGTCGGCTGCCTCGAGCAGGCGGGCCGCGAGGTCGAGGCTGCGGCGGCGCTGATCGACGAAACGGGCGACCGCCGGATGAAGCGCGGCGGCCAGCGGCTCCAGCCGGCTGCGCAGATGCCTGATCTCGTTGTTGAGCGCCTTGGGCGAGAGGCGGCCGGCCGCGGCGACGAACAGGCCGCGCTTCCGCTCGGCAGTACGCGAGGCGGCGGTATCGGCGCGGCGCCTGAGATTGTCGAGGCGGGTGGCGAGCTCAGCGGCGCGGCGAGACAGCAGGTTCGGCGTCAGCTTGTTGGCGGAGCGACCGAACTCGATGCGCTTCTTCTGCTCGGCGTGGCGCAGCGCCGCGGCAAGGTTGGAGGCCGCGTGGTCGAGCCGCTGGCGAGCGCTGGCGACCAGATCGAGCGGGCGCGGCAGGCCGGCGGAAGCAGCGCGCAGGCGGTCGCGATAGTTCGAGGCGGTACGCCGCATGGCGTGGCGCTGGCGGCCGCCGATCTCGTCGACATAGCCGATAAGGTCGGCGCGCACGGGGACGGCAGCCTCGGCAGCAGCGGTGGGGGTCGGCGCGCGATGATCGGAGGCGTAGTCGACGAGCGTGGTGTCGGTCTCGTGGCCGACGGCGGTGATAACCGGAATGCGGCTTGCGGCGACGGCGCGGACGACGATCTCTTCATTGAAGCCCCAGAGGTCCTCGATGGAACCGCCGCCGCGGGCGACGATCAGCACGTCCGGACGTGGGATCGGGCCGTTCGGGGCGAGTGCGTTGAAGCCGTTGATGGCCGCGGTGACTTCGGGGGCGGCAGTCTCGCCCTGCACGCGGACCGGCCAGACGATGACATGGCTGGGGAAGCGATCGGAGATGCGGTGCAGGATATCGCGGATCACCGCTCCGGTGGGCGAAGTGATGACGCCGATGACGCGCGGCAGGTAGGGCAGCTGGCGCTTGCGCTCGCTGGCGAAGAGCCCCTCGGCGGCAAGCTTCCGGCGCCGATCCTCGAGCAACGCCATCAGCGCGCCGGCGCCGGCCGGCTCGATCTGCTCGATGACGATCTGGTATTTCGACGAGCGCGGGAAGGTGGTGAGCCGCCCGGTGGCGATGATCTCCATGCCCTCCTCGGGCTTGAAGGTCAGGCGCGGCCACGAGCTCTTCCACACCACCGCGTCGATCGAGGCGTTCTCGTCCTTGAGAGTGAAATAGGCGTGGCCGGAGGAATGGACGCCGCGGAAGCCGGAGATCTCGCCGCGCACCCGAACATGGCCGAACTCGTCCTCGACCGTGCGTTTCACCGCCTGGGCGATTTCGGAGACGGTGAACTCGGCGGCGTTGGTCAGCGGTGCAGGCATGGGTGAGAGGTGCGGGAAAGGGACGAGTCCGTCAAGGGTGGCGGCACAATCGAGCAGATGCTAGATGGGCGCCAAATGGCCATGCGCCGCGTGCTTGGCCGCCCTCCCCACCCTTGTGGTGGTCCCCTGTGGGTAAGGCCTCTGGCCTCACCCCCCTCCCCTCAAGGTGGGGAGGGTCAACGGCAACATCGGAGCTGATGGCTGATGCGCATTCTGGTGATCGGGTCGGGTGGACGGGAGCATGCGCTGGCGTGGGCGATTGCCAAATCGCCGCGCTGCGAGAAGCTGTTCGTGATGCCGGGGAATGGCGGCACCGGCGAGATTGCCGAGAACGTGCCGGTCGACATCACCGACCATAAGGCGGTGATCGATTTCGCGCTCGGCAACCAGGTGGACTTCGTGGTGATCGGGCCCGATGCGCCCGCAGTGGCGGGGCTGGGCGACGATGTGCGGGCGGCGGGGTTGTTGTGCTTTGGGCCGAGCAAGGCGGCGGCGCAGCTCGAGGGCTCGAAGGCCTTCACCAAGCAGCTCTGCGACGAGGCCAGGGTGCCGACGGCGGCCTATGGTCGATTCGACAATGAGAGCGACGCCCTCGCCTATGTGCATGATCAGGGCGCGCCGATCGTGATCAAGGCGGACGGGCTTGCCGCCGGCAAGGGGGTGACGGTGGCGATGACCATCCAGGAAGCGGCGGACGCAGTGCGCGACTGCTTCTCGGGCGCCTTTGGCGACTCCGGCTCGACCGTGGTGATCGAGGAATATCTGGAAGGCGAGGAGGCTTCGATCTTCGCGCTCTGCGACGGCGAGAGCGTAGTGATGCTGCCCAGTGCGCAGGACCACAAGCGGGTTTGGGACGGCGACCGTGGCCCCAACACCGGCGGCATGGGCGCCTACTCCCCTGCCCCGGTGATGACGCCGGAGGTGACGGCGCAGGTCGAGAACGAGATCATCCTGCCCTCGATCCGCCGCATGGCGGAACGCGGCACGCCGTTCACCGGCGTGCTGTTCGCCGGGATCATGGTGACACCGAAGGGACCCAAGCTGATCGAATACAACGTGCGGTTCGGCGATCCGGAGTGCCAGGTGCTGATGCTGCGGCTGAAATCGGACGCACTGGACCTGCTCGAGGCGACGGCGCGCGGCACGCTCAAGACGGCGCAGCCGGAGTTCAGCGACGAGGTGGCGCTGACCGTGGTGCTGGCGGCGAAGGGCTATCCCGTCAATCCCGAAAAGGGCAGCGAGATCCGTGGGATCAACGGCCAGGACGACGACAGGTTGATGGTGTTCCACGCCGGCACGGTGCGCCGCGACGGCAAGCTGATCGCCAATGGCGGGCGGGTGCTGAACGTCACGGCACTGGGCCGCACGGTGGGCGAAGCGCGCGACCGGGCCTATGCGGAGGTGGACCGGATCGACTGGCGCGAGGGCTTCTGCCGCCGCGATATCGGCTGGCGTGCGGTGGCGAGGGAACTCAAACCGGCCTGAACGTCTTATAAACGAGCAGAGCGTACCCTACGTCCTTATCGTGACCCATGAGATAACAGCGCCGGTCGAGCCGACGCCGCTGCAGCGGCGGGGGCAGCAGATTGTCGATCGCCTGCGCGGCGAGTTTCGCGAGCAAACCCGTGGTCATGCTCCTCCCCCCGAACCACGCATCGGCGTGGCGCTCGGCGGCGGCTCAGCCCGCGGGCTGACGCATATTCCCTATATCGAGGCCATGGACGAGATGGGGCTGAGGCCCCACGTGATCTCGGGCACCTCGATCGGCGCGCTGATCGGCGCCGGCTGGGCCAGCGGCATGACCGGGGCCGAGCTGCGCGAGCACTCGTTCTCGGTGCTGGGCACCATGCGGATCATCGCCGGGCGGCTATGGGGAGCGCAGGTGCGCAACCTCGGCAACTTCTTCCAATCCGGCTTCAACGTGCAGCTTGACGCCTGCCAGGTGGTCAATGCGTTCCTGCCCGATCCATTCCCGTTCGAGTTCAAGGACCTGAAGACCAAGTTCTACGTGGTGGCGACGGACTTCCAGTCGTGGCATCAGGCAGTGTTCTCGGAAGGGCCGCTGCGGCAGGCGATTGCCGGCTCGATCGCCATCCCCAGTCTGTTCAAGCCGGTGCCGTTCGCCAATCATCTCCTGGTCGATGGCGGTGTGGTGAACCCGCTGCCGCTCGACCAGGCGGCTGCCGACACCGATATTCTCGTCGGCGTCGACGTGAACGGCGACCCGTCCGAGCAGCTCAACAAGACCAACCACAAGGCGCTCGATGTGTGGTTCGGCTCGGCACAGATCATGATGCACTCACTAACGGCGCATATGATGGCCGCCTATCCGCCCGACGTATATGTGCGGCCGCATCTCAGCGCCTTCGGGGCGCTGGAGTTCTGGCGAGTGCGCGAGCTGGTGGCGCATGTCGAGAAGGACAAGGACAATTTCAAGCGCGCGCTGGATGGGCGGATCGAGTCGTTCTACCAGCACGAAGGACCGTCCAGGCGGGCGGAGGACCGGTAGCGCCCGCTACAATTTGTTACTTGCGTGCAATACTGGCGCATCGCTCATGCTGGATACGCGACTTTCCCATGCAAGGAGAGTCATCATGAAGCGCACATTCCTGCTCGCCACCGTTGTTGCGGCCCTTTCCCTGTCCACTGCTTCGGCCAATGCCGCAGCAGTGGGAGTGACAGCCAACGCCGTCAATCTCAGGGCCGGTCCTGGCACCCAGCATGTGGTTGTCGCCGTGGTTCCGCCAGGCCAGAGCATACTGGTCGCAGGTTGCCTCTCCAATTCGGCCTGGTGCGACGTGTCATGGGCCAGTTATCGGGGCTGGATGAACGCCAACTACATCTATGCTCAGGCCGGCGGACAAACCGTCGTTTTCACGGATGTCTATCGCCGGGTGCCCGTCGCTGCTCCGTGGGTCGACGCGCGCCGGGACGCCCGCGTGCAGTATCGCGTCAACCGACGCTGGGACCGGTGGCTTGGCCAATAGGCTCGGACCCAAACCCGATCGTCAACGCAGCCTGGCAAAGAACTCCCGCAGCAGCTCACCCGATCGCTTGGCCCCTAGCCCGCCGATCACCTCGGGGCGATGGTGGCAACTGGGACTTTCAAACAGCCGGACGCCGTTGTCGACGGCGCCGGCCTTCAGGTCTTCGGCGCCGTAATAGACACGGCGCAGACGCGTGTGGGCGATGGCGCCGGCGCACATGGCACAGGGTTCGAGCGTCACATAGAGATCGCAGCCGTCGAGCCGGCCGGTGCCGCGTGTCGCCAGCGCTGTGCGGATGGCGAGGAACTCGGCATGCGCGGTGGGATCGTTCAGCTCACGCATGCGGTTGCGCTCGGCGGCGAGAACGCGGTCGCCTTCGACGATGACGGCGCCGACGGGCGCCTCGCCGGCCTGGGCGGCGGCTTCAGCGAGGGCGAGGGCCTGGTCCATGGGGGTGGGCATGGCGCTTCCATACCCTCGATGTCATCCCTGCGGCAATGGCGGCTGCCGCGGGAAAGCCCGTTCGAACACCCATAACTCCTCGAAGTGGTTCATGTCCTCGAAGGCGCAGAAGGCCGGGGGCCGCAGGTCGAGGACCGGAGCGCGGGCAGCGATGTCGCGGACCACTTCATCGAGCATCTGCTGCCAGGCTGGCAGAGCGGCGTCGTCGAAGCGGGCAATGACATAGCTGAAGGTGATGTGGAAGACGTAGTCGTCGTGATCGGGGTGGCGGTAGCCGAGGATCTCGGCGAAGGCGTCGCGCCAATCGCGCAGGGCCTGCCGATCGGCTGCGGTGGCACCCTCGAGCTTCAGCCCGGTCGGCAGCGCGTCGGTAACCTGCACCTTGAACGGCGGGCCGCCGGCGTAGGGCTTGAGCCGTTCCAGCATGAGCGCCGTCATCTCGGCGATCGGCGTATCGAGGGGCAGGTCGGACGGCCAGAAGGGAGCGGCGCGGCGACCTTCGATGATACCCTGGAACAGTGTCATGTGGAGGCTGGACACCGGAGTGAACGCCAGGCTGCGGGCCTCGGGCATGCCGAGGAAACGGGCGCGGGCATCGATCAAAGCCGCCTCGGTCGGGGAGCCTGCCTCGAGGTGGCAGACTACGGTATTGCCCGGCTCGGGCAGGAAGGTGCCGGCGGTGTCGTAGCGGGTGCCGAGGTGAGTGGGCGGATTGGGGTTCTCGGTGCGCGAGTATTGGCGCAGCAGGGGCGAGACGGCGGTCAGCATGCGAGGCTCCGATCGATAGACGCGCTGCTGGTACGCAATGTTTGACACCGGCATGTGACAGGCGTGGCACCGACGGGGCGAGCTCGCTACATTTGGCGCCCAGGAGAATCGCCTTTGCCCATCCGCCAGCTTCCCGAAGACCTGATCAATCGCATCGCCGCCGGCGAGGTGGTGGAACGGCCGGCGAGCGTGGTGAAGGAGCTGGTCGAGAACGCCATCGATGCCGGCGCCAGCCGGGTCCACATCACCACCGCCGGCGGTGGCCAGAGCCTGATCCGGATCGAGGACGACGGCGTCGGCATGGACGAGGCCGACCTGGTGCTGTCGGTGGAGCGGCACGCGACCAGCAAGCTCGCCGATGATGGGCTCGAGGATATCCGGACGCTGGGGTTCCGCGGCGAGGCGCTGGCCTCGATCGGGGCGGTGGCGGAACTCGGCATCGCCTCGCGGCGGGCCGAGGATGCCAGTGGGCTTCGGATCACGGTGAAGCACGGGGTGAAGTCGCGGCCGGTGCCGCTGGCGATGAACCGCGGCACTATCGTCGAGGTGCGCGAGCTGTTCGGCAATGTGCCGGCGCGGCGGAAATTCCTCAAAACCGAGCGCTCCGAGGCCGGGGCGATCACCGACATGGTGAAGCGGCTGGCAATGGCCAACCCGCACGTGCAGTTCGTGCTCGACGGGGCGGACCGAACCAGCTCGAACTGGCCGGGGCGCGAGGGCGACGGGGCCCTGCGCGCACGGCTCGGCGACGTGATGGGCGGGGACTTCGGCGACAACGCCGTGCCGCTCGCGACGATGCGACACGGCATGGTGGTGACCGGGCTCGCGGGGCTGCCGACCTACACCCGCGCCAACTCGCTGAGCCAGTATTTCTTCGTCAACGGCCGGGCCGTGCGCGACAAGGTGCTGGTGGGCGCGATCCGCGCCGCCTATGCGGATTTCGTGTTCCGCGATCGGTTTCCGGTGGTGGCGATCTTTCTGGCCGTCGATCCGCAGGACGTCGACGTCAACGTCCATCCGACCAAGGCGGAGCTCAGGTTCCGCGACCCCGGCGCGGTGCGCGGAGCGGTGATCCGGGCGATCACCGAAGCGCTGGACGCGGCGGGGCATCGGGCGGCGAGCACGGTGGCCGAGGATGTGGTGCAGGCGTTCCGGGTGCCGGAGTATGAGGCGACGCCAGTGCGGACGATGGCGGGTTGGGCCGCCTCCTCCACCGTCTATGGCGCTCCCCCTCCTCCGCCACGCGGGGGAGGATCACCGACCGCACGGTTCGCGGGCTTTGCTGAGCCGAGCGCGCGATATGAAGTGAACGAGCCGGCGCCCGCCGCCGAGCCGGTGGAGTATCCGTTGGGGACGGCGCGGGCGCAGATGTTCGACAACTTCATCGTGGCGCAGAATGGCGACAGCCTGTTGCTGGTGGACCAGCACGCGGCGCATGAGCGGCTGGTGTACGAGCGGTTCAAGGCGCAGATGGCAGCGGGGCCGGTGGCCAGCCAGATGCAGCTGATCCCGGTGGTGATCGAGCTCAGCGAAGACGATTGCGGGCGGCTCGAGGACGCAGCGCCGACGCTGGAGCGGCTGGGGCTCTATCTCGAACGGTTCGGGCCGCGGGCCATAGCAGTGCGCGAGACGCCGGCGCTGCTCGGGCAGGCCGATATCGACGGGCTGGTGCGCGACCTCGCCGACGGGCTGGCGGAATGGGACAGCTCGGCGGCGCTCGCCGACCGGCTGGAGGCGATCATCGGGCGCATGGCCTGCCATGGCTCAGTGCGCTCGGGACGGCGGCTCAGGGTCGAGGAAATGAACGCGCTGCTGCGCGAGATGGAGACGACGCCGCATTCGGGGCAGTGCATCCACGGGCGGCCAACCTACGTGGAGCTGAAGAAGGCGGATATCGAGCGGTTGTTCGGCCGGACGCGCTAGCGTTCAAGGACGACCGAGCGTTTCTACCAGCTTATCGATCCGGCGGGCACGCACCTCGGGCGTCTTTGCCGCATCGATATCGCGAACGTGCTTGGCCTTGAGGCCGAACGGCAGCCTGTCGAAGCCAGCGCGAGCCGCCGAGTCAGCGTCGAGGGCAGATTTGAGGTCGTCGGGCTCTTCGACTTCGCGCGGCGTGGTATCGAGGCTGATGTCGATGTCGATCATCTGCCCCTCCGCGATGCCTGCAGCGGCGCGGTGGGCAGCACTGATGCCGACAAGGTGGTGCCCGTTCATGAGGGCGACACGGCTGCGCCAGCTATGGCCGTTGACAATGATCGCCACCGGCGGCCGCGCCTCGGGACCGAGCGATTGCATGACCTCATCGGGGATTTCGACAGCGGTGGCATTGCCCGAGGGGATGACGACGGCGCGGAACTGCATGGCTCGCCTCACTGCGCGCGGATGAAGTGCACCGCCGCCGCACCATACTCGCGACGGTCATCGAGGGTGAAGCCCCCGGGCAGCGCCAGCTCGACCTCAGCGCCCTCTTCGAGCACGATCGTCGCATCCTTGGCCAGCCAGTTGCCGTCGCGCAGCGAGACCAGGGCCTGCTCGCCCAGTCCCTTGGCATAAGGCGGATCGAGGAACACCAGATCGAAGGGGCCCATGGTGCCGGCAGGGCCGAGTGCCGTGGCGTCGCGGCGGAGCAGCTTGGCGATGCCGGCGACACCGAAAGCCTCGATGTGGTCGCGGATGATGCCGCGGGATTCGGCGCCGTTGTCGACGAACACCGCTCCCGAGGCGCCGCGCGACAGGGCTTCGAGGCCCAGCGCGCCGGTGCCGGCGAACAGGTCGAGCACCTTCAGCCCGTCGAGATGCACGCCGACGCGACTAGCGAGGATGTTGAACACCGATTCGCGGGCGCGGTCGGAGGTCGGCCGGATGCTGTCGTCCGAAGGCGACAGCAGCGCCTTGCCGCGAAACTTGCCGGCGACGATGCGCATCGCTTACTCGCGCGGCTTCTTGGGTCCACGGGGGCGATCGCCGGCCGGACGACCAGGACCGCCGGAGCCGCCGTGGGGACGGCCAGCGCCACCTGGACGACCGCCGGACGGGCGACCGGCGCCACCTGACGGTTTGCCGTAAGGCTTGCCGCCGGTACCGCCGGGCTTGCCGGAGAACGGCTTTTTGTCGCCGAAGCTGCGCGGCTTGTCGCCGAACGAGCGAGCCGGACGGTCACCGGCTTCGCGCGGACGATCGCTGGAAGGGCGATCGCCGCGGGGCGGACGGGTGCCATACGGCTTCTTGTCGCCAAGCGGGCGGCTGTTGCTGCGCTCACGGTCACCGGCATAGGAATTACGCGGCGCGTAGGGGCGCTTTTCCTCGGCGCGCGGACCACGCTCGGCGCTTTCACGCGGACGATCGCCAGCAGGGCGATCGCCGCGCGGTGGGCGGGCGCCGTAGGGCTTCTTGTCGCCGAACGAACGGCTTGGGCGATCGCTTGCGTCGGTGCGCGGCGCGTAGGGCTTCTTGCCCTCATACGACCGCGCGGGACCGTCGCCGCGTGGGGCGTAGGGTTTCTTGTCGCCATAGGGGCGGTCGCCGGCCGGACGGGCCGAGCGCGACTTGTCGCCATAGGCACGCTTTTCGCCGTAGGCGGGCTTATCGCCGTAGGCACGCTTCGGACGATCGCCGAAATCGCCACGGGGCTTGTCGCCGTAGGGGCGCTTGCCCGCGGGCTTGTCGCCAAAGGCCCGCTTGGGGCGATCGGCGCCACCCGGAGCGCGGGCGGGGCGATCCTCGTGGTGAGCGGGGCGGCCAAAGTTCCTGGCCGAGCTGTCCTCGGGGTCGTTCCAGCGCTTGCGCTCTTCGCCTTCCACGCCATCGCGGCGAGGCGGCTTGACGCGGATCTCGGCCTCGCGGCCATCCTCGAAGTGGATGGTGCGGATCTCCGAGGGATCGACGGGACGCTGCCGACTCGGCGCCTTGACCGGCTTCTTGTCGAAGCGGCCGGGACGATCCTGGCGCGGGCGCTCAGCGAGCGCGGCGGCGGCCGCGGCTTCGGTGTCGTCGTCCTCGAAGCGGAACTTGCTGTCGCGCGACTTGCGTGGCGAATCCTTCTTCAGCTCCTTGCCCGGCGCGGCGGCGCGCAGCTTGGGGTTGGTGGCCGGCTTCTTCTTGGGCGCGACTTCCGGCATGTCGCTCTCGAAATCGGTATTGGCCTCAGCCGCGAGGCGCTTGCCGAGCTGCTCGCGCAGCACTCGGGCGGCGACGACCTCGACCTCACCCTCGGGCAGGTCGCCGAGCTGGAACGGGCCGTAGCTGACCCGGATCAGGCGGTTGACCTGCAGGCCCAGCGCGCCGAGGACGTTCTTGACCTCGCGGTTCTTGCCTTCGCGCAGGCTCAGTACCAACCAGGAGTTGGAACCCTGCGCGCGCTCGAGGATGGCCTCGATCGGGCCATACTGGATACCGTCGATCTCGATGCCGTCTTTCAGCGTGTCTAGCTGCGCCTGGGTGACCGAGCCAAAGGCGCGAACACGGTAACGGCGCAGCCAGCCGGTGGCCGGCAACTCGAGCACGCGCTTCAGGCCACCATCATTGGTGACCAGCAGCAGCCCTTCGGTGTTGATATCGAGCCGGCCGATGGAGACGACGCGCGGCAGCTCTTTTTCTTCCAGCGCCTCAAAGACGGTGGGACGACCTTCCGGGTCCTTCTCGGTGACCACGAGGCCGGCGGGCTTGTGGTAGAGCCAGACGCGGGTGCCCTGGCGCGCCGCGAGCGGCTCGCCATCGACCTTGATCTTGTCTTTCTCGGAAACGTTGAAGGCCGGGGTCAGGACCTTCTTGCCGTTGACGGTGACGCGGCCGTCCTTGATCCAGCCTTCGGCATCGCGGCGGGAACAGAGGCCGGAACGAGCGATGACCTTGGCCAGGCGGTCGCCGTCCGTCGGGACGGCTGAAACATTCGACATGCGATAACTCCTGCGGGACCGGGTCCGGGCAGGATTGCCCGGGGGTCAGCGCATCTTTCGAGTTGATGGGGGTAGGCCCAGCCTCCGTCTCTTCGAGACGTAGACTTGCCCTACCGGGGTTAGTGGTCGCGCTTCCGAACCGGAAAAGTCTGCAATCTCGCCTTCGCGGGGACAGGCTTTTTCCTGGAAACGCTCTAGTTCGCCTGCGCGGCTAGGGCCTTGCGGACCTCCGGCGGGCACGACTTGTCGGTGAGCGGCACGAGCTCGCCATTGGCGGCCAGGCAGACCATGTCCTGGCCCTTGACCGTGGTGTAATACTCATCGGGCGGCAGATAGAGCGGCTTGGGACCACCCTTCAGCTTGGCGGCAGTCATGCGCGCGGTGAGCTGCTTGGTTTCGATCTCGGTGAGCGGACGGCCGCTGAGAGTGCGCAGATCGACCACGCGGGCGTTGCGCAGCCGCTTCAGGTCAGCCTCCGAAATGTTCGAGGTATCGATCTGCACGCGGCTCGAATCCTCGGGAATCAGGGCGGTCTTGGCCGCCTTGGGATCGGCCGGAGTGGGCAGCGCGGTGGACTTGGGGAGCACCAGCGGACCGCGACGCTCAGGGTTCTCCGCCTTTTCCTCGCGCTCCATCATGCCGACGCCCTTCATGGTCTCGGTCAGCACTTCGCGCTCGAAGGTGCCAACATCGGTCAGGGCATTGGTGCCTTCGGTGGTGGTGCAGGCGCTCAGGCCAAGGCCGAGCACGATGCCGACGGTCAGCAATCCGCCCCGGGTCACGGCTTTGAGAGTGGGCCGCCGCCCGGTCAAATCACTCAGCATGAAACTTCCCTTTTCCCCGGCCCGTGCGCGCCCCGCGCGGGCCTTATAGACCAAGACCGGCCCTAAGACCAGATTGAGGCGCCTTTGCGTTCAGGCGGGCTTTCTGCGGCCGATCCCGACGAAGTCGAGGAGTAGCAGCAACACCCCCAAAGTGATCGCCACGTCGGCGATATTGAAGATGTAGAACGACCAATCCTGCCAATGAAAGTGAAAGAAATCCGCAACGGCTCCATAGAGCACGCGATCAAGCGCATTCGAGACCGCGCCGCCGATGGCGAGCATGAGGCCATAGCGCACCAGCACATCGGCGGTACGCGACCACCAGACGCCGAGTGCGAGGATGGCGACCACGGCGATGGCGCCCAGCGCCCATACCGGCAGGTCGCCGAGCAGGCCATAGGAGACGCCGGTGTTCCAGACCAGCACGTAATCGAAGAACGGGGTCACCGGGACGATCTCGCCCCCCTGCCAGCCGAGCGGAGCGGCCGGGGTGACGAAGCCCAGGTGCTCGATGCAGAGCGACGACGCCGCTCCGATGCAATCGGAACTGACCTGCAGGAATTTGTGGCCGCGATCGAGGGCGAAGGCGAACAGTCCGGCGAGGAGCGAGAGCAGGAGATGAGGGCGGGTCACTGGCATCGCGGCCTCCGACCCCCCTCCCGTCCTCCCCCACAAGGGGGGAGGTGAAGAGGAGCGTACCGCTCGACCGTGCCCGACACACTGGCGGGCACCTCCCCCCTTGTGGGGGAGGATGGGAGGGGGGTGGCCAAACGCACCGGTCTTACCGTCCCGCCGCCTTCAACTCGCGCATCGCCTGCGCATCGCGCAGCGACAGGTCCGGATACTCGGTGTCGGTGCCGACTTCCGGCAGAATCCGCCACGAACGTGCACAGCGCCGGCCTTCGGCCTTGGCGAACACCACGGCGACGCCGCGGACTTCGTCGAGCCGGAAGGCCTCCGCCGGGCCCTCGCCTTCGACGATCTCGATGGCGGAGGTGATGGAAATCTCAGCCATGTCGGCGCCGCGGACAGCGGCAGCAAGCTTGTCGTCGGTGATGTAGACCTTCGGCGCGGCTTCGAGCGAAGCGCCGATCACCTTGTCGCGGCGGGCGATCTCGAGGGCACCGGTGACGACCTTGCGGACTTCCCGGATGGCTTCCCACTTCTCATCGAGCTTTTCGTCCGTCCACGCCTCGGGCAGCTTCGGGAACTCGCGCAGGTGCACCGACGAATCTGCGCCGGGGTGCCGCTCGAGCCAGGCCTCTTCCATGGTGAACACCAGGATCGGGGCGAGCCAGGCGGTCAGCGCGTCGAACACATGGTCGAGCACGGTGAGGCTGGCGCGGCGGCGGACCGAGGAGATCGGGTCGCAGTAGAGCGCATCCTTGCGGATATCGAAGTAGAACGCCGACAGGTCGATGTTCATGAAGTTCGACAGCGCCGCGACGATGCGCTTGTAGTCGTAGCTCTCGTAGGACTCGCGAACGAGGGCATCGAGGTCCTTCAGCTTGCTCAGGATCAGCTGCTCGAGCTCGGGCATGTCGCGATAGTCGACGGTTTCCTCTGCCCTGCGGTGAGCAAGGTTGCCGATCAGCCAGCGGATGGTGTTGCGGAGCTTCCTATAGTTGTCGACGGTGGAGTTGATGATCTCCTTGCCGATACGCAGGTCGTCCGAATAGTCGGACTGGGCGACCCAGAGGCGGAGGATGTCGGCGCCGAACTGCTTGATGACGTCCTGCGGCGCCGTGGTGTTGCCCAACGATTTCGACATCTTCTTGCCCTCGCCATCGAGGGTGAAGCCGTGCGTCAAGACGCTCGCGTAAGGCGCATAGCCATTGGTGGCGCTGCTCTCGAGCAGCGACGAATGGAACCAGCCACGATGCTGGTCCGAGCCCTCCAGATACATGCCGGCCGGGAACTGCATATCCGGCCACTTCTGCGAGTTGCGCAGCACCCACGAATGGGTGGTTCCGGATTCGAACCAGACGTCGAGGATGTCGTCGACCTTGGTCCAGTTCTCGGGATCGGGCACGGCATTGCCGAGGAAGCGCTCCTTGGCGCCTGACTTGAACCAGGCGTCGGCGCCCTCCTCCTCGAAGGCGGCGCCGATGCGCTGGTTGACCATCTCGTCAACCAGGATGGTGTCGGTCTGCTCATTGTAGAACACGGCGATCGGCACGCCCCAGGCGCGCTGGCGGCTCAGCACCCAGTCCGGGCGATCAGCGATCATCGAACGGAGGCGATTCTGCCCGGCCTGCGGGTAGAACCTGGTGTTCTCGATGGCGGTCAGCGCGATGCCGCGGACGGTGTCGCCCGGCTTGATCTGCACCCGCTCCGGGTGGTCGGAGAACAGCTTCAGCGTCGCGATCTTCTCCGCCGCGTATGGCCGGTCCATGTAGACGAACCACTGCGGGGTGTTGCGATAGATGATCGGCTTCTTCGAACGCCAGGAGTGCGGATACTGGTGCTTGAGCCGGCCGCGCGCGACCATGGCGTTGCGCTCGGCGAGCGCCGCGATGACGCGGTTATTGGCATCGCCCTTCTTGCCGGCATCGTCGATGACGCGGGCGCCCTCGAAACCGGGAGCCGCAGCGGTGTAAAAGCCGGCATCGTCGACGGCGAAGGGGATCGAGGTGTCGATGCCGCGCTCGGTGAGCTTGCGGCCAGAGGACATCCAGATCTCGAAGTCGTCGAGGCCGTGGCTGGGCGCGGTGTGCACGAACCCGGTGCCGGCGTCATCGGTGACGTGCTCACCATCGAGCAGCGGCACTTCGAACTCGTAGCCGCCGCCAAACCCGCGCAGCGGATGGTTGCAGGAAACGATCTTCGAACAATCGACATCGTGCAGACGAACGAAGGTCTCGACCTTTGCCTTCTGCAGCACTTCCTCGGCCAGTTTGTCGGCGAGGACGTATTTCTCGCCCTTGGTCGCCCAATTGCCCTCCGGCGCGCCGGTGACCTCGTACAGGCCGTAGCTGATCTTCGAAGAATAGCTGATGGCGCGGTTGGCCGGGATGGTCCACGGGGTGGTGGTCCAGATCACGACATATGACGAGCCGAAATCCTCGAACGAGCCGGTGCCGAAGGCGCCGTTGGCCGAGTGGATCGGGAACTTCACCCAGATCGCGTCGCTCTCGTAATCCTGGTACTCGATCTCGGCTTCGGCGAGCGCGGTGCGCTCGACCACCGACCACATCACCGGCTTGCTGCCGCGATAGAGCTGGCCGGAGGCCGCGACCTTCATCAGCTCGCGCGCGATCTGAGCTTCGGCATCGAAGCTCATGGTGAGGTACGGATTGGACCAGTCACCAACCACGCCGAGCCGCTTGAACTCCTCGCGCTGGGTATCGACCCAGTACTGCGCGAAGCTGCGGCATTCGCCGCGGAACTCGTTGATCTCGACGTCGTCCTTGTTCTTGCCCTGGGCGCGATACTGCTCTTCGACCTTCCACTCGATCGGCAGGCCATGGCAATCCCAGCCCGGCACATAGGCCGAGTTGTAGCCGAGCATGGTCTTGGATCGGCTCACCAGGTCCTTGAGGATCTTGTTGAGCGCGTGGCCGATATGGATGTTGCCGTTGGCGTAGGGCGGGCCATCGTGCAGCGTGAACAGCGGCTTGCCCTTGCCGGCGGCGCGCTGGCGCGCATAAATGTCCATGTCTTCCCAGCGCTTCAGCCAGTCGGGCTCACGGGCCGGCAAGCCGGCGCGCATCGGGAACTCGGTCTCGGGCAGGAAGAGCGTCGCGGAATAATCGGTCTCGGCGCCGCTGGTCGCAGTATCGTTCATCGTCATCGATCGATGTTCAAGGGAAGTTGCGGGCTTGTAGCAAGCGAGGGCGGCGGGTGCCAGTGCAAATGGCGCGGCCGGAGCGTGGCCCCCCATCCCTGGTCCGCTCCTCACACGCCGAAGTCGCTACCTGAAAAACCCGAGCTTCTCGTCCAGCTCGGACACCGGCAGGGTCGACTGCAGCAGCAGGCGGGCCTGGGCAGCGTCGTTGTTGACGGCGGCGATCAGTTCGTCGAGGCCCGAGAACTTGACCTGGCCACGCACGGTGCCGAGCAGCGCGACTTCCAGCGTCTCGCCGTAAATGTCCTCGTCGAAATCGAAGATCCAGGTCTCGAAGGGCGGACGCTCATTGTTGAACATCGGCTTGCCGTAGCTGGCGACGCCATCGAGCAGGCGCCCGTTGAGCTTGGTGCGCACGGCATAGACGCCCTGCAGGAGGCCGAACCCGGTGGGACTTGCGGTGTTGGCGGTGGGGAAGCCGAGTTCCCTGCCCCGCTGATCGCCCTGCACCACGACGCCCGACAGGAACCAGTGGTAGCCGAGCAGTTGCGCCGCGCCCGCGACGTCACCCTCGCCGAGCAAGGCGCGGATGCGGGAGGACGAGATGTGGTCGTCGCCTTCGTCGAGCATGTCGAGGATTTCGACCTCGAAGCCGTGACGCACGCCGGCGTCCTTCAGGAAATCGGGGGTGCCCTGGCGTTTGTAGCCGAAATGGAAATCGGCGCCCACCGAGACACCGGTGACGCCGAGGGCGCCGACAAGGAAGCGGGTGACGAAATCCTCGGCGACGATATGGGAGAACTCGAGCGAGAACGGCATCACCACGATGCCGTCGAGCCCGAGCGCCTCGGCGATCTCTGCCTTCTGATCGGCATAGGTAAGGCGGAACATGAAGGGAGCCGGCGCGAACACGTCGCGCGGGTGCGGCTCGAAGGTGAGGACCAGCGCCGGCACGCCGAGCGCGGCGGCACGGGCCTTCAGCGCCCGGAACACGTGCTGATGACCGCGGTGGCAGCCGTCGAAATTGCCGATCGCGACCATGGCGCCGCGCAGCGACGCCGGAACCTGGTCGAGTCCAGCGAGCCTGATGAAGCCGCTCAAATTCGTACCCGCCTTGAGAGTGATGGCGATATGACAAGAAACCGGATGGGTTGCAAGGCAGCTAAGGTTGGAGGCTGCTATGCGGGGTGTGGCAGTCTGCATCTCCCTTGGCGGGGGGACATGACCGAGAGGCCGGTGGCTACCTACCAGCTCAACCGCGGCATGAACCCCGCGACATTGGCGCCACTCGGTTCGACCAGGCGGCGAATGGCTTCAGGGTCCGGGTTGCCGAAGGCGTCCAGTTCGGCGGCATGGATCGAGCCGGTGATGAACAGCAGGTCGAGCCCGGCGCCGGCGGCGCCGATGGCGTCGGTGCGTACCGAGTCGCCGATGGCGAGGATGCGGGTGCGATCGACCGGGCGACCGGCAGCCTTCTCGGCGAGGCGCAGGGCCTCGGCGTAGATCGGCTTGTAGGGCTTGCCGACCATGACGATCATGCCGCCGCGGGCCTCGTAGAGATCGGCGAGAGCGCCACCGCAATAGAGGATCTGGTCGCCGTGCTCGACCACCCGATCCGGGTTGGCGGCGATCAGCGGCAGATTGCGGCTGAGCCACAGGGTGATCCGGTCATTGTACATGTCCGGCGTGTCGTGGTCGGTATCGAGGTCGGTAACGACGATGGCCCTCGCGTCCTCGGCGCGGCCGATGGTGATGTCGAGGCCCTCGAACAGGCTGTCATTATCATGCGGCGGCCCGACATAATGGACGGTCTGGCCGCGATAGCGCTCGAGCACGACCCGGGTCGCGTCTCCCGAGGTCACCACGTCGTCATAGGCTTCGCGCGAGACACCGAGCCGGTCCATCATCTCGATGATCGGGCCGTGCGGACGTGGAGCGTTGCTGATCAAGACGACGCGGCCGCCATTGCGGCGATAGTTGACCAGCGCCTCGACGGCAGTGGGGTGTGCGGCGACGCCATTGTGCACGACGCCCCAGATGTCGCTCAAAACCACGTCGTAACGGGGGGCGATCCCGCTCAGTCCAGCCAGTGCCTGCATTGTTGGTCCTAGTCTGCTTGCTTGATTTGTCACGCTTTCGAACCGGAAAAGCCTGCAACTCTTCCTGAAAAGCGCTCCAGCTACGCTTGCGCCTCGATGCGGCGCTCGGCATCGCGCGGACGTTCGGCGACGAGATCCGGGCGAACCGGGCCGGGCCGGCCGATATGCGGCCCCTGAACGAGGCTGATGCCATCTTCGAACAGGCTGAGCAACTGCTGCTCGTCGATCACCCCGGTGCCGCAGAGTTCGATCTGGAAGCGCTTGGCGTAGGGGGCGATGTCGGCCGTATGGAAATCGGTGAAGCTTTGCGGCTGCGACAGGAAGCGGGTCGCATCGAACCGCACGTCGCTGAAGCCGAGGCCCTCGAGCTCGGCGAAATCGAAGCGGAGCGAGGTGGCGTCGGTGAGGACGAACCCGGCGCCGGCCTTGCGGAACTCGTAAAGCGCCCGCTTCTCGGTGGGGCCCAGCGGCTTCCACTCGGTCTGTCGAACAGCAAAGTTGAGCGAGGCGGTGATCGCCTGGTTGGCGACGAGCGTCGCAGTCACCTGCTCGAGCGCTTTCCTGTCGAGGATGGTGGCGCGGCTCAGCGGCAGGAACAGGGTGATCGGCTGGCCGGAGGTCTTGGCGCGCCGCGCGATGGTGACGGCTTCCTCGAGCGCCATTGCTTCGATGCGGCGGATCAGGTCCTCGCCGCCGCGGCGCGGCATGAAATCGGGAGCGTCGGCAAGCCCGCCCGCATCCTGCATCAGGCGCGGCACGAGGTCGTAACCGAGCGGCTTGCGTGCCGGCAGGCGGACGACCGGCTCGATGTGGAAGACCAGCCGGTTGGAATCGAGCGCGGCACGAAGCTCGGCCTCGGGGATCATCGGATCGAGGAAGATATCGTCGTCGGGTTCCGGCGGCTCGGCGGTCGCTTCGGCGAGGCGCGAACCACCATCGGCACGGCGGGCCTCCTCGAATTCGGCCAGCGCCTCGGCAAGCTGCCTGGTGACGGTGCCGAGCACCGAGATATCGGCCTCGATGCCGTCGAGGCGGCTGCCCACATTGGTATCGGCAATGGCGTTGACGCGCTGGCTCAGCACCTGCCCGGCCCTGGCGTCAGTAGAGAGCAGCCGCGCCAGATCCTCGACGGCGCGCTCGAGCCGCGCTTCCGAGCGCTGGCGCAGGCGGCGCTCCATCAGCATGACGGCAAGCGCGCCAAAGGCGATCGCGGTGACAAAGGCTTCGATCGGCGAGAAGGTCAGCCCGAAATAGGCTGCCGCCGCAACGCCAAGCGTGGCCAGCGCGATGAAGATGTAGACGAGGCCTTGCACTTGACGCTCGGGCTCCCAGGGTGGCCAACGGGATTCGACGCATCCCGTCATAGCATCGGGCGGGCCCTGCCGAAAGGCGCGGAGACGTGGGAGCTGTGGCAAACCGCGAGCTCGGCGCGTTTGCGCACGGATCGGCTGGAACGCTTTATTTACCCAGTTCGTCAACACTCCATTCAGCACAGCCACGTGCCCAAGGACCTGTCGCCATGCCCGCTCCCGGCTTCGGCCTGGATAACGCCGTCCGCATCCTGCTCGTCGAACGCGACGAAGCGGGTGCCCGGAGCCTGATCGAGATGCTCGATCGGGGATTCATCATCGCACCCGAGATCGCGCTGGCTTGCGGCGGCCGCGAGGCGGCAGACCGGCTGCGCCTCGCATCATACGACCTGTTGCTGGCGGACCTCGACAGCCTTTGCGACCTCTCGGCGGAACCTGAGGACGCGGTGGCGCGGCTGGCGCGGCTGGCTTCGGGATCGCTGGTGGTGGTGCTTTCCGACGGGGCTTCGGTATCAGCGACGCTCGCGGTACTGCAGGCGGGCGCGCATGAGCATGTGACCCGGCCGGTCGATGGCGCGGTGCTGTCGGCGCGGCTCGGCGAGCTGGCACATCGGCATGGCCGCGCCATCGCCGGGGCGTTCCGCGGGCCGGCGGAGCGGGAGCGCGTCGCCGGGCTGATCGATGCTTCGAGCCAGTTGCAGACGGTGCTCGACTTCGTGGCGCGCGACCTGCCGGGGAGCGCCGAGAACCTTGAAGGCGTCGCCCGCCGAATCGTCGCGATGTTCGATGGCGGCGAGACGGAACGACGCGCCGCTTCGGCGGAGTCGCCGATGCGTCCCGCGGTGCTGCCGATGTGGCAGCAGGAACAGCGGATCATCGAGGAAGCGATCGAGAGTTTCGCCGGCAACATCGCGCTGGCGGCCGCCGCGCTGGAGCTCAGCCCGTCGACGATCTACCGCAAGCGGCAGGCGTGGGCGGAACTGGAAGGCAAGAAGGGCGCGGCTTAGAACGCGCCCCTCCAGAGGTCTAGCCCTTCAGCTTGTCGCGGGCCTTCTTGGCCGTGGCGAAGGCGCGGGCTTCCTCACCCAAGGCAGAACCCTTCTTCACTACAGTGCCACTCGCGTCGACGAGGCTCCAGTCCCACTTGGTGTTGGGGCCGACGCCACCGGTGCGGCGGAGCTTGATTTCGAGTTCTGCGCTTACCGCCATGTGAACACCTTTGTAACGGAGTAGTTGAAGACCACGCTCATCAGCACGCCGAGCAGGCCTGCCACGTAGAACTGGCCATCATAGGCATAGATCCAGCTGGCGACCGAAACGTTGGCGAGGGCGCCGATGGAGCAGACCGCATAGAAGGTGAGCATGCCGGTGAGATAGCGCCAGCCGCGCAGCTTCTTGTTCGCGTAGGTCAGCTCGTTGTTGAGCATGAAATTGAAGGTCATGGCCAGCAGCGTTGCCGCGACCTGCGACCAGACGAAGTTGAAGCCCAGCACCTCGTGGGTGAACAAGAGCGTTCCCATGTGCACCACGACGCCGAGACCGCCGACCAGGGCGAACAGCAGGAACGTGGTGGGAAGCAGACCGCCCGACAGTTTCGAGACGATCAGCCCGAGGAACTGCACCACGACGATGGAGCTCATCTTGCTCTCGCCGGCGTGACGCGGACGGAAGGTGTAGGGCACCTCGCCGATGCGCAGTTCCTTACCCTGGCGAGCGCGCGAGCGGCCGGCCGAGACAATGATGTCGAGCAGGATCTTGAAACCGTCGTCGCTGAGCGAGGGGGCGATCTCGTCGAAGACGCTCCGGCGCATCAGGAAGAAGCCGCTCATCGGGTCGCTGAGCGACTTGCCGGTGACGAGGCTCGAGAGCTTGGTGGCAAAGCGGCTGCCCGCTTCGCGGGTTCTCGACAGCCCCTCGCCGACGCTGCCCTCACCGCTATAGCGGGTGCCGACGACGATGTGGTCGCCGGCGATGGCCTTCTCGAGCATCTGCGGCAGGATGGTTTCGTCGTGCTGCAGGTCGGCGTCGATGACGGCGAAATAGGGCGCGGCGCTGGCGAGGATGCCCTCGACCACGGCGGAGCTCAGGCCACGGCGGCCGAGGCGGTGGATGCCACGCACGTTCTGGTGGCGGCGCGCCATGTCGCGCACCACTTCGGAGGTGCCGTCGGGAGAATTGTCGTCGACGACGATGAACTCGAACGGCGTGGCGCCGAGGGCCGCCGTGACCTTGTCGTACAACAGCGCGACGTTATCGCGCTCATTGTAGCTGGGGACGATCACCGCGAGCTGCGGGGCGACCCAGGCCTCTGGGGATTTACGGGGGTGGCTATCGAACTGGACGACGGTCACGTCTGCTCCGAAGGTATCTGTGGCGCCTCAGGTACTGCCAAGCGGGACGCTTTGCAACTTGCCATCAGGCGGCTTGCGGTTTCTCTCGGCACCACAAACGTGGCGACAGCGCGCCCGTTTCATGCGTTCGTCGCATAGCCGCCACATCACCATCGTATGGCTCGGGTCGTCCTTGACTCGCTTTGGGGGCCCTCCTATATCCCCTGCCAGCTGTTGGCACTCCTCGATCACGAGTGCTAACAGAGGCGAAATCACTTGATTGCTGATAGGAGCAAAAATGGCTTTCCGTCCCCTGCACGACCGCGTGGTCGTCCGGCGCGTCGACAGCGAAGAGAAATCGGCTGGCGGCATCATCATCCCCGACACCGCCAAGGAAAAGCCCTCCGAGGGCGTGATCGTCTCCGTGGGCCCGGGCGCCCGCGACGAAGCCGGCAAGATCGTGCCGCTGGACGTCAAGGAAGGCGACCGGATTCTGTTCGGCAAGTGGAGCGGCACCGAGGTGAAGCTCAATGGTCAGGACCTGCTGATCATGAAGGAATCCGACATCATGGGCGTGATCTCGTAACCAGGCGCGCGTTGCCGGTTCGGATTTCCCCCTCATAACTCGTAAGGAGCGCCTCCAATGGCTGCGAAAGACGTAAAATTCTCCACCGATGCCCGCGACAAGATGGTCCGCGGCGTCAACATCCTCGCCAATGCGGTGAAGGTCACGCTGGGTCCGAAGGGCCGCAATGTCGTGATCGACAAGTCGTTCGGCGCGCCGCGCATCACCAAGGACGGCGTCACCGTCGCCAAGGAGATCGAGCTCGAGGACAAGTTCGAGAACATGGGCGCTCAGATGCTGCGCGCCGTGGCCTCCAAGACCAACGACATCGCCGGTGACGGCACCACCACCGCGACCGTGCTCGGCCAGGCCATCGTCAACGAAGGCATCAAGCTCGTTGCCGCCGGCATGAACCCGATGGATCTGAAGCGCGGCATCGATCTCGCCGTCGCCGAAGTCGTCGAGAACCTCGGCAAGGCCAAGAAGACCATTTCGTCGAACGGCGAAGTCGCGCAGGTCGGCACCATTTCGGCCAACGGCGAATCCGCTATCGGCGAGATGATCGCCAACGCGATGCAGAAGGTTGGCAACGAGGGTGTGATCACCGTCGAGGAAGCCAAGACCGCCGAGACCGAACTCGACGTCGTCGAGGGCATGCAGTTCGACCGCGGCTACCTCTCGCCTTACTTCGTCACCAACGCCGAGAAGATGGTTGCGGTGCTCGAGGATCCGGTGATCCTGCTGCACGAGAAGAAGCTCTCGAACCTGCAGGCCATGCTGCCGATTCTCGAAGCCGTGGTGCAGTCGCAGCGTCCGCTGCTGATCGTTGCCGAGGACATCGAGGGCGAGGCTCTGGCCACGCTCGTCGTGAACCGTCTGCGTGGCGGCCTCAAGGTCGCCGCCGTCAAGGCCCCGGGCTTCGGTGATCGCCGCAAGGCCATGCTCGAGGACATCGCCGTCCTCACCGGCGGCCAGGTGATCTCGGAAGATCTCGGCATCAAGCTCGAGAACGTCACCCTCGACATGCTCGGCACTGCCAAGCGCGTGGAAATCTCCAAGGAGAACACCACGATCGTCGACGGCGCCGGCCAGAAGTCCGACATCGAAGGCCGCGTGGCCCAGATCAAGGCGCAGATCGAAGAGACCACTTCGGACTACGACAAGGAAAAGCTGCAGGAACGCCTGGCCAAGCTCGCCGGCGGTGTTGCGGTGATCAAGGTCGGCGGCTCGACCGAAATCGAAGTGAAGGAGCGCAAGGACCGCGTCGACGACGCGCTGAACGCGACCCGCGCTGCGGTTGAAGAAGGCATCGTGCCGGGCGGCGGCGTCGCGCTGCTGCGCGCTTCGAACGCCATCACCGTCAAGGGTGCGAACCCCGACCAGCAGGCCGGTATCGCCCTCGTCCGTCGCGCTCTGCAGGAGCCGGTCCGTCAGATCGCCAACAATGCCGGCGATGAAGGCTCGGTCGTGGTCGGCAAGATCCTCGAGAACGCCTCGCCGAACTTCGGCTACAACGCCCAGACCGGCGAGTATGGCGACATGATCGCGCTCGGCATCGTCGACCCCGTCAAGGTGGTTCGCACGGCGCTGCAGGATGCGGCCTCGGTCGCCTCGCTCCTCATCACCACCGAGGCGATGATCGCCGAGGTGCCGAAGGACGCAGCTCCGGCAATGCCGGGCGGCGGCGGCATGGGCGGCATGGGTGGCATGGACTTCTAAGTCCGGCTCCAGCCAACACATCCGATCTTCTCACGAAGGTCACGAACGGGAGGGCGGTCCGCATGGGCCGCCCTTTCGTTTTGCTTGTCGCTACCCAGCGGTGTCATTCGTCGGCCAGGGGCGGCTGGGCAGGGCAAATCCTCACCGGGGACGGCAGCGCGCTGCCGGCGACCATCACCTTACCCAACATCACGCAGCTCGACCTCAAGGTGTGCATGATGGCGGTGTTCTGCGACGAAGTCTCTTACTACCGAATGGGTGGCTAGAGGCTCGGTGGGAAACTGACCATCGAGCCTTCAGTACCGCGCAGGGCTCCTCCGCATCGGCCGGCGATTGACTCCGGCCCTGCCCTCGCGCCAAACGTCGCGAGAGCCAGCCCAGGGAGCTTAAGCATGAGCGTTGTGCCGCCGATGATGGCCGTTCCGCCGATGACGGAACAGAAGTCGACGCCCGAGCAGCCGCTCGACAAGGATTGGTGGCGCGGCGCAGTGATCTACCAGATCTATCCGCGCTCGTTTCAGGACCACAATGGCGACGGCGTTGGCGATCTGGTCGGGATCACCGAGCGGCTCGACTATGTCGCCGATCTCGGCGTGGACGCGATCTGGCTCAGCCCGTTCTTCACCTCGCCGATGAAGGATTTTGGCTACGACGTTTCCAACTACCGCGATGTCGACCCGATTTTCGGCACACTCGGGGATTTCGACCGGCTGCTGGAAAAGGCCCATTCGCGCGGGCTGAAAGTGATCATCGACCAGGTGATCTCGCACACCTCGGACAAGCATCCGTGGTTCTCCGAGAGCCGGCAAAACCGCACCAACCCGCGGCATGACTGGTATGTGTGGGCCGATCCCAACCCCGACGGGACGCCGCCCAACAACTGGCTGTCGATCTTCGGCGGCTCGGCCTGGGCGTGGGACAGCCGGCGCATGCAGTACTACATGCACAATTTCCTCACCTCGCAGCCGGACCTCAACTTCCACAATCCGGACGTGCAGGACGCGGTGCTCAGCGACATGCGGTTCTGGCTGGAACGCGGGGTGGACGGGTTCCGGCTCGATACGGTGAACTTCTACTTCGCCTCGCTGGGGCTCGAATCCAACCCGGTGGTGAAGCCGGAGGATTTCAATGCGTCGACGGCCCCTGCGGTGAACCCCTACAATTTCCAGGAGCACCTCTACGACAAGAGCCGGCCGGAGAATCTCGAATTCCTGACCCGCATCCGCGCGCTGCTCGACGAATATCCCGGGCGGACGAGCGTGGGCGAGATCGGCGACAGCCAGCATCAGCTCGAGGTGATGGCCCAGTACACCTCGGGCAGCGACAAGCTCCACATGGCGTACACGTTCGACTATCTGGGCGGGGCATTCGACGCGGGGCACTTCAAGAAGTCGATCGACCTGACCGAAAAGGACGCGCCTGACGGCTGGATCTGCCTTGCGTTCTCCAACCACGACGTGGTGCGGCATGTGAGCCGCTGGATGAGCCATGGCGACCGCGACGCGTTCGGCAAGCTGACGGCCACGATGCTGCTGACAATGCGCGGCTCGGTGTGCCTGTACCAGGGCGAGGAACTGGGGCTGACCGAGGCGGAACTGGCGTTCGAAGACCTGGTGGACCCCTATGGCATCGAGTTCTGGCCGCAGTTCAAAGGGCGCGATGGATGCCGCACGCCGATGGTGTGGCAGTCGTCGGCGCATCTGGGCGGCTTCTCGACCGCGCCGCGGGCCTGGCTGCCGGTGCCGGGCGACCACCTGCTGAAGGCGCCCGACTTGCAGGAAAAGCAGAATGACTCGCTGCTGCATCACTACCGGGCGACGCTGAAGTTCCGGCGGGAGCACAAGGCGCTGGTGAAGGGAACGATCAAGACGCTGGAGGCGCCGGAGGGCGTGTTGATGTTCACCCGAACGTCTGGCGCAGAGACGCTATTGTGTGCCTTCAACATGACTGGCGGCCCGATCGTCGTCCGCCTGCCCGACGGGATCGGCGTCAAGGGGATCGACGCTCCCGGCTCGGTCGCGGCCCCTTTCGGCGACGGCGACCTCGACCTGCCGGCTTTCGGCGGGTTCGTCGGCGCCGTGCTCTAGCGCCGGCGGCGCTTCGGGCGGCGCCGGCGGTTCGGGTGCTGCCGGTGGCACGTCGGGCACCGGTTTGGGTGCCGGCGGCAACGGCTCGGGGTAGCGGGCTGCGAGCAGCGCCAGGGTAGCGGAATGCCGGCCGGTTTCCGCCAGTTCCGACGGTTTGCCGCCTTCGACGATGTGGCCGGCTCCCAGCACGAGGATGCGATCGGCGACAAGCCGCAGCACGTCGAAGTCGCGGCTGGCGCAGAGCACGGTGACGCCGTAATCCGACCGGACGCGATTGAACAAGACGAGGAACTCGGCCTCTTCGACCGGATCGAGGGTGGCGGTCGGCTCATCGAGGACGATGAGGCTGGGGCGGCTCACCAATGCGCGGGCCAGTGCCAGCCGCTGCAGCTCGGCCGTGGTAAACTGGCCCGGCAGGTGGTCGAGCACATCGGGCGCGAGGCCGACGACCCGCACGGCTTCCACCAGGCGGTCGGCCTGTTCGTCGATCAGCAGTTGCTCTTCGACGCGCAGCGGCTCGGTGAGCGACAGGCCGACGGCGAGATCCGGATTGAAGGCGGCGCGCGGATCGGGGAACAGCAAGCTGATGCGGGTGCGGGCCTCGCGGGCAAGATCGTCGCCGCGATAGGGCGCACGATCGAAGGCCAGCTGGCCGGCGCTGGCGCGGCCGAGGCCGGCGACAAGGCGGAGCAGCTGCGACTTGCCGGCTCCCGCGGCACCGAGAATCCCCACAGCTTCGCCCCGACGCACCGCCAGGGTGACGTTCTCGAGCACCGGGATCGGCGGCTTGCGGTGCCAGAGCCGTGAGCTGGGATCGGCGAAATGTCTGCCGACGCCATGCAGTTCGAGCAGCGGCTCGCCGATCGGCGGGCGCGCCATCGTGCGAGTGCGCGGCTTGCCGGCGTCCACCAGTTCGCGGGTCGCGGCGTGCTGCGGGCGCTCCTGCAGCACGGCGGCTGGACCGCGCTCGACCAGCTTGCCGCCCGAGAGGATGGCAGTCTCGAGCCCCATGGCGAGCGGCAGGCGAAAGTCGCGAGTGAGGATCAGCAAGGCCACGCCACGGTCGCGATTGGCGGTGAGCAGTGCGGTCAGCAGTCCGTGTTGCGCAGCGGGACCGAGCGCCCTGCCCGGCTCGTCGCAGACGAGAAGATCGACGCCGCGCTCGAGGCAGCGGGCGAGCTCCACAGGATCGTCATCGGCGCCGATGACGCCGGGGCGTTTGCCGGGGAGCCCGTTACCCTGAACGGTGGCGCCTGGGGGCAGCAGGCCGGCGATGGCCTGGGCGAGCAGCGTCTTTCCACTGTTGGCGCGGCCGACGATGGCGAGGGCGCCGCCGTCGGCCAGCGCCAGATCGAACTGGGCGATGGGATGGCTGCCGGCGATGGCGACGCCGAGGCCGGCGAGTTCAAGCGCCATGGCGCGCTCCCCTGAGGCCACTGGCGGCGAGCATCAGGGCCAGCGCGGTGACCACGGCGACGGCGCCGGGAACGAGGATCAGCAGCGGACGGATCGTCATGAACTGCTGGGCCTCGCGCAGCATCAGGCCGAGGCTGGCGCCGGGCGGCAAGACGCTAAGGCCGGCAAAGGAGAGGCTGACTTCGATGAGGATGGCAACGGCCAGCAATTCGAGACCGAGCGCGGCAAGGTGCGGCAGGAGGCGCGGCAGCACGTGGCGCTGCGCCGCGGCGAGCGGCCGGAGACCGGCGAGGCGCGCCGCCGTGACGTAGTCGCGGTACCATAGCGGCGCGAGGGCGCGGCGAGTGATGATGGCTGCGACCACCACGCCCGGCAGTGCAACGGCGAGGAACAGTGTGAGGTTGGCAGGCGCCGCGAGGCCACTGACGAGCATGCCGATGAGCAGCGCTGGGGGCAGCATGCCGATGGCATGCGCCGTGCGGTGCGAGGGCGGTAGACGCAAGGCGAGAGCAACGCCGACAGGGATGCCCACGAACAGACTGGCGAGCGTGCCGAAAACGGCGAGCAGCAGCGTGGTGAGCGTCGCGGCCATGAGCATCGAGGTGCCGTCGCGGCCGCTGGCGTCGGTGCCGATCCAGTGGACGGCGTCGGGCTCGGCGAGCGGGGTCAGGCTGGCGGCGCCATGCGGGGTCCAGGCAAGGGAGACCAGCGCGAGGATGGCGATGAGCGTGGCAAGCGCCGCGCCGAGGACGACACGCAGATCGATGCCGGGCCGGGCCGGGGCCGCCTCGAGGGTCATCGGCGTATCTCCGGGCGCAGCGCGGGATCCACCAGCACGCGCAGCAGCGCCAGGAGCAGCATGCCGAAGGCGGCGACCATGATCAGCAGCAGCAGCCCGCCGCGCAGCAGCGCCAGATCGTGCTGCTCGGCGGCGCCGAGGATCTGGCGGCCAAGGCCGGGGAGGAAGAACACGCTCTCGACCAGGGCGGCGCCGATCAGCATGGCGCCGAAAGTGCGGGCCAGGGCCTGTGGCAGTTCGGGCAGCGCTCGGGCGAGGCCGAGCTGCCAGCTCGCTTCTGCGCCGACGATACCATCGGTGCGCCGGCGCTGAACGTCGCGCTCGGCGATATTGCCGAAGTCGCGGCGGATGCGGAGGGCGAGCTGGCCCGCATAGGGAAGGCCCAGTGCGAGCGCCGGCAGCAGCAGCGAGGCGAGGGCGCCGGCCGGATTGCTCCAGGGAACGAAGCCGCTGGCGGGCAGCAGCTTCAGGAGGCCAGCGAACAGCAGCGCCAGCAGCATGCCGACCCAGAACGGCGGCAACAGCGCCAGCACGCCCGAGAGGGCGCGCACCAGCCTATCGACCATGCCGCGATAGCGGCCTGCGGCAAGGCCGAGGCCTGTCCCCACCGTGCCGGCGACAACCAGCGCAAGCAGCGCCAGTGGCAAGGTGACGGCGAGACGTTCGCCGAAGGTGTTGGGCGCACCGGTGTCGCCAATGAACAGGCCGAGGAAGCGGGCCCAGGCGGGTCGATCGGTGCCGCCGGCGGCGGGCAGGACATCAAGGAAGAGGAACAGCAGTGCGGCGGCGCCGAAGACCGCTCCGACTGCCAACACGAGCCGCGTGAGGACGTAGTCTCTCATGCCCCGGCGCCCCAACAACCGATCAAATGAAGGAAAGACCCAACCGGCTAATGCTTAGTCAATGACCGGTTAATTTCCAATGTATCGCCTCAGCGACGATCGCTGAAGCGGGTCGAAAGGATGACGGGCACCAGACCGACCAAGACGATGGTGAGCGCCGGGAGCGCAGCTTCGGTGAAGAGGCTGACATTGGCGCGGGCATAGACCACGGTGGCCAGTGTTTCGACGCCGAGCGGCCGCAGCAACAGCGTCGCCGGCAATTCCTTGACGATCTCGACGAAGACCAGCGTCGCGGCGGTCAGCAGAGCCGGCGACAGGGTCGGCAGATCGACACGGAACAACAGACGCCAGCCGGTAACGCCGAGGACGCGACCGGCATCGAGCATGGTGTCGCCGCGCTTCTTCATCGCCGCGTCGATGGTGGAATGCGACACCGCAAGGAAGCGGATGGCATAGACATAGAGCAGCGCGGCGATGGAGCCGGAAAGGATGAGGCCGGGGCGCCAGTTGGCCACCGCCATGGTCAGGCGGTTGAACCACAGGTCGGCCTGACCCAGTGGCTGCAGCAGGCCGAGCGCCAGCACCGTGCCGGGGATGGCATAGCCGAGGGTAGCGACGCGAATGAGCCCGTGGGCGGCGCGCGACTTGCCGATACGGGCGGCGATCAGGCCGACGATCACGGTGATGAGGGCGCCGAGCGAGGCCAGGGTGATGGTGGTAAGCCCGGCATTGACGGTCAATCCGAAGGCATCGGGGCCGAGATTACGAATGCCGAGCACCAGCAGCTCGCCGACCGGGACACCGAAGCCGAGCAGCAGCAGCACGGTGCAGAAGCCGATGGCGAGGGTGCGCTCGGCGCCGACCAGTTGCTCGCGCGGCGGGGCGACGCGGCTGTCGCGATGCAGCGCGTAGACGCGGTCGCGGCGAGCCCATTGCTCGAGCAGGATCAACAGACCAATGATGAGCACGATCATCACCGCGAGTTGCGCGGCGCCGCCGAAATTCGAGCGGTTGATCCAGGTGGAGTAGATCACCGCGGTGAGGCTGTTGACGCCAAAATACTGCACGGCGCCCAGGTCGTTCACCACTTCCATCATGGCGAGCGTGATGCCGACGACGAGGGCCGGGCGGCTCAGCGGCAGGGTGACGGAGAAGAAGGCGCGAAAGCCGCCTGCCCCGAGGGTACGCGCGGCGGCGGAGACCGAGCCCGACTGCATGACGAAGAAGGCGCGGCACGAGGCGTAGACATAGGGGTAGAGCACCATCGAGAGCACGAACGCCGCGCCGGTGGGACTCTTGATCTGCGGGAACCAGTAGTCCTTGATGGTTTCACCACCGATGACGGCGCGCAATGCCTGCTGGATCGGACCGGTGAAATCGAGGAACTCGACGTAGGTATAGGCCGCCAGGTAGGTCGGGATGGCCAGCGGCAGCACCAGCGCCCACTCGAAGATGCGGCGGCCGGGAAAATCGAAATGCGTCACCAGCCAGGCCGAGACGAGGCCGAGAACACCGGTGATCAGCCCGACCCAGGCCATGAGCGTCGCGGTTTCGCGCAACGCCGTCGGCAGCATGGCGGCGGCCAGGCCGCCGGCGCCGGTGGTATCGAGCGCGGCGACGGCGAGCCAGAGGATCGGCAGGCCCATCAGGGCCAGCAGCAGGATGGCCGAAACCGGCGGGAGCTGCCCCCCGCCGGTTCCGGACCTCATCGATGCTGCGGTCGTCCGGCTGATGCTCAGCCTCCGCGATGTCGTTTTCGTTATCGCGCGGTCGAACCGGAAAAGTCTCTCAACTTTTCCTGGCCGCGCTGCGATATCCCTGTCGCGCGGTCGAACCGGAAAAGTATCTCAACTTTTCCTGACCGCGCTCCGCTTAGTTCTGCGCGCCTTCGTTGAACTTCAGCTCATCGATCAGCGCCGCCGCTTCGTCGCGGAAATCGGCAGTGGCGGTGAGAGAGACCTTCGAGGGGTTGAGAACACCCCAGCTCTGGGTCAGTTCGGCCGGCTTGACGCTCGTTACCGCCGGATACTCGTAGTTGGCATCGGCGTAAAGCTGCTGCGCCTCGTCGGAGAGCAGGAATTCGATCAGCCGGTTGGCGTTTTCCGGGTTCGGCGCATACTTGGCGATGAAGGCGCCGGCGGCGTTCACCTGGGTGCCCTCTCCTTCTGCGTCAGGATAGACGATGCGCGCCGAAGCGGCCCAGTCCTTCTGCTCAGGCTCGGCCTCGTTGGTGAGCATCAGGCCCATGTAGTAGGTGTTGGCGATGGCGAGATCGCACGAGCCTTCGAGTATGGCCTTGACCTGCGCGCGATCGTTTCCGGCCGGCGGGGCCGACATGTTGTCGCGCACGGCGGCGAGCCAGGTGCGGGTCTTGTCCTCGCCCCAGGCAGCGATGCGGTTGGCGACGAGGCCGATATTGTAGGCGTGGTCGCCGGGACGGGTGCACAGCCGCCCCTTCCACTCGGGCTTGGCGATATCCTCGTAGGTCAGCGTGGTGGCGTCGACGCGGTCCTTGCTCACGTAGAAGACGCGGGCGCGCAGCGACAGAGCCGCCCAGTGGCCTTCGTCGTCGCGGAACTCCGGCGACAGGCGCTCGGTCAGCGCGGCGGTGGTGATCGGCTGGGTCAGCCCTTGCGTCTTGGCGCCGACCAGGTTGCCGATATCGACGGTGAGCACCACATCGACGGGCGACAGTTCGCCTTCGGCGGCGACGCGCTCGAGCAGGCCGTCGCCGGCATAGAGCACGGTGGCCTTAACGCCGGTGGCGGCGGAGAATTTGTCGAGCAGCGGCTGGATCAGACCCGGCTCACGGTAGCTGTAGATATTGACTTCGCCGCTCTGGGCAAAGCTCGGCCCGGCGGTGCCGGCAATCATCGCCGCGCCAAGCAGCGCAGCTGACAGTCGCATCGTCATGGTCATCTGAAATCTCCTGTGATCGGCGCCCGTGAGGCACCGGTGACAGGGGCAGACACGAATTCTGACGCACAAAGTCAACAATCGGCTGCCGTGGATCGTCGCCGGTTTGTGACCGTGTTTTAGAACCGTTCCAACTCCCACGCGAAAACCCCAAGGGGGCTGTCGCTGTCGGGGCGGCGAGCCCGCCGCCGATCTGCGGCAATCTGTCCTCTGAGCCGGCCTTCTCCGTCAATGGAGAGGGGGCACGGGTGGTCGGCTTCCGCGCTAGTTCTGCGGGCCTTCGTCGAAGCGCAACTCGTCGACCAGTGCGCTGGCTTCCTTGCGGTGCGCGGCGATCTCGGTCAGCGGGGTCTTGTCGGCCTTGAGCTCGCCCCAACTGGCGACGAGTTCCGACGGCGCGACGCCGGCGACGACCGGGAATTCGTAGTTGCCGCTGGCATAGAGGTGCTGAGCCTCGTCGGAGAGCAGGAATTCGACCAGCTTCCGGGCGTTGACCGGGTTGGGTGCATACTTGGCGATCACCGCGCCTGAGACGTTGACCTGCGTGCCGTCGCCATCGGGATCGGGATAGATGATGCGGGCGGCGGCGGCCCAGGTCTTCTGCTCGGGCTCGGCGTCGTTATTGAGCATCAGGCCCATGTAGTAAGTGTTGCCGATGGCAAGGTCGCAGCTGCCATCGAGGATCTTCTTCACCTGGTCGCGGTCGGCGCCGGAGACCGGGCCATTGAGGTTGTCGCGGACCCTGGTCAGCCAGTCGCGCGTCTTGTCGACGCCCCAGTGGGCGATACGCGTGGCGATCAAACCGATATTGTAGACATGCTGGCCGGAGCGAGTGCACAGGCGCCCCTTCCACTCGGGCTTGGCGATATCCTCATAGGTCAGCGCCGTCTCGGTGACACGATCCTTGCTGGCGTAAAAGACGCGGGCGCGCAGCGACAGAGCGACCCACTGGCCATCCGGATCCTGGTAGGCAGCGGGCACGCGGGCCTGCGCCTCGACCGGGATGGTCTGGGTGATGCCGAAATCCTTGGCGTTGGCGAGGTTGCCGATGTCGACTGTCAGCACCACGTCGGCAGGCGACAGCTCGCCCTCGGCCGCGACACGCTCGAGCAGGCCGTCGCCGGCGAACAGCACATTGGTCTTGATGCCGGTTTCGGCGGTGAACTTGTCGAGCAGCGGCTGGATCAGGCCGGGTTCACGGTAGCTGTAGACGTTGACCTCGCCGCTCTGCGCGAGAGCTGGCCCCGCCGCCAGCGTGAGAAGGAGGGCGGTAGCGAGGCGCGAGAATATGGTCATGATCAGATCCGGATCGCGGGAAGCTCCCGCTCGGCGTGGTTTTTGCTTTTTCTGACCGGGCAAGTCAACAAACCGGATCGTGAACTCGGCGAGGAGTTGAGCGGGGGCTGGACCTGGCAGCGACTCACTGGCCCGTCTCGCGGACCAGGTCGGCGGGAATCAGCAGTGAGAACATGGTGCCGACACCAACGGCCGGATCGACTGACAACTGGAGGGCGTTGACCGCCAGCAGCGAGCGGGTAAGCGCGAGCCCGACGCTGGAGCGGACCGGTTGCAAGGCCTCGCCGTCCTTGCCGACGCCATCGCGGAACACCACGAAACGCTCGCCGAGATCACGGCGGGCCTCGCCGCCGTCGCGGACGTTGACGATCACGGCGCCGTCGTCCTCCTGCTGGGCGGAGAGGATGACCGAACCGCCGACCGGGGTCTGGTCGATGGCGCTGGCGAGCAGATTGAGGATCGCCTGGGTGAGCGAGGCGGTATCGGCGGTGATGCGCGGCAGCCGCTCGGAGACGGCGTTGCGCACCAGCACGCGGGCTTCGCCGGCCTGGCCGCGCACCCGGGCAAGGCAGCTTTCGAGCAGCATCACGAGGTCGATGTCGTTGGCCTCGGCCGGGTAACGGCCTTCGCGCAGGCGGCTGTAGTCGTCGAGCTCGTCGACGAGATGAGCGATCTCCTGACCGGCGGTCTTGATGTCCTGCGCATACTCCAGGTAGCGCTGGTTCTCGATCGAGCCGAAGGATGCCGAGCGGATCAGGTCAGCGAAACCGATGACCGTGTTGAGCGGCCGGCGCACGCCGCGGCTGATGCGGGTGAGCATCGAGGGCTCGATATCGTCGGCAGGCTTGGCCACAGGAGCCGGGATCGGCGATGCGGCCTTGCGGACGAAGGCATAGTAGCCGGCGATGATGCCGGCCTGCCCCTCGGCGAACAGCGTTATGCGGGTGTTGGGCACCGACCCGGTGAAGGTGATGGCCGGGCGCGCCGTCTCGGCGAAACGGGCCGGGCGTTCGAGGAAGCGCTTGAGGTCGCCCAGTTGCGAGGGCTCGATGAAGCTCGCCAACGGCTTGCCGACAATGTCCTCCTCGACATGGCCAAGCACGATGCGGCCGTGCAGCGACACGGTGGTGATGGTGCCGGAGCGGTCGGCGGCGATGAAACCGTCATCGCTGGTTTCGGCGGCGAGTTCGGCAAAGGTGCGGACGGCGGCCTCGTGGCCGGTGCGGTTCTCGGCGATGCCGGCCGAGAGCATCAGGGCGGGACGGCCATGCCAGGTGATCGACTGCAGGCGGGCGTTCACCGAGGCGAGGCTGCCATCGCGGCGCACCAGTTGGGTCACCGGGCCTGCGACGGCGCTATCCTCGGACGGGAAGATGGCGGTGAGACCGGCGGCGCGCAGGCTCTCGATCGACTCATAGCCAGCGAGGTCGGTCAGCGCTCGGTTGGCGAACAGCACCTGCTGATCGCGGAACACCAGGATGCCGAGCGGCAGCCGGTTCAGGATGAAGGTCTCGCCGTTGAGATTGATCAGCGCGCCTTCATTGCCGGCGGGGGGCGGCGCGGGCGCTTCGGCCGGCGGCGACGGATGGGCGCTGACGCGATCGGTGAGGATGCGGCTCAGCTCATCGAAATTGTAGCGCGAGACGCGCTCGACGGTCTCGGCGTCGGGGATCGCGGAGACGGCTTCGGCCGGCTCGTCGTCAGCGGGCAATTCCGAAGCAAGCGGCTCAAAACCCCGGCCGATGACGCGCCAGGTTGTGGCGGCTACAGGCTTGGTCTGAGGTTCGGGGGCGGTCGCTCCCTGTTCCGCGACCATGTCCTCTTCGGCGACCATGTCCTCTTCGGCAACGTCCTCTTCGGCGACCACTTCCTCTGCCGCAACCTCGTCCTCATCGGCGAAATCGATCAGCGCGCCGATAACATCGAGCTCGGGCGTGGGCGGGACGGCGACAGCTGAGGCCTCGGGCGGCAGTTCCGGCACCGGCAGGGTCTCGTCCGCCTCGACAGGCTCGGGCACCAGCGGCTCATCCACCAGCACGGGCGGCGGGCCGGCGAAGTGCTCGTCGCCGACGTTGAGCGCAGTGTAGAGGCCGCCGTCATCGGCGAGGCGGTCGAACAGCGAAGCGAGGGTGCCCGGCACCTCAGGGGCGGCGGGAATCGGCTCGACCCAATTGTCTTCTTCCGCAATCACCGGCTCGTCGTCGGCGTACTCGAGTGGCGGCAGGCCCATGGGCAGCAGCGGCTCGGGCTCGGGGACGATGCGCGGCGGCAGGGCCGGCGGGTCCTCCCTGGCGATGACGCCCTCTTCGGCCCGCACGTCGGCGATCTCAAGCACAGCGGCAGCCTGGCGCTCGAACAACAGCAGCATGGCGTCGTGCGGGCTGGCCTTGAAGCGGGTCAGTTGCACGGTGTCGCCGGCCAGGGTGACTTCGGCGCTTTCGGCGTCGTGCGGCAGGCCTTCGCTCTCGATGATCGGGGCGAAGTGCTCGAGCGCGTGGCGCGAGCCGCCGGCGATCTGCCCGTCCTCACTGACCAGCAGGAACTCGGCGCCATCGGGCAAGAGCTTGGCGGTCAGGGCATCGACCTGCATCGGATCGTGCGCGTCGAGCAGTTCGGGTTCGATCGGGTCGACGCCGACGATCAGCAACCCGGTGCCGCCGCTGTCGAGTTCCAGCGGGGTGCAGGTGCAGGTGGTGGAGATCGGCCGCTCGCCAGCGAGGAACTGGATGCGGCTGAGACTCGAACGGCCCATCGAGCCGAGCCGGATCAGGCGGGCGATCTGCCCCTTGATCGGCACCGCCTCGGGCGCGAGCTTCAGGCCGTGCTTCTTGATCTTGCCGTGGAAATAGCGCGCCGCGTCGTTGCGCCAGAGCAGGGTTTCGCCGTCCTGCGACCACAGCCAGGCGGGGCGCACGTCGGCCCAGTGCACCAGCACCAGCCGGGCCGTCGGCGATTTGATCCACTCAGCGCGCACGCGTACTCTTTTCCTGCCCCGTGCCAATTCGACACAAAGCGAACTCGGAATTTAATCTTCTCTAAATATCCCGGGGCCTCTGCCCGGTCCATATCGCGCGGACGTGAGCGGCCGGCATTCGCTGCCGATGGTTAAGCACACGGCTGTCAACAGGGGATGAAAAACAGCCGCAAATCGACGCTTGCCAGCAGCGATAAGTGAAACTATGGTCCGCCGCGCTTGCCGGGCCGCCTTAGCTCAGTTGGTTAGAGCGCTAGATTGTGGATCTAGAGGTCCCCCGTTCGATCCGGGGAGGCGGTACCACTCCCGCACTGGCCCGGCACCAAGCAAATCCCCCCCGCAGACACTGAATGGCGCTGGCCCATCCGGGCCCGGCGTCCCTCTCACATGGAGCGAGGCGATGGCCCGCGAGTTCATCCTGACTGGCGCCCCGGGCGCTGGAAAAACCGTTATCCTCAGGGCGCTTGAAGCCCAGGGCATCGATGTGGTCGAGGAAGCCGCAACCGATGTGATCGCGCTCGACCAGGGGCGCGGCATCGACGAGTCGTGGCGGCGACCGGAGTTCATCAGCGATATCGCGCGGCTGCAACTGCTGCGCGCGGCGCGGCCGGCAGCCGGCGCGGTGCGGGTAGCAGACCGGTCGCTGGTCTGTACACTGGCGCTGGCCGAGTACCTTGGGCACCCGGTGCCGGAACGGCTGGTCGAATCAATCACCTCGATGGTGGCAGCGGCGCAGTACGAACGGCGCGTGCTGTTCGTCGAGCTCCTGGGGTTCATCACCAAGACCGAGGCGCGACGGATCAACCTCGAGGATTCGATGCGGTTCGAGCGGTTCCACATCGATGCCTATGAGCGGTTCGGGTTTGAGCTGGTGCGAATCCCTGCCCTGCCGGTCGACGAGCGGGTGGCCATGGTGCGGGCGCTGATCGGCCACGAAGGCGCCCCGGTGATGAACGCGGTCTGAACGGAGCGTTCGCGACCGGTTCAAACGGCAAGCGGCACAGGAAGCGGCAACATTCCATTCACCATGTTGCCGAGGGGCGTCCACATGTCGAATTCGCTCAAGTTCATTGCCACCGCCGTTCTTGCCACCGCCCTGGCGATTGCGCCGGCCTTTGCCGCGCAGTCCCCGGCGGGCACCTGGCAGACAGTGACCGGCGAGTCGCGGTTTGAGGTAACGCTCTGCGGTGACGGCACCGAGGTCTGCGCCAGGCTGGTCTGGCTACGCGACGATGCCCGCACCGCCGAAAACCTCGGCTACCTCAACTCGTATGTGCTGAAGGGCGCCAAGCGCGCGCTCGAGAACAAGTGGCGCGGCAGCGCCGAATACATGGGCGAAGTGGTCAAGGGCACGCTTACGCTGGTCGACGGCAACACCATGACCATCAACGGTTGCAAGGGCGCGCTCTGCCAGAAGTTCGAACTGACGCGGATTTGACCGGGAAATGAGAGGGATACGCAGCAACCAGTCTTACCATCCCCGCGTTAGTGAAGTGCCACGCGTGCATGGAGTATTCAGAATGGATCGCCGCGCCTACAGACTGACTTCCCCAGTTGCCAGCCGCAGGGCGAAGTCATGGCTGGCTGCGGCGCATGATGCGCGGTTGCGGCCGACCAATGCCATCGCGCCGATCGATACGCCGGAGTTGCCGATGACGATCAGCTTCGAGGGGCTCACCAAGGCCGAACAGCAAGCCGCACTCGCCGCCTTCCCGGGCGGCAAGCGGTTCGTGCTGCAGGGCTGAGCTACATCGACAGGCGAAGGTCGGAGATGTTCTCGCCGATTTCGCGGAAGGCCGCGACAAGGCCGGCACTGTCGTTCGCGAGCTTGGCCTTGCCTGGGTCAGACGCGCAGTTCCTCAGCACGTCGACGGCGTTTCCAGTGGTACCGAGGTTGAAGCCCACCGTGTAGACGACAACGTCTTCCTGCTTCATGTTGTGGCACAGATCCTCGGCCTGGCCGAATGCTCCGCTCATCGTTCCGGTCGTGCCGTCGGGAGCGCTGCAACTAACATTATCGGTATCAACACCCTTGCAATACTCGGTGTTGTAGGCGCCGTCGGTCATGATGATGACGATCTTCAGCGTGTTGGGCGCATCGTATGCGGCGGGCTTTGACTCGAAGTCACCACCCACCGTCGCCGCGGCGTCATCGAACAGCTCGGCGAAATTCGGCGACACCAGATACCACGCCCATGCCGTACCGATCTGTCCCGCAGTGTTGCCGCTGGCGCTGAGCGCACCACTGACCGTGTAGGCGTTGAGCTTCGTCTTGCTCGAGGTTAGCGGCAGCATCTGGACGGGGTTGCCGCTGCAATTGCCGCCGCTGGTGTAGTTGATGGATAGCGGCGTGGTGCTGGGCGCGATATCCGTAAAGCTGTCGGTCATGCGTTCGGTGACGCACGAAGGAGTGGGGCGGTAGAGCGTACTGCCGGTGCCGATTCGGTAATATTCGCACCCGTACTTGGTGCACCACGACTTTCCAGTCGTCACGGGCTGGACATAGGTCGTGCCATAGCCGACCACCGGGATAGAGAAGGTATTATCGGTTTGCTTTGTAATCGTATAGTTTTTGTTGTTCAGAGACGACATACCTGATGAAACATCAGTGATCCTGATGTAGTCGTTTGTCGCATAGCCGTGAGCATCAACGGTAAACACGATGTTGCAATTTGTCAGGATGCAGCGCTTCATCTTGTCCGTTGTACCGGCCTGATACGCTGCGTAGCCTCGTCCATCAACACGCGCACCGCCGGTGGTGTACAGTTCGAAGTCGTTTGCTGTCTTGTTCTTGACAACGTATATCTTGTCATTCAGGTCGAGCATACCCTTGACGCCACTGATGTAAATTACGTCGTCGTTATTAAGGCCGTGGGCATTTTGTGTAATCTTAACCGGCCGCGTCTGGCTCGCTCCGCTGATGTCCTTCTCGATGTTCCACCAGGCGACAGACGTTGCAGACTTCGATCCCTGGATCGCGCCACGCGCCTCTACCGCATAAGCCGTGCCAACGTTTACGGCGGTCGAGTACGGCACCAGGGCCATCTTGGAGTATGTCGGGATCTGCTGGTCCTTGACGACCAATGGAATGAGCGTTGCGAGGGCGGTTTGCAGGGTCGTGATACCGGTCGTGCCCATCGAGCCGGTGGTATCGAGCGCCACCGCCACTTCGAGGTTGACCGAACCGCGGGTCGCTTCGGAGGTGATGCTGGTGGTCATGCTCGGGATGCCGACCAGCGTGACGAAGGCCATCGGGACGGTGATCGTGCCCTTCAGCTTGAGGGTGCCGGTTGCGGTGGTGGCGTCGGCCCAGTCCACGGTGACCGTCAGGCTGTCATCGTTCAGCCGCTCGAGTACCAGTTCCTGGGCGGTGGTCGCGAGTTGTGCTTCAGTCTGGGTGTAGATCTTGGGCGCGAGACCGAGCGCTGCGGAGTCGAGTGCGATCTGCATCTTGGCGCGGGCCGTTTCCATCGACGTATAGTCCACGGCGGCGCCGGCCATGGCGACGAGGACGATGGCCAACAGGCCAAAGATGACCGCGAAGACGCCGCGTTCATCGGCGCGGAACCGGTTCAGAAGCGAGAAGAAGCCGCGCATGGCGCCGGAAGACCCCCAGAATTCCGGCGCCAGTGTCGCTGAAAATCCTAACTAAAGGACAATCACCTTCGCGCCAATTTTGACGCGCTCATAGAGATCCTCGACATCATCGTTGACCATGCGGATGCAGCCCGACGAGACATCCTGGCCGATGGTCCAGGGCTCGTTGGTACCGTGGATGCGGTAGAGGGTGGAGCCGATATAGATGGCGCGGGCGCCGAGCGGGTTGTTGATACCGCCGGGCATGTAGTCGGGCAGGTTCGGCTGCCGGCGCTTCATCTCTTCAGGCGGCGTCCAACCTGGCCACTCGCGCTTGTTGGAAACCTTGTGCGTGCCGCTCCACTCGAAGCCATCACGCGCCGTGCCGATGCCGTAGCGCAGCGCCTTGCCGTTGCCGAGCACCAGGTAGAGGTGCTTCTCGCCGGTGTTGACGATGATGGTGCCGGCCTTCTGGTTGGATTTGTAGGCGACGATCTGCCGGCGGAACTCGGGCGCGAGGCGCACCTTGTTGCTCTTCAGCTTGTAGCCCGGACGAGGCTTGGAATCGTGCAGCGACGGGCGCGACTGCAGGTCGAACAAGAACAGGCCCTGGGCAGCGTTGGCCGTATCGGCGAACACGGACAGGGACACGAGGCAGGCAGCGGCGGCGAGCACCGCCCGGGACGAACGCAGCATGGCACACACTCATCATTAGTACGCGGACGCCCGGGGGAGATCGGGCGCCGCGCAGTATTAATGACAATATCGAACGCCGCGTGAAGGAAATTGGTTAAGTGAAGGTGAGGCGGAGGCCTGGGTTTGTTGTTGATCGAGCTCCGAGGCGGACTTTACTCACCGCCAAGTGCGCGACGCGGCCCGGGGCCTTACGCCACCTGTTCGACCAGCAGCTCGTCCAGCCGGTCGTAACTCTGGGCCATGCCGTCGGTCATGCCGGTCAGCAGGACCTGGTCGCGAACTTCCTGACTCTCGAAGCTCATGGTCAAGGTAAGCGTGGTGCGGCCGGCGTGCTCCTCGAAGATGGTGGTGACCACGGCCTCTCCGGGAGTGCCGATCATCCCCTCGGTATGAACGATCCGCCTGGGGATAACGATCTCGCGATAGCGGCCGGTGAAGCCGAATTCGGACCCGTCGGCGTCGCTGCGCCAGATGTAGCGATAGGCGCCGCCGACGCGCAGGTCGATCTCGCAGATCGGCATGGTCCAGCCGGGCGGGCCAAGCTGCCAGCGCTGCACCAGTTGCGGTTTGGTGTGGCAGGCAAAGACCAGATCGGCGGGTGCATCGAAGCTGCGCGAGACGGTGACGGCGTTGGCGGAAGGATGCGTGACTGTTACGGCTGCGGACACGGTGGCGATCTCCATTTCATAACCTAAATGTTTTATAACAATTTGGTTATAAACGGTCAAGCGCTACCACTACAGCAGCACCTGCCCGGCCTCCGGCTCTTCGGGGATCTGCCAGCCGTCGGGCAGCAGGCGGCCGAGGGCGGCGGCGGCGTGGGCGAGGCTGAAGGGCTTGGTGAGTACTTCGCTGGCGCCCAGTTCCCTGGCGCGGGCGATGGTTTCGCGATTGGGATAGGCGGTGATCATCACCACCGGGACCCGACCGTTGCTGGAAAAGCGCGGATCCCGGATCACCTCGAGCAGCGCCGCGCCGTTCATTTCCGGCATGTACCAATCCATGAACACGATATCGTAGCGCGTCGCCTGTATGGCGCCGACAGCCGGGGCGGCGCCGGGGAGTTCATCGATCGAAACCAGGCCCAGCTTGCGCAGGGTTGCGGCCACCGCGGCGCGCGCATAGGCATTGTCGTCGACGACGAGCGCCTTGAGGTCCTGTGGCAGGATCATTGGCGTTTGGCCCCCCAGCCGATTCGCCAGTTATGGTTGTCGTGAATCAAACGCGGAAGCGTGCGGACTTCCAGGCTCGCTTGCTCGACGCGAGATCGAACCGGAAAAATCTGCAACCTTTTCCTGATCGCGCTATGCGGCCACATCTATTTACCGGGAGTTAACCATGTCAACGCCGACCGAAGTGACGCGCTGCAGCTGGGCGGGGAGCGACGCGCTCTATCAGCATTACCACGACCGCGAGTGGGGCCGACCGGTGACGGACGACACGCGGCTGTTCGAGAAGCTCTGCCTCGAAGGGTTCCAGTCCGGACTGGCGTGGATCACCATCCTGAGGAAGCGCGAGAACTTCCGCGCGGCATTCCATGGCTTCGACCTCGAGAAGGTAGCGGCGATGGGTGAGGCCGACGTCGAGCGGCTGCTCACGGACGCCGGGATCATCCGGCATCGCGGCAAGATCGCTTCGACCATCAACAATGCCAAACGGGCGCTGGAGCTGCAGAAGGAGTTCGGCTCGCTGGCCGCCTATTTCTGGAGCTTCGAGCCTGAGCCGGTGAAGGGACCGATCGTATCGGGAAGTATCCCGGCAGAGACCGAGGCATCGAAGGTGATGAGCAAGGATCTCAGGAAGCGCGGGTTCTCCTTCGTGGGCCCGACAACGAGCTATGCGTTCATGCAGGCGATGGGGCTGGTGAACGACCACGTCGATGGCTGCTTCTGCCGGGCCGAAGCGGCGGCGGAGCGGGATGCGCTGAAGCGGCCGAAGTGAGGGCGCGATCCCTCCGTCATCCCTCCCTCGCCGAGGGGAGATGGAGCCGGTGCGTACGGCACCGGCTCCAGGTCTCACCTGATCAGCAGCAGCGCCATCAGCTCGAGCTTCGAGAGGTTGAGCTGGGGACGCAGCTCGTTCGGGTCTGCGTGTCGTTTCGGCTCTTGCGGGGTACGGCGCAGGCCGGGTTTGCGAGGAAAGAACATTGGCGTCGTCCGGCGCGGTAGCGCCGGCTCCCTTTGTGAATGGCGGTCAGCGGCTCATGAACAGGGCCATGAGCTCGAGACCG
The DNA here is from genome assembly GCF_058806655.1 of Devosia sp. GW821-FHT12F11. Taxonomy (NCBI): domain Bacteria; kingdom Pseudomonadati; phylum Pseudomonadota; class Alphaproteobacteria; order Hyphomicrobiales; family Devosiaceae; genus Devosia; species Devosia sp. GW821-FHT12F11. Next base: position 102,121 of record NZ_JBXAPX010000002.1, read on the forward strand.
GTGATGTTGCCGAGTAGCGGCAGGCCGTCCCTCTGTCTCTCGCGGGGCGGCGCGGGCGGGTTGGGGTCTGGCTTCCGGCGGCTGCCGCCGGGGCGTTTGAAGAAAAACATGTGCGTGTCCGGACGCAGATCGCGCCGGCTCCTTGAATGATTGATCTCTCGGTGCGGGCGCCGGGACCGGACGAGAGCAGAGCCCTCGCCGGGGCCGGACGCGGGTAGAGCCCTCGCCGGGGGGTCGGCGCCCCTCGGGCCTACATCCGAAAATCGGGCGGCAGCCCGATGTCCTTGAGCAGGTGCGGCGACAGCGGAGCGGCGCTGCCCCGGCGATAGGGCCGGAGGACGCGACGTAGCATCGCATCGGCACGGCGCCGGGCGATGAACAGGCGGATGCGCCCGATGAGGCCGATTTGCCCGATGTCGAATTCGGGCGTGTTGAGGACGCGCGACGTGGCGCGGTCCCGTACGATGAGAACCATCTGATCTGTCCGGGGCAAAGCCCGGTCCTCTGATGCAAGCAGAGGGACAGCGGTGGCTCGCTGCGGCCTCGCGAGAGAGCCGCAGCCAGCACTTACCGGTAGTCCCAGTGGCTTTTCGGCTCCATCACCTCGGGCATCAGCCCGAGATCGCGACGGAGATGCGACGGCACAGGTGGCGACCCGCGAGACTTGTAGCGTCTCGCCGCGCGCGCCAGCTGGGCGTTGGCAAGCATCGTGACGGCTGCTGAAACCAGCGCGCCGGCGACGCCGACATGGGTGTGCGCCTGGGCGCGGTTGGTGCGTGCCGAGGCACGGGTCTGGAGTTCGAGAGTCATGATCTCATCCGGGCGCAATGCGGCCCGGTCCTCTGGTTGAGAGACAATGGTGGTGGCGACGGAATCCGGACGCGCGAAGACGCCGAATGGCGATGCCGGTTGCTGGGGTTCAGTCGAGGCTAGAAAGGGCTGGAACAGAGGACCCCGGGGAGGGGTCGGCGCGGATTAGGCGCGATAGAGACCAGCTGGGTTAACGCCAGGACCGGAAACGAACATCGAATGAATCATGCGTCGCCTCCTCTTTGGTTGGCGTTGAACGAAGGGGCTGATACGCCGACTCGAACCCAATGCCAACCCCGGATGCGGCAGGCTGACGCACCACGCATGATACTGTTGCCGCAAAGACACAGGTGGTTTCCTTGAGTCAGCGGGGGCTTTCCGTTAGGAACCAGCCTCAGATTCCGGGCTCTGACCAGCAGACACCATGACCGACAAGAAGAAGCTCATCGCGCCGCGGCTGCCGCGCGGCTTCGAAGATCGTTTGCCCGCCGATATTTCGGCGGTGAACGCAATGACGGCGAAGATCCGCGCGGTCTACGAGCGCTATGGATTCGATCCGGTCGAGACGCCGCTGCTCGAATATACCGAAACGCTCGGCAAGTTCCTGCCCGACACGGACCGGCCGAACGCCGGCGTGTTCTCGTTGCAGGACGATGACGAGCAGTGGATGAGCCTGCGCTACGACCTTACGGCGCCGCTGGCCCGGCACTTTGCCGAGAACTTCCAGGATCTGGCCAAACCCTATCGCAGCTATCGGGCGGGCTATGTGTTCCGCAACGAGAAGCCGGGGCCGGGACGGTTCCGCCAGTTCATGCAGTTCGACGCCGACACGGTCGGCGCGGCGGGGCCCGAGGCCGATGCCGAAATGTGCATGATGATGGCCGACACCATGGATGCGCTGGGGCTGGCCGGCAAATACGTAGTGAAGGTGAACAACCGCAAGGTGCTGGATGGGGTGCTGGCGTCGGCGGGCGTGGTCGATGAGGGGCAGAAGCTCTCGGTGCTGCGCGCCATCGACAAGCTCGACAAGTTCGGCACCGATGGCGTGGCACTGCTGCTAGGCGAAGGCCGCAAGGACGAGAGCGGCGACTTCACCAAGGGCGCGGGGCTCAGCGACGAGCAGCGCGCCGTGGTGCTGAACTATGTGCGTGGCGAAGAGCCGGAGCACAATGAGGGGATTGCCGAGCTCAACGCCATGCAGGCGATGTTCGATGCGGCGGGCTATGGCGCGGACAGGATCAAGATCGATCCGGCGGTGGTGCGCGGGCTCGAATACTACACCGGTCCCGTCTTCGAGATCGAGCTGACCTTCAGGGTACAGAACGAGAAGGGCCAGGACGTGATGTTCGGCGCCGTGGGCGGCGGCGGGCGATATGACGGGCTGGTGAGCCGGTTCCGTTCGGAGCCGGTACCGGCAACCGGGTTCTCGATCGGCGTGTCGCGGCTTGCCCATGCGCTGCGACTCACCGGCAACCTCGGGGCAGAAGAACCGCTGGGGCCAGTGGTGGTGCTGGTGCTCGATAAGGACCAGACGGCGCGCTACCAGGCCATCACCTCGCGGCTGCGCCGCGCCGGGATCCGGGCCGAGATGTTCATGGGCAACACCAAGAATTTCGGCAAGCAAGTGGCCTATGCCGATAAGCGCAACTCGCCGGCAGTGATCATCGAAGGCACGCAGGAGCGCGAGCTGGGCAAGGTGCAGATCAAGGATCTGATCGCCGGCAAAGAGGCAGCCAAGGCGATTGCCGACAACGCCGAGTACAAGGCGGCGCGGCCGGGCCAGTTCGAATGCGACGGTGACCTCGACGCGATCGTTGCGGCCATCTCCGAACTGCCGGCGGTGGCCGCCTACCTGGATGCCGATAAGTGAAGACAGCATCCGAGCGATATGCGGCGCTGGTGCGGCTGGTCGAGTCGCGCACAGTGACGCGCGCGACGCCAGCTTTGCTGTTACCGGCAGGGCCCTATTTCGACCTCGCGGGCGAGGAATTCGGGCGGAATCTGCTGCTGACCACGACGAATAACGGGCTCGAATACTGCCTCCGTCCGGATTTCACGCTGCCGATCGCGCAGCAATATCTGGAAGACGGGCTGCTCGGGGCGCCGGCCGCCTTCACCTATCTCGGTCCGATCTTCCGCCAGCAGAACTCGACGCCGGTGGAGTTCGAGCAGGCGGGACTGGAACTCCTAGGCCAGGCGGACGCCGACAATGCGCTCGACCAGGTGCTGACCTTCGCACGCTGGGCGCTCGCCATTTACGACATTACCGCACCCAACGTGCGGCTGGGCGGCGTCGGGCTGTTCGAGGCGTTCCTCGAGGCGGCGCAGATCCCGGCGGCCTGGCGCAGCCGCATCCGCCACCGCTTCGGTCACCCCGAGGCGCTGGAGCGGCTTATGGAACGGCTGGCCAATCCGGAGGAGCGGGTGGAGGCCCCTGCCCCTGATAGCCGCGACACGGTGATCGAGATCGTGACCGATGCGATGCTGTCGGGCGGGTTGAGCCTGATCGGCAGCCGCACGCCGGAAGAGATCGCCGACCGTTATCTCGAAAAGCAGGCGCTGGAATCAGCGCCGATCCCGCCGGAAACAGTGGCTCTGCTGCAGAACTACCTCGCGGTGTCGGAGAGCACCGAGACGGCGTTCGAGCGCATCTCGGAGATGTGCAAGGAGGCCGGGTTCGATTTCGACGAACCACTGTACCAGGTGCGCAACCATGCCGCGGCGCTGGCAGCGCTGTCGCCCAATGCCGACGTGATCTTCGATGCGAGCTTCTCGCCGCGCCTCGACTACTATACCGGCATCGTGTTCGAGATGACCGGATCGGACGGCGAAGTGCTGGCCTCGGGCGGCGAGTATGATCGCATGCTGGAGCGGCTGGGCGCGGGCGAGCCGATCAAGGCCTCGGGCTGCGCGCTGTGGGTCGACCGGCTCGAGAGGGAGGCCGAACAATGAGCACCTTGCCCGGCGGCCTGACGCTCGCCATTCCCAGCAAGGGGCGGCTCGAGGAGCTGACCCGCAAGGCCTTCTCGACGGCGCGGATGAACATCGCCCGCCCGGGTGGCGCCCGCTCCTATGTCGGCTCGATCAAGAACCAGCCGCAGGTGACGGTGCGATTCTACCCAGCGGCCGAGATTGCGCGCGAGCTGATCCTCGGCGGCGTCGATATCGGCGTCACCGGCTCGGACCTGATCCACGAGGCATCCGAGAACGGCGAAGAAAACGTGCTGTTCGTGCGCGGGCTCGGTTTCGGCGAAGCCAATGTGGTCGTCGCCATCCCCGACAGCTGGATCGACGTGCAGCAGATGACCGACCTCGCCGATGTGGCGTCGGATTTCCGTTCTCGCCACGGCCGCTGGCTGCGCGTCGCCACCAAGTATGTGAACCTGACTCGGCGGCATTTCGCCAAATACGGCATCGCCGAGTATCGCATCGTCGAAAGCGCCGGGGCGACGGAATCGGCGCCGGCTGCCGGATCGGCCGACCTGATCGTCGACATCACTTCGACCGGCTCCACCCTCGCTGCCAACCAGTTGCGGGTGCTGGAGGACGGGCTGATCATGAAGTCGGAGGCGAACCTGATCGTCTCGCGCACCGCCGACTGGACGCCGTTGCGCAAGGCGCAGCTCGAGGCGCTGCTGTCGATCATGGGCGGGGTGCCGCCGGGGATCTCCACCCTGCTGTGACTTTCGACCTGACGATCCTCGTCGCCTTGGGCTTCGTGGGGCTGCTCGCGGGCTTCGTCGATGCCATTGCCGGCGGCGGCGGCTTGATCGCGCTGCCGGTGCTGCTGTCGGTAGGCATCCCGCCGGTCACCGCCTTCGGCACCAACAAGCTGCAATCAGTGGTGGGCACAGCGATCGCTGCCTTCACCTACTGGCGCAAGGGTTTTGTGTCGCTGCAACTGCTGGCGATCGCCATTCCGCTGACGTTTGTCGGCTCGTTCCTCGGGGCGCTGGCGGTCAAATCGATCGACACCACGGTGCTGCAATATGCGGTGCCGGTGGCGCTGATCGCGGTGGCGCTCTACTTCGCCTTTGCGCCCAGGCTCACCGATGAAGACAGCCACGCCCGTCTCAGCGTCGCGATTTTCGTGCCGGTGATGGGGTTCGCCATCGGATTCTACGACGGCATCCTGGGGCCGGGGACCGGCTCGTTCCTGACGCTGGGCTTCGTCACGCTGTTCGGGCTCGGGGTGACGCGAGCGGCGGGGCACACCAAGGTGCTGAACCTCACCTCGAATATCGGGGCGCTGGCGCTGTTCATCCCCTCGGGGAATGTCGTGCTGCCGGTGGCGGTGGCGATGATCATCGGCCAGATCGTCGGCGGCTATCTCGGCGCGCTCACGGGCATCCGCTTCGGCGCCAGGCTGATCCGGCCGCTTGTGGTGGTGGTCTCGATCGCGCTGGCCCTAAAACTGCTGGTGTTCCGCTAGATCGCTTCACCGTCCAAGTGAGACGGTGAAGGGATCTAAGTTGTTGATTTCGTCGCGAGATCGAACCGGAAAGGTCTGCAACCTGTCCTGATCTCGCTCTAGCGCCGGAACGTCAGCACACGGCCTTCGACGCGGCCTGCAAGCAGCAGCGCCAGCAGCTTGGCATAGAGCAGCAATTGCCGCGGGACGGCGCGAAGCTCGTCCAGCGCGGCCTGCAGCTGATGGGTGCGGGTGGTTGTCCGGGTGCGCTGGATATCGGTGACGACGGCGACCTGCTCCTGCTCGCAGATGGACGGCTCCAGCACATACGGCGCCAGGCGGTCGAACAGCGGCGAGCGGCCTGGATTGAACATCATCTGGTCGATGGGATCGTCGACCCGCGTCGTGGCGGCCAGCAGCCGACGAGCCCCTGCGGCCGAGACGACGTAGCCGGCGGTGCCGGCGCATTTACTGTAGAGCCGGCCGACCTGCCGCCCGTGGGCGGGGCGCATCAGGCGGTCCATAAAGATCGGCTTGGCTTTGCCGTGGCGCTCGAGCTTCACGACATCGGCGCCCGGCGGGATCCAGTCGCTGTCGGTGAAGAACCGAGCACAGTCTTCGGCGAGAACGGCGTCGTCCTCCAGCACCACCGCATAGGGCGCGCCGGTCTCTAGGAACAGGCGCCAGAACTTCCGATGGCTCAGGGTGCAGGCGAGATCGCCCCTGGAGATGCGGCCATGCAAGCCGGCGCGAACCTCGATCTCGGCGAATTCGGGGGCGTCGGTACGGGCGTCGACGGCGTCGATGTATTCGAACTGCAAACCCAGCCGGTCGGCCTGTTGCTGCATGAACGCCCTGCGGTCGGGGCGGCGCGCGAGATTGATCACGTAGACATGCATTCGACACCGCAGGTGGTCAGATTGGTGCTGCTTCTTGGCCAATGCCGCTGATTATGGCAAGCGCCGCAGGCGGTGGTTCAGGCTTCGTTGAGGACGCACGGAGAGTTGCGTCGTCGGCTGATGTCAAAAACGCTAGTATCTCGAACAACTTACATTCGGCAGGTGAAATTATGCGCGCATTTCTGGGCTTCATGAGCCTCATGTTTCTGCTGCTGGTCGTCTCTCCCTTGCAGGCGGCGAGCTTCGATTGCAGCAAGGCGGCCGCCGCCGACGAAGTGGCGGTGTGCCGCGACGGCGTGACCTCGGCGCTGGACAGCGAGATGGCCGGGCTATTCTACGCCTATGACAAAGTGCCGATGTTCATGGGCGCCAATGGCGCCCGGCATGACGACGCTGAGGCGTTCCTCGCCGACCGCGGCAAATGCGGCGCCGACATCACCTGCCTGCGCAAGGCGTACACCGAGCGGATCGCGGCGCTGAAGACGCAACTGGGCACAGCGATGCAGCAGTTCTCGGACCTGCAGAACCAGGTGCCACCGGTGACGGCGCCGATTCCCGCGGGAGTGGAGACGCTGATCGCCGGCTACGCCGAGCAGTGCACCAAGCTCGGCGGCACGCTGAATGCCGGCGGCGATCGCCCCGGGCTGCTGAGCGCCGACCTCGATGGCGACGGGGTCGCGGACTACGTGATCAACTCACAGCCGCTGCAGTGCAGCAATTCGGCGACGGCGTTCTGCGGCAATGGCGGCTGCTCCGTGCAGATCGCAGTATCGTCGGAGAAGTTCGCCGACCCGATCGAAGCACTCGGCGGCATGCCGACACTGGTGCAGGCCGAGACCGGGACCACGGCGCGGCTGTGGGTGGACAGCAGCAACTGCCCGAAGGCCACGGCGGACGAAGCGTGCTGGGCAACCTATGCATGGGCCGGCGGCAAGCACACGGTGACGTACGCGGCGGAGCCGGCTCCGGCGATGTAGGGGGGCGAGTCGCTCGTCGCTGCGCTCCGATCGCGCAACCTGACGGTTGCGATACCCCTCATCCGCCCCGCAGAGACGGCCTTTGGCCGTCTGCTGCCTGCGGGCACCTTCTCCCTCAAGGGGGAGAAGGTGATTACCTCAGGCATCCTAGTCGGGTGCCTTCTCCCCTTGAGGTCAGCGGACGAGGGCGTAGCCCTCGCCGCGAGGTGGCGCGTAGCGCCGGATGAGGGGTACGCGCAGCGGAGCGTAGCGCGCTATGAGCGGAGCGAGGAGCGAAGGCGCCCGCCCCTTACCGCGTGTTGTGGAGCATGCCCTGGAAGGCCCGGTAGCTGGCCTTGGGCGTTCGCACCTGGGTCTCGTAGTCGACATGCACGATGCCGAAGCGTGAGGTATAGCCTTGCGCCCATTCGTAGTTGTCGAGCAGTGACCAGGCAAAGAAGCCCCTGACATCGGCCCCCTGCCCCTGCGCGTTGGCCACGGCGCGCAGATGATCGTCGTAGAACTTCACCCGGCGCTCGTCGTTGGTCTCGCTCATGCCGGTTTCGGTGACGTAGAGCGGCAACTTGGTGTAGTCGCGGTTGACGCGGACCAGCAGGTCCTCGAGACCCCTCGGGTAAATCTCCCAGCCGAGATCGCTGGTTTCGAGATCGCCGGAGCGGCGTTCGGCGCCGAACAGCCCGTTGGGGCCGGCGGCGTAGAGGCCGCGGGTATAGTAGTTGATGCCCAGCCAATCGAGCGGGCGCGAGACGACTTCCATGTCCTTCTCGAAGCCCTCGGGCAGATAGGCCGCGAGCCGGCTGGTGAGTTCTTCGGGGTAGCGGCCTTTGAACACGCCATCGAGATACCAGCGGTTGAATAGTGCATCGCCGAGGTTCTGCGCTTCGAGGTCCTCGGCCTTGTCGGAGGCGGCCTCGGCCTTTTCGAGGTTCAGCACGATGCCCAGATTCTTGACGCTCTCGGCGCGCAGTGCGTCGATGGCGGTGCCATGGGCGAACAGCACGTGGTGCATGGCGCGGGACGCGGCGCGAAGATCGCGGTAGCCGGGCGCATGAATGCCGAGGAAGTGGCTGAGGAAGGCGACGCACCACGGCTCGTTGATGGTGGCGGTGGCGTGCAGGCGATCACCGAAATGATGGCCAACCACGGCAGCGTATTCGGCAAACCAGCTGGCGATATCGCGGTTCATCCAGCCGCCCTTGTCCTGCAGGGGGCTCGGCAGATCCCAGTGATAGAGCGTGGCGTAGGGCTTGATGCCGCGCTCGAGCATGCCGTCGATCAGGCGATCGTAGAACTCGATACCCTTGGGGTTCACCGCGCCGATCCCTTCGGGGATGAGCCGCGGCCAGGCGAAGGAGAAGCGGTAGGCGTCGAAGCCGCCATCACGGATCAGGTCGAGGTCGCCGGGCCAGCGGTTGTAGTGGTCGCAGGCGATGGCGCCGGTATCGAGGTTCTTCACGTTGCCGGGGGTAGATGAAAACGTGTCCCAGATCGAGGTGCCGCGGCCATCGGTCTGGCCGCCCTCGATCTGATAGGCGGCAGTGGCGGCACCGAAAGTGAAATTCGGGCCGAGCTCGTCACGCGAAATCGAAAACACCAGGTCACTCCTCAACAGGGCGGCGCTTGAGCGCTCGTTGTGGTCGTTCAGGGACGGCGATTCTCGACGTCCGCGGGTCAATGTAATCGATTGCATAACAGTGCGAAGCGGATGTGTCACCCCAGGCGCTGGTGGCTGTGGACCCCCACCCCTGTCCCTCCCCGCACGGGGGAGGGAGCCCCTCGCACCGACGTCGCGGTTCCATCGTCCCCCTCCCCCTTGCGGGGAGGGATCAAGGGTGGGGGTCAGCGGGCGCCGGATTGGTTGCTTGTCACCGAAGGCCACCTCAGGAAGATCAGTTCCGGATCGCCCTCGTCGAGATGCTCGAACGCTCCGGTCTGCTCGAAACCGAGTTGGGGCAGGAGCACCCGCATCGGCGTGTTGGACTCGTTGGTCGAGGTCCAGAGCTTCTCGTCGGCCGGTGTCATCGCGATGCAGTGCTCGATCAGCGCCCGGCCGATGCCGCTGCGGCGAAAGGCGGCGCCGACCATCAGCATTTCGATGAACGGCGAGCGGAAGAAGCTGCGGGTCAGCGCAACATAGCCGGCGACCGCACGATCACGTTGGGCGAGGTGGCACTGGCCGAGCGAGATCCAATCGGCAATGGCCTCGCGGCGGTCGACGCTATGGCTGGCGACGTGGTCGATGGCGATCAGCGCGTCGACATCGGCGGCGGTCGCGGGCCGGATCGACAGCATGGCTCAGGGTCTCAGCTGCGGGCTGCCTGCGAGAATGGTGCGGACGATGGCGCGGAAGGCCCGGGCCTCGGGACCATCAGGCTGGGTGGCGACGACCGGACGGCCGGCATCCGAGCTTTCGCGGATCGACATCACCAGCGGGATTTCGCCGAGGAACGGGATGTCAAAGGTCGCGGCCGCGGCCTTGGCGCCGCCATGGCCGAAGATGTCGTAGCGTTTTCCCGTGTCCGGGGCGACGAAGTAGCTCATGTTCTCGACGAGGCCGAGGATCGGCACGTCGGTGCGGAGCAGCATGTCCATCGCCTTCTTGGCGTCGATCAGCGCCAGATCCTGCGGGGTGGAGACGATGACGGCGCCGAGCAACGGCACCTGCTGGACCAGCGAGATCTGGATGTCGCCGGTGCCGGGCGGCAGGTCGACGACCAGCACATCGAGACCGCCCCAGTCGCTCTCGCGCAGCAGTTGCCGCAGCGCCGAGGTGGCCATCGGGCCGCGCCACACCACCGCCTGGTTGGCGGTGAGCATCGAGCCGATCGACATCGCCTTGAGGCCATAGGCCTCGTGCGGGGCGAAGATGCCGTCGTCGCGGACGGCGGGTTTGCCCTCAAGGCCAAGCAGCTTCGGGATCGAGGGCCCGTAAAGATCGGCGTCGAGGATGCCGGTACGCAGCCCCTCGGCGGCAAAGCCGAGGGCAAGGTTGACCGCGACGGTGGATTTGCCGACGCCGCCCTTGCCGGAGCCGACGGCGACGATATGGCGGACGCCGGGCACGGCCTCGCGCGGCGGCGGACCAGGACGGCCCTGTGCCTTGGCCTGGCCGGTCGCCGCCTGGGCGCGGTCGGAGGTCAAGGACACCATGACCTTGCGGCCCTCGGCGACCTTCTCGGCCGCGGCCTGGGCGGCAACGCGCGCCGGACCGAAGGCGGCTTCCATGCCCGGCGCGACGGAGATGGCGAAGGCCACGGCGCCGGTGGTGACGATGATCTCGCTCAAGCCCCCATAGCCTGCGAGTTCGCCGCCGCCGGGGATTTCGACGGAAGCGAGCGCGTTGCGGACGGCGGTGGCGATGAGTTCATTGGCCATGGGGGAAGCCTTGCCTGAATTTCCCCGCTGTCACCGGGTCATTCCCGCGAAAGCGGGAACCTCTGTTTGCAGTGGATGCGGCGCGCTCCGAAACGGAGGTTCCCGCTTTCGCGGGAATGACTCCGAGTGTGTGGCGCGCGCCCTGCCTTCAAACGATCAAAGGATCGACTGACCCGTCGACTTCCAGTCTTTGACGAACTGCTCGAGGCCCGACTTGGTCAGCGGGTGGTCGGCCAGCTTGTAGATCACCGCCGGCGGGATGGTGGCGACGTCGGCACCAGCGAGAGCCACTTCGGTGATGTGGTTCGGGGTACGGATCGAGGCCGCCAGGATCTCGGTGGCGAACGAGTAGTTGTCGTAGATGGTGCGGATGTTCTCGATCAGCTCGACGCCGTCGGCGTTGATATCGTCGAGGCGGCCGATGAACGGCGAGATGTAGGTAGCGCCGACCTTGGCCGCGAGCAGCGCCTGGTTGGGCGAGAAGCAGAGCGTGACGTTGGTCTTGATGCCTTCCTTGCTGAAGGTCTTGGTGGCCTTCAGCCCATCGATGGTCAGCGGCACCTTCACCACGACGTTCTCGGCGAGCTTGGCCAGCACATGGCCCTCGGCGATCATGCCATCATAGTCGGTGGCGGCGACTTCCGCCGACACCGGACCGGGGACGATCGAGCAGATCTCCTTGATCACGTCCTTGAACTGACGGCCGGACTTGGCGATCAGCGAGGGATTCGTCGTCACCCCGTCCAGCAGGCCGGTTTCATAGAGATCGCGGATGTCCTTGATCTCGGCGGTATCGACGAAGAACTTCATTTCGTTCCCCTCCAAGGGAGATGGTTAGCTGCTCTTTAGGTAGTCACAAACGGCAGTCGAGACAACGTCTCAGCAAAAGCAGAGACGAGTCTCAGCGGATGGCGGCGAGCATCTTGTCGGCGAGCTCGCCGATGCGATCCTCGGGGATTCCCGCGACGTTGATACGACTGTCGTTGATCATGTAGATGCCGTCGTCGAGCTTGAGCTTGGTGACGACATCCTCAGGCAGGCCGAGCAGCGAGAACATGCCGGTGTGTTCGGCGATGAAATCGAAATCCTTCGAGTTCGAGCGCTGCCGGATGGCGTCGGCAAGTTTGACGCGCAGGCGCTTCATCCGTTCCCGCATTTCGGTGAGTTCGGCTTCCCACTCGGCGCGCAGTTCCTTGTCCTCGAGAATGACGCGGACGATTTCGGCGCCATGGTCGGGGGTCTGGCTGATGGTGGCGCGGATGACGTTCTGCATCTGCGAGGAGACGACGTCGGCGCTATCGGAGTCCCTGGCGATGGCAATGGCGACGCCGGCGCGCTCGCGGTAGAGGCCGAAATTCTTCGACGCCGAGAAGGCGACCATCGACTCGGGCACCGAGGAGACGACCTTGCGTACGCCATAGGCGTCTGCTTCGAGCCCATCGCCGAAACCGAGATAGGCGAGATCGACCAGCGGGAAGGCGCCGGTGCGCTTGAGGCTCTCGACCACCTCATCCCACTGCGCATTGGTGAGGCTGGCGCCGGTCGGGTTGTGGCAGCAGCCGTGCAGCAAGACGATATCGTCGGAGGTGAGGGTATTGAGCGTCCCCATCATCTTGTCGAAATCGACGAGGCGCTTGGCATGGTCGAAATACGGATAGTAGACCGGGGTCAGGCCGGCGAGTTCGGCCATCGGCCAGTGGTTGGGCCAGCTCGGATCGGAAATGAAGATGCGGCCCTTGGGACGAGCGCGGCCCAGGACGTTCATCAGGATCGACAACGCACCGGTACCGCCGGCGCCGTTGACGCAGCGGATACGCTTGTTGTCGACGACGCCGCCCAGCGCCAGATCGACGATGGCAGCGGAGAATTCCTTGTTGCCGACCACGCCCTTGTAGGTCTTGGTCTTGGCGCTATCGAGGATGCGCTGCTCGGCCTTTTTCACCGAACTCATGACGGGCGTGACGCCCTTGGGATCTTTGTAGACGCCGACGCCGAGGTCGATCTTTCCGTCGCGGGGATCGGCGGCATACTCGGCCATCAGCACGAAAATCTTGTCGAGCGTGGCCTTCTTCAGGGTCTCAAACATCAGGTCTGTCCGGGGAAAACGAGAGCGGGGTGTTTATAGGCGGTGGTGGGGGAATTGCAACGGGGGTGGGCGCTGCTGCGACTTATCCAAAAGGCCCCCTCACCCGCCGCTGCGCGGCGACCTCTCCCCCAAGGGAGAGGTGGAAAGTGGCACCATAGCGCCTCAGCGTCACCTCTCCCTTGGGGGAGAGGTCGGGCCAACGGCCCGGGTGAGGGGGCCTTTTGGCGCCTACCGTTTCAACCCCGCAATCAACTGCGGCACCACTTCGAACAGATCCCCGACCAGCGCGATGTCGGCGATCTTCATCAGCGGCGCCTCGGGGTCCTTGTTGATGGCGATGATCTTCTTGGCACCCTGGATGCCGGCGAGGTGCTGCAGCGCACCGGAAATACCGATAGCGATGTAGAGATCGGGAGCGATGATCTTGCCGGTCTGGCCGACCTGCCAGTCATTGGGGGCGTAGCCGGCATCGACCGCGGCACGGGTGGCGCCGACGGCGGCGCCGAGGACCTTGGCGAGATCGGAGACCAGCGCGAATTTCTCGGCCGAGCCGAAGGAAACGCCACCGGCGACGACGACCTGGGCCGTCGATAGCTCCGGCAGGTCGCTCTCGGTGCGGTGCGCGGCGAGGAAGCGTGCAACTGTCGCGACATCGGCATCGACCGGGTGGATCGGCGCATCATTGCCCGAGGCGGCCGGCCGGAAGGCCGAGGCGCGGATGGTGAGCAGTTGCTTGTTCTGCCCCGACGACACCGTCTCGATGGCATTGCCGGCGTAGATCGGCCGATCGAAGCGGGTCGGGCCGTGGATGGCGACAACGTCGGTGACCGGCATCAGGTCGAGTTTGGCGGCCAAACGCGGGATAGCGTCGCGACCGGTGGCAGCGGCGGCGGCAACGATTTGGGTATAGGGCTCGGCAAGCCGGGCGAGCAGTGCGGCGATAGCCTCTGCCGATTGGTTGGCAAGCGCAGCGCTGTCAGCGACGAGGACCTTCTCGACGCCGGCAAGCTTTGCCGCTTCGGCGGCAACGGCGGACACGCCCTGGCCCGCAACCAGCAGATCGACCGCGCCGAGCTTTTCGGCGGCGGCAACGATGCGGGCGGTGGCGGCGGAGAGCACGCCGAGATCGTGTTCGGCGAGGACGAGGACGGCCATCAGAGCGCCTCCAGCTCGGAAAGTTCAGACTTTATCGCCGCGGTCAGCTCGGCGGCATCGGCGACCTTGCGGCCGGCAACGCGTTCGGCGGGTGGGCTGACCTTTTCGAGCGTCAGCCGCGGGGTGAGATCGACGCCGAACTCGGCGGCAGGGCGCACGGCGAGCGGCTTCGAACGCGCCTTCATCACCATGGGCAGCGCGGCGTTGCGCGGGGTGTTGAGGCGGAGGTCGGCCGTGACGATGGCGGGCAGCGAGACGCCGATGGTGGCGCGGCCGTAATCGACCTCGCGGGTAACCTCAAGGCCATCGCCTGCAACCTTGATCTCGGAGGCGAAGGTCGCCTGCGGCCAGTCGAGCAGGCCGGCCAGCATCTGGCCGACCTGGTTGGAATCGTCATCCACGGCTTGCTTGCCAAGCAGCACCAGGTCGGGCTTCTCCTCGGCGACCACGGCCTGCAGTAGTTTCGCTACGGCCAGGGTTTCGACGCGGCCATCGGCCTCAATCAGGATGCCGCGATGTGCGCCCATGGCGAGGGCGGTGAGGATGACGTCATTGCTTTGCCTGGGGCCGATGGAAACGACGACGATCTCGGTGGCGTGGCCGGCTTCGGCGAGCTGAACCGCGGCTTCCACGGCGTGCTTGTCGAAGGGGTTCATCGACATCCGCACGTTCTCGGTCTCGACGCCCGAACCATCGGGACGGACACGGACGCGCACGGCGTGATCGACGACGCGCTTGACGGCAACGAGGATTTTCATCGGTTCCTCCAGTGTTGACGGGTGTTTGGCAAATATGACGCAGAGGGGCAAGTTCGGGCGGGGAAATTCTGACTAGCGGGAGGGAAGTTGAGAGAATGGCGTGCCTCGGGTGCCGACAGGTTAGTGCAGGAAGAGTCCCCCCCCACCCTGTCCCTCCCCCGCAAGGGGGGAGGAGACCAAAACACTACCGTCGGAGTTGGCGTCTCCCTCCCTTGCGGGGAGGGGACAGGGGTGGGGGTATCTTGGGAACTCGATAGCAGTGGCAATGCCAATGATCTCGTCGTTACGACCTCTGGCGGGTTGACGCCCTACCCTGCTCCCCCGCACAGTGCGCGCTTACTAGCGTTCAGGTTTTCCATGCCCGTTATCAATCGTATCGCGGAATTCGCCGACGAGGTCGCCGAATGGCGCCGCGACTTCCATGTGCACCCCGAACTTCAGTACGAACTGCCCCGCACATCGGGGAAAGTCGCCGAGCTGCTGCGCTCGTTCGGCGTCGACGAAGTGGTCACCGGCATCGCGAAAAGCGGTGTCGTGGGCGTGATCAAGGGCCGTGGCCCCGGCAAGACCATCGGCATCCGCGCCGATATGGATGCGCTGCCGATCCTCGAGCGCACCGGCCTCGACTATGCCAGCCAGGCGCCGGGCCGGATGCATGCCTGCGGGCATGACGGCCACACGGCGATCCTGCTCGGCACGGCGAAGTACCTGGCCGAGACACGCAACTTCGACGGCAACGCGGTGATGATCTTCCAGCCGGCCGAAGAGGGCGGCGCCGGCGGGCGCGCCATGGTGGAAGCCGGCATCATGGACCGCTTCGGCATCGACGAGGTCTATGGGCTGCACAACATGCCCGGTCAGGAAGCCGGCAGCATTGCCATGCGGGTCGGCGGCCTGATGGCCGCAAGCGACGAGTTCAACATCGTGATCGAGGGCCAGGGCGGGCACGCCGCGTGGCCGCATAACACGGTGGACCCGGTGATGATCGCAGCGCAGTTGATCACCGCGCTGCACACCATCGTGTCGCGCGAGATCGACCCGATCCGCTCGGCGGTATTGTCGGTGACGATGATGCAGGGCGGCGAGGCGTTCAACATCATCCCGCAGAAGGTGAAGCTCACCGGCACGGTACGCTCGCTGAACGACGAAGTGCGCGACCTGATGGAAGAGCGGCTGAAGGCCGTGACCAAGGGCATCGTCGAAACGTTCGGCGGCACGGCGGAGGTGAACTATCGTCGCGGCTACCCCGTCGTGGAGAATACGCCGGACGAGACCGCCTATGCCGCGGCCATTGCCGCTACAGTGGTGGGCGACGACCGGGTGGACGCCAATGTCGACCCCAAGATGGGCGGCGAGGACTTTGCCTACATGCTGCAGGCGCGGCCGGGCGCCTATGTATTCCTCGGCAACGGGCCAAGCTCCGAACTGCACTCGGACACCTACAACTTCAACGACGAGATCATCCCGGTCGGGGTGAGCTTCTTCGTGAAACTGGTCGAGGGCGCGTCGCAGCGGTGACGTGATCGTAGTGTGCTTGGCGCCCCTCACCCCGGGCTAGGGTGAGGGGCGCCAAGCGCTCGATATTCGCCCAACGGCCTGCTTCCCCCACCGTGCAAACTCGTCGATAGTTAGCGTCCTAGCCATCTCGACTCGTTCCGCCAAATGACCTCCCCCCTGCCCGCCGGCACTGTTGTCCGCCGGACACTCGTCACATTGCTGATCTCGGCGGCCGGCGGCGGATTGGCGGCGCTGGCCAATCTGCCCGCCGCGTGGCTGATGGGCGGGGCGCTCGCGGTGGCGATCGCGGCGCTGATGGGCGTCAAGGTGATGCTGCCCACCTGGCTGCGCGACGCGACCTTCGTCTTCACCGGTCTGTCGATGGGCGCGGCGGTGGCGCGCGATTCGCTGACGCTGATCGTGCAATGGCCGGTGACGCTGGCGGCGCTGGCGGTGGAGCTGATCCTGATCATCACGCTCACCGGGTTCCTGTTGCGGAAGCTCTTCGGGCTCGACCGCGGCACCGCCTATCTCAGCTCCTTCCCCGGGCATCTGAGCTTCGTGATGTCGATCGCGGCGGCGGGCGTCGGCGACACCCGGCAGATCATCATCATCCAGGTGATCCGCATCCTGATCCTCACCATCTGCGTGCCGATCGGAGCGCTGTTCCTGCCGATCGGGCACTATGAAGGCGCGCCGGTGCAGGCGCCGATGGGGTTCGAGACGCTGCTGCCGGTAGCCATCGCCTGCGCCATCGCGGGGTTCATCCTGACCAAGCTGCGGGCGCCGGCCGGCTATGTGCTCGGCGCCATGGCGGTGGCGATCTGCGCCAAGTTCGCCGGGCTGTTCGAGGGCGCCATGCCGCAGCCGCTGCTGATCGCGACCTTCATCATGATCGGGGCGCTGATCGGCTCGCGCTTCAACGGCATCACCCGCGCCGAGTTCAAGCAGGCGGCGATCGGCGGGCTGGCCGGCACGGCGCTGACCGTCGCCATCGCCACGGGGGTGACGCTGGCTGTGGCGCCGTTCGTCGACATGCCGTTCGGGCAGATCTGGCTCGGGCTGTCGCCGGGAGCGCTCGAGGGGATGGGCGCACTCGGCATCGCGCTGGGTTTCGATACCGCGTTCATCGCGGCACACCATGTGAGTCGGCTGCTGATGCTCACCTTCGCCATCCCGGTGGTCGCGATGCTTATTCGCGACAAGGACTTGCCTTAAGCGATAGGGACTTGAGAGAAGCCGCAAGCCTGCCCAAATCCTCGGGCACATGCCTCCCGGTCCATGGAGACTCAGATGCTGCGCCCGCTTGTCCTCACCATCGTTGCCGCCACCCTGTTCGCAGCCGGCCCGGCGATGGCGCGCGAAAACTGCAACCTCAACGACAACCTGCCGGGGCTGAAGATCGAGTTCGGCTTCTCGGTCGGCGGCAAGTCGGGTGGCGACGGCGACAGCTTCGACCAGGACGTCGTCAAGATGGAGCTGCGCAAGCGCGGCGTCGACGCCCGCTCGGTCAGCCGCGCTTCGGATGGCTGCATCGAGGCCTTCGTGCAGTACCCGGATGGCACATGGCACAGCGACTATTATGATCCCGATACTTGGGAACAGGTGGACTGAACCGGGCAACAACGCTGCGCTGCCATCTCAGCTGCGCGGAACGATCTTGACCCAGGCTTTGGACTATCACCGGGTCATTCCCGCGAAAGCGGGAACCTCTGTTTCTCGCCTGCGGCACCATCGCAAACGGAGATCCCCGCTTTCGCGGGGATGACACCGCGGGTAGCAGTCTGTTCCTGAAGTGCTTTTAGCGCTTCCTCCGCCCGCCGAACGCCACCTGCATTTCACCCGTCGCAAAGAAGGCGAAGCCGTTGGCTTCGAGCTTCAGCTTGCTCTTTCGGCGCTCGGCGCCGTGCGAGAGCTCCAGCGGCTCGAGCCCCTCGCCGCCGTCGAGCGTTACGGTGAGCGGGTCGACGGAGAGGTTGAACAGGCAGGTGATGGCGCCGTCCTTGCCGGTGCGGCGGAAGGCGAGCAGCGGTTCGGCGACTTTGAGGAACTCGATATCGCCTGAGGCGAAGACCGGGTGGGCCCGGCGGAAGGCCAGCGCTCTGCGGTAAAAGTTCAGCGTCGAGTCGGGGTCGGCGTTCTGGCCGGCGACATTGAGGGCCGAGTGGTTCGGCTTCACCGGCAACCACGGTTTGCCAGAGGAGAAACCGTTGGGGGCCTCGCCCTCATCCCATGGCATCGGCGTGCGGGCGCCATCGCGACCCTTGTATTCGGGCCAGAAGCGGATGCCCGGCGGATCGGTCAGCTCCTCGAACAGGATATCGGCTTCGGGCAGGCCGAGTTCCTCGCCCTGGTAGAGGCAGACCGAGCCCTTGAAGCTCAGCAGCATCGCGGCCGCCTGGCGGGCGAGATCGGCCGGGTTCCGCGAGTACGGTGCCCAGCGCGTCGTGTGACGGTTCACGTCGTGGTTGGAAAAGCTCCAGCACGGCCAACCATTCGGCGCCCCGGCGAAGAACTTCGCCATCTTGGTGCGGAAATGCTCGGCGGTGAACTCGGGGCCGAGCATGTCGAAGGTATAGGCCATGTGCAGCTTATCGCCGCCGGAGGTGTACTCCTCCATCAACTGCAGGCCGCGATGGCTGTCGCCGACCTCGCCGACCGTGGTGGTGCCGGGATACTGGTCGAGCAGTTTGCGTACCCGCTTCAGGAACCCGACGTTCTCGGGCTGGCTCTTGCCGAACTTGTGGTCCTGCATGTCGTAGGGGTTGACGGCATAGGGCAGGTGTTTGGGTCGGCGCGCCGGCGGATTGTTCCTGAGCAGCTTGTCCTGGAAGTAGTAGTTCACCGTGTCGAGCCGGAAGCCATCGACGCCACGCTCCAGCCAGAAGCGCATGACGTCGAGCACCGCATCCTGCACATCCGGATTGTGGAAGTTGAGGTCGGGCTGCTCGATCAGAAAATTGTGGAAGTAGTACTGGCCACGACTGGGGTTCCATTCCCAGGCGCGGCCGCCGAACACCGATGGCCAGTTATTGGGCGGCGAGCCGTCGCGCTTGGGGTCGGCCCAGACATACCAGTCGGCCTTGGCGTTGGTGCGGTTGAGCCGGCTCTCGCGAAACCACGGATGCATGTCCGAGGAGTGGCTCAGCACCTGGTCGATGATCACCTTGAGACCCAGCGCGTGAGCGCGTTTGATCAGGTCGTCGAAATCCTCGAGGCTGCCGAACAGGCGGTCGACTTCCTTGTAGTCGGAAACGTCGTAGCCCATGTCCTTCTGGGGCGACTGGTTGATGGGGCTCAGCCAGATGCAATCGACGCCGAGACTGGCGATGTGATCGAGACGACGCATGATGCCCGGCAGGTCGCCGATGCCATCACCATTGCTGTCCTGAAACGAGCGTGGGTAGACCTGATAGATCACCGCGCCGCGCCACCAATCCGTCATCGAAGTCTCCGCCGTTTCGTATTTTGCAGTGTCGCGAGGGGCTGTCGGAAAGGCAATCGCTTTGACGGCATGGGAGTTCCGCACCGATTGCGGCACAGTTTGCTTCGGCGCTAGAATTTATCCGGGGCGCGAGGGGCGCCCTGGGGAGTTCAAACAATGCTGCCGATCAACTGGTTGGCCGTGCTTGTCGCCGCGATCATCCGCATGGCCGTGGGCTTTGCCTGGTACTCGCCGCCGCTGCTGCTGAAACCGTGGCAGGCGCTCACCGGGGTGACGCCGGAGACGATGAAGGCGGGGCTCGGCAAGGCCATGGTGGTAGATGTCATCGCCTCGCTGGTCATGTCGTTCGCGCTCGCCAATATCATCGTCGGCGCCAACATCAGCGACTGGCTCAACGGCGCACTGGCCGGCTTCTGGGTCTGGCTCGGCTTCCAGGCGACGCTGCTGGTGTCGCTATGGGGCTATGAAAACCGCTCGCTGAAGCTGATCGCCATCAACCTCGGCAACAACCTGATCGCGCTGCTACTGATGGGAGCGCTGCTGGCGGTTTGGCGGTAGGCCCGCCCCTCCCCACAAGGGATCGCAGCAGCGTCCCCGGGGGAAGGGAGACCAGGACACGATCGTCAAAGCGTCCCCTCCCGCTCGCGCGGGAGCGACGGGGTTGCACTCAATCTCCCTGCACCGACCGCTCGGCGCGTGGGCCCTGCCCTCAGCTCTCGTAGGCTGCCGATGGGAACTGCGTGGCATACTTGCCGCCGGAGCAGTCGATCGAGGCGCCGGTGATGTACTGGGCCTGGTCCGAGGCGAGGAAGCAGAGCAGGTTGGCCACGTCCTCCGGGTTGCCCCAGTGGCGGAGCGTCAGGGTGTCGAGCAACCGCTGCTGGCGGGCGTCAGGCAGGTTAGCGAAACCGTTCATATCGGTGGGGATCATACCGGGCGAATAGGAGTTCACCGTGACGTTGAACGGGCCAAGCTCGCCAGCCAGTACGCGGGTGAACTGCACTACCGCGGATTTGCTCGCCGCATAGGCGGCGCTGCCGATCGAGGGGATGATGGCGGCGAATGATGCCGCGTTGAGGATGCGGCCCGAGGCCTGGCGCTGCATGATCGGCGCCACTGCCTGACACATCAGGAAGGTGCCCTTGGTATTGGTGTCGAAATTGGCGTCCCACACCGCCTCGGCCAGCTTGTCGACCCGCGCCCCGCTGGCAACGCCTGCATTGTTGACGAGGATATCGACCCGGCCGAACGCCTCGTCCACGGCGCTCACCGCGGCGTTGACCTGGGCCGCCTCGCGCACGTCGCAGAGGATACGGAGGCCGGGCCAGCCGGCTTCTGTCCACTCCATCGCGGCATCGTCGAGCAGATCCTGCCGGAAATCGATGATGGCGACGGTGACGCCTTCGGTGGCGAGGGTCCGCGCGATGACGCGGCCGATGCCTCGGCCGGCGCCGGTGACGATGGCAACTTTGCCTCTGAGATCAATCAGCATGATCAGACCACCGCGCTGAGCAGAGGTTCGCCGGCGAAGTGCGCGACGATATTGGCAACGACCAGATCCCCCATTTTGTTGCGCGTCTGGTGGGTGGCGCTGCCCTGGTGCGGCGACAGCACGACATTGTCGAGCGTGAAGAAGCCCTCGGGCACCTGCGGCTCCTTCTCGAACACGTCGAGCGCCGCGCCGCCGAGCTTTTTCGATTGCAGCAACTCGAGCATCGCCGCTTCGTCGATCAGCGTGCCGCGGGCGACGTTGACGATGAAGCCCTCGGGGCCGAGCGCCTCGAGCACTTCGCGCGAAACGATCTTCTCGGTGCCCTTGCCGCCCGGCGCGATGATCACCAGCCAATCGCTGTCGCGGGCCATGTCGATGAGCTTGTCGTAGAAGATATAGGGTTCGTCATGCTGGCGGCTGCGGCCGTGATAGACGACGCGCATCTTCATGGCCTGGCAGCGGTTGGCGATCTCCTTGCCGATGCGGCCGAGCCCGAGGATGCCGACGGTCTTGCCGTTGAGCTCGGTGAGCAGCGGGAAGCTCGAGTTCGGCCACTTGCCCTGGCGGACGAACTGATCGCCCTGCGGGATACGACGGGCGAGCCCGATCATCAGGCCCAGGGTGAGCTCAGCGACCGCATCGTTGAGCACGTTCGGAGTGTTGGTGACGCGGATATTCCGCTGTTTGGCGGCCCTGGTGTCGATCGAGTCGTAGCCGACGCCGAAATTGGCGATGATCTCGAGCTTGGGGAGCTTGTCCATCAGCGCGCCATCGACATTGCCGCCGGCGATAGCGCGGATTTTGCCGGCCACCGACTTGATCAACGCCTCCTTGTCCGCCGCCTCATGCAGTTTGTGCACGGTGTAGCGTTCGGCGAGCGCCTTCTCGCAGCGATCGAGCAGCTTGTGAGTCTGGAGAATCTCTTCCGGCATTGGTCCCATCCCTATTCGGCGCAAGGTTGTATGGCAGTTTTGCGCGAGGGTGAAGGCGACGTTGGTGGGGGTGTGATCATGTCGGTCGGCCGGTGGTTGTGGCCCCCCACCGCCTGTGGTGGGGGCCAGCCCGCACCGGGCGCGAGACATTCACGCCGAACCCGGCTTGCCGCCCCCCGGCAAACGTGTACCAATGCAAATCGAGTGGGATAGGCCGCAAGCCCTTGGGAGTTGATGTCCGCAACGCCGTTTGACGAAATGACTAATGCGGATGCCTCTGTCCGCGCGCCCTACCACATCCTGGAAGAGTGGCTGAAAGAGCAGCCTCCGCAAGCCTTGGGTCTGATGTCGGCTGACGCCGAAGCTTTGTTCCGGCGGCTCGGTATTACCTTCGCCGTCTATGGCAGCAACGAGGGCACCGAAAAGCTCATCCCGTTCGACATCATCCCGCGCATCATCTCGGCGATGGAGTGGCGGCGGCTTTCGAAGGGCATCGAGCAGCGGGTTCGGGCGCTCAACGCCTTCCTCTACGACATCTACCACCGCCAGGAGATCCTGAAGGCCGGGCGGGTGCCGGAAAAGCTGATCCTCAACAACTCGGCGTTCTGCCCGGAAATGATGGGGCTCGATCCGGCGCGCGGGGTCTATTCGCACATCATCGGCGTCGACATCGTCAGGACCGGACCGGACGATTTCTACGTGCTCGAGGACAATCTCCGCACCCCCTCGGGAGTCAGCTATATGCTGGAGAACCGCGAGGCGATGCTGCAGCTCGCCCCCGAGCTGTTCCAGCGCTACAAGGTAGCGCCGGTCGAGACCTATCCGGAGACGTTGCGGCGGACGATGGAGAGCGTGGCGCCGGCAGGCGTGCATGGCTCGCCCAACCTCGTGGTGCTGACCCCAGGCATCTACAATTCGGCCTATTTCGAGCACTCGTTCCTCGCCGACCAGATGGGCGCCGAGCTCTGCGAGGGGCAGGACCTGTTCGTCGACGGCGGCAAGGTTTTCATGCGCACGACCAGGGGGCCGGAGCGGGTCGACGTGATCTACCGCCGGATCGACGACGATTTCCTCGACCCGCTGACCTTTCGGCCCGATTCCATGCTGGGCGTGCCGGGGCTGTTCGATGCCTATCGAGCCGGCAACGTCACGCTGGTCAACGCGCCGGGCACCGGCATCGCCGACGACAAGGCGGTCTATGTCTACGTGCCGGAGATCATCGAGTTCTATCTCGGCGAGAAGGCGCTGCTCAAAAACGTCCCCACCTACAACTGCACCAACGACGATGAGCGGGCCTATGTGCTCGAGCACCTCGAAGAACTGGTGGTGAAAGAGGTGCACGGCTCAGGCGGCTACGGCATGCTGGTCGGGCCGGCCTCGACCAAGGCGATGCGCGAGGAGTTCCGCAAGAAGATCCTCGCCCGCCCCGACAACTACATCGTGCAGCCGACGCTGGCGCTGAGCACCTGCCCGACCTTCGTCGACAAGGGGATCGCGCCGCGACATGTGGATTTGCGGCCCTATGTGCTGTGCGGCGACGATATCCGGATCACCCCCGGCGGATTGACGCGCGTGGCGCTGAAGAAGGGCTCGCTGGTGGTGAACTCGTCGCAGGGCGGCGGGACCAAGGACACCTGGGTGCTGGAGGATTGAGGATGCACTTTGACCTCGAAACTAGCCCCCTGGTCCCTTCTCCCCTGAGGGGAGAAGGTGGCGCGCAGCGCCGGATGAGGGGTTCAGCCTCTCCATTCGCGCTCACTGCACCGCTGAACCCCTCACCCAAGCTCTGCTACGTCGCTTCGCTCCCAGCGTCGCTACCCTCTCCCCTCAGGGGCGAGGGATCGTCGACCGCCAACTTCGGAGCAGGCCATGCTCGGTAGAACCGCCCAGAACCTGTTCTGGCTTTCCCGCTACATCGAGCGGGCCGAGAACATGGCCCGGATGTTCGAGGTGGGATACCGGATGAGCCTCACTTCGCGGCGCGAGGGGGGCGCTTCGGAGCATCTGGTATCGATGCTGCAGGCGGCCGAGGCTGACGAGGGCTTCAACCTCAAGCACAAGCAGGCCGACGTCCAGAGCGTCGCGCATTACATGCTGTTCGACGAGGAGAACTATTCCTCGGTGAAATCGTGCCTGCTCGCGGCCCGCACCAATGCGCGCTCGGTGCGCACGGCGCTGACCACCGAGATGTGGGAATCGATCAACGCGGCATGGCTCGAGTTCTCCGCCATCCGGCCGCGCGACATCTCGGGGGCCAAGCTCCAGGAGCTGCTGTTCTGGGTCAAGCAGGTGAGCCATCGCTATCGCGGCGCCCTGCTCTCGACGTTCCTGCGCGATGCCGGTTACGCCTTCAGCCAGATCGGCAACTTCGTCGAGCGCGCCGACAACACGGCGCGCATTCTCGACATGAAGTATTACGTGCTGCTGCCACGCGCCACGATGGTGGGCGGCGACGTCGATATCCAGCAATGGACGATGATCCTCAGGGCCGCCTCGGCGCATCGCAGCTACCGGCATGTCTACCACGACCGCTACAAGGCCTGGAACATCGCCGACTACCTGATCCTCAGGCCGGAAATGCCGCGTTCGCTGATCTTCTGCGTGCAGTGGATCAACCGCACCATCGATATGCTGGAGGAGATCTACGGCGAGCGCACGGCCGGGCACGACGCCGCCGATGCGGTGACGGCGCTGGTGATGGACGCCAGCGTCGACAAGATCTTCGAGCATGGCCTGCACGAGTTCCTGACCGAGTTCATCGACCGCAACAACCGGATGACGAACGCCCTCGCCGAAAGCTACAATTTCTACTGATGAAGATCGCCATCCGACATTCGATGAGCTTGGGACTCGGCGCCGGCGTGGCCCGTGGGGTGCAGCACGTGCTGCTGACGCCGGTGAGCGGGCCGACACAGACAGTGCGCGAGTGGGCGATCGAGATGCCCGGCATCGACAGGGCGGCGAGCTTTGTCGATGCATTCGGCAACCGGGCGCAACTGGTGAGCCAGGTCAAGCCCGACCCGGAGCTGGTGATCACCGTCGCCGGCATTGTCGAGACCATCGACCGCAACGGGGTGATCGGGCGGGTGCCGGGCGATATTCCGCCGGCGCTCTATCGCCGCCCTACCCCGGCCACCAAGGCGGCGGGGGCGATTATCTCAAAGTTCCGCGCAGCGCCGAAAACCGGACAGGACCGCATCGCCCTGCTGCATGCACTGATGGCGCGGGTCGCCGAAGTGGTCGGCGGCAGCGAGCAGACCCAGACGCAAGATGGGCAGAGCCAGAGCCAAGCGCAGGCTACCGTCCATCCACCGGCCAGCGATTACGCGCATGCCTTTATCGGCGCGGCGCGGGCGCTGGAGATCCCGGCGCGCTATGTCACCGGCTACCTATACGGCTCCGACGGCGAACAGCCGGCGCTGCATGCCTGGACCGAGGCCTGGGACGATGGGCTCGGCTGGATCGGGTTCGACGCGATGCTGCTGCTCTGCCCGACCGACAAGCATGTCCGAGTCGCAGTCGGGCTCGACGCCACCTCGACAATGCCGGTCCGCTCGATCCCGGTTTCGGGCGAGCCGCAGGTGCTGGCGATGAGCGTCGAGGCGGCGCAGTAGGACCATCCTGAGGCCGGTGGCTGTGGACCCCCACCCTTGATCCCTCCCCGCAAGGGGGAGGGAGACGCGGACTGTGATGCCGGTGTTTTCGTCTCCCTCCCCCCTGCGGGGAGGGGACAGGGGGGTGGGGGTCAGCGAGCACCAGCCGGTCAGACTAAAGCCCCAACAGATACAGCCAGCCGCTCACCGTCAGGATGCTCAGCACCGTCGAGATCAGGATGCTGTTGGCGGCAATGTGGACGCTTCGATTGTAGTAGGTGGCAAAGACATAGACGTTGATGCCGGCCGGCATGGCGGCGAGCAGCACGCCGTAGCGGGCGAGGTCGTGGTCGATGTGGAGGATCGGCACCATGATCACCCAGGCGATGGCCGGCTGCAGCAAGAGCTTCAGCAGCGCCATGGTAAGCGACTGACCCCAGCTGTCACTGAGCTTGTAATCGTTCAGCGCCCCACCGAGGCCGAACAGAGCCGCGGGGGTCACGGCGGCGGCCATCATGGCGATGAAGGCCTCCGCCGGCTCGACCAGCTTCACGTTCATCAGGTTGGCCGCAGCGCCGGCCGCGATGCCCCAGAGCAGCGGGTTGGCGACGACGCGCATCAGCGCCACGCCAAGCGTCTTGTGCAGCGGCGCGCCATCGCGGCGCAGCAGTTCCATGGTGATCATGCCGGCGGTGATCAGCACTGGGGCGTGGAAGGCGATGATCGAGAAGGCGGTCGCCAGCGCCTCCTGCCCATAGGCCCGCTGCACCACCGGGATGCCGACCAGCACGGTATTGGTGAAGGTGGCCGAGAACCCCGAAGCGACCGCCTCACCCGGCTTGTCGCGGAACAGCCGGCCGGAGACGATGATGCCGATGATGAACACCACGATCGCGCCGACATAGAACGGCACGATGACGCCCCAATTGAAGGTCGTCGCGAAATCGGTGTTCAGCATGGCGTTGAACAGGAGGCACGGGGTCGCGAAATTGTTCACGAACACCACCAGCCCGCGCACCCCCTCGGAGGGGAACAGCCGCAGCCGCACCGCGCCATAGCCCAGCGCGAGAATGGCAAAGACCGGCAGGATGACGTTGAAAATGGCGAGCATGGTCGGCCGGTCGGGAGAGGTGTTTCCTGATGCACGGGATGGGCGCGGGGGTCAATGGCTCGTGCCGGCAACACCGGCGCCATTCCCGCGAAGGCGGGAGCTTGGTGCGATCCTTCCGCGACACCGAACTCTGAGGCATGCCACTGGGTCCCCGCCTTCGCGGGGATGACGCCGGCGATGGCAGCGAAATTGAAACACAAACGAACATTGCGCTATCGAAACGAACCTCGTTTGCGTATAAGCGAACCCGCAATCTTGAGGCTCCCGTGGACGCGCTGACGCAGCGACAGGACGACATCATGGCGCTGGCCCGGCAGCACGGGCGAGTGGATGTCGACTCCTTGGCGCTGCAGTTCGCGGTGACGCCACAGACCATCCGCAAAGACCTCAACGAGCTCTGTGACCGGAAGCTCCTGAACCGCCTGCATGGCGGCGCCGCCTATCCCTCAGGCGTTTCGAACTATGCCTATGAGGCGCGGCGGATGCTGGCGGCGGAGAGCAAGCGCCGGATCGGGCTCGTGGCCGCCGCAATGATCCCCGACGAGTCCTCGCTGATCCTCAATATCGGCACCACTACCGAGCAGGTGGCGATGGCGCTTCGCCGTCATACGGGCTTGATGGTGGTGACCAATAACATCAACGCCGCCAACATCCTGCGCGAGGTGCCGAGCGCCGAAGTGGTGATCGCGGGCGGCGTGGTGCGGCATGCCGATGGCGGCGTGGTGGGCGAGGCGGCGGTGGATTTCATCCGGCAGTTCCGGGTCGACTATGCGGTGATCGGCGCCTCGGCGATCGATGCGGACGGCACGCTGCTGGATTTCGATTTTCGCGAAGTGAAGGTGGCGCAGGCGATCATCGAGACGGCGCGCAAGACCATCCTCGTCGCCGACGCGATGAAGTTCGAACGCACCGCGCCGGTGCGCATCGGTCACCTCGAGCAGATCGACGTCTTCGTTACCGACGTCGCCCCCTCCCCCGCTATCGCCGCGATCTGCGCGGCATCAGGCGTCGAACTCCATATTGCCAGCGAAGGACCAGCCCCCAAATGAGCGACGCACAAGAGGTGTTCGATGTGTTCGTCATCGGCGGCGGGGTGAACGGCACCGGTATCGCCCGCGATGCGGTGGGGCGCGGGCACACGGTGATGCTGGCCGAGATGCATGACCTCGCTTCGGGCACCTCGTCGGCAGCGACCAAGCTGGTGCATGGGGGCCTGCGCTACCTCGAGCACTACGAGTTCCGGCTGGTGCACGAGTCGCTGGCAGAGCGTGAAGTGCTGTGGGCTTCGGCGCCGCACATCATCTGGCCGCTGCGGTTTGTGCTGCCTTACGAGAAGAACCTGCGGCCGGCCTGGCTGCTGCGGCTCGGTCTCTTCGTCTACGACCATCTGGGCGGGCGGAAGCTGCTGCCGGGAACCAAGACGCTGGACCTCACCAAAGACCCGGCGGGACGGCCGCTGAAGCCCGGGCACAAGGTGGCGTTCGAATATTCGGACGGCTGGGTCGACGACGCGCGGCTGGTGGCGCTCAACGCGCGCGACGCCGCCGACAAGGGCGCGCGGGTGGTGACGCAGACCAAGGTCGTCTCGGCACGCCGGGAGGGCGGGCTGTGGCGGATCGAGATGGCCGGGCCTGCGGGTAACGAGACGGTTTCGGCGCGGCTGCTGGTGAATGCCGGCGGGCCGTGGGTCGACCAGGTGATCCGCGAGACGGTCGGGCGCAACGAGGCGCACCATGTGCGGCTGGTCAAAGGCAGCCACATCGTGGTCCGAAAACTCTTCGACCATGACCGCTGCTACTTCTTCCAGAACGCCGACGGCCGCATCTTCTTCGCCATTCCCTACGAGGGCGATTACACGCTGATCGGCACCACCGACCAGGATTTCGAAGGCGATCCGACCGGGGTGCGGATCAGCGACGAGGAGACCGATTATCTGTGCGCGGCGGCGAGTGAGTATTTCGTCAAGCCGGTGACGCGCGACGAGATCGTCTGGACTTATGCGGGCGTGCGGCCGCTGTTCGACGACGGCGCCAGCGCGGCGCAGGAAGCGACGCGCGATTATGTGCTGAAGACCGACGGCGAGGCCGGCAACGGACCGCTGATCAACGTGTTCGGCGGCAAGCTGACCACGCACCGACGGCTCAGCGAGCAGGTGGTCGACAAGATCGACGGGTTGCTCGGCAGGAAAGGGCCGCGCTGGACCAAAGGCGCGCATCTGCCGGGCGGCAACTTTCCGCCCACCGCCTTCGATGCCGAGGTGCGCAAGCTCGCGGCGAAGAAGCAGAACCTCGATCCAGGCTTCATCCGCCGGCTGGTGCGAGCCTACGGCACGCTGGCGGCCGATGTGCTTGGCGAGGCCCAGAGCCCGGCCGAGCTGGGGCAGCATTTCGGCACGACGCTTTATGCGCGCGAAGTCGATTACCTGATGAATCGGGAGTGGGCGCGGACCGCCGACGACGTGCTATGGCGTCGCTCGAAG
The DNA here is from genome assembly GCF_058806655.1 of Devosia sp. GW821-FHT12F11. NCBI lineage: Bacteria > Pseudomonadati > Pseudomonadota > Alphaproteobacteria > Hyphomicrobiales > Devosiaceae > Devosia > Devosia sp. GW821-FHT12F11. Next base: position 131,141 of record NZ_JBXAPX010000002.1, read on the forward strand.
CAGGGCCTGAAATTCAACGCAAACGAGAGGGCGGAACTGGCCAGGTACATGGCCGAACGATTAGAGCACCTCCCTCCTCGCTGATCCGCGAGATGCTCTAAGCCTTTGATTTGTCGCGCTTTCGAACCGGAAAAGTCTGCAACTTTTCGGCAAAGCGCTTGAGCCGGAATGGGGAAGAGACAATGAGCGGCAACATCCTCGCGATCGACCAGGGCACCACGTCCAGCCGGGCGATCGTGTTCGACGAGCACCAGAAGATCGCGGGGCTCGGCAAGATGGAGTTCACCCAGCATTTTCCAAGGGACGGCTGGGTCGAGCACGTGCCCGAGGAGATCTGGGCGACGGCGCTGTGGAGCGCCAAGACCGCCATCAAGAAGGCCGGGGTCAAAGTCAGCGAGATCGCCGCGATCGGCATCACCAACCAGCGCGAGACGACGATCGTCTGGGACAAGAAGACCGGCAAGGCGATCTACAATGCCATCGTCTGGCAGGACCGGCGCACCACCAAGCTCTGCGAAAAGCTGAAAAAGGCCGGGCATGAGAAGCTGGTGAGCAAGAAGACCGGGCTGCTGCTCGACCCCTATTTCACTGCCACCAAGCTCGCCTGGATCCTCGACAACGTGCCGGGTGCGCGCAAGCGTGCCGAGAAGGGTGAACTGGCCTTCGGTACCGTCGACAGCTACCTGATCTGGCGCCTGACCGGCGGCAAGAGCCATGCCACCGACATCACCAATGCGTGCCGCACGCTGCTGCTCAACATCAAGACCGGCGAGTGGGACGATGAGCTGCTAAAACTGTTCCGCATCCCGCGCGCCATGCTGCCCGAGGTCAAGGACAATGCCGACGATTTCGGCATGACCGATCCCGAGATTTTCGGCATTTCGCTGCCGATCTATGGCGCGGCCGGCGACCAGCAGGCGGCGACCATCGGGCAGGCCTGCTTCACTCCGGGAATGCTGAAATCGACCTACGGCACCGGGTGCTTTGCGCTGCTCAACACCGGCACCGACATGGTGCGCTCGAAGAACCGGCTGCTGACCACCGTCGCCTACCGGCTCAACGGCGAGACCACCTATGCGCTCGAAGGCGCCATCTTCATCGCCGGCGCCTCGGTGCAGTGGATGCGCGACATGCTGAAGATCATCGAAAAGAGCGGCGATGCTGGGGTGCTGGCGGCCAAGGCCGATCCGACGCAGAACGTCTACCTGGTGCCGGCCTTCGTCGGGCTGGGCGCACCATGGTGGGATTCCGCAGCGCGCGGTTCACTCACCGGGCTGACGCGCAATACCGGGCCGGCGGAGCTGGCGCGGGCGGCGCTCGAATCCGTCAGCTACCAGACGCGCGACCTGATCGACGCCATGCGCAAGGACTGGAAGGGCGCGCACGACACGGTGCTGCGGGTCGATGGCGGCATGGTCGCCTCAGATTTTACCATGCAGTTCCTCGCCGACATCCTGAACACGCCGGTCGACCGGCCAACCATCCTCGAGACCACGGCGCTCGGCGCCGCCTGGCTCGCCGGCTGGAAGGCGGGGGTGTGGCCGGACCAGCAGGGGTTCGCCGAACGCTGGGCGCTCGACCGGCAGTTCACGCCGCGAATGGGCGAAGAAGAGCGGACGCGGAAGCTGAAGGGCTGGCGCGACGCGGTGCGGCGGACGCTGAGTAGCTCGTAGCTCCAGCCGAGACCGATAGACAGGTGCAAGTAGAGTACCCCCTCCCCTGTCCCCTCCCCGCAAGGGGGAGGGAGACGCTCACACCAGCCCCGGTGTCCGTGGAGCGATGACTTGTGAGCGCAGGTCACCTCCCCCCTTGCGGGGGAGGGACAGGGTGGGGGGTACGTTTCCCGCTCCGCCCCCTCTTCAAACTCAGTGCCAAGCCTCAAACGGCCCGCCGGCGATGAAGGCCCAGTAGGTCCGGTACCTGCTGTCCCGATTGGCCGGCACCGTCGCCACCGCCAGGCCGAATTCCTGGAACTTGGTCGACAGCAGCGTGTCGCGATGCGCGGGGCTGGCCAGCCAGCCGTTGATCGCCTGGTCGAGGGTAGACTGGCCGCCGGCGACATTCTCGCCCACGGCGCCGTCATAGCCGGCCGTCGTGACGCGCTGGCGGAGCGTAACGCCAAGATCGTGCGACAGCGTATCCTTGGCGGCCATCAGGTTGGCCTGCGAGCGGGCGGCGTTCTCGAGCTGGATGTTGTAGCGCAGCGGCGGCTTGCCGGCAGCGGCGCGGGTGCCGTTGATTGCCGCCATGATGCCGCCCTGGGTCAGCTGGATCGGGGCGACCGCGGTGGTACTGCCCGGAGGCTTGGCCGGCGGGACCACCGAGGTGCAAGCGGCGAGCAATGAAAGGGTGACGAGAAGAAGAAGACCGCTGCGCAGAAGCGTCATAGGCGAGTGTTCCAGTGCGAGGCGGCGGCAGAAGCGCGCCAATCGTGGCGTTGAAATGGCGTTTGACTGCCCTCGATCACACGGTTGCGCGAGCCGGACCGAACTACAAGGCATTTGAGTCTAATTAAGCATGATTTTGCAAAGCGCTGGCCGACCCGAGGACATGCGCGCACCCTTTGCCTGCAGCTCAGGGGGCTCGCATCATGCTCGACCAGGAATTCGAACATTTCGACGTCCGCGCCATGACCCGGCACGAGCTGGCGCGACACACCGATTTCGCCCGCAATATGCTGTTCGCGGCCAGCGCTGCATCGCTGACGATCCTAGGCGCCGGCGCCTTCTTCCTCAGCCTGCTCCTCTAGCGGCGCCCCTGCCCCGGCCCAGATAGCCGCGGCCGCCAGCGCGACATAGGTCAGCGCGGCAATCGCAAACCCCCAATCGCGGTAGACGCCCGCCACATAGGCGAGCGGCAGCAGCACAATCACATTGATGCCGACATAGAGCAGCGTCGCCTTGAGGTGCGAGCCGAAGCGGCGTTGCAGCGCCTGGTAGGCGTGGCGCTTGTGGCCTTCCCAGAAACGCTCGCGGCGCAGCATGCGGCGGACCAAGGTGGTGAGGCTGTCGGCGAGGAACAGGCCGCCCAGGATCAGCCACTGCCACAGGCTGAGCCAGAAGCTGAGCATGGTGGTAAGGGCGAAGAAGGCCAGCATCAGCCCCAGATAGGTACTACCGGCATCGCCCATGAAAATCTTGGCCGGCGGCCAGTTGAGCAGCAGGAAGCCGAGGCAGGCAGCGGCAAGCCCAAGCATCCACCACAGCCGTGGATCATCGACGATGCCGGGCTCGAACATGTAGGCGAGCAGCGCCGCGCCGACGAGGAGGAAAATCGCCTCCGACGCCGCGAGCCCATCGATGCCGTCCATGAAGTTGAACAGGTTGATCCACAGCGCGCCACCCAGGGTGAGGATCACCAGCAACACGGATTCCGGTACCGGCAGACCGAGCTGGTCGATCGGCAGCACCGCAACGATGGCGCCCATCAGCAGCACCTGCGCGCCCAGCCGCCAGCGCGCCGCAATCGGGCGCTTGTCGTCGGCATAGCCGATAAAGGCCAGTAGGATGCCGGCCATGATCACCGGCACGCCCAGCCAGGGCAGCAGCAGCGCCATCAGCAGCCCGGCAAGCGAGCCGCCCGCCACGATGCCGACCCCGCCACCGCCCGGCGTGGGGGCAATGTGCGAGGAGCGGTCGTTGGGTTGCTGCATCAGCCCAAGCTTGGCGCCCCGGCGCATGATGAACCAGGCGGTGAGGAACGAGACGAGCGCCGCAGTGGCAGCAATGGCAAGGCCGAGAGTGGGCATGGGCGCTCCGGGTTGAGCGACGAGCGTTAGCCGGACGCAGCGGTCCGCTCAAGCCCTTCCACCTCCCAGACGTCATTCCCGCGAAGGCGGGAACCTGGTGAGATGCTGCTGGTCTGGTGGAGGCCGAGGCATCCCACTGGATCCCCACCTTCGCGGGGATGACAGCCGGTGGGTGGGGGAGGCTACCTGCCTCGCCCCTGCCCCAAGCCAGAAATCAGCCCGCGTAAAGCTGCAGGCCGCCGTCGACGCGCAGCAGCTGGCCGTGGATGAACTTGGCTTCCGGCGAGCAGAGGAACACCACGGCGTCGGCGATTTCCTCGGGTTCGGCGTAGCGGTCCATCGAGACCTTGTTGGAGTTCATCTTGTCCGGATCGACCGTGCGGGTCGCCTGGAAGCGCGCGGTTTTCGACGGCCCCGGGCTCACCACGTTGACCCGCACGCCATGCTCGCGGACTTCGTCGGCGAGGCAGCGGGTATAGTGGGTCACCGCGGCCTTCAGCGTCGCGTAGATGCCGCCGCCTGAGACACCGATATGGGCGGCAACCGAGGCGATGTTGACGACGATGCCGTGCTGACGCTCGACCATCTGCGGCACGAATGCCTGGGTCACCAGCATGGTACCGATCAGGTTGTTGTTGGTCAGCGTGATCAGGTCATCGTAGGTGATGCCGAGGATGTTGTTGGGTACCGGCTTGCCGCCGGCCGCCCCGATGTCGCCACCGGCGCAGTTGACGAGGATTTCGACCGGGCCGAACTTCTCCTCGATCTCCTTCTTCATATTGTTGACCGCGTCGCGGTCGCCGATATTGCCGGTGACGCCCATCGAGCGGACACCGAGCCCTTCGATGGTCTTGATCATCGCGCCGAGGTTGTCCGCCTCGCCGTATTTGGCGGCGGCATCCCAGGTCAGGTCATGCACCACCACGTCGGCGCCGCGCGCCGCAAGCTTCTTCGCCATGACGCTGCCGAGGCCGCGGCCCGAGCCGGTCACGAAAGCGATTTTGCCTGAAAGATCCTTTGCCATAATGGCCTCCAATCACATTAGTCCGAGTGCTCTGAGGTTCGCGGCGCTCTTCCGGTACTGCCCAAGCTCGTAATCGATCAGTTCGTGGTCGGCGTTGCGCTGCCACGGGGTGCGCCATTCCTCGCCCGGCTCGAACCGGTTCTTCTGCACGGCGAGCAGGCACGCGGCGAGATCCTCGGCCTGCTTGGGTGCGTAGCCATGCCACCACTCTGGGGTATAGAGCTTCACATGCCGGTCATCGAGCGCACCGATCTCGATGCAGGCGACCATCTCGTCATTGTGCTCGGCGAGGATGTCGAACATCTGCTTGTGCGGCACGCAACCATCGCCCGAGGGGCAGCGCACCAGGCGGAAGCCGTCGGGCTCGATCACGGCGCGGTAGTCCTTGACGTGGCAGTGGCGCACATAGGGCGCGATCACCCGGGTGAAATCGAGCGGGGCCTCGGCCACCGGGAAGGTGTTGGCCATGTCGAAGACGATGCGGACGCTCGGCCCGTACTCGTCGCAGAAATTGACCAGCTCGCGGGAGGTGAAATCCTGGTGGTTCTCGATCAGCAGCACCACGCCGGCGGCAGTCAGCTTGGGCACGGCGGCCTGCAGCTTTTCGTGCACCGAGGCGACGAGATCGTGCCACTTCTGGCCGGCGGCTGCGCGGTCACCGCACAGGATCGGGGTCATGGCGACGCGGATGTACTGGGCGTCGAGCGCCTTGGCGCAGCGGATCAGCTGGTCCATGTCACCGTGCTGCAGGCCGGAGCTGACGACGCGCTTCCAGCCCAGGGTGTCGAGGCGCTGCTTCAGCGCCGCGAGTTCGGTATCGGACTTGTCCTTCAGCCAGCCGTCCCACAGCTCGATGGCCTTGCCGCCAAGTTCCTCGGTCAGCTTGATGAAGCCCTCGAGGCCGACGCCATTGGGATTGTGGCGCGGCGTGCCGGAGCCCTGCAGCCCGAGATAGTAGGTGAGGCCATAGGGGTTGAGGCCGGTGGTGAGTTTCATCGGATTACCGTTGGTGCGAAGGCCTGGCTGTCGCCGCCGACTCCAGACTTGGACGCGGCGCGTACCCCATTATGGGGAGGATGGCGGGGGGTCGTCCCTATCAATTCGTATTACCGCAATCCCCCGTCCACGGTGATGGATTGCTTGGTGATCATGCGGCTGTCGTCAGAGGCGAGGAACAGCACCATGCGGGCGATCTCGTCACCGAGCAGAACGTGCTTCAGCGCCTGGCGCGAGACCACCGCGTCGATCGATTCCTGGGTGGGGAACCACAGCCGCTTCTGGCGCTCGGTGATCACGGCGCCGGGCTCGATGGCATTGACACGGATATTGTCCTTGCCAAAGCCACGGCCGAGCGCCCGGGTGAGGCCGAGCACGGCGGCCTTGGCGGTGGCATAGACCGGCATGTTATCGGCGCCGCCACGCCAGGCAATCGACGAGAAGTTGATGATCGAACCGCCACCCAGCTCCTGCATGTGCGAGCGCACCGCCTGCGCCGCGAAGAACTGCGGCTTCAGGTTGATGTCGGTCGAGCGATCCCAGTATTCCTCGGTGACGTCATCGATGGCGTGGCGATCGTCGTTCGCCGCGTTGTTGACGAGGACACCGATGGGGCCGAGGCGGTTCTTCACCACATCGATCGCGGCGCGCAGCCCCGCGATGTCGGTGATGTCACAAACGAGGAAGGTGGCGCCGGTCTCGGTGACCAGTTCCCGCCCCTCGGCCTCGAGGATATCGACGAAGGCGACCTTGGCGCCGTTCTTCGCGAAGGCGCGGACGATATCGGCGCCGATGCCGGTGGCGCCGCCGGTGACGAACACGACCCGGCCGTTGAGGCTGGGATAGTTGGCGAACTCGGTAATTTCCTCAGACCCCTAGATCAGTCGCGTCGTCGCCGGATCGAACAGGCAGGCGCGGGTCATATCCACCGCGAGCGGCATGTTCTCGCCGGTCTTGGGCGCTTCGTCCGGGGAGAACCGGCCGACCACCTCACGGTCACCGAAGCGCAGCACCGCCATGGTCTCGGCACCGGTCGGCTCGACCACTTCTACGGGGGCCGACATGGTGGCAAAACCCTGCTTGCCGCTGTTGCTGGGAGACTGGCGACTCAGGTGCTCGGGGCGGATGCCCAGGATCACCTTCTTGCTCGGCGCCCGGTCGGCAACGCCGTTGTGCAGCGGCAGGCTGGCGACGCCACCGCCTGAAAGCGGGAAGTTGACCGCCGGTGCGCCGCCGGACGAGGTGATCTCGGCATCGATGAAGTTCATCGAGGGCGAGCCCATGAAGCCGGCAACGAAGGTATTGGCCGGGCGGTTGTAGACGGTGTCGGGATCGGCGAACTGCTGCACCTCGCCCTGGTGCATCACGGCGATGCGCGAGGCGAGCGTCATGGCCTCGACCTGATCGTGGGTGACGTAGATCGTGGTCTTGCCGATGCGCTGGTGCAGCTTCTTGATTTCGGTGCGCATGTCGACGCGGAGCTTGGCGTCGAGGTTGCTGAGCGGCTCATCGAACAGGAACAGCGCCGGGTCGCGCACCAGGGCGCGGCCCATGGCGACGCGCTGGCGCTGGCCGCCCGACAGCTGGCCGGGCTTGCGCTTCAGGAACGGCTCGATCTGCAGGAGCGCCGCGACGCGCGCGATGGTCTTTTCCTGCTCGGGCCTGGGCACGCCACGGCTTTCCATGCCGAAGGCCATGTTCTCCTTGACCGACATGGTGGGGTAGAGCGCGTAGGACTGGAACACCATGGCGATGTCGCGGTCCTTGGGCTGCACCGAGTTCACCAGGCGGTCGCCGATATAGATCTCGCCCGACGTCACCGTCTCGAGGCCGGCAATCATGGCGAGCAGAGTGGATTTGCCACAGCCCGAGGGTCCGACCAGCGCGATGAATTCGCCGGTATTGGCCTCGAGGTCGACACCCTTCAGCACTTCGACGATGCCGAAGCTCTTACGCAGGTTCCTGATGGTCAAGGATGCCATTTTACTTGATTGCTCCCTGGGTAAGGCCGCGGACGAAGTACTTGCCGCCGAAGAAGTAGACGAGAAGGGGAGGCAGGGCGCCGATCAGCACCGCCGCACTCATCACGTCATAGGTACGGACCGTGGTGCCGCTCATCGAGAGGGCGACCAGTGCCGCGGTGATGGGTTGGTTGGCGCCCGAGTTGAGCACCACACCGAACAGGTATTCGTTCCAGATGCCGGTGAACTGCCAGATCACGGTGACGATAATGATGGGCGGCGAGAGCGGGATCATGATCTTCCAGAAGATGCGCCAGAAGCCGGCGCCATCGATGCGCGCAGCCTTCAGCAGGTCGTCCGGGATCGAGACGTAGTAGTTGCGGAAGAACAGGGTGGTGAAGCTGAGACCCTGGATGCAGTGCACCAGAACCAGGCCATAGACCGAGTTCGAAAGCCCGATCTGGCCGAGCAGGAACGCCCAGGGCAGCAGCGCGATCTGGCCGGGCATGAACACGCCCAGCAGCATGCAGCCGAAGACGAACTCGGAGCCCGGGAACTTCCACTTCGAAAGGATGTAGCCGTTGATGGCCCCCAGCGCGGTCGAGATGATGGTCGCAGGGATCACCATCGACACCGAATTCCAGAAATAGCGGGCGACGCCATCGCATTGGCCGCCGATGCAGAAGTCGCTCCAGGCCTGCGGCCAGGCATCGAGGCGGAAGCTGTTGGGCAGCGAGATCAGGCCATTGGCGCCGATCTCGGCGTTGGTCCGGAAGGAATTGAGAACCACGACCAGCAGCGGGACGATGTAGACGATCGAGATCAGCCCGAGCAGGCCGTAGATGACGATGCGGGAGATCAGGCGGCGGCGGCTGGCGACTGCCGCTTCGCGGTCCTCGACCACGGCGCCGATAACAGCGTCAGCCATTGCTAGCCTCCCGGCGCCGGCGCCAGACGAGATAGAGCGAATAGGGCACGAGGACGATAGCCAGCGCTGCCAGCACCATCATGGCCGCGGCAGCGCCCTGCCCGATCTCGCCACGCTGGAACATGAAGTCGTAGACGTAGGTGGCGGGGAAGGTCGTCGAGATACCCGGCCCCGAATTGGTCAGCGCCACGGCGAGATCGAAGGTCTTGATGGCGAACTGCAGCAGCACCACCGCCACGGCGATGAAGATCGGCCCGATGGTGGGCAGGATCACCTTGCGGTAGGTGCGGAACCAACTGGCGCCGTCGATCTGCGCCGCCTTGATGATGTCGGGGTCGACCGATCGCAGGCCGGCGAGGAACAGCGCCATCGAAAAGCCGGCGGAGCCCCAGATGCCGGTGATGATGATGGCCCAGATGGCGTTCTTGCGGTCGGTGGTCAGCGCGAACTGGAAGTCGGTCCAGCCCAGCGAGTTGACCAGGAACTGGATGCCGCTCGAGGGATTGTAGAGCCACTGCCACACCGTACCGGTGGCGATGAAGCTGACGGCCAGCGGGTAGAGAAAGATCGTGCGCCAGAACGACTCGGCGCGGATCCTCTGGTCGATCAGGATGGCCAGCAGCAGGCCGAAAGCCATCGAGATGGTGACGTAGAAGGCCGAAAAGTAGAGCAGGTTGGTGTAGGCCACACTCCAGCGGCGATTGGTCCAGAGCGAGATGTAGTTCTCAAAACCCTTGAAGCCGTAGCTGGGCAGCAGGGTGGAGTCGCTGAGCGAGATGTAGAATGTCCAGCCCGCGAAAACGAAGACGTAGATAAAGGACGCAAGGATGGACGGCGCGATAATGAATATCGGGGTCCACTTCTTGATGCGGTCCCAGGTGCTCGTGCCAGCCGAAACGGCCTGACCTGCCATTGCCAACGGAATACCCTCCCAACCGGCCACCAATGGAACCGGCCGCGGGGCCAGAGGGCACCGCGGCCGGCTATTCTCAGCTGGTTACATCTGAGCTTCGACGGCGTCGGCCATCAGGTTGGCCGCCTCTTCCGAAGTCATTTCCGGCGTGTTCACGAACTCGGTGATCGTGTCCATCATCGCGCCGCGATACTTCTGCAGCACAGTCATGTTGTGCGCCATGGAGCGCACCAGCGTGCCGCCGTCGATCGACGCCTTCAGGGCAGCCTGGCTCTCCTGCTGGCAGACGTTGAAGCCGTCCTTCAGGTCGACATCGAGACGAGCCGGGATCGAGCCCTTGGTGATGTTGAACACCTTCTGGAAGTCGGGCGACAGGATGAGGCTGGCGAGCAGCTTCTGGCCTTCCTGGTAGTCCGGGTCCTTCTGCTTGAAGAACACCACGGAGTCGGAGTTCAGGATGAAGCCCGGCTTGCCCCAGTCGGTCGGGGACTGACCGCACAGGATGTCGCCGCCGGGCTCATGGCCCACCGACTTGATGGCGCCCAGCTCCCAGTCACCCATGATGAAGAACAGCGCATCGCCGTTGACCATCATGTTGGAGGCGGTGTCGTAGTCACGGCCGGCGATGGCCGGGTCCATGTACTTGGAGACCATCAGGCGCATCTGGTCGAAGGCCTTGATCATGCCGGGCGAACGCAGGGACTCTACGTCAGCCTCGACAAAGGCCTTCTTGTAGAGCTCGAGGTCCTGGCCGTAGACGATGGTCTCGAAGGTGGTCGCATCGGTCCAGTCGGCGGAAAGATGCGCGAGGCAGATCTTGCCGCCGGCAATGGCCTTGTCGCAGGCCGCGTTGAAATCCGCCCAGGTCTTGGGCAGCTCGGTCACGCCGACCGATTCCATGGCGGCCTTGTTGCCCCACACCCAATTGATGCGGTGGATGTTCATCGGCGCGGCGACCCACTTGCCTTCCGGCTTCATCACCGGCAGCAGCTCGGGAGCGACGACGGCGTCCCAGCCTTCCTTGGTGGCGAGCTCGTCCATGTCGGCAGTGCCGCCAGTGGCGTTCCACTCGGCGATTTCCGGGCCCTTCAGCTGCACGGCAGCCGGGGCGTTGCCGGCGACGACGTCGGCGCGGAGCTTGGCCAGGGTGTTGGCAGTGTGACCGGCGATCGCGGTCTGCTCCCAGGTGCCGCCGGCAGCGGTGAACATCTCACCGAGCTTGGCAATGGAGGCAGCGTCGTTGCCGGATGCCCACTGGTGCAGCATCAGCACCTTGGGCGCGGCCATCGCGGTGCCTGAAAGCAGCGCGGCAGCAAGCATCGTGGTCGCGGCAGCCGCGACCTTGGTCGTGAAGGTCATCGTTATCTCTCTCCCTTGAAAGCGCCCGCCCCACCCCGGCTTTGCTGCCGGCCCCTGTGGCTACTTGCGCTTTTGTCTCGGCGGTGCACATCCTCCTGCGCACCGTCGTATTAGTTCTATGGTGAACTTATTCGGCTTGTCAACGCGCTTGAGGAGGGGGGAGCGTGAACCGGATCGAGCTCAAATCTCTACTTGCTGACAGTGCTTTAGCCACGCCGTCGGGGCGGATCGTACGCGCCCTGAGCGAGCGCGGGGCACTGAGCGCAACGCAGCTGGCACGGCTTACCGGGCTGGCCAAGTCCACGGTTTCAACGGCCCTCACCGAGCTCCGACGTTCGCAGATGGTGGTGGAAAGCGGCAGCGAGTCGGCCGGCGGTGTCGGCCGCCCCGCCACGGCGCTGACGCTCAATCCCCGAGCCGGCACCTGCATCGGCATCCTGATCGGCTCGACCGAAATCCAGGTGATCCTCGCCGACGTCGCGCACACCGTGCTGTCGGACAGGACGATCAACCTCGAGATCGACTACTCCCCCGAAACGGCCATACAGCATGTGCGTCAGCTGATCGCCGAGGCCTACGAGGGGACGTGGCAGCGCCAGGACGGCCTGCTGGGGGTCGGCATAGCGGTAGGCGGACCGGTCAATCCGGTAACTGGCACGGTGCTCAGGGCCGGTGGCATGCCGACCTGGGCCGGCGTCGACATGCGCGAGCTGTTCGGCCCGATCTTCCCCGACGTGCCGATCTTCTGCGACAACGAATCCAACTGCTCGGCCATTGCCGAAATGACCTGGGGGGCGGCGCAGGGTCACGACGATTTCGTCGTCTATACGCTCGACCTGGGGATCGGCGGCGCCATCGTCGCCGGCGGCCGGGTGTTGCGCGGCATTGCCGGCGGAGCGGGCGAGTTCGGGCACGTGGTGGTCGATCCCAACGGCCCGCTCTGCCGCTGCGGCAACCGCGGCTGCATCGAGGTCTATGCCAGCTTCCGCGAACCCCTGGCCCAGGCCGAGCGGCATTTTGGCCGCTCGCTGCGGCTGACCGACGTGGTCGACCTGGCGCTGGGCGGCGACCCGCTGTGCAGCGCGCTGATCGCCCGGACAGGCGAAGCGGGTGGACATGGCCTGGGGCTGATCGGCTCGGTGTTCAACCCGACGCTGGTGGTGGTGAGCGGGCGGCTGGCCATGGCCGGCGACATCCTGATGAAGCCCCTGGCCGAGAGTTTCGAGCGCTTCACCCTGGTCAAGCATGGGGACGTTCCCGACCTGGCCCGTACCATCCTTCGCCCCAGCCAGTTCTCCGACAACGGCGCCTGCATGGGCGCCGTCGGGCTGGTGCTGCGTCACCACGGGCGGTTGGTGAACTAGAGCGGCAATCTTACGCCTTGCTCCTCGTCGCGGTCTCGAACACCCTCCCGCCTCTTTCGCAAAAAGGAGTCGCGGCATGACCATTGCAATCATCGGAGGGACAGGTTTTCTCGGCACCGCCACGGCGAAACGGCTGAGGGACCGCGGGCACGATGTGCTGGTGGTGGCGCGCGGCCAGCACAAGGTGGCCCTGCCCGACGGCGTGCGGTTCGAGAAGGCCGATCGCATGGACGGCAAGGCGCTGACCAAGCTCTTACAGGACAACGGTGTCACCGCCGTCATCGACATCTTCACCATCAGCCTGCGCAATACGCAGCCGGTGATCGAGGCGGCGGGCAAGGCCGGGGCGCGTTATGTGCTGGTGAGTTCCACCGACGTCTATTCGAACTACGGGGGCCTGTTGAAGAAGGAGAGCCCGGCGATCCGGCCGGAGCCCGCCACCGAGGACTCGCCGCTCAGGACTTTGCGTTACCCCTACCGGCAGAACGAGCGCCGGCCCAAGGGGATCGAGGACGACCTGTTCGAGGAGTATGACAAGATCCCGATCGAGGAGTTCGCCATGGCGGCCGGCGCCCCGCAGGCGACGGTGCTGCGGCTGCCGATGATCTTCGGCCCGGACGACAAGCAGCATCGCTTCGCCTGGGCGATCAAGGGAGCCAAGGCAGGCGAACCGTTCCGGCTGGACCGGCGCGGCGCGAGCTGGCTCAACTCCTACGCCTATATCGACGATGTGGCGGAGGCGCTGGCGCTGGCGGCCACCCTGCCCGAGGCCGAGGGTCGCGTGTACAACGTGGCACAGCCGTTCGTGCGGACGCAGGCGGACTGGGCCCGTACCGTACTCACGCTGATGGGTGTCGACAGCCAGATCGTGCTGGTCGATGCCGATGCCGGCGGGATCCTGGCGGACCGTGCCGACAGCAGCGACCTCAGCTACCCCTTAACGCTGGATTCCGCTCGTATTCGCGCCGAACTCGGCTACAGTGAGATCGTTCCCGAAGAGCAGGCGCTGCGCCGCACCATCGAGTGGGAGCTGAGCCAGGGCTAGCTTCCAGCGATACGATCACCCGCCGGGGACCCTTGGGTGGGATTGACTCGGGCGCGCGCTACTTTAGTGTCACTAAAATCGCGAGGGCGCCCGTGCCAGTCTTGAAATTCGAAAAGCGTTCCGATCCGGTCGAGCCATCGACCCCGATCGACCCCAGCCTTGGGCAGCGCCTGCGCGACCGCCGCAAGGAACTCGGCAAGACGCAGCAGCAGGTGGCCGAAGAGGCGTCGCTGACAGTCGGCTTCATCTCGCAGATCGAGCGCGGCATCTCCACGCCGTCGCTGGCCTCGCTCTACAACGTCGCCAAGGCGCTCGAGAGCACGGTGGACATGTTCGTATCCGCCGCGCCGGCGCGGCAGCACAGCGTGGTCAGCCACTCGGGCCAGCGCCGGACCTACAAGGTCGGCGGCACCTCGCGCTTTTATGAATTCCTCGAGCGCGGCTTCCCCGACGCCAAGCTCAATGCCTGCCTGTCGCACGTGCCGCCCGGCCATGCGTCCGAGATGATGAGCCACGAGGGCGAGGACTTCGTCTATCTCGTCTCGGGCGAGATGCTCTACGAGGTCGACGGCGTCGAATACCGCCTCGGCCCCGGCGACACGCTGCATTTCGACAGCCGCCGGCCGCATCGCGGCACCAATATCGGCGCCGGCACGGCGCTTGAACTGTGGGTCGGGACCATGCAGCTGTTCCCCGAATGACAGTGATCGACCCTGCCATCGCCAAGAAACTCGCCACGGCGCTTGCGGCCGGACCGACGCAGCTCTTCGCCGTGCTGTCGGAGCTGTTCACCACCATCCCCGGCGTCCGCACCGCGACCTTCATCGCGACGGCGCCCGACAGATCGGTGACGCATCGCATCGGCACGTCCAACCCGCACGACTTCCCCGTCGGCAATGTCGATCCGGTGGGCGACGACGTGTGGAACAACACCATCCTGGGCGAGATGAAGCCGGTCATCGGCGACAGCATCGCCGGCATGGCCGCCTTCCTGCCCGAGACCGACGGACTGGTCGCCATGGGCTATGGCGCCTGTTCGTGCTTTCCGATCGTGATTGCGGGCGAGACCCGCGGCGTGGTGGCGCTGCTTGGCGATGCCGGCATCTTCACCCCGTCGGCACTCGCCCGGATCGACACCCTTCTACCCATCGCTGCGCTGACCTTTACTTTCGAGGGGATCAGTAAACTGCCCCCGGGGATCAGCAGGAGATGACGCCTACGACGATAACCGGCCTCATCAGCCGGAGACTGACGACTTCAACCAGGGAGACTGTCATGCGTTTGTTCAAGACGCTTATGGCGGTTGCCGTCGGCGCGGTGATGACCGCGTCCGGAGCGATCGCCGAAACACCCAAGAATACCCTCGTCATCGCCGATGCGATCGACGACATCATCACGCTGGACCCGGCCGAAGTGTCGGAAGTGGGCGGCGTGCTCGCCAGCCAGCAGATCTACCAGCCGCTGGTCAGCTTCGATCCGAAGGACCCGACCAAGATCACCGGCGTCCTCGCCGAGAGCTGGTCGGTGTCGGAAGACGGCAAGACCTTCACCTTCAAGATGAACCCGAACGCCAAGTTCGCCTCGGGCAATCCGGTGACGGCCGCCGACGCCGAATACTCGCTGCAGCGCGTCATCCTGCTCGACAGCCGCATCTCGTTCATCCTCACCCAGTTCGGCCTGAACAAGGACAACGTGGCGGAGAACATCAAGGCAATCGACCCGCAGACCCTGCAGCTCGTCGTCGACCAGAAATATGCCCCGAGCTTCGTGCTCTACGTGCTCTCGGGTTACACCGGCGGCATCGTCGACTCGGCCATCGTCAAGCAGCACGAAGGCAAGACCGAAGCCGGCACCAACGACTACGGCAATGCCTGGCTGAAGGCCGACAACTCGGCTGGCTCGGGTCCGTACGTGCTGACCAAGTGGGATCCGAAGGTCTCGATCCTGCTCAGCCGCAACGAGAACTACTGGGGCACCGCCCCGGGCGTCGACCGCATCTTCCTGCAGCACATGCCGGAATCGGCGACGCAGCGCCTGGCGCTCGAGAAGGGCGATATCGATATCGCCAACAAGCTCGGGCCCGACGATATCGGTGCCGTGTCGGCCAACGCCGATGTGCAGATCCTCGAGGGTGTCTCCTCGACGATGTACTATTTCGGCCTCAACATGCGTAACGCAGCGCTGAGCAACCCGAAGGTCGTCGAAGCCATCAAGTATGGCGTCGATTACCAGGGCATCGCCGACACCATCGGCAAGGGCACCATCAAGGTGCACCAGACCATGATCCCCGACGGCTTCCTGGGCGGTGGCATCAACTACAACCCCTACTCGCTCAACATCGAGAAGGCCAAGGCGCTGATCGCCGAGTCCGGCGTCGCCACGCCGATCAAGCTTGCGACCGTGGTGTGGAACGTGCCGCCCTACCCCGATTACGCCCAGGCCGTGCAGGCCACGCTCAGCCAGATCGGCGTCGATCTCGACCTGCAGGTGGTGGACGGCGGCCCGTGGCTCGACCGCTATCGCTCGCACGACCTCGACGTCTGGTTCGGCCTGTGGGGCCCGGACTATCCCGATCCGCACTCGAACGCCAAGGCCTTCGGCAACCATGATCCGTCCGACCCGGATGGCGGCAAGGGCAACCTCGCCGACCGCTTCGGCTGGAATTCAGGCAAGGTCTCCGAGCTGGTGAACCAGGCGGTGCAGGAGCAGGATGTCGAAAAGCGCAAGGCGCTCTACGACGAAGCCCAGCGGCTGCACACCGACACCTCGCCGTTCGTGTTCATGTTCCAGGACAGCCGCAAGGTTGCCATGCGCAAGAACGTCAAGGGCGTGGTGCTCGGCATCACCTTCTCCGATGACCGCTATGGCGGCGTGACGAAGGAATAAACTGAACCAGGGATCGGGGTTTCGGCTCCGGTCCCGTGCCTGCCTCCACCCCCTCCCCAACCCTCCCCGCAAGGGGGAGGGTGTCCGCCGGTGGCTTTTGGCTCCGATCGAGCCGCACCCACAAATCGGCACCTCCCCCCTTGCGGGGGTGTTTGGGAGGGGGGTGGAATGGCCACACACCAAGCTAGGGCCACCATTGACCGCTGCATCCAAACCCCTCCGCCTGTTCATCGATATCGGCTCATGGCTGATCACGGTGGCGATCACGCTCATCGGGCTCGCTGCCCTCACCTTCTTCATCGGCCGCGTGCTGCCGATCGACCCGGTGCTCTCCATCGTGGGCGAGAAGGCGACGCCGGAGGTGTACCAGAAGGTCTATCTCGAGCTCGGGCTCGACAAACCGATCTGGGCGCAGTTCTGGGATTATCTGGGCAAGCTGCTGCGCGGCGACTTCGGCACCTCGTTCTCGACGTCCCGGCCGGTGCTCACCGACCTGCTCAATTTCTTCCCCGCGACCCTCGAGCTTTCCACTATCGGCTTGATCATCGGCGTCGTACTGGGCGTCCCCATGGGTGTCGCCTCGGCCTATTGGCATGAGAAGTGGCCCGACCATGTGCTGCGCGTCGTCGGCCTCGTGGGCTATTCGGTGCCGGTGTTCTGGCTCGGCCTCGTTGGCCTCTTTGTCTTCTACTACCTGCTCGGCTGGGTCTCGGGCCCGGGTCAGCTTGATGTGTTCTATGTCGGCGTCGTCGACCGCATCACCGGCTCGATCCTGATCGACAGCGCCATCGCCGGCGAGTGGGAAATCTTCCTCAACGCGATCAGCCACATGATCCTGCCGGCGATGCTGCTCGGCTATTACAGCCTCGCCTATATCTCGCGCATGACGCGCTCGGTGATGCTGGACCAGTTGAGCCGCGAGTATGTGCTGACCGCCAGGCTGAAGGGCGCCAGCGAGTTCCGCGCCGTCGCCGGGCATGCGCTGCGTAACGCCGCGATCCCGCTCGTTACCGTCATCGCGCTGAGCTATGGCGGGCTGCTCGAGGGTTCGGTGCTGATCGAGACGATCTTCTCGTGGCCGGGTATCGGCAACTACATCTATTCCTCGCTGTTCGCCGCCGACATGAACGCCGTGCTGGGTGGCACGCTGCTGGTGGGCGTGGTGTTCATCCTTCTCAACATGCTGAGCGATGTGCTGTACCGGGCACTCGATCCGCGCTCACGGGAGTTCGCCAAATGAGCGTCACCCCCGATCTCGTCGACGATCCGAAGCGCGCGGTGCGCGCCGCCCGCTGGGCCGAGTTCAAGATTTTCACCCGCCGTTTCATGCGCAACCCGCTGGGCGTGGTCGGGTTGGTCATTGTGGTGGTGCTGCTGTTCTGCGCCGCCTTCGCGCCGTTTCTGGCGACCCATGATCCGTATTTGCCGAACCTCGCCGACCGCCTCGCGGCGCCGAGCGCCACCTACTGGCTCGGCGCCGATGAGCTCGGCCGCGACATCTACTCGCGCGTCGTCTACGGCTCGCAGCTGACGCTCTTGATCGTGGCGCTGGTGATCGTCACCTCGGCGCCGATCGGGCTGATCATCGGCGCTGTTTCGGGCACGGTGGGCGGCTGGGTCGACGTGATTTTCATGCGCATCACCGACGTGTTCCTCGCCATCCCCAAGCTGCTCCTGGCGCTGGCGTTCGTTGCGGCGCTCGGGCCCGGCATCACCAACGCGGCGCTCGCCATCACGCTCACCGCCTGGCCGCCCTATGCACGCCTCGCGCGGGCCGAAGCGCTGATCGTGCGCAACTCGGACTACGTCAACGCCGTGCGGCTCGCCGGGGCCAGCGAGTTCCGCATCATCGTGTTCCACGTCATCCCGATGTGCCTGAGCTCGGTGATCGTGCGCATGACCTTCGACATGGCGGGCATCATCCTCACCGCCGCCGGTCTTGGCTTCATCGGGCTCGGGGCACAGCCGCCACTGCCCGAGTGGGGCGCCATGATCTCCACTGGCCGCAAGTTCATCTTCGACCAGTGGTGGGTGGCGACGGTGCCCGGCATCGCGATCTTCACCGTGTCGCTCGGCTTCAACCTGCTGGGCGACGCCATGCGCGACCTGCTCGATCCGCACCTGAGGCAGCGCAAATGAGTGACCTCGTCGAGATCGAAAACCTCCGCGTCGCCTTCCGCAACGACGAAGGCGGCTACAATGATGCCGTGCGCGGCGTGTCGCTGAAGCTGGGGCGCGAGAAGCTCGGCATCGTCGGTGAGAGCGGTTCGGGCAAGAGCCTCACCGGCCGTGCGCTGCTCGGCGTGCTGCCGCCCTACGCGCGGATCAGCGTCGACAAGATGCAGTTCGACGGCATCGACCTCAAATCGGCCAGCCCGAAGCTCCGACGTTCGCTGCGCGGCGGGCGGATGGGCATGATCCTGCAGGATCCGAAATTCTCGCTGAACCCGGTCATGACGGTCGGCAAGCAGATCGTCGAAGCGATCCGCATCGGCGACCGCCGCATCTCCGGCAGCGACGCCAGGAAGAAGGCGCTGGGCATCCTCGAGGCGGTGCATATCCGCGAGCCGGAACGGGTGTTTGCGCTCTACCCACATGAACTGTCGGGCGGTATGGGGCAGCGCGTGATGATCGGCATGATGGTGGTGCGCGAGCCGGACCTGCTGATTGCCGACGAGCCCACTTCGGCGCTCGACGTGACAGTGCGCACCCAGGTGCTGTCGATCCTCGACGAACTGGTGACGCGGCGTGGCATGGGGCTGATCTTCATCAGCCACGATCTCAACCTCGTCTCGAAATTCTGCGATCGGGTGATCGTCATGTATGCCGGCCGCATCGTCGAAAGCATCGAAGCGAGCCGACTGCACGAGGCGACGCACCCTTACACGCGCGGGCTATTGTCCTGCCTGCCGCAGATCGATGGCTCGCTGGAACCGCTGCCGGTGCTCAACCGCGAAGCCAGCTGGGCGGGAGCTGCCTGATGCTCGAAATCCGCAACCTCAACGTAGAATTCTCCGGCAAGCTGGCGGTGCGCGACACCAGCTTTGCGGTGCAGCCGGGCGAGAGTTTTGGGCTCGTCGGCGAATCCGGCTCGGGCAAATCCACCATCCTTCGCACCGTCATGGGGCTCAACGCGACCTGGAACGGCAGCATCACCGTCGATGGCCTCGACGTCCGCAAGACGCCGCGTAAGCAACTGGCGAAGGTGGTCCAGATGGTGTTCCAGGACCCCTACTCGTCGCTCCATCCACGCTACGTCATCGGCCAGCAGATCGCCGAACCGATGAAGATCAACGGCATCGCCAACCCCGAGCGCCGCACCGCGGAGCTCCTGGAACTGATCGGACTTGGCAGGAAATTCCAGTTCCGCTTCCCGCACGAGCTCTCGGGCGGCCAGCGGCAGCGCGTCGCCATTGCCCGCGCCCTGGCGCTCAGCCCGAAACTGCTGCTGCTGGACGAGCCGACCTCGGCGCTCGACGTGTCGATCCAGGCCGAAATCCTCAACCTGCTCAACCGGCTCCGCAAGGAGCTCGGCCTCACCTTCGTGATCGTCAGCCATGACCTGGCGGTGATCAGCTACATGTGCGAGCGGCTGATGGTGATGCGCAACGCCCAGCCGGTGGAAACGCTGACCCGCGAGCAGCTGCGCTCGGGCGCCATTGCCGAGGATTACACCAAGGCGCTGATCGCCGCGGCTTGAGACGCCCTCGGGATCGGGCGCGCTCGCCGACGCTGGCCTCAGGGGTCGGGCTTTGCTAAGGGTGCACGGTCCTATTCAGCACTGAGCCGAAAGAACCAGCATGGCCGTAGGCCATGACAGGCTTTCATTCTTACGACCGAAGGTGGCGAAGATGAACAAGCCTTTTGTTTCGTTGCGTCCGGAGATCACTCGGACACACGCACTGATCCTGATGGACTGGTTGGAAGATGACCGCGTCACCTGCTACCTGAGCGATTCACGTCATGTTTCCCGGTTCATCGCGCAAGCCATCGATCGCACTCAGCTGCCGATCCTGACCCACCTGTTCAACCAGGGTGGCCGCTTCTTCATGACCTACGATCGAAATGACGTCCCCGTCGGCTTCGTCCGTCTGGTCAAGACCGGCCCTGAGTGCGAAATCGTTCTGGTCATCGGCGACCACCACAACTGGGGTCGCAAGCTCGGCGCCAGCGCCATCCGCGAAGGTATGAAGCTCGCCTTCCTCGACATGCGGGCCGAGAAACTCATCGCCAAGATCCACCCGGACAATACGCGCTCGCTGAATGCTTTTCAGCGCTGCGGTTTTCTTGTTGACCGCGAGACGCCGACGCTCAAGTCACTGTCCATGACCGCCGGCCGATACCTCCGACTGCTGCGTGAAAGCGCCATGGGAGATACCGCCGACATCTACATTACCGAGATCGACAAGACCCGGCTCAAGAGCCTGATCGAGTATGAACACGGTCCGGCAGCGGTCGAACTTGAACACGAGATCGAAAGAGCCATTGTCGTGGATCCTCAGCATGTCGCGAGGGATGTCGTGACGATGAACTCCAGGGTGCTGCTGCAGCTGGACGACGAGGCAATGGAAGTGGCGCTTGTCTATCCGCAGGCCGCGGACGAGCGCTCAGGAAAACTATCGGTCCTTTCTGACGTCGGCGCCGCGATCCTGGGCTATCAGGAGGGCGACGCCATCGACTGGAGCGTTTCGGATCGAACCCGGCGCATCGTGATCGAGAAGGTGCTCTACCAACCGGAATCCTCGGGTGATTTTCATCTCTAGTTGCAGGTGAGCTTTCAGCTCACCGCACCTTGAGCAGGATGATGACGAGGAACCACAGGCTGGCGAGGTGGATGAGCAGGAAGCGCAGCAGCACCTGGGAGTTCGACCAGTTGAGGTTCTTGCGGGCGTGATCGTGGAACGGGAAGCGGATCGAGCTCAGGATCCGCAAGCCGAACACCCGGATCAGCGCCACCTTGGCTAGGCCGGTGGCCCCATTGAACAGCATCAGCGGGGCAACAAAGAAGATCATCGCCGGGTTGCCCGACACCACGATGCAGATGCCGACGAACAGCCCGATGGGGCGTGAACCGGCATCGCCCATCAGCGCTGCACTGGGCGGTGCGTTGTGCCACAGGTAGCCGACGATGACGCCACAGAAGATGGCGGCGACGATTGCCCAGTTCGCGGCATCCTCGCGGAACGGGATCAGCAGGTATTTGGCGTTCGCCGCATCGCCGACCACCATGTAGAGGATGAAGCCGAGGGCAGCGATGGTCACTGCCGAGAGCGAGCCCGACACACCGTCGACGCCGTCATTGCAGTTGACGGCGTTGATGCAGAGCCAGACCACCGGCGCGTAGATCAGCAGCCCCAGCCAGAACGGGATGTCGAACACCATGGGGGTGAACGGCAGCCACAGCTTGGTATCTTGCCCCCAGAGCAGCACGACGCAGACGAACAGCGCCACCAGCAGGTCGGTCAGGCCCAGCGTCAGTTCGCTCAGGCCGCCGGTGCGGTCATCGATGAAGCCGACGCAGGAGGCGAGCAGCACCGCGCCCATGCAGAAGTAGATGTGCGGGTCGACCGGCGAGAACAGCGCGACGATGGCGACAAGGATCAGGATCATCATGAGCCCGACGCCGACGGGCTTGCCGACGCTGTCGGCGGCGCCCACCGCATGGGCCCTTCCCCGGTCGCGCGGCAGCCGATCCCAGAGTTTGGGCAAGAGGAACAGCGTTGCCAGTGCCGAGACCAGCGAGCCCACAGTGGCGAGGATCACGAAGGACGATAGCAGGCGGGCGGGCCCCCAGAACGGGGACAACAGATCGGCAACGTAAGTCAGCATGATTGGGGGCGGGGTCCCAGCGCGGCAATGCCTGAAGCCGTAACCGAAGCGCGTGCCGAAATCGAAGCACGATTGCGGCTTTTCAACCACCCCGCGTCAGCGCCCGCCAAAGGCTCCAGTGGTGAGGCCGGCAATGAAGGCGCGATTGCCGAAGACGAAGACCAGCAGCACCGGGACGATGGCGATAACGCTGCCGGTCATCAGCAGGGGCCAATCGGTGTTGTACTGGCCCTGCAACGTCGCCAGCGCGACGATCGCCACCTGCATGTCGGGCTTGGTGGTGGTGATCAGCGGCCAGAGGAAGTTGTTCCATTGCGCCACGAAGGTGAAAATGGCCAGCGCGCCCAAAGCGGGTTTGGCCAGCGGCAAGACGATGGTGAGGTAGATCTGGGCGTGCGAGGCGCCATCGATGCGGGCGGCTTCGAGCAGTTCGGCGGGGATCGACTTGAGATACTGCCGGAGCAGGAAGGTGCCGAAGCTCGAGAAGGCGTAGGGCAGGATCAGCCCCTGGTAAGTGTCGATCCAGCCGAGCGTCTTGATCAGGATGAAGTTGGGGATCAGCGTCACCTGCGAGGGCACCATCAGCGCCGCGAGGTAGATGAGGAACAGCACTTCACGGCCGCGAAACCTCAGGCAGGCAAAGGCATAGGCGGCCATCGAACAGGTGATGAGCTGCAACAGCGTCACCAGCACCGAGACGACGAGGCTGTTGGCCATGGCCCGGCCGAACGGGATGGTCGAGAAGATGCGGATGTAGTTTTCGATTTGCGGGTCGGCGGTGAACAGGGTCGGCGGGAACTGGAAGACGTCCGCCGCCGGCTTGAACGAGGTCGCGATCATCCAGACGAACGGACCGCTCATCAGCAGCGCGCCGACAAGCAGGACCACGAACAGCACCCAGTCGGTGGCGGTCTTACCCATAATGCACCCAGCGGCGCTGCAGCCTGTACTGCACCAATGTGAAGGCGAGGACGATCAGGAACAGCACCATCGCCGCGGCGCTGGCATAGCCCATCTGATAGAACTGAAAGCCGTTCTGGTAGATGTAGTAGACCAGCGTGTTGGTGGCGTTGGCGGGGCCGGCCTTGGTCATCACCAGCACCAGCTCGAACACCTGGAAGCTGCCGATGATCGAGATCACCAGGACGAAGAAGGTGGTGGGCGAAAGCAGCGGCAGCGTGATATGCCAGAAGCGGTCCCAGCCGGTGGCGCCATCGAGCGCGGCGGCGTCATGCACATCCTTGCCGATGTTCTGCAGCCCGGCGAGGAACAGCACCATGGCATAGCCGAGGTTCTGCCAGATCGAGACGATGATGATGGCCGGCATGGCCCAGCGGGTAGAGCCCATCCACTTGGGCAGGTCCGTGACGCCAACGAGGCTGAGGCCCGCGTTGATCAGCCCGAAATTGGAGTTGAACAGCCAGGCCCAGACCAGCGCCGCGGCGATGGTGCTGGTGACCACCGGCAGGAAATAGACGACGCGGAAGAAGGTCTGCCCCTTGATGCCGCGGTTGAGCACCAAGGCGCAGAGCAACGCCAGGACGATCTGCACCGGCACCGAGGCCAGCACGAAATAGGCGGTGTTGCCGAGCACCTTGGCGAAGATCTCGTCCTTGGCGAGCTCCAGGTAATTGCCTAGGCCCACCCAGGTCACCTCATTGAACAGGTTCCACTGGGTGAACGAGATGAAGAAGGCCGAGATCACCGGGATAGCGGTGAAGATGGCGAACAGCACGAGGCTGGGCGTGAGGAACAGCCAGGCCGCCCGCTCCTCGGCGAGCGCTACCCGCGTCAGCTTGGCCCGACTTCGGGCCACTATTTGTCGATCCCGTAGATATAGGCGGCGTTGCGGTAGAAGATCCGATCCTGGTCGTCGGCGCTGAGGCCCATGGTGTCGAAGGCGGCCTTCCAGCGTTCGATATCGCCCTTCACCCGACGCAGGTCGGAATCCGAGCCGTACACGAGTTTGCGCGGTGAGATTTCCTTGCCGATATAGCCGCCCTCGACGATGTGGTTGTGCACCACGTCGCCGCCGCTGATGTCGAAATAGAGCCGCGGGCGCCAGCGCGCGATGGCGCAGGCGGTGCGGTAATCCGGCCAGCCCAGATGCGCGCCGATGATGAACAGCTCGGGGAAATAGAAGGCGATGGTGTCGAGGTAGATCGGCTGCATGCGGGCGCTGGAGAAGCCGTAGCGCTCGCGCTTGATGCCGCGCGACAGCCGGGTGACCAGCGCCTCCTCGTCGGCGCCCTCGGGGATGGCCTTCCAGGCATCCTCCTTGCCGCCTTCGAGGTAGTCGACCGGGCCGCCGAGAATGCCGGTGTGGAACAGGATGCGGAGACCGCGCGCCTGCGCCGCCTCGTAGAACGGGTAATAGGCCGGGTCATCGTAATTGCGCGAGACGCCGGTCACCTTGATGCCGTGAAAGCCGCGCTGGTAGAAATCCTCGACCAGCGTCACCGGGTCCTTGTCGAGCTCGAGCCGACCCAACGCGATGATCAGGTCGGGTCGGCGCTCCAGCGCACCGGCCAGCGCGTCATTGCCGCGGCCGGGATTGGCGAGGAGCGCGACCTTCTCGATCCCCGACGCTTCGCAGGTATCGGACAGCGCCTCGAGGAAGCCGATCTCGGCGCCGCGCGAGAACAGCTTGTCCCAGAAGCCGTAGTGAACGTGTGCATCGAAGACGCGCATGGGTCAGATCCGTTGCTAGAGCGATCAAAACTTCGAGCGTTTCGCTTGAAACGCTCCGGAAGGGCCGGGGCGCCCGATGGCGTCCCGGCCGGCAGAGTGGCCTGCTGTTTCGACTACTTGGCCAGTTCGGCGTTGACCTTGTCCTTGATGCCGCCGAGCGCATCAGCCGCACTGCTCTCACCATTCCACACCAGATCCAGCGCCGGCTGGATGTAGAGGTTGGAGAGATCGACGAAGCGCGGGAATTGCGGGAACTGCTCGCCGACATCAGCCTCCCTCAGGAACACGTCGCCGAACGGCGCCTTGAAGGCGGCCCGCACCGTCTCGTTGCCGGTCATCGCCGGCACCGCCGCGGCCTTGGCGCCGGCAAAGATCGACTGGCCCTCGGGGCCGGCGAGGTATTGCAGGAAGGCCCAGGCCGCTTCCGGGTTCTTGCTGTTGGCGTTGATGGCGAAGCCGGCGCCGCCGGTGCGGTTGGAGTGAATACCGGTCGGGCCGGCGGGGAGGTTCGCCACCGCCCACTTGAACGGTACGTCGGCGAAGGTGCCGAGCCGCGACGGGTTGGTGATCACCATCGCGGCCTGGCCGCTACTGAACAGCTGGGCCGTGCCGCCAGCCTGCTCGGCCTCGAGGAAGTTGGGCGTGACCTTATCCTTGTTGATCAGGTCGCCGATATACTGGATGGCCTCGACCGCTGCCGGCTCGGCCAACAGGAAGGTCGTCGGCTTCAGCGGATCGTCGAACACCTTGCCGCCATTCTGCTGCACCCAGGTGGCCCAGTCATTGGATTCGAGCGCCAGGCCATAGCGAGTGATGCGGCCGCCCTCATTGGTGGTCAGCTTGATCGCCGCATCGCGCAGATCGGCCCACTTCCAGTCGGCGTTCGGATAGGCGACACCTGCCGCGTCGAAGGCATCGGAGTTGTAATAGAGGGCGCTCGGGGCGCTGTCGCGCGGGATCGAATAGAGCTTGCCCTCGTAGCTGTGGGTGAGGAGCGAGCTCGGCACATACTGGTCGATCGGGAAGTTGCTCTGTTTGATCAGGTCGTCCAGCGGGGCCAGCGCGCCGCGCGAGGCGTAGCTCGGCACATTGGTGATGAAGAACACGTCGGGGCCGGCCCCGGCGGCGAGCTGCGCATCGAGCCGGGTGAAGTAACCCGACCACGGAGCGTGCTGAATCTCGATCTTCACATCCGGGTGAGCCGCCTGATACTTCGAGACGATTTCCTCGAATGGCGGCAGTTCCGGTGGGTCGCCCCAATATCCAAAACTAATCGTCGACTGCGCAAGCGCAGGAGACACTAATCCTAAAGCAGCGAAGGCGTAGGCAAGCCACTTCCTAGTCATCTCGGACTCCCTTGTCTGTGGTCTGTGTTTATTCTCTACAAATCCTATAGACAATCACTACTAAGATTACGTCGGGCTTACGAGGCTGTTTCGAGAAACATCTTTCCCTTGCCATGCTCGGCGGCGAATTTTCTGAGCGCGTTCAGCGTCGGGGCCGCCAAGGCGCCGTAGTCGGTGACCGACAGCGAGCCGGCGAGCACAGCCAGCTCGGCCGCCTCCTCGGTGCAGCGCCCCGAGCACAGCCCCAGGAGGAACCCGCCATTGAAGGTGTCGCCGGCGCCGGTGGTGTCCTTGACCGCCACTTCGGGCGCCGCGACCTTGATCCAGCGGCCCTGGTCGCTGACCAGCGCACCGGCGGCGCCACGCTTGATGGCAACGATCGGCACCAGTTCGGCGAGCTGTGCTGCGGCCTTGGCGGGATGGTGCATGCCGGTCAGCGCAACGGCCTCGTCCTCATTGGGCGAGAACACATCGAGCAGGCTCAGGAACTCCCGCACCCCCGGCGTCTCCAGGGTGAAATCGCCGCCGCGACAGTCGGCAAACAGCTTTGCCCCCCGCGCCTTGGCCTCGCGCATGAAGGCCAGCCATTCCGGCTCGAAGCGGAAGGTCTGCAGCAGCCAGGTGGGGCGGACCTTGTCGAGCGTACCGGCAGGCGGCGGCACGATGGCGCCATCGCCATAGGTGAGGAAGCCGCGGTCGCCACCGGACGAAAACACCGAGGTGACGCGGCGCAGCGGCTGGTCGAGGCGGTTGAACAGCAAGGGGCTGAGGCCGTCGCGCGCCGCCTGCTCGAGCACCAGGCCGCTGAACAGGTCGGAGCCGAAATCGGCGGCCCAGTGGGTATCGAGCCCGAGCCGGGTCAGCGCCAGGGCGATGTTGTAGGTGCCGCCGGGCAGCACGGCGAGGTCGCTCGCCAGCAGTTCCGCGCCGAGCCTGGGCACACCGGGCAGACCGGCGAAGATCAGGTCGCAATAGTATTCGCCGGTGAGCAGTACGTCGGCGGCGCGCATCACAACCACTCCCCGACATGGGCCGCATGCGCGGCGAGGAATTTTTCGACCAGCGGCTCGGCGCGCGAATAGGACAGCACCAGCGGGTGCGCCACCAGCGCCTCCACCGCCAGGGCGCGGCTGCGCTGGGCTACCGCTTGCACAGTGAGCCGCTCGTAATGCTTGACCGAGTTCACCAGGTAACCCTGCGCATCGGGCATGGCGCCGATCGGCTGCGGCCGAATGCCGTGGTGATCGACCACACAGCTGACCTCGACCACGTCGCTGTCGCGCAAGCCTTCGATGGCGCCCTCATTGGGAACGTTGAGCCCGGTGCGGATGGGCGTGCCGCCCTGCAGCGCCTCGATCAGGTCGAGCGCCACGCCGGCATAGCCCTCACCGTCATGGCTTTGCGCCACCGCCGCGACCGGCTCGGCGTCGTCGTGCGTATGCTGCATGTAGGTTGCACTGCGCTCGCGCTCGTAGGCGAAATAGACATCGAGCGCCTGCCCCGGGTCGGCTAGCAGTTCGGCTTGGCGCAAGCGTGGCAGCAGCCGCTGGTTGAGGGCGCGAATCTCTTCACCGCGCGTCGGGCCGGCGGCGCCGGCGGCCACCGCCTCGTCGGCGTAATAGTAGTAGTAGAGGTACTCGTTGAGCCACACGCCGTGGCGGCGCACCACATGCGGCGCGAACACCCGCTGCACCGTGCCGGCGAGGAAACGGTCATCGGCCAACGCATCGGGCAGCACGTCGCGCCCGGCCACTTCGGCGCGACGGGTGAAGGACAGGTGGTTGAGCCCGAACACCTCGGCCCGCACCGCACGCTCGGGCAGCCGCAGCCACCTGGCAATGGCCGCCTGCGCCCCGTTCGCGCTGTCGCAGATGCCGACGCTTCTGGTGTAGCCGGCGTCGCGCAGCGCCTGGGTGACGAGCCCGGCCGGGTTGGTGAAGTTGAACAGCCAGGCCTCGGGGCTGACCCGGGCCAGCGTCTCGGCATAGCTCAGGATTGTGGGGATACTGCGCAGCGCCATGGCGAAGCCGGCGGCCCCGGTGGTCTCCTGCCCCAACACGCCATGCGACAGCGCGATGCGCTCGTCGGCGATGCGGCCATCGATGCCGCCGGGGCGAACCGTGGTCACCACATAGCTGGCGCCGGCAAACGCGGTTTCGGCATCGGTGGTGGTGGAGATGCTGACCGCACCACCGGCGCGCCGCGCCAGCTCGGTGGCGAGGGCGCCGATCAGCTCGAGCTGCGCGGCGTCGACATCCATCAGGCAGATCTCGGTGAGGCCGGTCCGCGCGGCGCGGCGTAGTGCCGAGTCGACGAATAGCGGGGCGCGCAGCCCTCCCCCTCCGACAACGACCAGTTTCACCCTGACGTCCCCCGTTCAGTGCAACTGATCATATCCAGTCATAATAGGTAGGCAAGATGGAATCGTACGGCTAAGTTTCTTCACCGGGAGCGGCCCCGCTTCCAAAGCGCAACCAGTTCGGTTACCCCAAAGCCATGGCCAACGGCGTGACGCGCGACGATCCCCTACCGCTCTACAAGCAGGTGAAGGAACGCCTGCTGCGGGCGCTCGATGACGGCACCATCCCGCCACGCGCCAAGCTCGCCTCGGAACGCGAACTGGTCGAGCTGTACGGCGTCAGCCGCATCACCATCCGCCAGGCGATGACCGAGCTGGTGCTCGAGGGGCATTTGCGCAGCCACCCTGGCAAGGGGTTTTACCCAACCGGCCGGCCCAAGGGGGTGTATGAGCTCGAACTGCTGCGCAGCTTTACCGCCACGGCCGTCGCGCATGGCCGCCGGCCGGGCAGCCGGCTGCTGACCGCCGCGCAGGTGGAGGCCCCCGAGGAGGTGGCGCGGGCGCTGCAACTCGGCGCCGGCGAACAGGTGATCTCACTCCGGCGCCTGCGGCTGATCGACGACCAGCCGGTGGCCATCGCGCATGACTGGATGCCGGCCGCGATCGTTCCCGGAATTCTCGAGCTCGACTGGACGGCGCCGAACAGCTCGCTCTATGCGGAGCTTGCCGGACGCTATGGGCTGCTGCCGCAACGCGGGCACACGATTCTCTCGGCCCGCCTGGCCGATGCTGAGGAGAGCCGGCTGCTGGAGCTGCCGCCGCCGGCGGCGGTGCTGGGAGTCGAGCAGATGGCGTTCGACGTCGACGAGCGCCCGCTCAACCTGACGCTCTCCACCCATCACCCGACCCGCTACCCGCTGCGGCTGGATCAGGATTCACGGACCAGCCGGAGCGGGCGCTAGTTCAGGTTCAGGTACGAGGGGTTCCGCTGGGTTGGCGGAACCCCATTGTCGTCAGTAGTCGAACTGCTTGGCCAGCGTGAGCTTGAAGGTGCGGCCCTTCGAGCGGTCCATCGACAGGTTCTCGCGGTAGTCGGCATCGAACAGGTTGTCGATGCCGAAGGTCGCTTCCATGCCCTCGAACTGGCCACTCTCAGGCTTCCAGGTGGCGAACACATCCACCGTGGCCCAGCCTTCCGGCATCGGCGTCGCCGGGACGGTGGTCGCCGCGGTGAGCGGGCTAGCGGCCAGCGTCAGGCGCGTGCCGTATTCGAGATCGAGATCCTGGGCCCGGCCGCCGACGGTCAGCACCAGCTTGTCCTGCGGGATCGAGCGGACGTCGTCGCCGGCAAAGATGCTGTTGGCCGGGTTGGTGGCGATCATGTCCTCGGTGTAGACGCCCCGGGTATAGGTATAGGCGAGACGGGCGAACATCACGTCGCTGTCGTAGGAGCCCTCGAGCTCGAGGCCCCAGATGCGCATGCCGGCAATGTTGATGAAGTACGGCGCATTGGCGGTGATCGGGTTCGCGTAGATGCCGTCGGTGATATCGTTGTGGAACGCCGTGGCCTTGAAGGCGACGCTGTCACCACTTTTGACGATGTCGTCCGCCTGGGTGGCGAAACCGAGCTCGAAGTTGTCCGAGTATTCCTTCTTGAGGTTCGGATTCATGGTGCGCGTACCGGAGTACTGGAACATTTCGTCCAGCGTCGGCATGCGTTCGGTGTGCGCGGCGGAGCCGAACACACTGAAATTTTCGTTGAACTTGTAAAGCGCGGCGAGCTTGGGCGAGATCGCGACATCCTCGCTCGGGCTGGCGCCGACGACGGTCTCGCTGGGGGTGAGGGTCGAGAAATCGGCGCGGGCGCCGGCAATCACGGTCAGCGCGTCGTTGATGGTGTGCTCGCTCTGCGCGAACACCCCGACGCTCGATGACGTCCCCTCGGGATGGGTGGTGATCAGCGTGCCGCTCAACGGGTCGGCGACACGGTCCTGATGGCTCGCCTGGATGCCGTAGGTGAGGAAGTTCTCCCAGCCCTCGCCCGAAAAGCTCGAGGTGTTCTCGACGTTGAGCTGAGTGGTCTGGTAGCCGTAGTCGGCAACGAAGATGTTGCTCGGCACCGGCGAGGTCGGGTTCTCCTGGCTCACCGCGGTGTTGGAGTAGGACAGCTGGACCTTGAGGTCGAGCATATCGTTGCCCGAGGCTTCGTTCTCGTAGCTGATGATCGCCGTCTGGTCGTCGACGGTGCGATCGATGAGGCCGAAGTTCTGCGGATTGTCGATCGGGATCGTGCCGGTCTGGGCATAATCCTGCTGATCGGCATCGCTGTTCCAGCGCTGGTAGGACAGGCGTACGACCTGGTCGGCATCGAGATGGATGGTCCCCTTCACCAGGCCGGACCAAGCGGCAAATTCAGAACCCGGCAACTCGCCGCCATTGGCGAGATCCACGATGTCCGAACGCCGAAAATTGCCGGCCGCCAGCACTTCGAAGGTCTCGTTGATGCGATGCGCGAGGATGCCCGAGGCGAGCGTGCCGTTGCCGTTGGAGCTGTATGAGCCCTTGAGGCGCACGGCGCCGGTCTTGCCGTCCTTGATGAAGTCGGAGGCGTCCTTGGTGGTAAAGTTGATGACCCCGCCGAAGGCGCCTGCGCCATAGAGCGTCGAGGATGCCGGGCCGCGCAGCACTTCGGCGGCCTTGTAGAGTTCGGGATCGGAGAAGAACGAGCCCATGCGGTACTGCTCGTAGAACTTGCGCGCGCCATCAACGGTGAGGATGATGCGCGCCTCGTCGCCGGAGGTCTCGGCGGCGCCGATGCCGCGGATGTTGAAGCTCTCGCCGAGCACGCGTTCCGAACCGATCATGGTGACGCCCGGGACGTCGTCGAGAATCTCGCCGATGGTGCCGGCCTGCTTCTGATCGATGTCGGCCTGGTCGACGACCGTCACCGCCTGCGGCGTATCGATCGCTATCTTGGCCTTGCCGGCGCCGACGACGATGCGCTCAAGCAGCGTGACGAACTGCGAGTTGGTCCCGACGGGCTGCGCCATGGCAGCCCCTGCCCCAAAGCTCGCCCCCAAGGCGACGCCGCCAAGCAAGATCGCGGCGTTACGTGCCACCAGCCCCATTTCCTTCTCCAATCAATGACGGACGCCCGGCGGCTGCCGGCGTCGGGAACATGCACTGGCTGGCAGATGCTGGCTGGCATGGCGGAGCCGATAAAAATATGACTCCTGCACTCCACTATTGCGTGGCTTATAAATCCTGATATTCAGTGTCAAGATTTAAGTGACAGGCGGGGCGAGTGGAGCCGGCGCCCGTCAGCATCGAAAGAGGACGCCGCATCTTGCCCGAAGCCCGCCAGATATCGCCTGAGGAAATCCGCCGCCTGCGTGAGCTCAATCCCGAAATGCGCGAGCGTGATTTCGCGCGAATCCAGAAGATCTCCGAGGCGGAGCTGGTGGCGGCTTTCGTCGGCGCGGGCAGCGTGCGGCTAAGGCCAGATGTCGAGGCCCTGCTCGCCGGCGCGCCGGCGCTGGGCGAAGTGATGTGCCTGACGCGCAACGAGCACGCCGTGCACGAAAAGATCGGGGTGTTCGAGAAGGCCCGCTTCGGCCGGCATGCCTCGATCGTCCTCGGCGAAGAGATCGACCTGCGCATCTTTCCGACGCATTGGGCCTCGGCCTATGCGGTCGAAAAGCCGGACAAGGACGGTGCGGTACGCCGCTCGCTGCAGTTCTTCGACGCGGCCGGCACCGCCGTGCACAAGGTGCACTGCCGGCCGGCGACCGACCTCGGCGCCTATCAGGCGCTGGTCGAGACGCTCAGGGCCGACGAACAGTTGCAGACGGTCGAGATCCGGGAGCTGGACGACAGCGAGGTGAACGCCGCCGCGGCCCAGGCCAGCGCGGCGCAACTGCGCGAGGCGTGGCAGGGGCTGACCGATACGCATCAGTTCTTCCCGATGCTCAAGCGGCTCAACCTGTCGCGGCACCAGGCGCTCAAGACCATCGACCGCGAATTCGCCTGGCCGCTGGCGGCGAACGCCGCCGGCGCCATGCTGGAGCGCGCGGCGGGCAGCGGGCTGCCGATCATGGCGTTCGTCGGCAGCCGCGGCTGCATCCAGATCCACTCGGGTCCGATCGAGCAGGTGCAGGCGATGGGTCCGTGGATCAACGTCATGGACGAGAGCTTCCACCTTCACCTCCGGGCCGACCAGATCCAGGAGGTGTGGGCGGTGCGCAAGCCGACCGCCGATGGGCATGTCACCTCGATCGAGGCGTTCGGCGCCGACAACAAGCTGATCATACAGTTCTTCGGCCAGCGCCAGGAAGGGGTGGACGAACGCGCCGCCTGGCGCGCGCTGATCGAAGGCCTGCCCCAGCTCGACCAATCCACCGCCGCCTGAGGTATCCCATGCGTTTCCCTCGCTTCCTCATGACCCTCGCCGCGATCGGCGGACTTGCCGGCCCCGGCCTTGCCGCCGAGATCACGCCGTTCGCCGACCCCTCGCGGGTAGCGGTGATCGGCGGCTCGCTGCTCGAAATCGTCTATGCGCTGGGCGAGGAAGGCAGAGTCGTGGCCCGTGACAGCACGGGCATCTTCCCACCCGAGGCGACGGCGCTGCCGGATGTCGGCTACATGCGAACCCTGTCGCCGGAAGGCGTGCTGTCGGTGAACCCATCGGCGCTGCTGGTGGTGGAAGGCAGCGGGCCGCCGGAGGCGCTCGACGTGCTCTCCAGGGGCTCGATCCCCTATGTAACGGTGCCGGAGGACTTCAGCCACCAGGGCATCCTCGCCAAGGTGCGTGCGGTCGGCCAGGCGCTCGGCGTCACCGACAAGGCCGAGGCGCTGGCGGCGACCCTCGATGCCGAGCTGAAGGCAGCCGAAGCGGCGACAAGCCAGATTCCGGATGCCGAACGCAAGCGCGTGCTGTTCGTGATCTCGGTGCAGGAGGGCAGGATCCGCGCCGCCGGGTCAGGCACGGCGGCCGACGGCATCATCACGCTCGCGGGCGGCATCAATCCGCTGGCCGAGATGCAGGGCTACCAGACGCTGAGCGACGAGGCGGTGATCACCGCCAACCCCGACTATGTGGTGATGATGCAGAATTCCGGCGCCGGAGACTTTTCGGCCGACCTCGCGGCCAATGCGGCGCTCGCGGCGTCGCCGGCGCTGCAGCAGGGGCACCTGTTGAAGGTGGACGGGGCGTTCATGCTGGGCTTCGGGCCTCGCACCCCCAAGGCGATCCTGACGCTGGCGCACGAGCTCTACGGCGACCGGGTTCCACAGCCTTGACCACGACCGCGATGACGGCCGAGTTCGCCGGCCCGGTTGCGGGGGACCGGACGCGACTGGCCCAGCTGACGCTGGTCGGCTTGGTGCTGCTGCTGGTTGCGGCGGCGACGCTCGCGCTGCTGACCGGCGCTTCGGACGCCTCGCTGCCACGGCTGCTGTCGGCCTATATGGCGGGAGCGACGGACGACCCGCTGGTGCTGCGCGACCAGCTGGTGTTCCTCGATATCCGTCTGCCCCGGCTGCTACTGGGCATACTGATCGGCGCGGGCCTCGCGGTCTCCGGCGTCGTCATGCAGGGGTTGTTCCGCAACCCGCTGGCCGACCCCGGGCTGGTCGGCGTGTCGTCCGGCGCGAGCCTCGGCGCGGTAGTGATGATCGTGTTGGGCGGTACGGCGCTGGCGCCGCTGACCGCGATCCTCGGCATCTACAGCCTGCAGATCTCGGCCTTCGTCACCGGCCTCGTCACCACCCTGATCCTCTACCAGGTGGCGACGCGCGGCGCGCAGACCCAGATCGCCACGATGCTGCTCGCGGGCATCGCCATTGCGGCGCTCGCCACCGCGGTGATGGGCGTGATGGTGTTCCTCGCCAGCGACTCGCAGCTGCGCGACTTCACCTTCTGGAGCATGGGCTCGCTCGCCGGTTCGAACTGGCAGAAGGTCCAGGCCTCGGGGCCGATCATCCTCGTCGCAGTGCTCTGCTGCATGCTGCTGACGCGCGGGCTCAACGCCCTGACGCTGGGCGAGGCAACGGCGATGCACCTGGGCATCCCGGTACAGCGGCTGAAGCGCATCGCCATCGTCGCGGTAGCGGCCGCCACCGGAGCGGCGGTGGCGGTGAGCGGCGGCATCGGCTTTATCGGCATCATCGTGCCGCATTTGCTGCGGCTGGTGATCGGGCCTGACCACAAATATCTGCTGCCGGCCTCAGCCCTGCTCGGCGCCGCTTTCCTCCTCGTCGCCGACGCCGTGGCGCGCACCATCGTCGCTCCGGCCGAGCTGCCGATCGGCATTGTCACCGCGGCGGTGGGCGGGCCGTTCTTCCTGTGGATCCTGCTGCGGCGGCGGGAGCTGGCATGGTGAGCCCGGTGCTGGAGGTTCGTGGCGTCTCGGTCGCCATCGAACGCAAGCGGATCGTCGAAGGCGTCAGCGTCACGGCGCGGGCGGGCGAAGTGCTGGCGATCATCGGACCGAACGGCTCGGGCAAGACCACGCTGATGAAGGCGCTGAGCGGCGAGCTCGAACACGAGGGCGACATCGCCCTCAACGGCCGCTCGCTGCGTGTACTGCCGCCACGGGCGGCAGCGACGATGCGCGCGGTGATGCCACAGGCTTCGGTGCTGAGCTTTCCGTTCACTGTGCGCGAAGTGGTGCGGCTGGGGCTGTCAGCCGGGCTGGGCGTGCTGCCGGCGCAACGCGAGGTGGTGGTCGAGGCAGCACTGCGGCGGGTCGACCTCGCCGGGTTTGGCGGCCGGATGTACCAAAGCCTCTCCGGCGGCGAGCAGCAGCGGGTGCAACTGGCGCGTGTCCTGTGCCAGGTGTGGCAGCCGGTGTTTCAGGGCACGCCGCGGCTGTTGCTGCTGGATGAACCGGTCTCGAGCCTCGACATCAAACACCAGTTGCTGGTGATGGAGATCGCGCGGGGTTTTGCGGCAGCCGGCGGCGCGGTGGTCGCTATCCTCCATGACCTCAACCTCGCGGCGCTCTACGCCGACCAGGTGCTGGTGATGTCCGAAGGCAGGCGCGCCGCCTGTGGCGCACCGGCGGAGGTGCTGGATATCGCGCTGGTACGCGAGGTGTTCGGCTGCGAACTCACGACACTGCAGCTCCCCAACCGCACGCCGCTCTTCGCCCCTGCGGTAGCGATGCGGCTTGCCGCGGAGTAGCGGTTCAGCCGAGGAAGAAGCGCTCCAGTTCGGGCGCGACGACTTCGGGGGCAGCATTATGGGTCTGGTCGGCAAGACTGCGGTGTTCGGCGTCGGTCAGGAGATCGGCGACCGAACGAGCCGAGTTGCGGATCCATTCGGGGCTGGCGCCACCATCCATCACCAGGACCGGAATGGTAACAGCATCCCAGGCCCCTGATGTGAGCGGCTTGCCCGACATCCTGTCGCCCAGCACCGCAACGTCATAGGCGAGGGTGTGCGCCAGGGCTTCGAGCGCCGGCCAGGCGGGCGCCGATCGCATCTGGGCGATCGCCTCGGCGGGCGTGCCGACCACCTCGACGAGGAAATATTCGACCGCATCGCCACGACGCTTGGCGGCGATCAGCTCATCGATATGGCTCGCAAAGTCGGCGGGCGGTGGCGGACGAGTGCCGTCGGTGATGAAGGGCGGCTCGTAAAGCGAGAGTTTTGTCACCTTGCCCGCGAGCTTTGCGGTGGCTTCGAGCGATAAGACCGCACCGGACGAGTGGCCGTGAATGAATGCCGTGCCACCAAGCGCGTCGATGATGGCGTCGATGTCCTCGATCTCGTGCTCGACCGCATAGGGCGGCGTGTCACCGCTCTTCCCCCTGCCCCGCCGATCGAAGGTGACGGTGGTGAAGCGCGGGGCGAGGAGCCTGGCGAGCGGCGC
The DNA here is from genome assembly GCF_058806655.1 of Devosia sp. GW821-FHT12F11. Lineage (NCBI taxonomy): Bacteria > Pseudomonadati > Pseudomonadota > Alphaproteobacteria > Hyphomicrobiales > Devosiaceae > Devosia > Devosia sp. GW821-FHT12F11. The sequence goes on from NZ_JBXAPX010000002.1 coordinate 167,404, forward strand.
CGCGCCCGAGCCGTCGCTGAGCGCGCCGCCGACCAGGATAAGCGCCGGTCCTTCGCCCGAGCGGCTGATGGCGATCGGGGTCCCGTCTTTCGAGGTGACCTCGGATGTTGCCTCGTTCGTTTCCAACTTCGCCTCCTCTGCCGACGACCTGATAGGGAGGGTTGAGGCTATGAAACCCGCAAGCCCCGTCGTGACGAACCTGCGTCTATTCAGCGAATATCCAGTCATGCGACCACTCCGCCTTGGTTCACCCCGGTAACGGGTCGCTCGGCAGACGGTTCCACCTTGGAGGTGTCGAGCCGGGGCTAGGCGCCGCCGGCGAGGGACAGTTCGCGGGTGCGGTCGACGGCGATATAGCGCTGGATCTGCGCGACGATCTGGCTGGCATGTTCAGCGGCCAGGCGGTCGCAGAGCTCGGCGTCCTCGGCTTCGATCGCTGCAACGAGAGCATCGTGCTCATCGACATATCTGCGCGGCAGGTGGTCGTTGAAGCTCTTGTAGTAGTAGAGCCTGAGAATGCGGCGCCCCTCATCGAGCAGGCGGGTGAAGAGCCCGGTGAAATAGGGATTGCCGCCGGCCTCGGCGATGGCGGCGTGGAAGTTGCGGTTGTGGCCGATCATGCCGAGCACGTCGCCTTCGCGCACCGCCCTGGCATAGGCGGCCTGGTGGAAGCGCATGGCCTCGAGGTGCGCGCGCGTCCGGGCGCCGGCGGCGAGCCGGGTGGTCACCCGGTACATCAGCGTCAGCGCCTCGAAATAGACCGGCAGCGCGCCGAAATCGATCGGCGCGACGATGGTGTTGCGGTTGGGCAGCTGACTCACCAGCCCCTCGGCGGCGAGCCGCACCAACGCTTCGCGGACCGGGGTGCGGGACATGCCGAAGGCTTCGGCGAGCGTCACTTCATCGAGCGGCGCGCCCGGCTCCAGCGACAGATCGAGGATCGAGGCCTTCAACTGCTCATAGACCTTCTGGACGCCCGAGCCTTTGACGCGCGGCGCAAGCGGGGCCGTCCCGCGCGAGGATCCACTCATCTTCCGGCTCCTGTCCGCTGCCAATTGACGAAATGTTAACGCGGCTGCATTGTGCCGACAAGGTGCATGCAAGGATGCACCTGAGGAGAAGGGAGACGGAACGACATGCGTAATGTCATCAAAACCGCAGCGGGCCTCGCACTCGCCATCGTGCTCGGCGTACCAGCGATCGCGCAGGACACGCTGACCATCGGCATCATGGTCCCCACTACCGGATCGGAAGCCACCTACGGGCAGGACATAGCCAATGCCGTGAACCTCGCCATCGGCGAGATCAACGCGGCTGGCGGCGTATTGGGCAAGCAGTTGACCTCGACCATCGGCGACGACGGCTGCGACGCGCAGCTGGCAGTCAATGCCGCGAGCAAGCTGGCCGCATCCGGCGTGGTCGGCGTCGTGGGCGGCTATTGCTCCGGCGCGACGGTGCCGACGCTCAAGATCTACGGCGACGCCAAGATTCCGCTGATCATTCCGGCGGCCAACTCGACCAAGCTGATCCCGGAGAACCCGGGCAACGCGTTCATGATCAACTCGACCGGCAATGACCAGGTGGCCAAGGCGATCGAGTACTTCAACGCCAAGGGCGTCAAGAAGATCGCCATCATCAACCAGGGCGACGCCTACTCGCAGGATCTGGCGGACCTGACCAAGAAGAACTGGGAAGCGGCCGGCAACACGGTCACCAATTTCGAAGTCACCAACAAGGGCGAGCAGGACTATTCGGCGGTCGTCACCGCCATCACCGCGGCCAATCCCGATGCGGTGTTCTGGACCGCCTATTATGCCGATGGTGGCCTGTTGATCCGCCAGTTGCGCGAGCGTGGCTACCAGGGCCTGATCGCGGTGGGCGATGGCTCCAACTCGCCCGAGCTGTTCAAGATCGCCGGCCCGGCGGCCGAGGGGGTGATCGCCTTCTCCAACCCGACGGCCGAGTTCCTGCCGGAAGCCAAGGCGTTCGCCGAGGCCTATCAGAAGCAGTTCGGCGCGGCGCCGGGCCCCTACTCGACGCTGAGCTACGACGCGATGAAGCTGCTCGCCTGGGCGCTCAACACCGCCGGCACCGCCGACTCCGCCAAGGTGATCGAGACGCTGCAGGGCGCCAACTTCACCGACACCATTTCGGGCCCGATATCGTTCACGCCCGAAAAGACCCTCGCGCGCTCCAACTTCGTGGTGCTCGAAGGCAAGGGCGGCGCCTGGACGCTGGCGCAGTAGTCACCTGAACTGTCGCGGATCGGCGCTCCGGCGCCGATCCGCCCTCTGGCAAATTGACTGAAGGGCGAGGTGGCGGGTGAGCATCTTCGACATCTTCACGAACCAGTTGCTGAACGGCATCGTACTCGGTTCGTTTTATGCGCTGGTGGCGCTGGGCTACACCATGGTGTTCGGCGTGGTGAAGCTCCTAAACTTCGCGCATGGCGAGCTCTACATGGTGGGCGGCTTCGCCGGTTTCCTGGTGCTGTCGTTCCTCGCGCCCTATCTCGGGCCCGGCTGGCTTGGCGTCGCGGTGTCGATGGTGCTGGCGATGATTGCCGTCGGCTTTCTCGGCGTGGTCATCGAGCGCGTCGCCTACGCGCCGATGCTGTCGGCGCCGCGCCTTTCCATTCTGATCACCGCCCTTGCGGTGTCGCTGGTGCTGCAGAACAGCATGCTGACGCTGACCAAGGGGCAGTACGTGCCGTTCGGCGCGGCGCTCGGCTTCGGCGGCGTGAAACTCGGCAACCTGTTCATCAGCTACAACCAGATGATCCTGGTCGGCGTCGCCGCAGTGCTGATGCTGGCGCTCGAGCTGTTCGTGTCGCGCACCCAGTATGGCCGCGCCATGCGGGCCGTATCGGTCGACAAGGATATGGCCCGGCTGATGGGCATCAACGTCAATGCGGTGATCGCCATCACCTTTTTCCTCGGCTCGGCGCTCGCTGCAGCAGCCGGCTCGATGGCCGGCGCCTATTACGGGTCGCTGTGGTATTTCATGGGCTTCCTGATCGGGCTCAAGGCGTTCACCGCCGCGGTGATCGGCGGCATCGGCTCGATCCCCGGCGCCATGCTGGGCGGGCTGATCCTCGGCCTGCTCGAGAGTTTTGGTACGCAGCTGCCGGGGGTGGGCAGCGAGTGGAAGGACGTGTTCTCGTTCTCCGTCCTCATCCTCGTTCTGGTGTTCAAACCGACGGGCCTGTTGGGCAAGCCCGAGCAGGAGCGCATGTGATGGCGCAGTTCCCTGAACGACCGAGTGCCTGGGGCGGTCTCGCGACGCTGCTCGATACGCCGCAGAAGCGCTATGCGGCAATCGCCGTCATCCTCATCGCCATGGCCGTGGCGCCCTACATCTTCGGCTCCTACGGCACGGTGATCCTCACCAATGCGCTGCTCTATGTGCTGCTGGCGCTGGGGCTCAACATCGTCGTCGGCTATGCCGGCCTGCTCGACCTCGGCTTTGCGGCGTTCTTCGCCGTCGGCGCCTATACGGTCGGCATCACCACGCTGCATTTCGGGTTCAACTTCTGGCTGGCGCTGCCGCTGGCTGTCCTCCTCGCCATCGTCGCCGGCATCGTGATCGGCGCGCCGACGCTGCGGCTGCGTTCCGACTACCTCGCCATCGTCACGCTGGGGTTCGGCGAGATCGTCCGGATCACGGCGCGGAACCTGCGCGAAACCGGCGGCGCCAGCGGGCTGATCGGCATCGACTCGCCGTGGTTGTTCGGCTGGCACATCCGCACGCCGCTCGATTTCTATTATGTGTTCTGCGTCCTCGCGATCCTGGGGGTCATTGCCTCGGTGCGGCTCGCCAACTCGCGGCTTGGGCGCGCCTGGCTCTATGTCCGGCACGACGAGGACGCGGCCGAGGCGATGGGCATCAACCGGGTGAAGGTGAAGCTCGCCGCCTATATCGTCGGCGCCATCTACGGCTCGATCGGCGGGGCATTCTTCGCGGCCAATCTCGGGGCGATCTCGCCCGAGAGCTTCTCGTTCCGGCAATCGGTGCTGATTCTGATGGCGGTGATCCTGGGCGGCATGGGCAAGATCCCGGGCGTCATTCTCGGCGCCTTCATCGTGATCCTCGCGCCCGAACTGCTGCGCGACTTCGGCGATCTCAGGTTGCTGATCTTTGCGGTGGGGTTGCTGCTCATCATGCTGTTCCGGCCGAGCGGCATCTGGCCGGTGAGGAGCAAGCGATGAGCCTCCTCGAACTCAAGGGCGTCAACCTCAGCTTTGCCGGATCGAAGGTGCTCGACGGCGTCGACTTCAGCGTGCCGGCCAGCCGCATCGTCAGCCTGATCGGGCCGAACGGGGCGGGCAAGACTTCGCTGTTCAACTGCATCACCGGGTTCTACAAGCCGCAGCAGGGCTCGATCCGCCTCGACGGCACCGAAATGCTGAAGCTGAAGCCGCACCAGGTGACGCAGCTCGGCATCGCCCGGACCTTCCAGAACGTGCGGCTGTTCCGCGAGATGACGGTGCTCGAGAACGTCATGTCGGGCCAGCACAGCCGCACCAGCTCCGGGGTGATCGGTGCCATCCTGCAGCTGCCCTCGCAGCGTCGCGAGGAAGCCGAGATCCGGCGGGTCGCCGAGGACTGCCTGAGCTTTGTCGGCATCACCGAAGGCTGGGATCGGGAGGCGACTACCCTGCCCTATGGCTGGCAACGCCGCGTCGAGATCGCGCGGGCCCTCGCCACCAAACCGCGGCTGCTGCTGCTCGACGAGCCGGCCGCCGGGCTGACCTCGGGCGAGAAGGAAGAGCTGATCGAGCTCATTCGCCGTATCCGCAACGAGCGGGACATCTGCATCCTGTTGATCGAACACGATATCGGACTGGTGATGCGCCTGTCCGAGCGGATCAGCGTGCTCGACCACGGCGTGATGATCGCCGAGGGAACGCCCAAGGAGATCCAATCCAACCAGCGGGTGATCGAGGCCTATCTCGGGGTCGAGGAGGACGCACTTGACCTCTGATGTGATGCTCAAGCTGGAAGGTGTCGCCAGCGCCTACGGCAAGATCGATGCGGTCAAGGGCATCGACCTCGAGGTGAAGCGCGGGCAGATCGTGACGCTCCTGGGCGCCAACGGCGCCGGCAAGACCACGACGCTCAAGACCATCTCCGGCCTCGTCCGCGCCAAGGCCGGCCGGGTGCTGTTCGAAGGCAACGACATCACGGGCCTGCCGGCGCATCAGATCGCCCGGGCCGGCGTGGTGCACGTGCCCGAGGGCCGGCACGTGCTGCGTGGCCTTAGCGTGCGCGAAAACCTCGAACTCGGCGCCTTCACGGTGAAGGATGCGACGCTGCGCAGGGACCGGCTGGAGCAGGTGTTCGCGCAGTTCCCGATCCTCAGGACGCGCGCCAACTCCGACGGTTCGCTGCTGTCGGGCGGCGAGCAGCAGATGCTGGCCATCGGCCGGGCGTTGATGCATGGCCCCAAGATCCTGCTGCTCGACGAGCCATCGATGGGCCTTGCGCCCAAGCTGGTGCTCGAGACGATGAAGATCGTGAAGCGGCTCAACGAAGCCGGCACGACGATCCTGCTCGTCGAACAGAATGCCCGGCTGGCCCTCAGGCTCGCCCATTACGGCTATGTGCTCGAGAGCGGCGTCATCCGCCTCGAGGGCGAAGCCAAGCAACTCAGCGCCGATCCGTCGATCGTCCAGGCCTATCTCGGCAGCTGAATGCCCCTTCCAAGGAACTCCACCGTAAGCCCAAAGGCCACCTGACTTGACCAAGACGACTACCATCGACGTCGCCATTATCGGCGCCGGCATTATCGGCGTTTCCATCGCCTTCAAGCTGCAGGAGGCGGGGCGTACGGCCGTGCTGATCGACCGCAAGGGGATCGCCGAGGAGACGAGCCGCGGCAATGCCGGCGCCTTCGCCTTCTCCGACGTGATCCCGATGGCGACCTCGGGCGTATTGCAGAAGCTGCCGCGCTGGCTGAGTGACCCGCTGGGCCCGCTCACCATCCGGCCGGAATACCTGCTGCCGATCACGCCCTGGCTGCTGCGCTTCTGGCGCGCCGGCTGGCCCGACCGGGTGACAGCCAGCCTCAAGGCGCAAAGCGCCATGATGCGGCTCGCCCGAGCCGAAGCGGAAGCGCTGATCGCCAGCGCCGGCCTCGACGGCATGATCCGCCGCGACGGGGTGCTCGAACTCTACGAGAGCGAGGACGAGCTGAGGAAGACCGCGCGGGACGACGCGGCCAAATCTGCCGAAGGCATCGAGTTCCGCCATGTGCGGGGCGCCGAGCTCAACGAACTGCAGCCGGGGCTGTCGCCGCGGATCACCTGCGCCACCTTCATCCCGAAGTGGCAGACGGTCAGCGACCCCTATGACTACGCGGTGGCGGTGGGCCAGGCGGCAATGGCGCGCGGCGCCAGCTTCAGGCGCGCCGAAGTCACGCAACTCCGCCCCGAGGCCGATGGCGTCGCCATCCAGTTCGCTGATGGCAGTTCGCTGCAGGCCCGGCAGGTGGTGGTGGCAGGCGGCGCATGGTCGAAGCGGCTGACCGCACCGCTTGGCGACAACATTCCGCTCGAAACCGAGCGCGGCTACAACACCACGCTCCCCGGCTACAGCTTCGACCTCAGGCGCCAGCTGGTATTCGGGGGTCATGGTTTCGTGGTGACGCCGCTCGAAAGCGGCATCCGCATCGGCGGCGCGGTGGAACTGGGCGGCCTGACGCTGCCGCCCAACTTCAGGCGCGCCGACGCCATGCTGACGAAGGCGGCGACGTTCATGCCCGGCCTTGTCACCACTGGCGGCAAGCAGTGGATGGGGTTCCGCCCATCACTGCCCGACAGCCTGCCGGCGATTGGGTTCTCGCGCCAATCCCGCAACATCGTCTATGCCTTCGGGCACGGCCATCTGGGCCTGACGCAATCGGCCGGCACCGGCAAGCTGGTGGCGGAACTGCTCACCGGCGCAACACCCTCTCTCGACCTCTCGCCTTTCTCCCCGCAACGCTTCTAGAACGAGCCTTTCCATGTCCCGGCATATCTTCACCTGCATCGACGGTCACACCTGCGGCAACCCGGTCCGCCTCGTCGCCGGCGGCGGCCCGCTGCTCAAGGGCAACTCGATGATGGAACGGCGCGCCGATTTCCTCGCCAACCACGATTGGATCCGCAAAGGGCTGATGTTCGAGCCGCGCGGCCACGACGTGATGAGTGGCTCGATCCTCTATCCGCCGACGCGCGAGGATTGCGACATCGCGATCCTGTTCATCGAGACCTCGGGCTGCCTCTATATGTGCGGGCACGGCACCATCGGCACGGTGACCATGGCGATCGAGAACGGGCTGATGACGCCCAAGACGCCGGGCGTGGTGAACCTCGATGTCCCCGCCGGCAAGGTGGTGGCCGAATACACCATGGATGGCGAGTATGTGGACAAGGTGCGACTCACGAACGTCCCGAGCTTCCTCCACTCCACCGACCTCGAGATCGACGCGCCGGGGCTGGGCAAGCTCAAGGTCGACGTGGCCTATGGCGGCAATTTCTACTGCATCGTCGACGCCCAGGAGAACTTCTCCGACATCGCCGACGTCTCGGTCGGCGATCTGCTCCGCTGGAGCCCGGCGCTGCGCACGGCGATGAACGAGCGCTACGAGTTCGTCCATCCCGAGAACGAGAACATTCGCGGCTGCACCCACATCCTGTGGACCGGCAAGCCGACCGATGCGGCCAACACCGCCCGCAACGCCGTGTTCTACGGCGACAAGGCGATCGACCGCTCACCCTGCGGCACCGGCACTTCGGCGCGCATGGCGCAGTGGTATGGCCGCGGCAAGCTCAAGGTCGGCGACGCCTTCAACCACGAGTCGATCATCGGCTCGGTGTTCAACGGCCGGGTCGAGCGTGCGGTGAAGGTCGGCAACTATGACGGCATCGTCCCCTCGATCGCCGGCTGGGCCCGCCAGACCGGCCTCAACACCATTTATATCGACGACCGCGACCCCTTCGCCCACGGCTTCTCGCTGGTGTGAGCGATGGCAGACCTTGCTCGCCCCACCCACGGAGTCTTTCCCGCGAAAGCGGGAACCTCTGTTTCAGGATCGTACCACGCAAACGGAGATTCCCGCTTTCGCGGGAATGACCCGGTGAACTGGGCAGGCTCTCGCCAGGAACTCCATAGATGAAAATCACCGCCATCAAGGTCTATCAGGTCGATCTGCCGCTGCGCGAAGGCCGCTACAACTGGAGTGGCGGCAACTTCATGGAGGTGTTCGACTCGACCGTGGTGGCGGTCGAGACCGATGCCGGGATTACCGGTTATGCCGAGTGCTGCCCGCTCGGCTCGGCGTACCTCCCCTCCTACGCCAGAGGGGTGCGGGCCGGCATCGCGGAGATCGGGCCAAAGCTGATCGGGCATGATCCGACCGACCTCTGGCCGCTCAACCACCACATGGACGCGGTGCTGCGCGGCCACCCCTATGTGAAGGCGCCGATCGACATCGCCTGCTGGGACATTCTGGGGAAGGTTGCCGGGCTGCCGGTCTACAAACTCCTGGGCGGGGCCGAGCAGGAACGGATCGCGCTCTACCGGGCGATCAGCCAGGAAGACTCGGCGGTGATGGCCGAGAAGATCACCGGCTACCGCGCCGAGGGCTACACCAAATTCCAGCTCAAGGTCGGCGGCGATGCCAATGACGACATCCGGCGCATCCGGGCCTGTCGCGAAATCCTCGCCGAGACCGACATCCTCGTTGCCGACGCCAATACCGGCTGGACCATGGCCGATGCGGCGCGGGTGGTGAACGCCGTCGGCGATCTCGATGTCTATATCGAGCAGCCCTGTATGAGCTACGAGGAGAGCGTCTCAATCCGCCGCCGCACCAGCCTGCCGTTCGTGCTCGATGAGAATATCGGCACGGTCGGCGACCTGGTGAAGGGCATTTCCGAGGATGCGTTCGACGTCATCAACCTGAAGATCAGCAAGGTCGGCGGCCTCACCAAGGCGCGGCAGATGCGCGACCTCTGCGTCGCCTCGGGCATCCCGATGACCATCGAGGACACCTGGGGCGGCGACATCGTCACCGCCACCATCGCGCACCTCGCCCGCTCGACGCCGCAGAAATTCTGCTTCACCGCGACCGACTTCAACTCCTACGTCACCGTATCGATCGCCGACGGCGCCCCGAAGCGCGAAAACGGGTTCATGACCGCAAGCGATGCGCCGGGGCTGGGGGTGGAGCCGAAATGGGATGTGCTGGGCGAGGCTGTGCAGGTGATCAAGTGACTTTCGGTCGTTACACGCACCGGCCTCTCCGTGGTCCTCCCCCGCGTGGCGGGGGAGGATCGCGGCACCGCCGGTGGCTCCTGTCGACTGCAACATCCGGTGACTACATGAGAACTACCCGCGCCATTGAAATCGTCGGCTGCCACGCCGAAGGCGAGGTCGGCGACGTGATCGTCGGCGGCGTCGCGCCGCCACCGGGCGAGACGCTGTGGGAGCAGTCGCGCTTCATCGCCCGCGACCAGACGCTGCGCAACCTGGTGCTGAACGAGCCGCGCGGCGGGGTGTTCCGGCACGTCAACCTGCTGGTGCCGCCCAAAAATCCGCGGGCGCAGATGGGCTTCATCATCATGGAGCCCGAGGACACCCCGCCGATGTCGGGGTCGAACTCGATCTGCGTCGCAACCGTGCTGCTCGATACCGGCATCGTGCCGATGACCGAGCCGGAAACCCGGCTGGTGCTGGAAGCGCCGGGCGGCATCGTCGAGGTGGTGGCCGAATGCCGCAACGGCAAGGCGGAACGGATCACCGTCACGAACGTCCCGAGTTTTGCCGACAAGCTCGGCGCCACACTCGAGGTCGAGGGCGTCGGCACGCTGACCGTCGATACCGCCTATGGCGGCGACAGCTTCGTCATCGTCGATGCCAACGCACTCGGCTTCCGCATCGCGCCCGATGAGGCGCGCGAGCTCGCAGAGACCGGCATCCGCATCACCCGCGCCGCCAACGAGCAGCTCGGCTTCACCCATCCGACCAATCCGGACTGGACGCATTTCTCGTTCTGCCAGATCGCCGCGCCGCTCGAACGGCGGGACGGTATCCTGACCGCCGCCAACGCCGTGGCCATCCAGCCCGGCAAGATCGACCGCTCGCCCACCGGCACCGGCGCTTCGGCCCGCATGGCAGTGCTGCGCGCCAGGGGCGAGATGCAGGTCGGCGACCACTATCTGGCGCGCTCGATCATCGGCTCGGAATTCCTCGGCCGCATCGAGGCCGACACCACGCTCGGCGGCCGGCCGTCGATCATCCCCTCGATCTCCGGCCGCGCCTGGATCACCGGCACCCGCACCGAGATGCTCGACCCCTCCGACCCCTGGCAGGGCGGCTACCGGCTCTCCGACACCTGGCCCCGGATCGGCAAGTGACCACCCACATCGCCTATGACGAACTCGTGGCCCTGCTGCGAGCGATATTCCTCAGGCATGCCTGTTCCGAAACGGTCGCGGCGATCCTCGCCGAGAACATGGCCGGCGCGGAGCGCGACGGCGCGCATAGCCACGGCATCTTCCGCATCAAGGGCAACCTCGCCTCGCTCGACACCGGCTGGGTCGATGGCAAGGCGGAGCCGGTGCTGGAGGATGTGGCGCCCGGCATGCTCAGGGCCGACGGCCGCAACGGCTTCTCGCTGCCGGTGCTGGAACTGGCGCGCCAGCCGCTGATGGCCAAGGCGAGGGCCAACGGCATCGCCGTGCTCAGCGTACGCAAGGCGCATCACTTCAGCGCCGTCTGGCCCGATATCGAGCCGTTTGCGCGTCAGGGATTTATCGCCCTCGCCATGATCAACTCGATGGCATCAGTGGTGCCGCATGGCGGCCATCGCAAAGTCTATGGCACAAACCCGTTCGGCTTTGCCGCGCCGCGTGAGGGCACCGATCCGCTGGTGTTCGACCAGGCCTCCAGCGCCATGGCCAATGGCGACGTGCAGATCGCCCGGCGCGAAGGCCGGCAGCTGCCGCCCGGCACCGGCGTCGACGGCCAAGGCAACCCGACCACCGACCCTGCCGCCATCCTCGATGGCGGGGCGCTGCTGCCGTTCGGTGGGCACAAGGGCTCCTCGATCGCCATGATGATGGAAATCATGGGCGCGGCGCTGGCCGGCGGCGACTATTCGTTCGAAATCGACTGGAGCGCCTACCCGGGCGCCGCTACGCCGCATGGCGGCCAAACCTACATCCTGATCGACCCACAGCGTGGCGCCGTGAACAGCTTTGCCGACCGGCTGGAAGTGCTGATCGCCGAAATCCACGACGCCGGCCAATCCCGCCTCCCCGGCGACCGCCGCTATGCCACCCGGCGGGAGAGCCTCGCACGCGGCATAGCGGTCGATGCAGACGCGCTGGCGGAAATTCGGGCGCTGGCAGCAGGCTGAGCGGCTGGCGCATCAGACCACGCCATGCGCCGGCGAGGCTCAATCCGTTGTGCCGTCGGTCGGTTGGCCTTCCACTGTGTCGGGCAGCACGGCGTCGAGGTGCAGCGCCATGCCGATCTCGGCGTCCTGCGGGTTGCCCGCGGTGATGCCGGCGAGGATGCGTTCGTGGTCGGCGATCACCTGCGCCATGCGCCCTTCCTGCGACAGGGTCAGCCGCCGATAGCGATCGACCTGCACCTTGACCTGCAGCACCTGCCGCCAGATGCCGGGAAAGCCGCTGATCTCGGCGATCTTGGCGTGGAAGGCCTCGTCGGCACGGTGAAAGGCACCGCGGTCATTGGCTTCCGCCGCCTCTCGCTGCTGCTCGACGATGGTGGCCAGGGCCAGCAACTGACTCCGCGTCGCCTTTTCCGTCGCCAGCCGCACAGAAGCGGTTTCAAGCGCCTTACGGATCACCATCGCTTCGGGCAGGTCGCCGTAGGGGATGCGGGCGACGAAGGTACCGGACTGGGGAAAAATCTCGACCAACCGTTCATCGGCCAGCCGCTGAATGGCCTCCCGGACGGGGGTTCGGCTGACCCCGTAGCGGGCGGCGACTTCCTTCTCGCTGATCGGGTCGCCGGGCTTCAGCCGCAGCGACACAATGTCCTCCCTAAGGTTCTGATATACTAGTCGCCAAGCTGAGGCGGAGCCGCCGCCTGGGATGCGAGAGGGACTGGCACGCCGCCGTTGCCGAACCGATTCCTTGGACAATTCCATACAGCAGAACCGCTAATTTCCGGGCGTTTGAAAGCCACGAGCTGAACCTTAGCACGCGCCACCTCGTGAATGCGAGATGCGAGGGCCGTTGACTTAGATACTAATATATCAGTAGCGTATGCAAGAAGGTTGTGGCTTAAGCCCGATCAGGAGGAGAAGATCATGAAGGCTATGAACCGAATGGCCGTATCGGCCATGGCGCTGGTAACCGCATCGCTCGTGCCGCTCGCGGCGTTCGCCGGAGAGGTCGAGTTCTGGAGCCCGTTCACCGGGCCGGACGGCACGGCCATCGATGCGCTGGTCAAAGAATTCAACGCCGGCGCCGGGGCTGCCGCGGGCGTCAACGTCAACCTGCTGATCATCCCGTGGGACGACTATTACACCAAGCTCTCGGTTTCGATGGCGTCGCGCACCGCGCCGGACCTCGCCGTGATGCACTCGCACCAGATCGCCGGCTTCGTGAAGCAGGGCGCGCTCGAGGCCTACACCCCCGAGGAGATCGCCGCCGCCGGTCTTGCCGAGGCCGACTACATCCCGCAACTGTGGTCGGCGGGCGTTGTCGCCGACAAGCGCTATGGCGTGCCGATCGACGCCTTCCCGCGCCACATCTACTTCAACAAGACGCTGTTCGAGCAGGCGGGGCTCGACCCGAACAACCCGCCCAAGACCGGCGCCGAGCTGCTCGATGCCGCGACCAAGATCCAGGCACTGGGCAACGGCGTGCAGGGGCTGCATTTCCAGCTCAACGGCTCCGGTGCGTTCCGCAACTTCTATTCGATCTACTGGCAGTATCAGGACGAGCTCTACAACGCCGACCAGACCGACGTCGCCGACGGCTTCGCCGAGACGGCCAAGAAGTCGCTCGAGACCCTCAAGGCCTATATGGATGCCGGTCTCGCCCCCAAGGAGATCATCTCCGACGTCCCGGCTCAGTTCGCGCAGAACAAGTTCGGCATCGTCATCAACCAGATCACCGACCTGCCCGTCTACCAGACGGCGGCAGCCGACCAGGGCCTCAGCTTCGGTGTCGCCCCCTTGCCGACCTTCGGCGACAGGCCGGCGACCTTCGCGCTGGGCCATAACTTCGTGATCCCGCGCGGCACGCCGCCGGAAGCCCGCACCGATGCCCTGGTCTTCGTCAAATGGATTGGCGACAACTCCATCGCCTGGGCCAAGACCGGCAAGATGCCGGCCAAGCTGACGACGCTCAACAGCGACGAGTTCAAGGCGCTGCCCGAGCAGAGCATCGTCGCCACCTCCCTCGACTATGTCCACTTCCCGCCAGCGCTCTCGGTGCAGCCGCAGGTCGACCGCGTCGTGCAGACCACCGCCGAGGCGTTCTATGCCGGCCAGGTCGATGTCGACCAGGCCGTCACCATGATGGTCGACGGCATCCGCCAGGAACTGGCCAAGAAGTAACGGGCCCTCCCTGCCCGCAGCACGCCACTGGGGCGATCGGCAGCACCGGTCGCCTCACCCCCTGTCCGACTTGAAGGACCGCAATGTCCCGCCTCCGCTCGACCCTGTTCCCGTATCTGCTGGCGGGACCCTACGTCGCCCTGTTCGCGGTATTCGTCGCCTATCCGGTCGGCCGGGCGCTCTACATGAGCCTGTTCGACTGGGGCATTTTCGGTCCGAACGCGTTTGTGGGGTTCGACAACTACACCTCGCTGGTCGGCGATACCAGGTTCTGGAGCTCGTTCTGGATCACCAGCGGCTTTGCCGCGATGTATGTGCCGATGATCACGGTGATCTCGCTGGTGCTGGCGGTCATGCTGCACAGGAAGCTCCCCGGCATCGGCATCTTCCGCACCGCGTTCTTCCTGCCCATCGTGATCAACGTCGCGGTCGCGGCCATCGCCTTCAACTGGCTGTTCGAGCCCAATATCGGCACCATCGACAAGGTGCTGGCTTTCTTCGGCCTGCCCGGCCAGAACCTCCTCCAGATCCCCGGCTGGTCGCTGTTCGTCATCAGCCTCGTGACGCTGTGGATCAATGTCGGCTTCATGGTGATCATCCTCCTCGCCGGGCTCGAGAACATTCCCGACGAGCTCTACGAAGCCGCCCGGCTCGATGGCTCCACCGCCCTGCAGGACCTGGTGCTGATCACCGTGCCGCTGCTCAGGCCGATCCTGTTGATCGTCGTGGTGCTCTCGATCGTCCAGGCCTTCCAGATTTTCGGCGAAGTGCTGATCATGACCCAGGGCGGGCCGTTCGGCTCGACCACCGTGCTCACCATGCTGCTCTACGAAGAGGGGTTCGAGCGTTTCGCGCTGGGCCGCGCCGCGGCGATCGGCGTCGTCATCACCCTGATCATCGCGACGCTGAGCTTCATCCAGTTCCGCTTTTTCCGGCGGGAGGCCTGAGCCATGCAACAACGCAAGGGTTCGCAGCTCACCCGCTGGATCGTCCTCGCCGTGCTCGCGGCGCTGTGGTTCCTGCCGCTGGTTTCGCTGGTGCTGTTCTCGTTCGCGCCGGCCAGCGAAGTGCTGAAGGGGGTGTTCATCCCCACCCAGTGGACGCTCGACAACTACACCAAGGTGCTCACCGAGACGCAACGCGGCGTCAGCGTGCCGACCGGCATCTGGAACAGCACGGTGATCATGGTGCTGCAGGTCGTCGGTATCCTGCTGCTCGACGTTCCCGCCGCCTACGCCTTTGCCCGTACCAAATTCATCGGCCGCAACGTGCTGTTCGCCCTGGTGCTGGTGTCGATGATGATGCCGGGCATCCTCGAGGTCATCTCGCTCTATGACCTGATGGCCAATATCGGGCTGGTGAATACGCTGTGGGGAGTGATCCTGCCCGGCCTGCCGCGAGTCATCGGCATCTTCATCCTGCGTCAGTTCTTCATGCAGGTGCCGCGCGAGCTCGACGAGGCGGCCCGCATCGACGGCGCCACCGATTTCCAGGTGTTCCTGAAGATCATGGTGCCGCTGGCCATGCCCTCGATCATCACCGTTACGGTGATCACCGCACTCTACAGCTGGAATAACTTCCTCTGGCCACTGATCGTCACCAACACCCCTGAGGCGATGCCGGTGCCGGTGGTGATCGCCTATCTCAGCGCCGATACCAGCGCCGTGCTCAACTACACGATGATCCTCGCCGCTGCCTTCGTCACCTCTTTGCCGATGATCCTGCTGTTCCTCGTGGGCCAGCGCTGGATCGTCAGCGGAATGCGCCCAACCTCGGGCATCAAGTAAAGTCTCAGGAGCTCTTCATGCCGACGATCAAGGTCGACCCGCGGCCGCTGCACGCCATTTCGCCGCGCCTCTACATGCAGTTCATGGAGCCGCTCGGCACCACCGACTCCTCGGTCGAGGCCTGCTGGGATGCGTTGACCGACCGCTGGCGGCCGGATTTCATCGACGTGGTGCGCGACCTCGCGCCGAGTTCGATCCGCTGGGGCGGCATCCTCACCAGCTTCTGGAAATGGCGCGAAAGTGTCGGCCCGCGCGCCTCGCGGCAGGACATGGTCAACTACCTGTGGGGCGGCTGGGAAAAGAATGTCGTCGGCGTCGACGAATTCCTGGCGTTCTGCGAGGCGGTGTCGGCGGAGCCGATCATGGCGATCAACTTCGCCGCCGACGGCCGGCCGGAATATATCAACACCGTGCTGGGCGAGCACCGCTCCGGCGACGCCACCGAGGCCGCCGATCTGGTCAGCTACTGCAACGACCCCGATAATGCCGAGCGCATAGCCAATGGCCGCCGGGCGCCATGGGCCATCCACACCTGGCAGATCGGCAACGAGACCTCCTACCCCAAGGCCGGCGAACGGTTCACCAGCGCAGAGAACGCCCGCCACTATGTCGAGTTCGCCAAGGCCATGAAGGCGCGCGACCCCTCGATCCAGCTGATCGGCTGGGGCGACATGGAGCGCGACACCGGCAAGTGGTGGGCCAACGAGCTGGTAGAGGAAGGCGGCGACCTCGTCGACATGGTCGCCATCCACATGATGCACCAGAACCCCGGCGACGAGCCGACGGTGTTGCACGGCCGCGATTACCGCAAGGATTACGGCGCGACCTGGGACGCGCTCGACGGCATGTACAAAAGGGTCGAGGACAAGCTGCTCGGCGCCCGCGCGACGCTTAGGGATCTCGGCACGACGGCGAAGCTCGCCATCACCGAGGGACACCTCTCCATCCAGCCGCACAACAAATCCGAGATGCTGCGCGAGTGGATCTCGGGGCTCTACCACGCCCGCTGCATGGCGCTGTTCGAGCGCCATTCCGACATCATCGACATCTCGACGCTGGCCGATTTCGCCGGCACCAGCTGGACGGTGAACGCGGTGCTGCTGGGCTCGCCGCGCGAGCAGCCCTACCTGCTGCCGGTCGGCCACATCATGCGGCTGTTCCGCCGCCACTCGGGCACGCACGGGGTGGCGATATCGTCGGATGACAAGGCAATCGAAGTGTCGGCGAGCCGCTCGGGCGACACGCTCCACGTCCACGTCGTCAACACCAGCCTCGACAATGCGGCGGACGTAACACTCGACCTGGGTGGGGTGACACCGAAGGCGGTGCGTGCCCACCGCATCAACCCCGAACTCGACACGGCGATCGACAGCACGGCGCTCGACGTCTTCGCGGTGACCACCACGACCGAGCCAGCGGCCGGGAAGCTGCGCGTGCCGAAGGCTTCGGTAACGGCGTACGAGATCGAACTCTAGCCGCCGTCGATGTCGAGCCGCCGCTGGTAAAGCGGCAGCTCGACAGGGAACGGCGACCCGCGTCGAGGACCCGACGCGGGTCGCCCCAAGCGGCGCTTACCAGCCCGGCAGAGCCAGTTGCTGCGCCTGCTTTTTCACGTCCTCGTCGTAGAGCGCGGCGCCATCTGCGGCTGAGCGGATGCCGGAGCCGACTTCCACGGTGATCTGCGGCAGGTTGGGGCCCTTGACCGGCGAGAGGAATTCCAGCGCCGGCGCCGTTGCCCCGTCGGTCTCGAAATAGGGCAAGAGGTCGCTGACCACCGGCGGCACGTCGGCGGGGATGGTGCAGCCCTTGACGAGGTACGGACCGGTCGCGCCGATGGCCGCGGTCTGCGCATCGCAGCCGGCAGTGCTGGCGACGAATTCGACGAAGCGCTTGGCCTCCGCCAGATGCGGCGTGGTCGAGGTGATGTAGAGCCCGTTCGGCATCCAGGTGGTGAGCCCGTTCTTCGTCGCGTCATCGCCCGGCAGGGCGAAGAAGCCGACATCGTTGACGAGGTCCGGATAGGTCGTGGCGATCGTGCCGACGGTGATCGAGAGCATCGGATATTGCGCACCCTCGCCTTCGGCCACCATGCGCAGCCCATCCTCGAAGATGGCCGAGGCGAAATCCTCGTTGAGGTAGCCGCCCTTGAACACCTCCTCCTGCCGCTCGAAGCCCTTGAGGGCGGGAGCGGTGGCGTACTTCGCCTGATTGGCGGTGTAGCGCTCGGCGAAATCCGGCTCGGCCGCCTGCAGGTTGTAGTAATCGCCGAGCACGAAGAGCTGCGCGGTCCACGGTGTGCCGAAGGTCTGGATGACCGCGGGGATGCCGGCTGCCTTGAGCTTCTCGTTATTGGCCATAAACTCGGCCCAGGACTTGGGCACCGAGAGCCCCAGCTTCTCGAACACCTTGCGGTTGTAGAGCACGCCGCCGCCGAAGGCAGTGCCGATCGGCACGCCATAAACACGGCCGTCCTCGGTGACCACCGATTTGAACGAATCGAGGATCGCCGCCTGGTACGGCTCGTCGGTCAGGTCGACGAAACGCTCTTTCGGGTTGAGCGCATGAAACAGCGAGCCCGCATTGTACCAGAGGAGATCCGTCATATCGCCGGTCGAGAGGCGGGTCTTGACGAGGTTGTCGCCGTCGCCGCCGGTGGGGATCAGCTCCACATCGATGTTGATATCGGGGTTGGCCGCCTCGAACACCTCGATGAGCTTGTTGGCCGTCGCCACCTCGTTCGGATTGTTGAAATGGCTCAAGGTCAGGTTCACCGTCTGGGCCGTGGCCCATCCGGTTGCGAGACCAGTCAGCGCCGCCGCCAGGACAGCGGCGCGCAGATGAATTGCCGTGCGTGTGTTCACTTCCGTTCCTCCCTCAGGTTCCGCCCATCTCCCGCTGGGCAGTCGGCCAAAAGACCACGGCGCCTCGCTATGCGTCTTGCAGCATTCAGCCGCAAAGCTTGAACGAACCCGCGATTTGAGGCCGACGCGGGGGCTTGTTGCACTGCGCCGGGTGCGGCTAGGCTCGTTGAATGAATCCCGGATCGCCGTTCGCGGCGCATTACACTATCGAGCAATCGACCGTACAGCTTTCGGCCGGCCGGCCCGTCCGGGCACAACGGCTGGAGGTGATCGAGGACGTGCCGCCGCACGACCACGCCTACCACGAGATCTGCATCGTCACCTCGGGCGGCGCCACACACCGGACCAAAAACGGCCGCGCCCCGTTGGCGCGGGGCGATGTGGTCGTCGTGCCGCCGGGCGAAGTGCACGCCTTCGAGCGGGTGGAGCGGATCGAGGTGATCAACGCCTATTATCTCAGCGAATGGCTGATGGGCGACCTTGGCCTGTTATGGACCGAGCCCGGAGCGGTGCCGCTGTTCCTCTCGACCACGCTGATGCGATCGCAGATCGTCGATACCGTGCAGATGCGGCTCGATGCCGCCGATTTCGAGCTCATTGCCGCGGAACTCTCGCAGATCGAGGCCGAGGGCAACCGTGCAGCGCCATCGCCGCTGTTCCTCCGCTGTGCGCTGCAGAAGGCGGTGGCGACGATGGCGAGAGCCTGGATGCGGCACGACCCGACCTCGGCCACCCTCACCTTCCGACCGGAGGTGTGGACGGCGATGGAGGCGATCGATCGCGCCGCCGCCACCGGCACCCCCTACTCGGTCGCCCGCAGCGCCAGGGCGGCGGGGCTCTCGGTCGACCACTTCTCGGCGCTGTTCCGCGCCTCGACCGGCTATGGCCCGACGGATTTCTTCCAGCGGCGGCGCATCCACCGCTCGTGCACGCTGCTGCTCAACCCGCGCCCCAGCATCACCGAGATCGCGGCCGAGCTGGGCTATTCGGACGCCCCGCATTTCTGCCGGCTGTTCAAGCGCTACCAGGGCATGACACCCTCGGCCTATCGGACGATTTACAATGTGTGAGCCGGGTTCTTCACGTTGTTGGCTACAAGCCGCTCCGCAAACTCGGTGTCATCCCAGCGAAAGCTGGGACCCATTTCACAGCCCGCACCAGGGGAGAGTTGGGTCCCAGCTTTCGCTGGGATGACAGCCGGTGGGGAGGCGATACGGTAGTCTAGCCCACCCATAAGCGGGCACCAGAGGCGCCCTCCGCGAGTGAGGCGTTCCGCTCTAGAGCGCACCAGCCTCCCCTAGCAGCCAATCGACCATAGCATCCCGCAGCGGCAGTGCCTCGGCAGGGTCGAACCGCCGCGGATCAGGACCAAAGATCCCGAACAACGGGTGCGCGGGGTCGTGCCGCTGCGCCCCCATCTCGTTACCGTCAGGGTCGATGCTGGGCGCTTCGGCCAGTGCCGGCAGCAGGTCGAGATGCACGCGACCGGGCCACAGCGCATTGAGCAGCGTGGTCTCGAAGCGGGCGGCATGGTCGGGCGCTAGGGCCAGGCCGGCGGCCATGCTGACCGCCACCGCCCGAACCCGCATGCGGTCGCCCGAACCCGCCCATTCGGCCTCCAGCCCGCGGAGCATCTCGATCTGCTCGCCCGCGAAATGACCGCTGAGGATCACTACGGCGCCGACCTCGAAAGCCTCAAGACGCCCGAGCGTCTGCCGCAGCAATGGCCGGATGTCATCGGCGCCGGCCATGATCGTCCACGGATAGTCGCCATGCCCGCCGCCGGTGCCATAGTAGAGCGGCGGCAGCACCAGCCCGCCGCCGCGTTGCGCCGCCAGCAGGCAAAGCCCATGCGCGGTGAGCCCGTCGAGACCGACCGGCAGATGCTCGCCGTGCCACTCGTAGGTCCCGAGCGGCACGTAGACGAGCGATCGCTGCGCCAGCGCCCGGCGGATTTCGCTCGGCAGCAGCAGCTCGAACTGCACGGCAGCCGGGTCCGCGCTCATTGGTAGTAATTCCGCGGCCAGCTATGGGCGGCCAGTTGCGCCAGCAACTCGTCGGGGAACGGCGCGCCATCGGCATAGGCGATGTTGGTGTCCACCTCGGCCGGGCTGTGCATCCCGGGGATGACCGTCGAGACCTCCGGCGCACTGAGGCTGAAGCGCATAGCGGCTTCGGCGAGGGTCGGGAAATACGGGGCGCAGAGCCGCTTCAGCCGTTCGACCCGCGCCAGCGTTTCGGCGAAGCGGTCGCCACGGAACAGCTGGTGCGGCACCGACCCCGCACGCCAGCCGGCATAGGTCGCAGCGGTCCAGCTGCCGGTCAGCGAGCCGGAATCGAGCGGCACGCGGGCGATGAAGGCCGGCGGATGATCCGGCGCGGCGGGAAACAGCCGGTCCCTCGGCCGCTGCTCGAACAGGTTGAAGATCACCTGCTGCGAACTGACGAGGCCGAGGCGCGCCAGGTCGATGCCATCATCGGGCCGGTAGTCGCGCAACGATACGCCGATCTGGTCGAGCTTGCCTTCGAGCCGCAGCGCATTGAGCGTCTCCAGCCAATCGAGCTCGGTGACGCCATCCGCCACCCAGCAATGGAGCTGCAGCAGATCGATCCGTTCGACCTGCAGACGTTTGAGTGACGCTTCGACCGCAGCACGCAGATGCCAGGCCGGGTAGCGGCCGCGCATCGGCGGGCGCTCCTCATCGGGGCTCGGCCAGACGGTCGGCTGCACCTTGGTCGCCACATAGATGCGGCCCTGCCGCCATTGCCGGACCGCCTCCCCCACCACCGTTTCGGAGCGGCCCTTGCCGTACATCTCTGCCGTATCGACGAAGTTGATGCCGCGCTCGAAGGCGTGGTGCAGCGTGCGGATCGACTCCGCATCATTCGCCCCGCCCCAGTCGCCCCCGATCTGCCAGGCGCCGAAGCCGATCTCGCTGACCTGCCAGCCGGTGCCGCCGAACGCCCGGTAGCGCATCGCTAGCCGACCCGCGGGAACAGCTCGCTATCGAGCAGGTCGCCGGCCGCAAAACCCTGCTCGTCGGTGACGATGTGCGGCTTGCCATCATAGCGCGTGCCATCGGGCATATAGATGATGGCGAAGGCTTCGCGCGTGCCGTCGGACTTGTTGGGGCCGGCATAATGGAAGGTCAGCCCGTTGTGGAAGGTGGCGCTCCCCGCCTTCAGCGGCCGCGGCACCGGCTTCACCGGCCTCAAATGCGGGGCATAGTCGAACAGGTCCTGCGGATCGCTCAGATCGACGGGCGGCTGCGGCCCCAGCGAATGGGTGCCCTCGACGAAGGCCATGCAGCCATTATGGGTCGTCGCGTCCTTGAGCGCGATCCAGATCGTCGTCTGGTGCCAGCGATCGACATGCGGCCAGTACACTGCATCCTGATGCCAGGGCGTGCGGTTGTTGCCCTTCATCGGTTCCTTGAACAGGGCCTGGTCGTGCCAGAGCCGCATAGGGCGTCCCTCAAGGCGCATCGCGATACGACCGAGCGCAGCGGACAGCGTGAACCGGGCCACCTCGGGGTGGCGTTGCCAAAGATTCACCTTTTGATTGAAGATCTTCTCATAGGTGGCCTGCGCCCCGGTCCGCGACCGATCGGGCGCCTCGTTGGTCTCTATCGCCACGGCATTCACCACCGCCCCCCGCATCGCATCGAGCACCGGGCCGGTGATCACATCGTCCAGTTGAATGAACCCGTCCCGGCGATACTGATCGATCTGCTCCTGGGTGAGCGGGTAGTCGGGAACGCTGAGCGTATCGTGCACCGTGGCCTCCTCGGGTCCGGCTGTGTGCCGTGTTGTCTGAGGGGATAGTTGCACCGGTGCCCGGTGCTGTCTTGGATCGATCGGAGGCGGGAGTTGAATGAAGCCGGGATGGGAGGGATGGAGGCGGCGGACTGCACGAGGCTGTCGGAAAATGAACGTTCCACGCAGTTCCTTACATTCCTAGCTAACCTGCTGATCTGGCTGAGTGTTCTCCAACCGGTGTTTGGTCGGAGTGGCTAGAATGTAACCTTCAGCGCGTCGAGACGCGAGAACGTTATGTTTGGGCACGTACGTCGACTTCGTGGAGAACGACCAATGCCCTGACACCCTCACCTGCTGAGGCTGCCGGCAGCCTCGATCAGCGAGAGGAGGTAGAACCTGCGAACCAACACTCTTCCAACTAAATGGATGGAGCGCATGTGAGAGGTTACGGGGATCAAGTCGAGCGGCACCGCGGATTGGTACGCATCCGGCTAGATGCACTCAACTAGGCCCAGATACCGAAGCTCGGTCGGCCGCGGCGTTCCCCCCATCTCGACGGGCACGATGAAGGCAGGGCCGGGACTCTCGTCGCTGAAGCGCTTGTAGTCGAATTTCTCAACCTGCTGAGGCAACGCTTTGTCCGCTCCTGCGCGAAGCTTGAGCAGGTACAAGGATCCGGCGGCCGTGCTGATTAGCGTTCTATTGTCAACGTCTGCGGTTATTGCGGCATCGACGGCATAACTTACGGAAACGGCGGCGATGGTTGCACCGCCTGCAGCCAGTGCCTTTGCAACAAGCTGTTTCCTAGCCTCCTTGAGCGCTCGCCTTACGATCAGTTTCCGAGTTTCTTCGAGAGCCAGCCGATCAAGCTCCCTCATCACCAAAGCATCAGCTTCCTGCTCAGCGATGGCGCGCGCTGCCTCAATGGAAAAGCGGGTGCCGACCTGCTGCTCGACGTAGGGCAAGGATGCTCTGGCGATGCTCTCACCCGCGAGCGACCTCAGCAGCCCGCTGCTCGACTGCTGTAATCCCAGCGCTCCGATAGAGGCTGAGCCCTCGGCTGCGAGCGCACCGCCGTACATCTCCACAGCGGCAGTTGCACCGCCGCTGGCGACAATGAGAGCGCTGCCATAGAACACGGCACCGCCGATCAGGATCGTGGCAGCCTCATGCTGGTTAAGCCAGTCGCGTGCCCTGATCCAATCCTCCTTGATCGAGGCGGTGCTGGGTATCGTGCCGTCAATGATGTCTTGAGCCGTCTTCCGTACGACGTAGACCGTCGCGAGCAACGGCGACGTCACCCTGACGATACTGCTGCCAACCACCGCCCCTTGTTGTATCGGCACGGGCGGACGCAGCTGCAGCGGGGCCAACTGATTTTGCACCCGCGCATAGCGATGCGGAAAGATCTGTTGGTAGAAGTACGTCTCGTCGCAACAGACGATGTACTGCTCACCGGGCAGCCCGCGCAGCCGTGTAAAGAGCGCTTCGCCGAGTTGGGCGACGCTGCTCTTTAACTCTTCGACGATGTCTTTGGCCCTGATGCCAAACTTCTCCTCTTGCTCCATGGCCCGCACCGCCCGCCGGCCAGCTTCGTCAATCGGCAATGGTGCCGGCGAAGGCGGCGCACCGTTGTGGCCAGACGCCTTCAGGCACTCCGCAAATTCCCGTTCCGCCGCGATACGATCCCGTTCCGCACCTGTGGTCAGCGCATCGTAGAGCCTCCGTACAATCCGTTTGGCGATCGCTTCTTCGCCTTGGAAGTCGATCTCCATCTTGATGCAGACGAGATAGAACAGAAGGGCGGGGGCACGCCGCTCAACATCGAGTACAATGTCGCGCACGTTCAGCGTCAGACCGATATTGGCGAGCGACCTCTGCATTCGCCTGATCCGGTAGCGCAGGCTCTCCCACACCATCGGCATGAGCTTTATCGGCACTTCCTTTCGGGCGACGGTTCGCGGGCCATCAGGATGAGGATACCAGATGCCTTCCTTGTAGTCCCGGAGCGCAAGCTCGCTCATGTTCTGTCGGATGTCGCGAAGCTTTTCGGCTCCGGCTAGCACCCCCCACACAGAATCCGGCTTAACCTCATAGAACTCGTTTCTCGGGTTCGTGTAGGTCTGAGCGGGTACGCCGTTTCGCTGATAGAGCCCGCCCCAGGTGGAGATGTCGGGCACTCGCAGCGTCTTGAGCCGCCTCAGCTTGTCTTCATTCAGGTCCTTGTGCCGCTCGAGCAGGACCATTTTGTAGTGCTGCTGATTACCGCTATCCCACCACTCTTCCTTTGTCGGCTGTGGATTGAGGATCGGGTGCTGCGTCATTCGCGAGCACTCGAGCAGGTAGTCGTGGAGAATGTGCTGTTCGGCGACACCTCCCATGGTCGCAGCAGCAAACCGCGGCAGGGCCACGCTGGGCGCCATGCAGATATGGACAAATCTGAGCTGGCCCATCGGCTACGCGATGTCGTCCGCCTTGGTATCGACCTCAATGTCGATGCCGCTGGTCGGAGTGTAGTCAAACCAGGTCGCCATCAACGAGGCCCCGGCGCCAGCCGAAATATCGGCGGCGGCTCCCTCCCCTCCTTCCTTGCCGTCAGCACCGTATGAGATGAGATCATATTCGTTGCCGGTGCCGGGCATCAGGTATACGAGTTCGTTCCCCCATGCGTCCTGCGTTTGTGGTGACGAAGGAAGACTGCCGAGATTGGGCGGATAGTGGCCGTGGGCGCTCTTGTATCGTTCGAGCTCCCGGATCAGGTGCTGCATCGTCTCCCATGTCTCGCGCTGCTGGGGGTAGAGCTGCGGTCTGGCATGCATCTCGGGGTTTGCCGGTGGGATACCCGAATAGTTAGTCTTGGCGAAGTTCGCTATCTCTTCAGCTATGGAGATGTAGGGAGAACTATAGCCGCTGCCGAATGTCCCCGTTTCCAGAAGTTCGGTCAGATCCTTTTCGAAGCCGGGCCGAACGGTGATCACCACGCGTGCGTAGCCGGCGCGCAGGAAGTTCTGGTGTTCCGGATCCGGATGCTCAAAAAGCAGCTTGTCTCGGCTCTGCGTCTCCGAACCCCAGAAGTAAGGGTAGAAGAAATACAGTAGGTTTTCCCACTCGATCGCCTGCTGCATGAACTTGATCATCTCACCGAACCGAAGTGCGTCGGACCAGGCGGCAGTCCCACCGATCCCTTCGAGCGTGGGGGGACCTGGGTTGAAAGTTGGATCGAGGTGAGCTGTCTCATTGTCGAGGAGCTTGGCAACCACATCTTCGATGTTGCCCGGAGCCATTGTGAATGGGTAACCGCCAAAGAGCCACAGCACGATCATGCGGATGATTTCTTCCCGCTCCAGCCGGCGGAGCGAAAGCGTGTCCTTTCCGATGAGCTGCCGATAAAGGATATCCCGCTCTTCGCGAATCTTGCCTACCTCCGCCTGATAGGAAGCAAAGGCCGCGTTCTTCAGAGCCTCCCAGCTTCTGAGCTGCCAAGCCGAATGCGCGTCGGTCCGGCGCTTGGCGTTGGTCTGGACAATCATCTGCATACGAAAGTTGAGGTCGGCGCGAATGGTGACAGCTGATCGTTCACCGCTACCAATGCCGGTGACAAAGCCCTCGCGAATGCCGGTGCCGGGAACGGTCTCATGGCCTGTCGTAGGTGACTGACTCGACATGAGGATCGAAGGAAAACCCGACGGCCCCGAATATTGAATTAGGAACTTTGCCTGATCCGTCACCTCATAGCCCGGCGGCGCGACAAACTCGAAAACCGAATCTCCGTCCTTGTGTGCGTCGAAGGTGCGGGAAATCAAAAGTGTTGTGGAGGGATCGAGCGGCTGCTCGAGTGCGACATTGTAGGTGGTCGCATGGGTCATCCAGTTGGCGTCGGTTATGTCGGTGGGCTTCAATCCGAACACGAAGGGCAGCTTAAGCTGGGCGTCAAGCTCAGCCAGTTTTCGCCAATGCGCCCAGAGGCGGATGCCCGGCGTAGGGAGCGCGAAATCGTACGTCATGCGCAGCCCGTAGCGGAACAGGTCCGTGCGCCACTTTCGCATCATTCGGTAGTAGTCGATGCGTCGTGCCTTGTCGGTGGGATTGGTAATCGTCTGAAAGCTCGAATCCTCAACCCCGGTTTTTGTTTCGAGCTTGACCGAGATCTTGTGCTCGCGTCGCGCCCGCGCCGATGCTTTCTCGGTCACATCTCGGTTGCGCTGCATGGACTGCTGCACTGACGCGCGCTCTTGGTTGGCCGCGGTGAAGCCCAGCGTGGTCGTCAACGACACGGGACCGTAACCGCCGCTCAGCGTCGCGCCGAAGTTGAGTGTGTTGGAGTGCGTCGCCTCATTCTCGGTCACCATCGACACGTCGGTTTTTTCGGCCACCCCGCGCTCGCTGTAACTTTCGAAGTAGTCCTGCACCAGTTGTTCGTACTCGCGGCTGCTCGTGGACCACTCCTTATGTGAGATTGTCTGCGTCTCCGCCGGGGCAAGCGGCACCGTAAAGACCAGTTCGCCTCGTTGAACTCCAACCGGATACATCTCGATCCGCTCGAGATAGAGCCGGCCGATCGGCGACAGACCCATCTCGTAGATCATGTAGGGCGCAAGGGCGGCGACCATCGCAGAGCTTACGCCAGCCTCCTGCACCGCCTGGAGCAACTCCTTGATAGCCGGCGCGGGAATTTCGGCGGACTTCTTGGCCAACTCGATGCGCGATGTTTCCCCCCCCGCTAGGAGGGCCATTACGTCGATCAGTTTATCCCTTGATCCAGGATCGACCCGTTCGTTGCTGTCAAATATCCCCCGCAGCCTTGGTATATCGCCCAATGCCACTCCGATCGTCTCCAGCATTGATAGCTTGCGAAATGCTCCGCTCGGACCGAGCGCGAGGGCACCAAGGTCTTCGTCGACTAGCTTTGTGTTGACGTAGCTTGCAGTAAACAGAAGGCGAGAGCTGTTCTTCAACTGCATCGGAGCACCGATTGGTTTGAATGCAACTAGAACAGCACAGAATCGTCCTTCGCGGAAGCCGGTCATTTTGGACCGAGAACCTGGAACTTGCTCATCGGTGCTCAGGATTCCGGCAATTCATCGTGCCGACCTAGTAGGTAGCAAGTCCTCCTGAAGCAGTGGGTCTGTAGATCACCAGGTGCCAGACGACGGTTGTCGATTGATGCGCTGCTCCTGGCGGCGCAAAAGCGGTCGTTGCTGCAGTAGCCCAAGTCCGCCTGGCGACCTGGGGCTAAGTCGCAAGCGTATTGGGGACGTAAGCTCCCCCACAGTTCCTGACATTCCCGCCTAGGTCGCTGATCCCGCTGACGTTCATTCTTCAGTCGTCCTTCGCGTCAAACGGCAACATAACGATCCGTGGGCAAGCCACGGGCAGGTTACGCATTGAAACAGGCAAAGGTGCTCACGGATGCGGAGTTAAAACGCGTGCTGGCGGTCATCGCTCATGGGCATCATGCTGCGAGGAACCGGCTGCTCGTACTGCTCTCTCACTACGCGGGATTGCGAGTAGGAGAGATCGCTGCGCTGACTTGGGGCGATCTGCTTGAGCCCAATGGCGACATTGCTCGACAGTTCCTGCTGAAGGCGGCGCATACAAAGACCAACGAAGCTCGGACGGTGCATATCAGCGCAAAGCTGGCGCGCGAGCTGGCAGACTACAAAAGTTGCTTTTCGCAAGAACTGAAGCGCTCGGACCCGCTGATCGCCTCTCAGAAGCGCGGGTCGTTCTCCGCAAATAGCCTCTGCCAGCTACTCGGGCACGTATAACCTATTGAATATGCTGAGCCGAAAATGTGCTGCGCTAGCGCATGACAAGCCAGCTTCGGCGCCAACCGAAACCACAAGTCGTTGATATTGTTAAGAAAAATGGTGCTGCAAGAGAGGATTGAACTCTCGACCTCTCCCTTACCAAGGGAGTGCTCTACCACTGAGCTACTGCAGCGAACGCATGGGCGTGGGGCAAGGCCCCCGGCGGCGTGGGGCGGTTACTGCCACAGGGCTTTGGCTGGTGCAAGCGCAAAAAGCTTGCAAACGGGCTACAGCAGCGAACGCGGCTTTGCTGCTAGGGTGGCGCGTGAAATCGAGTGACGTGAAGGCAAGGCGAGACGTGGCTGACGATGCGGCGAAGCGCGAGCAAAGATTGGCCGCAAAGCTTCGGGAGAACCTGAAGCGGCGGAAGGAACAGGCGCGGGCCCGGGCGGCGGGCGCCGGCAAATCACCACCCGAGACGGAAACGGACAGCGCGGCCAAGGGGCCCGCGTTGAAGCCGCTTGGTGACTCGGATAGCTAAAGCGCGTTCAGGAAGGGCTGCAGGCTTTTCCGGTTCGAGGGCGCGACGGGTAAGGATTTGGAGCATTTCGACGTTTCATGGAAACGGTGAGAATGCTCGGTAAGCAGGAGCAGAACGCTCCGCAGTCGGGAAGACAACATGGATCGCATTCGTCTGGTGGGTGGCAATGAGTTGCGGGGCGAGATCCCCATCTCCGGCGCCAAGAACGCAGCGCTGCCGCTGATGATCGCCTCGCTCCTGACCAAAGACCCGCTGGTGCTGGAGAACGTGCCGCGGCTGGCGGACGTCAACCAGCTCGAGAAAATCCTCGAGAATCACGGCGTCGATATCGCCGTGCATGGTCGCAAGGCGCCGACGCTGGAGGGCCAGCGGATGACGCTGCAGGCCGCCGAGATCGTCGACACCACGGCGCCCTACGAGCTGGTGTCGACGATGCGGGCGAGCTTCTGGGTGATCGGGCCGCTGCTGGCGCGGGCGCATGAGGCGCGGGTGTCGCTGCCGGGCGGCTGCGCCATCGGCACGCGGCCGGTGGACCTGTTCCTCGCGGGGCTGAAGGAACTGGGCGCCGAGATCGAAATCGATGAGGGCTATGTGGTGGCGCGCGCCCCCAAGGGTGGGTTGCGCGGCGCGCGCGTGGTGTTCCCCAAGGTGACGGTGGGCGCAACGCATGTGCTGCTGATGGCGGCGACGCTGGCCAAGGGCACCACGGTGCTCGAGAACGCCGCGATGGAGCCCGAGATCAGTGATGTCGCCGAGTGCCTGGTGAAGATGGGCGCAAAGATTTCCGGCATCGGCACGCGCACGCTGACCATTGAGGGCGTCGACGAACTGCATGGGGCGACCCATGCCGTGGTGGCGGACCGGATAGAGACCGGCACCTATGCCATGGCGGCAGCGATGACCGGCGGCGACGTGCTGCTGAAGCATGCACGGGCCGAGCACCTGCAGGCGGCGCTCGATACGCTGGCGCTCGCAGGAGTGGAGATCAACTCGGAGACGGACGGCATCCGCGTCAGGCGCAATGGTAACGGCATCCAGGCAGTGCATGCCGAAACGCAGCCGTTCCCGGGCTTTCCGACGGACCTGCAGGCGCAGTTCATGGCGCTGATGACCATGGCCAACGGCACCTCGCAGATCCGCGAGACCATTTTCGAGAACCGCTACATGCATGTGGCCGAGCTCGCCCGCTTCGGCGCCGACATCAAGGTCGATGGCCAGGTGGCGACGGTGACCGGCGTGCCGCAGCTGAAGGGTGCACAGGTGATGGCGACCGACCTTCGCGCCTCGGTGTCGCTGGTGATCGCCGGGCTCGCAGCGCGCGGCGAGACGGTGGTCAACCGGATTTACCACCTCGACCGCGGGTTTGAGCGGCTCGAGGACAAGCTGAGCGCGGTGGGTGCGGAGATCGAGCGGGTCACTGGCTGACGTAGTGGACTCGCGTCGGGGGGCGGCCGAGGCCCCGTGCCCTCCGCGACCCCCTCTCTTGCAAAATCTAAGGCTTAGCCAAGCGGCTAAACCTAAGATTTTGCTTTCTCCCCCGCCAAGGGGGAGAGCCCCGACTGATGCTCCCGTGCCGATTGAGGCCACCGATCATCTCCCCCTTGGCGGGGGAGAAAGCGAAAACTTGGGCTTAGCGCAGCTAAGTCCTTAGTTTTCGCAAGAGAGGGGGTCGCGGGAGCCACCTGCGCTCATATGCGATTGCCCCCTCGCCGCTTAGCTTGTAGATCGTCTGTCGGGCCCCCACTTGCTGGTCAATTCCACCGTTTCCGGACCCCCAACATATGACCGATCTCAAGCTTCTGGCGCTTGATAGCGAAGACCTCGACGTGATTTCGGCGACCACGCAGGACGCCATCGTGCGCGTCGGCGATATGGGTTACGCCAAGGCCGACCAGCGTTTCGCGCTGCTGATGAACCGCTATGCCTGGGAGGATGGCGGCGACGCCAAGGCGGGGGTGCGGAAGCGCGCGGCGCTGCATTTCGACCGGGTGACCGGGGTGAAGGTCGCGGGCATCGACACCAATTCGCTCGAGGGCGCGCTGGAACTCTTGACCATTCGCTTCACCGAAAACGAAGCGCCGAGCGGCTGGGTCGACCTGGCCTTTGCCGGCGGCGGCACGGTGCGGCTGGAAGTGGAAGTGCTGGAAGCGCGGCTGCAGGACCTGGGCGCCGCCTGGGCGGCGAAGGTCAAGCCCGAGCACGTCGACTAATGCCAGCTATTCTGGATAGCCGGGATGCCGGCTTTGCCGAGGCGTTCGAGACGCTGCTGAATTCGAAGCGCGAAGCTTCGGAAGAGGTCGGCAATGCGGTGGCTGCGATCCTTGCGGACGTGAAGGCGCGCGGCGACAAGGCGGTGATCGAATACACCGAGCGCTTCGACAAGCCGGCGCAGGCCGCGTGGGCGCTGCGCGTCTCTGACGAGGAAATCGCCGAAGCCAGCGCGCGCACCCCGGCCGACGTGTTGTCGGCGCTGACGGTGGCGCATGAGCGCATCCGCGCGCACCACGAAAAGCAGAAGCCGCTGGACCATGTCTACCAGGATCACCTCGGGGTGACGCTGGGGACGATCTGGACGCCGGTGGAAGCGGTGGGCATTTACGTGCCGGGCGGCACGGCCGCCTACCCCTCGTCGGTGCTGATGAATGCCGTGCCGGCCAAGGTGGCCGGCGCCAGTCGCATCGCCATGGTGGTGCCGATGCCGGGTGGCGAGGCGAATGATGCGGTGCTGGCGGCGGCGAAAATCGCCGGGGTCACCGAGATTTACCGGATCGGCGGCGCGCAGGCGATCGGCGCGCTGGCCTATGGCACCGATACGATTGCGCCGGTTTCGAAGATCGTCGGGCCGGGCAATGCCTATGTGGCGGCGGCCAAGCGCCAGGTGTTCGGTACGGTCGGCATCGACATGATCGCCGGGCCGTCGGAAGTGCTGGTCATTGCCGACTCTTCGGCCAACCCGGCCTGGGTGGCGGCGGACCTGTTGGCGCAGGCCGAGCATGGCGGCGGGGCGCAATCGATCCTCATCACCACCGACCCCAGGCTTGCCGACCTGGTCGAGGACGAGGTGTGGCGGCAGATCGAGCTGCTGCCGCGGGCCGAGATCACCCGCGCCGGGTGGGAAGAGTTCGGCGCCATCATCACTGTCGCCTCGATGGCGGAAGCGGTGGAGCTCGCCAACCGCATCGCGTCCGAGCATGTGGAGCTGGCGATCGAGGATCCGCAGGCGCTGCTCCCCAAAATCCGCAATGCTGGTGCCATCTTTCTTGGGCATCACACGCCCGAGGCGATCGGCGATTATGTCGGCGGTTCGAACCATGTGCTGCCGACTGCTCGCTCGGCGCGCTATGCGTCCGGCCTGGGGGTGCTCGATTTCATGAAACGGACCTCGGTACTCGGATGCGATCCGGCCTCGCTGGCGGAACTGGCTCCATCAGCCCGGACGTTGGCGATGACCGAGGGGCTCGGGGCGCATGAGCGCTCGATTGCCATAAGGCTCAATCGGTAGATGGCGCTGACGCCGCGACAGTTCGATCCCAAGACCGATCGCATCGTCGCCGTGACGCTCGACCCAAACACCATCACCTCGGTCGACCCCGACGAGGTGCATGAGTGGCGCATCGCCATCTACGACCTAGTCGAAGAGAATGTCTTCGCCCCGGCGCGGGTGAAGGCGACCGGGCCTTATGCGCTGCACGTCTCGATCATTTCGAACTACATCGTGCTCGATGTGCGCAACCCCGACACCTATGAGCCGATCGCCGCGCATTATCTGTCGCTGACCCCGTTCCGGCGGCTGATCCGCGATTACTTCCGCATCCGCGAGAGCTATTACGACGCGATCAAGACCGGCTCGACCTACCAGATCGAAACCGTCGACATGGCGCGGCGGGGGCTGCACAACGAGGCGGCGGAGCTGCTGCGCACCCGGCTCGACAACAAGCTGGAGATGGACCTCAACACCGCAAGACGGCTGTTCACTCTGATCTGCGCGGTGCAGCCGTTCGCGAGCCGCATCGATGAGCGCGAGTCGACCCTGCCGACGGTGCTGTTCGTCTGCTCGATGAACTCGGTGCGTTCGCCGATGGCCGCGGCGCTGGCCCGGCGGTTCTTCCCGGGGCGGCTGATCGTCCGCTCGGCCGGGGTCCGCTCGGGCAAGGCCGATGGGTTCGTGCACGAGGTGATGGAAGAGATCGGCATCGATATGAGCGTGCATACCCCGCACACCATGGACGAGCTGGTGGCCAACCATTTCGACCTGGTGATCACGCTGTCGAACGATGCGCCCGAGGCGGTCGAGCGGCGCGGCCTCGAAATGGGCGCCGTCGAACACTGGCCGATGCCGGACCCGACCGAGACGGAAGGCAACCGCGAAGCGGTGCTCAGCGCCTATCGCACGCTGCGCGATACGCTGCAGCAGCGCGTGCGCGAACGGCTCGACAAGCTGGTGGCGGCGCCGGCGAAGGTGGGGTGAGCGGGGCGGACTGATAGAGACGGCCCCCTCCCGGCCTCCCCCATAAAGGGGGAGGTGAAGGGTCGCGGCTCTGTCTAGGATCGTGCCAAACACACCGGCGAGGCACCTCCCCCTTTATGGGGGAGGATGGGAGGGGGCCGTCTGCTTCAGCATGGCAAACGTCACCCACTTCTCAAATCGCACCTCATTCCCCATATCAACAGGGCATCCCCACCTGCGGGTGGTTCACAAACCGGGCGACATCCAGTATAGGTGGCGCCCAATTCAAGCCCCCGACATTGCCAGTAACGTGTTTCGCGGGGCCGTCTCAGGAGAGAGAATGGCTAAGGAAGAAGTGCTCGAATTTCCGGGCGTGATCACGGAACTGCTGCCGAATGCGACTTTTCGCGTGAAGCTGGAGAATGAGCACGAGATCATCGCCCATACGGCGGGCCGGCTGCGCAAGAACCGCATCCGTGTGCTGGCGGGCGACAAGGTGCTGGTCGAAATGACCCCCTACGACCTGACCAAGGGCCGGATCAACTACCGCTTCAGGTAAGATTCGGAAGTGCGGCGGGTGACACTGCCGCGCTGCAGATGGAGACAGTATGGCTAAGGAAGAAGTGCTCGAATTTCCGGGAGTGGTCACCGAACTGCTGCCGAACGCAACGTTTCGGGTGAAACTGGAAAACGAGCACGAGATCATCGCCCATACTGCCGGCCGCATGCGCAAGAATCGCATCCGCGTGTTGGCGGGCGACAAGGTGTTGTGCGAAATGACACCTTACGATCTGACCAAGGGTCGGATCACCTACCGCTTCAAATAGGGCACCCAATGGCCAGCCGTCCCGAGCTCATCCTCGCGTCCGCCTCGCCGCGGCGCCTGGCGCTGTTGAACCAGATCGGCATCGAGCCCGAGCACCTGGTGCCGGCGCATATCGACGAGACGCCCGAAAAGGGCGAACTGCCGCGCAAGCTCGCGCAGCGCCTCGCCGACCAGAAGGCGATCACCGCCCAGCACAAGGCCAAGAGCACCGGCATCGCGGGCAACGCGTTGGTGCTGGCCGCCGATACCGTGGTGGCAGTGGGCCGCCGCATCCTGCCCAAGGCCGAGACGATGGAAGAAGCGTCGGAGTGCCTCAGAGTGCTGTCGGGCCGCTCGCACCGGGTGTTCACCGCCGTCACCATGCTGACGCCGTCGGGCCAGATGCGCAAACGCCTGGTCGAAACCCGCATCCGCTTCAAGCGGCTGTCGGCGCGCGAGATCGAAAGCTACCTCGCCAGCGCCGAGTGGCGCGACAAGGCCGGCGGCTACGCCATCCAGGGCATTGCCGGGGCGTTCGTGCTGAAGCTGCAGGGCTCCTACTCGGCCGTGGTCGGGCTGCCGCTCAACGAGACGGTGGGCCTGTTGGCGGGCGAAGGCTACCCGGTGCACTTCAACTGGCTGAACCAGTCGAACCTGACAGCGGTTTGATGACTGCAGAAATCATCAAGCTGAAACCGACCCGGCCCTGCCCGATCTGCGGCAAGCCGTCGAGCCAGCAGCACCATCCGTTCTGCTCGGGTCGCTGCCAGGACATCGACCTCAATCGCTGGCTCAGCGGGAGCTATGTGATCCCGGCCGAGCCCGTGGAGGTGGATGAGGAGGATGGGGTGGCGACGCGGGATGACGGGGACGAGGAGTAGGCTGCTCGTTCCGTCCTTGCTGAGATATCGCGATCCCCTCTCTTGCGATTTCCAGGACTTAGCAAACGCTAAGCCCAAGAAATCGCTTTCTCCCCCGCAAGGGGGGAGATGCCCGACTGATGATCCGGCGCCCGTGGTGGGCACTGATCTTCTCCCCCTTGGCGGGGGAGAATGGAATTTCTTGGGCTTAGCTTCTTGGCTAAGCCTTAGAAATTCCAAGAGAGGGGGGTCAGCGATCTCTCAGGACGATCCGCAGTCTCTCGTACACCCCGTCGAGATTCTCCAGCACGTCGTTGTTCCAGAACCGCAGCGTGCGAAAGCCTGCCGCGCGAAAATGCTCGTCGCGCAGCAAATCCGCAGCAGAGCCGCTGTGCTGGCCACCATCGAGTTCGATGATCAGCTTCGCCTCGAAGCAGACGAAATCCACGATGTAGCCGTCGAGCGGGACCTGGCGCTTGAACTTGAGGCCGTCGAGTTGCCCGGCGCGGAGCACGGACCAGAGCTTGCGTTCGGAGTCGGTGCTGCCGGTGCGGAGAGATTTGGCGAAGGCGCGGTGGGTACCAGGCACGTCCTTGCGCATGCTTCACGCCCCCCTCTCTGGCGATTTCTAAGGCTTAGCCAAACGGCTAAACCTAAGAAATCGCTTTCTCCCCCGCCAAGGGGGAGATGCCCGACTGATGATCTGGTGCCCGTGGTGGGCACCGAGGTTCTCCCCTCACGGCATCAACTGCCCGCCGTTCACGTCGATGATCTGCCCGGTGATGTAGCCGGACATCGAATCCGAAGCCAAAAACACGTACGCCCCGACGCAATCTTCGGCCGTGCCCAGACGCTGCATCGGGATCTGCGCTGCGGCGCTGTCCATTACCGATTGCGGGGTCTTGTCGTGGAACGGGGTGATGATGAAGCCCGGGGCGACGACGTTGACGCGGATGTGGTCGGGAGCGAACTCGCGGGCGGCATTGCGGGTGATCGAATGCACCGCGGCCTTGGCCGAAGCGTAGACGGCTGAGCCACCAAAGCCACCGAAACGGCCGGCGACCGAGCCGGTATTGATGATCGAACCGCCGCCGGCGTCCTTCAGATGCGGATAGGCTGCCTTGGTGACGGCGAGCACCGAGCGGACATTGAGATCGTAGACCCGCTCGTAGGTCGCATCGTCGAAACCGGCGTTGGTGACGCGATCGAGAATCGCGCCGGCATTGTTGATGAGGATGTCGAGGCCACCGAGCCCGGCCACCGCATCGGCGACGATTCGGGCGGCCGAGGCCGAGTTGCTCACGTCACCGAGCACCACCACCGCCTTGCCGCCCGCGGCGCGAATTTCGGCGGCGACGGCTTCGGCGGCTTCGGCATTCTTGTTGCCATGCACCGCCACGGCGGCGCCCAGACGCGCCAGTTCTTTGGCGACAGCGGCGCCGATGCCGGTGGACGACCCGGTGATGAGGGCGCGCTTGCCCCTGATATCCTCAAGCATGGTGGCTCCTCATAATGAATCGGCGGCAGACTAGCCGTGCGGCCGGCGGCAAGCCACCGGAATGGTGCAAGAACGATACCCGGGACCGGGCTTCTGCGCCCGGTTTCGAAAGCGGATTTTCCACATTGAGGAAGATGGCAAAACCCGCTTGCGCACCCCGACAATGCCCCCTATAAACCGCCCGACTTAGCGCCCTCGGGCGCCACGGTTGCCCGGGTAGCTCAGTTGGTAGAGCAGCGGATTGAAAATCCGCGTGTCACTGGTTCGATTCCGGTCCCGGGCACCACTTCCCTTCAAGACAGCGTCGACCTTTCTACGCCGAGCCCACCGCTCGGCGTGGCGAGATGGCGTAGCGCGTTGCCGCCTTGCCGTTCCAGGCGAGACGGTGCCGGCCTGCCGCGGCGCCGAGGACGGGCCGCACCGACACCGATCCCGACGGATCGGTTACGGCAACCTCGCCATTTGGCAGCTCGACGACGATCTCACCGTCCTGCGCGGCGAGGATCGTCGCCGAAGCGAGCCGCCCCTCCTGCCAGGTGACGCTCGCCTGGTGTCCGCCGCGGCAGCGGATGTCGGTGATGGAGCCGTTCGTCCAGCTCGGCGGCAGCGTCTTCAACAGGCTGACCGCGCCTTCGTGGCTTTGCACCACCAGTTCGGCAAGCCCGGCCACGGCGCCGAAATTGCCGTCGATCTGGAACACGTTGCCCTCCGGCCAGCCGTCATGCGGGTGGAGGACGAGCAGAGCGCGCGAGGTTAACTGGTCCAAGAGCCCCCGGATCGAGCGCTCGGCCAGTTGGCGATCCCGCAGCCGTGCGGCGAGGCAGAGCACCCAGGCCTGGCTCCAGCCCGTATAGCCGGTGCCATTGTCGAGGCGGAGCGCGAGCGCCCGCCGCACCGCTTCGAACGTCTCGGGCGTGCCGGTCTCGGTGATGCGGATGCCGGGATAGAGGCCGTAGAGGTGGGAGAGGTGGCGATGCCCCAGCTCGGCCGGGGCCTTGTCGTCGTCCCACTCCAGCAGGTTGCCGGCCGCACCGATGCGTGGGAGGCGAAGCCGGGGCAGCGCCGCGCGGGCCCGCGCCGCGAGCGGATCGGCTGGGTCGGCGAGCCCGACAAAATTCTCGAGCGTTTCGCGGATCAGTTCCTGGTCCATCGCCGTGCCCGCGGTGATGGCGACGTTGACGCCCTCGACGACGAAGCTGTGCTCAGGCGAGGTCGAGGGGCTGGCGACCAGCGCGCCCTCGGCATCCTCGACCAGCATGTCGAGGGCAAACTCGGTCGCGGCGC
Source organism: Devosia sp. GW821-FHT12F11 (assembly GCF_058806655.1). Taxonomy (NCBI): domain Bacteria; kingdom Pseudomonadati; phylum Pseudomonadota; class Alphaproteobacteria; order Hyphomicrobiales; family Devosiaceae; genus Devosia; species Devosia sp. GW821-FHT12F11. Next base: position 204,578 of record NZ_JBXAPX010000002.1, read on the forward strand.
GAAACACCGGCAGTGCCGTCTCCGCCGCGAATCCCTCGGCCGCACTGCCGTGGTCGAGGTGATGCTGCAGGTGGGCCGCCATCCAGTAGAGGCCGGCCGGCCAGTTCGACCATTGCGGGATGCCGGGCACCGGCGCGGTGAAGCGCCAGAGATCGGCATTGTGGTGGGCGGTCGCCCCGGCCGCACCATAGTAGCGCCGGGCGGTGACGGCGCCGGCTTCGGCCAGTTCGCGAGTGAGCTTGAACATCGGGGTGTGCAGGTCGGCAAGACCGCTGGCCTCGGCCGGCCAGTAGTTCATCTGGGTGTTGATGTTGATGGTGTAGTTGCTCGACCAGGCGGGGCGCACATCGACATTCCAGATGCCCTGCAGGTTGCTCGCTTCGGTGCCGGGGCGCGAGCTCGAGATCATCAGGTAGCGGCCGAAATGGAACAGCAGCTCGGCCCGCTCGGCTGCAGGGCCGGAGGCGCTGAGGTCGAGGTCGACGCGATCGAAGTAGCGCCGATAATCGTCGCGGTGGCGCTGCCGGAGCTCGCTTGTACCGATATCGAGGGCCGCTGCGACACGGGCCTGGGCCTCCAGCACCAGGGCGACGAAATCGGCGCTGGGGCGCTGATCGTGGCCGCGATAGCCCGAGGCGGCAGAGGCGATGAGGCGCAACCCGCCGGTTTCGCGGTCGCGCTCGACTGCGGCGACGACGGCATAGCCCATGCCATCGGCGACGGCGCCATCGGCCTCGGGCGCGGCCGCGTCGTAGCGGATCGGCTCCTCGCTCGGCACATAGTTGGGAACGACATGCACGGGAACCCGGGCGGTGGCCACCAGCCACCTGATGCCATGCTCCTCGGACAGCGAGATCTGCGTGTCGGGGTGTGGCGAAACGAATGCGATCCCCACCCTGTCGGGCGTCAGCACCCCCTGCCCCGTGGCAGTTGCCACCAGCACGCCATCGGGATGGGAGACGAAGCTCTGGAGCCGAACCGCGCCATGGCTGGTGTGGGCCACGGCCTCGGCGAGATCGAGGCGGCGGCTGTAGTCGGCGGCATCGGCATCGGCATAGGTGAGTTCGATGGCGCCGAGCGGCTGGTAGGACTGGGTCCAGGCCTTGCCCTGCAGCGCCCGCCCGAGTTCGTCGGCCCGAAGGTAGTCGCGGCGGCGGATCGCATCGCGCAGTTCGGGGACCAGGCGAGATGGGCCCTCGTCGGCTTCGGGCTGCAGCGGCCCGCCGGACCAGACCGTATCGAGGTTGAGGGCGAACCGTTCGGTGCCGACGCCGCCGCCGAGCGTCGCCCCGAGCCAACCATTGCCGATCAGAAAGCTGTCGATGAACCCGGCCGCGGGGGTATCGAGGTCAAGGCAGTAGCGTGGCATGGTCTGGTCCTCGGAAGCGCGAAGGGGTTGGATCAGCGGGGGCGCTGAGCGTCTGGCAGGCGGCGGGTCGAGCCGCGGAGGATAATGTCGCAGTTGAGCGTGATGGTGTGCGGCGCGTGGCTGAGGCCGCGATCCGACAGGCGCGAAGCCATGATGGAGGTGATGGTCTCGGCGATCTTGGCCACCGGCTGGGCCACCGCAGTGATGCCCGTTTCATGCAGCTGGAACAGCGGCACGTCGTCGAAGCTGACCAGTGAGATGTCGTCTGGGACCCGCAAGCCGTGCTCCCGAAGCAGCCGCAGCGCGCCGACCGCCATGTTGTAATTGCAGCAATAGAGTGCGGTAGGCGGCTCGGGGAGCGAGAGCAGGCGCAGCATGCCGGAATAGGCTTCGGTCTCGTTCCAGTGGGTGTCGAGCACCAGGTCGGGGTCGATCTCGATGCCGCGCCCGAGCAACGCCTGGCGATAGCCCTCGAAGCGCTCGCCGCCGGTCCAGTCGCCGATATTGCCGGTGAGGACCGCGATGCGGCTATGGCCGATATCGAGCAGGTGGGTAACAGCGCGAAAACTCGCGGCGCGGTTTTCGACCAGCACCCGATCCACCGGCAGGCCGGGCCAGCCATTGTCGTAAAAGATCACCGGTGTGCCGTTGCCGATGAGATCAAGGATGCGCTCATCGACGTCGTTGCGGCCATCCATGATCAGGCAATCGACCCGATGGGCGACGAAGAAATCGAGCGCATCGCCAATCGATGCCGGGTTGGCATCATGGCAATAGCTCAACAGCGCCCGGCCGGCGCGGCGCATCGACCGGCTCAAATGCTCGAGCACCGGCGCGTGGAACTCCGACAGCGAGGGCACCATGAAGCCGACCGTGTTGGTGAGGTCGGCCTTCATGGCGGCGGCGATGGCGTTGCGGCGATAGCCGAGTTCGCCGATCGCCCGCTCGATCTGCTCGCGATTGCCGCGGCGCACCGGGTGACCGTTGAGATAGCGCGACACGGTACCGATGGCGACGCCGGCGCGGTCGGCGACCTCGACGATGGTGGCGTGGCGCCGCCGGCCGTTCTCGGTGTCGTCGGTGTCGCTCAAACCGTTCCCTCAAAGACCAGCGCGGCGTGGATGCGAAGGCTCGGGAGCCGCACTTCCACGCGATCGCCACCATTGGTGAACGGCACGTCTTCCCCCGTCAGAGCGTCATAGACGCGGGCTGGCGTACGCGGCAAGCGCACCGAGGCCGTCACCGGTCCAAGCGTCGGGATATCCTCGATCATTTCCATGACGCGGGTATGGCCCTCGCCGGTCGGCACCGCCTTGCCGCGGACCTGCGGCGCTCCATAGAGCAGATGGAGGATATGGCGCTGTTGCGCCGCCTGCTGCGTCAGCGTCGCCCGGCCGGACGACGGCAGGTCGGTGACGATGGCGCGGCTGGGCAGCAGCCGGTCGATCAGCCCGCGCACCAGGTACTTGTACAGCGGCTGGCCCATGGCGTGGTACATGTGGAAGATCGGGTAGGCGATGTAGCCGATGCCGCCCTTTACGGTCACCGCCGCCCCCAGCGAAGCCGCCGTCGGATCATCCGGGGCGTGCTGGTGCGAGCTGAAATGCTTGTAGCTGCGGTTGAAGTAGGAGGGGCCGATTTCGGCCAGCACCTCGGCGCCCTCGGCGGTGATCGCCTCCCCGACCCCGTACATGACGAACGGCGAGGCGGTGAGACCGGCATCGAGCCCTGAAACGGCGCGGATATACGAGGGCTCGAATGCCACCTGGCCGGCGCTACGGATGCCGGCGTCGACGGCAAAGCTGCCATCGGGATTGATCGCCGACGTGCCGGAAAGGATCAGCTTGCCGCCCTGGTCGGTATAGGCCTTGAGCGCGGCCGCGAGCCCGGCATCGACCGGGATCTCGTCGGGGAGGATGATGAGCTTGTAGTTCTCGAACGGCGTCGCCGGATCGATCACGTCGAAGGGGAGCTTCAGCTCCTGCAGCATCTGCGCGGCGCCGTCGTCGCTCAGGTTGTTGCGGGCGCCGACCGGGTGGAAATACTCGGCGGTGAGGATCGCCACGTCCGAGACCTGGCGGGCGCCCTCGAGATAGGGCTCGAGCTTTTCGATCCGCGCGTAGGCCGGGCCGATCGAGGCGTAGGTATCGGGGTTGATCGAGCCATCGGGGTGCAACTGATCGCCGACGAGGCACTTGACCCCCAGCGCCACCATCTGCGCCGCCTCGAATTCCAGCGCATCGGGATGCTTGAAGCCGCCGAACTCGCCCCAGCTGGTGTGGAACTTGCCGGTATGGGCCACCATGTCGAGGCCGAGCGTTGCCGCATAACGGGCGCTCGATGGGAAATGGTCATAGCCCCAGCCGCCGGTCGGCAGGCTTTCGAGCTCGAGATGCGTGTAGGTGGAAAAGCGCTGCGGGCCCTGCTTGTGGATATGGCCGCAATTGTAGAAGACCCGCAGCCCTGGGAATTCGGCGTTGAGCGCCGCGCTGGTCTCAGCGCGAAAACGCTCGTTCACGGCCTCATCGTTCTTCAATCGGTCCGCCGGGTTCTCGGGGTCGAGCCCTTGCTCGGCCATGCTGGCGAGGCACTCGGCACAGACGCAATCGGGGGTGAGCACGATGTCGAAGAAGATCCCCGGCGTCTCGTAGTTACGCGCCACCTCGCGCGCCTGCTCGAGCAGTTCGGCACGGTAGGCCGGGTGGTTGAGGCAGAGCGTATGCCAGCCGGCCGTCAGCTGGTCCGGGTCGAAGCGGTTCTTGGTGGCGCTGCGCACCCGCCACTCGGGATGGATACGGGCGTTGCGCTCATCCCACTGCACCGAGATATAGATCGGCGCTTCGATATCGGCGGCAGTCAGCGCCTTCACCATGTCGCCCATCAGGTCGGGCCGCGCGAGGTTCGGGTGCGGCGCTCCGACCTTGGTGGGGTAGTACGACCAGCCGTGGTGGCACTTGGCGAAGATGGTGATCGAGTTGACATGCGCCGCCTTCAGCGTCGCCACGAAATCCTCGGGGTCGAAGGCCGAGCCGATCCCCGGAATATGCTCGGAGGTATGGAAATCGAGGTGAATCTGGCGGTAGCGGAGCGGCTTGTTCGTGGCGGGCATGACTAATCCTTGGCGCCGGTGCGGGTTTCGGCCCCGGCGGCGAATTGACGTTGGAAGATGAGGAAGACGACCAACGGGACCACGGTGGTGATGATGGCCGCCACCGATTGGAGGTCCCAGTTGAGTTCATAGGTGCCATTGATGCGGGCGAGGATCACCGGCAGCGGCACGTTGGTCCTGAGATAGATCAAGGGCAGCAACAGCGCGTTCCAGGTCCACAGGAATTGCAGGATGCCGGTGGCAAACACCGAGCTCAGGCTGTTGGGCAGGACGATGTACCAGAAGGTCTGCAGCGGCCCGGCGCCATCGATGCGCGAGGCCTCGACCACCTCGGTCGGGAAATCCTCGAGGAAGTTCTTCACGAGGAAGATCGACCAGGCAAAGCTCAGCCCGATGTAAGGGATGAGCACGGCGAGGAAATTGTCGATCAGCCCCAGTTCGCGCCATAGCTGGAACAGCGGGATGATCACCACCTGCTGGGGCAGGACGAAGGCGTTGATGATGATGATCAGCAGCAGGCGGCGGAACGGGAATTTCAGGAAGTGAAAGGCATAGGCCGCCGCCGGCGTCAGCAGCATGGTCCCGGCAGTGGCGAGCACCGCGAGGATGGCCGTGGTGACGAAGGCGGGGGCCAGCGGATAGGCCTCCCACACTCGCTGCCAGGCGCTGAGGGTGAGGGTGAAGCTGTCGATGCGCCACCAGCCGCGCGACGTCTCCGCCAGGGGACGGATCGAGGTCATCACGATGCCGACGATCGGGATGATCCAGATGAAGCCGAAGACGGCAAGCACGATGGTGGGCCAGCGGGGCGCGCGTCCGATCATCTTGCACCTGCCGTTCGCTGGATGATGGCGGGAATGGAAACCACCAGCACGGCGACCAGCAGCACCACCGTCGCTGCAGCGCCGTAGCCGAGTTTGAACTGGGTCATCGACTCCCGGTACATGAAGTAGCCGACGGTCTCAGTGCTGCGCACCGGACCGCCGCCGGTGAGGATATAGATGATGTCGAAGGCTCGGAGCGCGCCGAGCAGGTTGATGAACACCGCGACCCGCACGCCGGGCAGCGACAGCGGCATCATGATGTTACGCATCACCTGCCAATGGTTGGCGCCATCGATATAGGCGGCCTCGAACAAGGTCTTGGGGATCGACTGCACAGAGGCAAAGCACAGCATCAGCGGTAGCCCGACCCCGCCCCAGGATGCGGCGATGATCAGCACCCAGAGCGCAGTGCGCGGGTCGCCCAGCCAGGGCTGCGCAAAGCCGGGTTGGACGAGGCCGATCACCGCATTGAGCAGACCGCCGGCGTCGGGGCGCAGGATGCCGATCCACATGTAGCCCGCCACCGCCTCGGAGATTCCGAACGCAGCGAAGATCATCACCCGGAAGGGTAACGTCTGGCGCGGCGCGAAGGCGCTCACCATGGCCAGCATCCAGCCCAGCCCCACCGAGATGATGGTGGTCGAGATGGTGAAGGTCAGGGTGGTCAGCAGCGTGTTGCGAAATGCCGGATCTGTGAACAGCTTCACGTAGTTGCCCACGCCGATGAATTTCGGTTTGGCGAGGCCCTTGATGTCGAAGAAGCTGAGCCGGATCGTATCGATCAGCGGGAACACCACGGCGATCCCGAACAGGATCAGCACCGGGGTGATCAGCAGCCAGGCTGCCGGCCAATCCCTGACCCTCCGCTTCGCGGCGAGCAGATTGCTCTGCTCGCCGCGAAGCCGGGAGGAAACGCCGGGACGCGAGCCCGCCGTCTGGGGGGCTACGGACTCCTGCATATCAATAAAGTTCCTGCGCCTTGGCTTCGATCGCCGCGGTCACCGTGTCGATCGTCGCATCGGACGGATCCTGCAGGAACTTCTGCAACTGGACGCGATACTCGTCGACGAGGTCGCCGGGGAGCAAGTCACCCAGTACGAACTGCACCTTGGACTGCGCGACGGCTGCGGTCGCGATCTGCTGCACCGGGCCGAGCAGGGACGGGTCGGCATTCTTGCTGGGCGAGGCGTAGCCGTAGGAGGCGAGGATGTCGGCAGCGTCCTTGCTGACCATGTAGACGGCGAAGGCATCGGCGACCGCCGGGTTGGCGCCATTGGCGGTGACCGCCACTTCCTTGGCATCGACGCTCGAGGTGTCGTCATGCCCGAGGCCGAGCGAGGGGAACTGGAAGATCGAGTAGTCGACGCCTTCGTTGAGCTTGTAGTCGTTGCGGGCCCGGGCGTTCATCCACATGCCGATCATCAGGTAGTTGGAGGCATCGGCAGTGAAGATCTGGTCGGCCGAGTAGTCCCAGTCACCGGCGAACATCTGCTCGGGGGTGCCGCAGCAGCCGGCCTTGAGCAGCTCGGCATACTTTTTGAGCGTCGTCTTGACGACATCATCGGTCCAGGGAATCTCGTGGGCCGCTAGTTTCGAAGCCGCTTCGACGCCACCGGTGCGCAGCAGCAGCGTTTCGAACCACTCGCCATGCGCCCAGTATTTGGCCGGCATGGCGATCGGCGCGGCAAAGCCGGCAGCCTTGAGCTTGTCGATCGAGGCGAGGAACTCGTCCCAGGTCTTGGGGGGCTCGACGCCAGCCTTTTCGAGATGGGCCTTCTTGTACCAGATGGCCGAGCGGTCGCCGTAGGTATAGTTCACCCCGTAGGTGACGCCATTGGTCGAGCCGAGATCCTTCCAGGATTGGTCGAGCACGGCGTCAAGATTGGCGGACGCCCACAGATCGTCGATCGGCCGCAGGATGCCGGCATCGGCGAGCTCGGCGCGGAAGGCCGGCCAGGTGTTGATGATGATATCGACCTTCTCGCCGCCGAGCAGCGCGGTGCGCATCGGACCGCGCATGTCGCCCTGCCCCGTCACCACCAGCTCGCGAACGGCGACGCCGGGGTTCTTGGCGGTGAAATCGGCTTCGAGCTTCTGCCACATCTCGGCATCGGTGCCGCCCTGCCACTGCAGGATGACGAGCTCGCCGCTCAGGTCCTGCGCCAGCACCGGCACTGCCGCGAGCACGATGGCGAGGCTTGCCCCGGCCAACACGGCGCGACGGCGGATTCCAGACGTGAGTTTATCCATGTTCATTGGTTCCTCCTCCTTGATTGCCGACCTTCGGGCCGTTCTCTCCATCAAGTAAGTTGAAACGTTATCATCTAAGTTGCATGTCACAAGCCGGCTAGGACGATCGCAGTTGAAAAATCCTTCTAGCATGTCAGCCGATCGACCTCGCCGGCCGCGGCAAGCGGGCATCGCCCCACGGGCTGTGGCCCGCAGGGTTACGATCGCCGAGAGCGGCACAGCGGCTGGAGCATTTCACCGTTTCGATGCATCGGTGAAATGCTCCAGGCCTGTTATTTGGTCGCGCTTTCGAAGCGGAAAGGTCTGCAACTCTTCCTGAAAGCGCTCTAGGCAGCGACTTCGATCACCGCCTTGATAAGTCCATGCTTCTGGGTGGCCCAGACCGGGATGTCGCGCGCCGCATCGGCAAGCGTCGTGCGATGCGTGATCAGCTTGTCGATGGGGATACGACCGGCGGCGATCGCGGCGATCACCCGCTGGAAATCTTCCGACGTGGCGTTGCGACTACCCAGCAGCGACATCTCCTTGCGATGAAAATCGGGGTCCTCGAAGGCGATCTGACTCTTCACCACGCTGACCAGCACATAGGTCCCGCCATGCGCGACGAAATCGAAGCCGGTCTGCATCGAGCGGGCGTTGCCCGTCGCGTCGAACACGACGTCGAAACCGTCTCCCCCGGTCAATGCCGCGGCGGCGTCCATGGCGGTGTCGCCCGCCATGATCGTTTGCGCCCCGACTATATCCCTGGCGACCGCGAGGCGCGCCGGATCGAGATCCATCATGGTGACCTGGGCGCCCGAGAGCGCCGAGAAGAGCCCCACGCCAAGGCCGATGGGTCCCGCGCCGATCACCAGCGCACGCTGTCCCGGCCGCGCGTTCGAGCGGCGCACGGCGTGCGCCCCGATGGCGAGGAACTCGACGGTCGCGCAGGCATCGACGCCCAGCCCCTCGGACTTGACCAGGTTTGACGCGGGCAGGCTGAGCAGCGAGGCCATGCCGCCGTCGCGATGGACGCCCAGCACGGCGATCCGCACGCAGCAGTTCGGTTTGCCGGCGCGGCAGGCAATGCAACTGCCGCAGGAAATGTAGGGATTGACCACGCAGATCTCGCCGGGAGCGAAACCCGACCCGGCCGGCGCTTCCAGCACCTCGACCGCGAGCTCATGCCCCATGACGCGCGGATATTCGAGGAAAGGGTGCTTGCCCTCGTAGATGTGGTAGTCGGTGCCGCAAATCCCCACCCGGAGCGGGCGCACCAGCGCCTCGCCTTCGCCGCGGTGTGGGGTTGGCCGGGTCTCGAGCTCGAGCATTCCGGGCTGGCGGCAGACAAGCGCATGCATATTCAAACTGCTTTCGACTGAAGGTGGTGGAAGGAAAGATGCGAGAGCCGGATTCCGGGGAGACCGAGGACCCGGCTCTCGCGGCGCGTCACTGGAACTGGGACATGGTGTCCTTGGTCACCAGCGCGGCGCCCGAGTCGATGAGGAGTGGAACCTCATCGCCGCGGATGGCCTTGACCAAAGCATCGACGCCGAGCTCGGCCATCTTCGCCGGGAATTGCGCGACGGTCGCGTCCTCGATGCCTGCGGTCAGGGCTTCCGCTTCTCCGCAGCAGAAATCGAAGCCCACCAGGACGATCGCGTCGCTTGCGATGCCGGCGTTCTTGATGGCCTGCGCGGCTCCTGCGGCTGGAGGGCCGCAAGCAGCATAGATCGCCTTCAGATCGGGATTGGCGGTAAGCAGATCCTGGGCGACGTTGATCCCGAGTTCTTCGGTGCAGTTGGTGCCGGCGCGTCCGACCACCTTGACCTCAACTCCCTTGAGGCCCTCGAGCATGCCGTTGACGCGATCGTCCAGCGCCGGAACGCCGGGGACGCCTTCGAGAATGCCAAGCGTGTCGCCGGCCTTGAGCACCGACTTGAGGTACTGGCCGGCAATCACGCCCGCGGCATAGTTGTCGGTGGTGGCGAGCGAGGTTCGTCCCTTCCAGTCGGGGATGTTGTTGTCCATCAGGACGATCTTCACGCCCTGGGAAATCGCCTTGTCGAGCGCCGGCGCCACGGTCGGATCGACCGGGGTCAAGGCAATCCCCTGCACACCCTGGGTGACCATGGATTCGATCTGGGCGATCTGGCCCTCGATATCGGTGGCCGAGGTGCCTTGCCCGTAGATGATCTCGACACCCGGATTGGCCGCGGCGTAAGCCTTGGCCGCATCTTCCATGGTGGCAAAGAACGGCACCGGGAACTTGGTAATAAACCCGAGCTTCACGTTGTCCTGCGCCATGGCAGGCCCGGCGATCGCCGCAGCGAGCGCCAGCCCTCCCAGCAGTCGTTTGAGCTTCATAGTTTCCTCCCATTCCGACCGCATTGGCGGTCGCTCTCCTCGATCCCCCTCGGGATCAATCCCCCGAGCGCCTGCACCGGCGCCCTAGAGCGCTTTCAGGAAAAGTTGCAGACTTTTCCGGTTCGAAAGCGCGCCAAAATCAATGACTTAGGTCCTTTCACCGTTTCACTTGAACGGTGAAAGGATCTAGGCCTCTGCCCCGACGATGAGCGAGACCAGTTCGTGTTGATTTGCCTTGCTTGGCTTGAGTTCGCCGACCTTGCGCCCCTGCCGCAGCACCACGGCGCGGTCGGCCAGTTCGACGACATGTTCCATGTTGTGGGTGATGAGGATCACCGCGTTGCCCTCTTCGCGCAGCTGCGCGATGAGGTCGAGGACCTTGCGCGCCTCGCGCAGCCCGAGCGCTGCGGTCGGCTCGTCCAGCATCACCACCTTGCGGGCGAACACGGTTGCCCGCGCTACTGCGATCGCCTGGCGCTGCCCGCCCGACATCAGCGCCACCGGCGCGTCGAAGCGGGGGAGCCGCACCTTCAGCCGGTCGATCACTGCCGCCGCCTCCCGGTCCATCGCCCGGCGCCTGAGCAGCCGCATGCCGCGTGGCAGCCAGGTGGGGAAAGACAGCTCTCGCCCGCAGTAGAAGTTCTGCGCCGGGGTCAGGTTGTCGAACAGCGCCAGATCCTGGTAGACCGTTTCGATGCCGGCGCTGCGGGCGGCAGCCGGATTGTGGATGGCGGTCGGCTGGCCATCGAGCAGGATCTCGCCGCTATCCAGCCCGTGGACGCCGCTGATGCATTTGACCAGCGTCGACTTGCCGGCGCCATTGTCGCCGAGCAGCGCCAGCACCTCGCCGCGATATGCCTCGAGGCTCACGCCCTTTAATGCGTGCACGGCGCCGAAGCGCTTTTCGGCGTTGCTCACAGCGAGGATCGGCGAGGCGGACGTGGCGGCGTTCATGACGCCCTCCCCGACTGCATGACACGCACCCGCGCTTCCAGATGGTTGCGCAGCACGTCCGCCTCGACGGCCAGTACGATGATCGCCCCGATGGCGATCATCTGAAAGAACACGTCGACATTGAGCAGGTTGAGGGCGTTGCGGATCACCCCGATCATCACGGCGCCGACCAGGGCATGCCCGATATGGCCGCGCCCGCCGAGGAAACTGGCGCCACCGATGATCACCGCCGCGATGGTGTCGAGCTCGAGGAGGTTGCCGTAAAGCGGTGAGGCAGCTTCGGTGCGTCCCGCCAGCACGATGGCGCCGACGCCCGCGCAGAGGCCCGAGATGACGTAGACCGAGACCAGCACCCACTTGACCGGGATGCCCATCTGCACCGCTGCCTCGGGCTTGCCGCCCACGGCATAGATCCAGCGCCCCCACACCATGGCGCGGGCCATCAGCAGGACCAGCGCGGCGACGCCGAACACCACGAAGAACGAGTTGGGAATGCCGAACGTCGAACCGCCGCCGATGACCGCGATCTCGATCGGCATGCCGCGCATCGTGGTGTGCCCGACGGCGAGCTCGAGCGCCAGGCCACGGGTGATGCTGAGCATGGCGAGCGTGATGATGAAGGGGTGCGGCAGCCGGCCGAAGACATAGACGATGCCGTTGACCGCTCCCACCAAGCCGCCTGCGACAAGCATCGCGGCCATCACCAGCGGGCCGGAATCGGCAACCCGGTACATCAGCCCACCGATCACCGTCGCCAGCGCCAGGTTGGCGCCGACCGAGAGATCGATGCCGCGGGTCAGGATCACCAGGTGCTGGCCGATCGCGACGATGGCGATCACCGCGGTCTGGGCCAGGATGTTGCCGATGTTGACCGGCTTGAGGAAGTTGGGAGTGGCGACGCTGATGCCGACCACCAGCAGGATGAGGATCAGCAGCGGACCGATGCCGAGCAGCTTCAACGCCACGCCAAGCGCCGCGCCGTCGGCGAGCGACCGGGCACGTACCTCAGCCCTCTCCGCCTCTGGTCCTTGTTCCACCAGCACACGCCCCTCCTCGTGTTTCTTATGTACAAAAAACTTCTATTTACCGGCATCGTCAAATTGTTTTTTATCGGTTACAGAACAGACAGCGGAGAGCGATGTGAAGACGGATACGTTGTTCAAGCGGGCCTTCAACGACGCGCTGCTGTTGACCTCACGGCTGCGCGATGGTGATCCGATCCCGTCTGAGACCACCCTCGCGGCCGAGCTGGGAGTGAGCCGCACCACGGTGCGCAAGATCCTCCAGACGCTCAGCGAAGAGGGGGTGGTGGCCGGTGCAGGACGGTCGCGCTTCGCGCGCGCCTCAGCCGGCGAGGTGCTGCCCTTCCCCGAAGCCGAGACGGTTCCGACCTCGGTGCAGGTCGAAAAACAGTTCATGGAATGGATGCTGCGCGGCGACGCCAAAGCCGGGGCCCTGATCAACGAGCTCGACCTGGCGCGTCAGTTCAAGGTTGCGACCACGGTGATCCGAGAATTTCTGAACAGCTTCCAGCGCTTCGGGCTGATCGAGCGACGGCCGAGCGGCGGCTGGGTGTTGCAGGGCTTCACCCATAGCTTCGCGCTGGAGCTGTTCGAGATCCGCGAGATGTTCGAACTGCGGTCAGCCCGGGAGTTCAGCAACCTGCCGGAGACCTCGCCGCTGTGGCACGAACTGCGCCGGCTGCGGCAGGAGCATATCGACCTGCTGGGCGAGATCGAGACCCGCTTCCAGGATTTCTCCGATCTCGACAGCCGCTTTCACCGGCTAGTGAACACGGCCGTGCCGAACCGCTTCATCGACGGCTTTTACGACATCATCACGCTGATCTTCCACTACCACTATCAGTGGAACAAGAAGGACGAGCGGGAGCGCAACGAGGTGGCTATCCGCGAGCACCTCGCCTATATCGACGCACTGCTGAGCCGATCGCGGAGCGCGGTCGCCAGCGCCTGCCGCAAGCACCTGGCATCGGCGAGGCAAACGCTGATCCGCTCGACTTCAGATGCGGGAGCCCTGGCGTAGCACTCCGTGCTTGCCCCCGTTGGCTAGCGCGAAGGCCAATCCTCCGCTGGACGGAGACGGGCCATCAGCACCACGTCGACAGGCACGGCAGCCTTCAGGCGCGCCTTCAGCTTCCGCCCCTCCTCGACAAACCCCAGGCCGCGATAAAGCGCTATGGCCCGCAGGTTGTCCGAGTGGACGCTGAGCTCGATCCGCAGGAATCTCTCCGCATCGGCGGCCGCCACGGTCGCGGCCAGCAACTGCCTGCCGATGCCGACGCCGCGCCACTGCGCCATGACTCCCATACCCAGTTCGCCCAGGTGCCTCTCGTGCTCACCGCGTCCGCGGACGATGTCGCACCAGCCCACAATGCTCCCCTGGTCGCTGAGCGCGACGAATTGCGGGTTTCGGGTCTGGATATTGCCGCGAACGAAGCTCGCGACATCGTCCAGTGGTGGCGCCTGGTTGCCCCTCAGAAAGCTGCTTTCCCGCGCCACGGCGTCAAGCGCCGCATGAAAGCCCGGGATGTCTGCTTCGGTGATTGGCCTCACCCGTGTCATCTGATCTCCGATCTCACGGGCAGCCCGGCCCGCTGCCAGACTCTCGCGTGGGCCAAGCTACTCGGCAACCGGCAAGGCGCAAGACGACACTGAACTCGCGTTCAGCGCCCTGAGGCCCACCCTCAGCCTTTGACGGCGCCGCCGGTCAGCCCCGAGATCACGTAGCGTTGAGCCAAGAGGAAGAACGCGACGGCAGGCAGGATGGAGAGGGTGAGGAACGCCAGGATGCGCGGCCAGTCGGAACCGAACTGTCCCTGGAACTGCATGATGCCGAGCGGCCAAGTGTACTTGGCCTCGGAGTTCAGCGCGATCAGCGGCAACAGGAAGCTGTTCCAGCTGCCCACGAAATTGAACACCCCCACCGTGGCGATGATCGGCAGGCACAGCGGCAGCGTGACGTACCAGTAGATCCGGATGTAGCCGCAATTGTCCATGCGCGCGGCATCGATCAGCTCCTTCGGCAACTCCTTGAAGAAATTGTGGAACAGCAGCACGGCGAAGGACACGCTGAACGCCACCTGCACGATGATGATGCCCCAGTGGCTATCGAGCATGCTGAGATCCCGCATCTTGATGAACAGCGGCAGGATGCCGGTGGCCGAGGGGAACAGCAGGCCCAGCATCAGATACGCCATGATGAAGCGCCGGCCGAAGAACTTGATGTGCACCAGCGCGAAGGCGGTCATCGAGGCGACCAGGGTCGAGAGCACCACCGTTCCGGCGGCGATCAGGAACGAGTTCCACAGGGAGGAGAAATAGCGCGGCCCACCGAGAATCTCGACAAAGCGCACCGGGTCCCAGCTCGCGGGCAGGCCGAAGGGATTGACGCGCAATTCGCCGATCTCTTTGAAGCCGCCCAAGGCCGTGGTGTAGAATGGCACGATGACGAAGGCCGCGACGACGAGCAGCGTCAGCCACTGGATCGCCGAAATGGGAGAACGACGCTTCTTTGACGTGGCGGCCATCAGTGCTGCTCCACCTTGAAGAGAATGCGGCGATAGGCCAGCGCCACTACCACGCAGGCGATGAACAGCAGCACGCTGACCGCACCGCCGAAGCCCAGTTTCATGCGCAGAATGCCGAACTGGTAGAGGAAGGTCACGATGGTGTGGCTGGAGTGCGAGGGGCCGCCGTTCGACAGCGGAATGATCAGATCGAACAGCTGCAGCGCACCGGTAATGGCGAAGAACACCGAGATGACGATGGCCGACCGGATCATTGGGAGTTTGATGTGGCGCACGATCTGCCAGCGTTTGATACCATCGAGCCGCGCCGCTTCGATCACCTCGCTGGGGATGGCCTGCAACCCGGCGATGAAGATCATCATGTGGAAGCCGAAATACTTCCAGGTGATCACCAGCATGATGGCCGGGATGACCCAGAACTTGTCGCCAAGGACGAACGGCATCTGCACCCCGATGCTGTCTCCGATCACCGGCAAGAGCCCGTAATTGCCGTCATAGACGAACTTCCAGATCAGCCCGGCCGCCACTTCCGCCAGCATGAAGGGCAGAAAGAACAGGGTGCGCAGCAGGTTGATGGGGATCGAGCGTTCGGAGAGCGCGATGGCGCACCACATGGCGAGCGGCAGCTGGATCAGCAGCGAGACGGCCACCACGATCAGGCTGTTGCGCACCGCCGTGCCGAAATTGCGGTGGCTCAGAACATCGGCGTAGTTCTCGAGACCGACGAAATCGGTGATCGGGCCATAGCCGTTCCAGTCAAAGAACGAGAAGATGGCGGCGTCGACCATCGGCAGGACGACGAAGATGCTGAACAGCACCAGCGACGGCACCAGGAACAACAGCAGCGGCACGAGGCTCTTGCGCTCGAAATAGCGGCGGCGTCGCACGGTGGCGCTCGCTTCTGCGCTGGCTGGGGCAGCGATGCTCGTCATTATTGGCCCTCTTGGTCGCAAGCTCTGGCAGTCGGGTGACGGGCGGCACAGGTCCGCCCGTCACTTCGGTCGTGATGTCAGAGGGAGTCGTCGACCGCTTCCTTGATCAACTGGGCGGCTTCGTCGGCGGCGATCGAGTTGGCGGCGAGTTCAGCCGAGACGTCATTGACGACGCCACCCACGTTCGGCCCCAGCGCCTGATCGAAGAACAGGGCGTGCCAGTGCGCACCGCCGATGTTGCGCGCGATCTGCACCTTGAACGGGTTGGTCATCCCGTCGGCCGCCCCCTTGGCGATCGGAATGTAGTAGGCGGCATCGGCGTATTTCTTCTGCTGTTCGGCAGCGTTGAAGTACTCGACCCACTTCACGGCGGCGTCCGAAGCGTTCTTGGAGAACAGGATGCCGCCAAGTCCGCCCAGCGTGTCGGTCGGATCGCCCTTGCCGCCCTCGATAGTCGGGAACGGCAGGATGCCGAGCTGGTCATCCGGGATGCCCTGCTTGCTGGCGGAGTTGTCCTTCATGGCTCCGTAGTCCCAATCGCCCATCAGGTGCATGGCGGCCTTGCCGTCGCCGAAATAGCCGGACGCATCGCCGTAGCCGGCGGCGAGGAAGCCGTCCTGCCAGGGCTCGAGCTGGGCCAGCTGCAGGAAATAATCGCCGGCCTTGACGAAATCCTCGCCGGCAAAACCGTCGCCCTCACCGCGGGCAGCGGCGTTGAAGCCGTCCTGACCGGCCAGCCGGACCACCAGCTTGGACCACCAGAAGTGCGCCGGCCACTTATCCTTGCCGCCCAGCGCCAGCGGGGTGATGCCGGCATCCTTGAACTTCTGCACCGCAGCGAGGAAGCCATCCCAGGTCTCGAGGCTGGCCGGATCGACACCGGCCTGCGTGAACAGCGCCTTGTTGTACCACAGCACCACTTCGCTCACGTCGCGGGCGACGCCATAGATGTGGCCGTCGGGCGCCGTGAACGCCGACACGCCGGCCTGCCCCTGGTTATCCTTGGCGGCCTGTGACAGCACATCCTCGACGGGACGCAGGAAGCCGGCCTTGGCCTGCTCGTAGAACACGCCGCCGCCCCAGGAATGGAACACGTCGGGTGCGTCAGCCGACTGCAGCAGCGTGGTCAGCTTGGCCTTGAAGGCCTCGTTCTCGAGGAACGGCAGTTCGACCTTGATGTCGGGATTTGCTGCCATGAAATCGGCAGCAATCTGGTTCATCAGTTCCACCTCGGCCGGGATGGTCGTGATGTGCAGGTGTTTCACGACGGTCTGGGCCTGCACCGGCAGCACCGCGGCCAGGCCGAGCATTGCGGCGAGCGCAATGTGCTTCATGGTTTCCTCCTGTTTGGCATGCAGCCGCTGAAACCGTTGCTTCGGTTCCTTCCCCGGCCGCAGCGGCGAGCATCTGTGCGTTCACCACTTGCTACTTTCTACGCATCCCTTATTAAAGAAACAAGAGGCACGTACCTCAGGATATCGATGCGCAGCTACGCCCCATTCCAGATTCAGAAAATAGCTAGAGATTCAGGGCGTTCTGTAAGCCGTGGGGCGAGCGACGGACATCGAACCGAGCTTGGGTGGCATGTTCATGCTTGATATTTCTTCGGATGCCGCACAAATGTCTCGAGCCTCGCGCCGGAGACAGACCGTGGTCGTAAAAATCGCCGATCCCCTGCTGATGCGGGAGATCAACAAGTACCACGTCCTCGAGACCATTCGCTGTTTCGGCCGCATTTCTCGCGTCGAAATCTCCGAGCGGACGCTGCTGAGCGGCACGACGGTGTCGGCCATCACCGCGGCGCTGATCGAGGAAGGGCTGATCGAGGCCATCCACACCGCCCCCACCAATGACAGCCAGCGTGGCCGCCCCCGCGTGTTGCTGGGCCTCGTGGCCGATGCCGCCTATGTCGCCGGGGTCAAGATCTCCGAAACGCAGATGACCGCGACCATTGCCGACTTTCGCGGCGAGACGGTTGCAGTGCTGCAGTTGCCGATCCGGCTGGCGCGGCAGGCGCCCGAGGTTATTGCCGACCTCATCGAAGACGCCCTGCGCGACTGCATCGCCAGCAGCGGCGTCGACGTGAGCCGCATCAAGGGCATCGGCATCGGCGTGCACGGCATCGTCGACCCGCGTTCCGGCCGCAGCCATGCCGGCCCGGTGTTCGGCGAACGCGAAGTGCCGCTGGCTCAAATGCTCGAAGCGCGCATGCGGATGCCGGTCAAGATCGATAAGTCGGCGCACCTGGTGGCGCTGGCCGAAAGCTGGTTCGGTTACGCGCAGCAGGACCGCAGCTTCGCCGTGGTGACGCTCGACCGCACCGCTGGACTGGGCCTGTGGATCGAAGACGAAATCCACCGTGGCGCGAGCGGGCTCGGGCCGGCCTTCGGCCATACCAAGGTGGGCAGCGAGGGCCGCCCGTGTAGCTGCGGGCAGAGCGATTGCCTGAATACCTACCTGACCATCCCCGAGGTGGAAGAAGCTCTGGCAGGTGCCAGCCGCACTGAGCCGGCGCGCAATGGCGCTGCGCTGCTGGCCGGCCTGGCGGAGAGGGCGGATGCCGGCGATCCGGCCGCCATGAGCACCATCGCCGTGCACGCCGAAAAGCTCGGTCTGGGGTTGAGCCATGTGGTCAACCTCATCAACCCCGAGAAAATCATCATCGCCGTCGACACGCCACGCTACGGGCAACTGCTCGAGCCCGCCCTGCGCGACAGCCTCAGCGCCAACAGCTTTCCCGCCCACTGGGCGGCGACCGAGCTGATCTTTCACACACTCGACGACCAGATGTGGGCCCGCGGCGCGGCCGCCCTCATGCTGCGCGACATCTACAGCGCGCCTTGGACGGCCGCATAAGGGAGAGTTCCATGGGCAAGAAGGCCTTGATCGTTTGGGGCGGATGGGACGGGCACACCCCGGAACGGTCCGCAGATATCGTCGCCGAGCTGCTGGGCAAGCACGACTTCGGGGTCACCATCGATTCCACGACCGAGGCCTTTGCCGACGAGCGGTTGGGCGAGTACGACCTGATCGTCCCGGTCATCACCATGTCACGGATCGAGAAGGAAGAGCTGACCAACCTCCTCGCCAGCGTGCGGGCAGGTACCGGCCTCGCCGGGTTTCACGGGCTGATGTGCGACAGCTTCCGCAACGAGCCGGACTACCAGTTCATGACTGGCGGGCAATGGGTCGCCCATCCCGGCAATATCATCGACTATACGGTTGAGGTGAGCCGGCCGGACGATCCTATCATGCAGGGGATCACCGATTTCCCCTACCGATCCGAGCAGTACTACATGCACGTGGACCCCTCCAACGAAGTGCTGGCCACCACTACCTTCAAGGGCGACCTGTTCGATGAGCTCGAAGGTGTGGTGATGCCGGTCGCCTGGAAGCGACGCTTCGGCAAGGGCCGGGTTTTCTACTCGTCGCTGGGGCACGTGGCAGACGAGTTCGCGGTGCCGCAGATGGCGACCATGTTCGAGCGCGGGGCGCTCTGGGCAGCACGGTAGTAGGGGGAGCAAATGGCCGAACTGCAGCTACGCGGCATCAACAAGAACTTCGGCGCCATCCAGGTGATCCACAATGTCGACCTCGATATCGGCGATGGCGAGTTCGTCGTCTTCGTCGGCCCGTCGGGTTGCGGCAAATCCACCCTGTTGCGCACCATTTCCGGGCTGGAGGATCCCTCATCGGGCAAGGTGATGATCGGCGGTGAGGACGTCACCGACTATGATCCGTCCGAGCGCGGCGTCGCCATGGTGTTCCAGTCCTACGCCCTCTACCCACACATGACGGTCGAGCAAAATCTCGGCTTCGGGCTGCGCATGGGCGGCATGCCGAAAGACCAGGTCGCCGAACGTGTGACCGCCGCGGCACGCGTGCTCGAGCTCGACGACCTGCTCAATCGTAAGCCGCGCCAACTGTCGGGAGGTCAACGCCAGCGTGTCGCCATCGGTCGCGCCATCGTGCGCCAGCCGAAAGCTTTCCTGTTCGACGAACCGCTGTCCAACCTCGATGCGGAACTGCGGGTGCAGATGCGCATCGAGATCGCCAAGCTGCATCAGCAGCTGGGCGCCACCATGGTCTATGTGACGCATGACCAGGTCGAGGCGATGACCCTGGCCGACCGCATCGTGGTGCTGCGCGCCGGCAAGATCGAGCAGCAGGGCACGCCCATCGAGCTCTACGACGACCCCGACAACCTGTTCGTCGCCGGCTTCATCGGCTCGCCACGCATGAATTTTCTCGAAGCGACGGTGACCGGCGTCAACGATCATGGCGTGACCGCCTCGCTCACCGCCTTCGAGGCGCCGGACCTTTCGGTCCGCTGCCGCGGCAAGGGCGTCGGTATCGGCCAAAAGATCAGCGTCGGTGTGCGGCCCGAGCATTTTGCCGAGGCCGGTCCCGAGGGGGCCGCGCTGACCGCGACGGCGCAGGTGGTCGAGCAGCTCGGCGGCGTCTCCTACGTCTACGCCGTCGGCCGGGACGGCGAGACCAAGGTGACCATCCAGCAGAAGGGCCACTCCCGCATCGCCACCGGCACCCCGATCAGCGTCGGCATCGAGCCGGACGCCGCGCTGGCGTTCGACGCCAACGGGCAGCGCCTCTAGCACGCGCGGGCTGTTCGGGCCTAGGGGCACCGCTCCGGCAGGAGCGGTGCCTGAGCGGCTAGCGGTAGCGGACCTGGTTCCAGCGGTGCCCGAGCAGCGACAGGATGATGATCAGCCCGTAGAAGAATTGCACATAGAAGCCGGAGAGACCGGCGCCCACCACGCCCGATTGAATGAAGGACACCGTGAAGCTGCCGATGGCGCTGCCGATGATCGTGCCGATGCCGCCCCATGGCGCCGTGCCGCCGACGAAGACGGAAGCCAGCGCTGGTAGCAGATAGCCATCACCGGAAGTCGGCCACCAGGTGTAGTTGATCATGACGGCGGCGACGCCCGCCAGCGCTGCGCCAAGACCGACGAAGGCGAAGGTCTTCAACCGCACCAGCTTGACGTTGATACCCATCTGCTGCGCCGCGTCGGGATTATCGCCGACCATGTGCACATGCACCCCGAAGCGGTGCCTGTTGTAGATCAACGAGCAGATCGCGACGAACAGCAGGGCCCAGAGCACCTGCACGGGAATGCCGAAGAACTGGCCGCCGAAAATCTGGAAGGTCAGGGTCTTGGGCAGGCCCACCAAGGCGATCGACTTGCCCTCGGTGTTGATCTGGATCAGCCCGCGCAGCATGAAGTTCATGCCCAGGGTGGCAATGAGCGATGAGAGGTTGGCATAGACCACCAGCCAGCCGACGCAGAGCCCGAGGACAAGGCCGGTCAGCACGGCCGCGATGATGCCGAGAAACGGATCGTACCCCGCCTGGACCACCAGCGCGAAGACCCACCCTGCCATGCCGATGGTCGCCGGAAACGACAGGTCGATTTCGCCCACGGTCACCACATAGACCAGCGGTACCACGACGAAGAGTACGACCGGCAGGCCGATGAGCACGGCGCGGTACATGTTCCATTGCGAGAACACTTCCGGGTTACCGACAAAGAAGCAGGCCAGCATCACCACCAGCACGACGAACGAACCGACGGCGGGGCGATGGTCGCGCAGGAACCGGCGAAGCCTGGAGCGGTCGGCGTGCTTGCCTTCGGCAACGCGACGGACCTTGTCGGCATCGAGGGCCTTGGCCGGCGACTGACCGTCATGGTTGGTTGTATCGGTCATACTGTCCCTCCTGTGGACGCAACGCCGGCGCCGCCCGGATGGGCGAGTTCCTCCATGAAGCGGACCAGAGCTTCCGCCGAGCCGAGTTCGGCTTTGGTGGCCTGCAGCGCCACGCGCCCGCGATCGAGCACGACGAAGCGATCGGAAATATCGAACACGTGGTGGATGTTGTGGCCGATGAACAGGATCGAGCGCCCTGCCGCCCGCGCCTGCCGGACGAAATGGAAAACCTTGGCCGTCTCGGTGAGGGAGAGCGCCGTGGTCGGCTCATCGAGAATGATCAGGTCGCTCTGGTTGTACATGGCGCGGGCGATGGCCACGCCCTGGCGTTCGCCGCCGGACAGTTGGCCGACGATCGAACTCGGGCCGAAGACCTTGGAGGTGAAGCCGATCTCGCGCATCAGGCGCTCGGCCTCCTCGCGCTGCTTGCGGACTTTGAGAAAGCCGAGCGGGCCCACCAGTTCGCGGCCCATGAAGATGTTCCAGATGATGGTCTGCTGCACGGCCAGCGCTCGGTCCTGGAACACCGTCTCGATGCCCGCCTCGCGCGAGCGGGCGGCATTCCAGTTCGAGACCGGCTCGCCGCGGACGAGAATGTCGCCCGTCGTCGGCCGAACCGCGCCGGCGAGGATCTTGATGAGCGTAGACTTGCCGGCGCCATTGTCGCCGACAAGGCCGACGACCTCGCCCTGGTCGACATGCAGGTCGACGCCGCCCAGGGCGTAGACCTGCCCATAGGACTTCTTGATGTCCTTGAGCTCGATGATGCGATTTTGCACGATGCCCTCGCTGCAAATGGATAGGCCGGGGCCCGGCCGGAGCCGGCCCCCTGCCGCTGGGTGCTGTTAGCGAAGGCCTTCCTTGGCCAGGTCCGCAACAGCTCCGTAGTTTTCGGGCGTGACGAAGCCGGCGCCGGTGTCGACATTGATCGCGCCGAGGCCGTAGACGACCTGCTGGCAGAGCGACAGGATCGGCATGTAGCCCTGCAGGAACGGCTGCTGGTCGGAGGTCAGCTGGACCCAGCCATCCTTGAACGCCTCGACAATCTGCGGGCTGGTGTCGAAGCCGATATTGATGATGTCGCCGGCGTTCTTGCCGGCCGCCTGCATGTAGGTCGCAGCATTGCCGAGCGGCTGGCCGCCCGGATAGGCGATCAGCTTGACGTCCGGATTGGCGGTGATGGCGGCAGTGATCACCGGAATGCCGGTGTTCGGGTCGGTGCCGAGCTCCTGCGGCGACTGCAGCTTGACCACTTTGAGGCCGGCGGCCTCGAAGGCCTCGAGCGTTCCCAGTTCGCGTTCGGCGCGCTCGATCTGCGACCAATCGCTCATGACGATGGCAACGTCGCCGGCCTTGAGGCCGAAGCGGCGGATGGCTTCCTCGCCCAGGGCCTTGCCCTGTGGCTTCTGCTGCGCGCCGACATAGCCGCCGCCGAACTTGGCGGTGACCTCGTCGACGGGCACGTTCTGGTACATCATCTTGATGCCCGCGGCGGACGCCTCCTCGGCCAGCGGCATGATCGCGGCGTTGCCGGGGTGACCCATCATGGCGATGCCGTTCGGAGCAGCGCCGATGGCCTCACGCAGCTGCTGGATCATCTTTTCCGAGCTCCAGCCCGAAAACACGTAGTCGACCTGCGCGCCCGTATCCTTGGCCGCCTGGACGGCGCCGTTGTAGACGATCGAGGCAAAGGCATCTCCCTCGGCACCACCCGTAAAGAACCGGATCTTGACGTCGCTGCACCAGTTGTCGCGCAGCGTTTCGGCCATGGCGACGCTGGTCAGGCTGGCGATACCGACAGTTGCAAAGGCGGCAGCCGTCAGTGCCTTCAGAGCAATCCTAGTCATAGTCACGTCCTCCCTTTTCGTGCTTTGCACGGGTTGCGTACCGGCTCCCCCGCCGGCACCACTCATCAGCTGGCGCGTCGAAGCGAGGGATCTCCGCCCTCGTAGTTCGCCGCCAGATTCACGAAGTCTCCGCCGCGAGCCTGCTTGAGGTATTCGAGCGCCCGGACCTGGCCGGTCATTTCGAGCGCGTTGCGATAGACCGGGTCGTGCCAGCCCTCGATATCGATGGAGCCCGACCAGCCGGCGAGCCGCAGCTCGGAGATGATGTCGGTCCAGTTGCTGTCGCCGAAGCCCGGCGTGCGCATGAACACGAACTTCTGTTTGCCGAAGATGCCGTGCTCCTTGATCACGTCCCAGCGGACGGTCGCGTCCTTGCCGTGGACATGAAAGAACTTGTGCGCCCACTTGCGGATCTGCGGCAGCGGATCGATCAGGTAGACCAGCTGGTGGCAGGGCTCCCATTCGAGCCCGATATTGTCGTCCGGCGTCTCGTTGAAGATCAGCTCCCAGGCGTCGGGATTGTGGGCGATGTTCCAGTCGCCGGTCTGCCAGTTGCCATCCATGGCGCAGTTTTCGAAGGCGATCCTGACGCCCTTGTCGGCGGCGCGTTTCGCCAGTTCGGACCAGACCTTCTTGTATTGCGGCAGGCTGTCAGTCAGCGGCTTGCCCCTGATACGGCCGGTAAAGCCGGCAACCGTCGTGGCGCCGAAGTGATGGGCGTTGTCGATGCAGGCCTTCCATCCATCCAGCGTCTGGCGGTCCATCTCCTGGTCTTCCAGCGGATTGCCGAACATGCCGAGGGTGGAGATGGTGATGTCGCGGTTGCCGATGGCATCGAGGCAGCGCTTGCCGAGCTCAGCGAGGTCCTGTCCGTTGGTGGTCTGCCAGAAGAACGGCTCGAAGCTCTCGAAGCCGAGGTCGGCGATCTCGGCGATGCGCGGCGCGGCGGTGCCGGCCGTAGCGCTGACCATGGTGCCGATGCGAATGGTCTTGGTGGGATCGTTCATCTGGGGGTCTCGATTAGAATACGCTGGCGGGTTTTGGCGCTCTCGATCGCGGCAAACACCATGGCGAGGCTGTTGATGTTGTCGCTGCCGACCGTTTCCGGCGGCGTTCCGGTCTCGATGGCGTGGAGGAAATCCGCGATGACGCTGGCATGGCCGTGGGTCTGGCCGTCATCGGTCGGCTCCGGCACGGCGAGCTCCGCCAGTGGCCGGTTGAACCCCTCGTCGCCGGCGACCACATGCGCCTCGAACCGGTCGGCACCGTCCCAGAGCAGCGTGCCGCGGGTGCCGATAATCCGCCACTGGCTTTCCCAGCTGGTGTTGGCGCCCTCGGCGGCCCACGACCCACGGTAGGTGAAGGTCGCGTCCCCCTCGAGTTCGAAGATGGCGTTGGCAGCGGCGCCGTGCTGGTACCACGAGCCGCGTGGGTTGCTTTCGAGGCAATAGACGGCCCGCGCATCCCGGCCCGCCATGAACCGGGCGGCATCGAAGGTGTGGATGGCCATGTCGAGGAGCAGCACGTTCTGCATGGCGTCGCGGAAGCCGCCGAAATGCGCGCCGATGAAGAAATCCGCGTGCAGCGCCGTCAGCTCGCCGAGGGCGCCGCTGTCGATCAGCCGGCGAATGCGCCGAACGCCGGCAATGTAGCGGCGGTTCTGCACCACCGCGTGGATCCGGCCGGCCTTTGCGGCGCGGGCGACGAGGTCACGGGCGTCGCCGAGGCTGGCGGCCATCGGTTTTTCCGACAGCACGTGGCAGCCATGTTCGAGCGCCGTGGCGACCACGTCATGCCGGGCGCCGGGGATCACTACATCGAACAGCAGGTCTGGCCGGGTACCGTTGAGCAGAGCTTCGAGATCGCCTTCGACCGCCGCCTTGCCGAGACCGAACTCGGCCGCGAGACGATGCGCGGCATCGGGGTTGATGTCGTTAAGGCCGACAATGGTGATGCGGTCTCTGAGCGCCGGCGTCTCGGCGATGGCCTTGAGCCAGCCTTTCGACATAGCTCCGCACCCGGCCAGAACGGCACGAAATGACACGTTTTTGCCCCTCCCCAGGGAAACCCTCGGCGCCTTGTCTCGGCGTGCATGACGGTTTCGTAAACGTTTACGACGCTATATTCGCCGGCATTTCTGTGTCAAGAGAATTGCGTAAACGTTTTCGGACGCCCGCCGGCGCGCTGGGAAAAGCGAGTATTATGAAGGGCATACGCCGCCTTGCCGAACATCTGAACATCTCGATCGGCACGGTCTCCCGTGCCTTGAACGGACGTCCCGACGTCAATGAAGCAACCCGCCGTCGGGTGCTCGATGCAGCAACCGAACTCGGCTATGTGCCCAATCAGGCCGGACGCACGTTGCGCCAGGGCACGACCAATGCCGTCGGGTTCATGATGGAGTCCGGCGCCGACACCTCGGGGAACCCGGACAACTTCTTTTTTGGCGTCTTCGACGGCGTGCAGGCGGTGTTGAGCCGGCACCAGTTGGACCTGGTGGTGCTCCCCTGCGCCACCGACGAAGACCCCACCCAGTATCTGCGCCGCATGATCGCGCGGCGGCTGGTCGACGCGTTGATCATTTCGGCGACCCATCGAAAAGATCCCCGCGTCGAGCTTCTGAACAAGGCGCATGTGCCGTTCATCGCGCTCGGCCGGACGGGCACCCCGAGCGACCATCCCTGGATCGACCTCGACTTCGAAGGGGTGGCGAACCGCGCTGTGGACCGGCTGGTCGCCAAGGGCCACCGCAGCATCGCCGTTGCCGTCCCGAGCAGCGATATCAATCTCGGCGTCATTTTCCTGCAGGCCTACAAGGACGCCCTGGCCCGGCACGGCATCGCCTTCGAGCAGAGCCTGGTAATCTACACCTCGTCGTCGGAACAGGGCGGATATCAGGCGGCGCATCAGTTGATCGGCATGGCGCAGCGACCGACAGCCATCCTGCTGGTCTACGAGCTGATGGCGATCGGCTTCTACCGGGGCCTCAGGGACGCCGGGCTGAACCCGGGCCAGGACGTGGCAGTCATCGCCTTCCGGGAATCGCCGCTATCCCGGTTTCTGTCGCCGGCGCTCACCTGTTTCAGGGTGTCGCTGCGCGACCTGGGGATTGCTTTGGGGGAATCGCTGCTCGCCTCGATGCCGGCCTATGCCGACATCTATCCGCAGGGCATCGTGCGTCGGGTCTGGCCGATGGAACTGGTCGAAGGCGACAGCGACAACGCGCGCAACGGTTGAGCGGACCGGATTGCGGGCGCCGGCCGGGCGCCCGCTCAGCCCTTCACCGCCCCCTGCAACAGCGCCGCCACGAACTGCCGCTGGAAGATCAGAAAGATCGCGATGGTCGGCGCAAGGATCAGCAGCGCACCGGCGCAGAGCAGCGGAATATCGGTGCCCCACTGCCCCTGGAAGGCGCCGAGCGCCCCCGCCATGGTGCGTTGCAACGGATCCTGCACCAGCACAACGGGCAGCAGGAACTGGTTCCAGGTCCAGAGGAACTGCAGGATGGCGAGCGACATGATCGCCGGTCGCGCCAGCGGCACGTGCACCAGCCAGAACTGCTTCCATTCGCTCGCTCCGTCGATCTCAGCCGCCTCGGACAGCTCCTTGGGCGTGTTCACGAAATGCGTGCGCATCCAGTAGACGCCGAACGGCATGTAAAGCCCGATCAACGGCAGGATGATCGCGAAGCGGGTGTTGAGCAGCCCTAGCGCCTTGATCTCGTAGTAGAGCGGAGTGATCACCGCCTCGAACGGCAGCGTCAGCCCGAGCACGAACACCAGGTAGAACCAGCGCCCGCGGCCCTTGTCGAACTTGGCGAGGCCATAACCCGCCATGGTGGCGAACAGCACGCTGAGCGGCACCGTGCCGATGACGATCAACAGGCTCGAGAACAGCAGCTGATCCATCTTCGCCACTTCGAAGGCCTTGGCGAAGTTCACCCATTGCGGATTCTCCGGCCAGGCGAGGCCCGGCGGGTAGCTGCCCGACGGCGCCAGCGCCGCGCTGAACATCGAGAGGAACGGCAGCAGCGTCAGCACCATCAGCACGATGATGAGCAGACGCGCCAGCGCCGCGTCGAGAGCGAGGCCCTTCATCGCCGCACCCTCGTCAGCCACTGGATCGGCAGCACGCAGACCAGCACCAGCACCATCAGGAAAATGGCGAGCGCCGAGGCGAGCCCCACCTGCCGGTGCGCGAAGGCGAGCCGGTAGATTTCGAGCCCCGGCACCGTGGTCTGGATGCCCGGCCCGCCGCCGGTGGCGATGTAGACGATGTCGAAGCTGGCCAGCGCCGCAATCACCGTGACGGTGACGCAGACGCCGAGCTCCTGCCTGAGCCCCGGCAGCGTGATGTAAATGAACTCGTCCCAGGGGCCGGCGCCGTCGAGCCGGGCCGCCTCATAGAGGCTGGGGTCGATCTTGGTGATGCCGGTGACCAGCAGCATGGTACAGAGCCCCAGCAGCACCCAGGCGCCGATAATGCCCACCGCCGGCAGGGCGAAGGTGAAATCCCCCAGCCAGCCGCGCGCCAGCGCCTCGAGCCCGATGCCTCGCAGCGCCTGGTTGACCAGCCCGGTATTGGCGAACATCCAGCTCCAGGCGATGCCGGCCGCAACCAGCGGGATGACCTGCGGCAGGAACAGGATGGTGCGGGTGGCGGTGCCGAACGGCCCGCCCAGATGCTCGCGGATCGCCGCGGCGACCGCCAGCCCCAGCACCACCGGGATCAGCGTGAACCAGAGGGCGAGGAGGAAAGCGTTGCCGATCACCTGCAGCAGGTCGGCATCGGTCAAGACGATCAGGTAGTTGTTGAGCCCGACGAACCGCATCTTGCCGATGCCGTCCCAGCGCTGCAGCGAATAGAACACCGACATGCCCAGCGGCACCAGCACGAAGGCCGCATACATGACGAAGGCTGGCGCCGCGAACAGCAGCGCCACGATGGCCGTGCGCCGGCTGACGCCGCTGCCGCGCCGCGGTTTTGCCGGGGCTGCCGCAGCGGTCCCGGCGATCTGGTTGGCTCGGTCGATCAAGGTCAGCGCGACAGTTCTTTTTCGTATTCGGCCTGCACGGCTTCGATCAGCCCCTTGCCGGTCTGCACGCCGCCGACCAGCTTCTGCAGCTCGGGCGTCCAGCCGGCAGCGAAGATGGCGCCGGTGGCGTTGGCGATGAAGTCCATCGCGCCGTTCTCGGTGGCCACCACGTTGCCGGCGGCAAGCGTCGCCTCGGTGACTGAGCCGGGCGTCACTGCCGGAATGGGCAGGTCGGCCGGGCCGCCGGGGTTGGAGCCGCCGACTTCGACGTTGATCTTGCGGGCGGTTTCGTTGGTCGCCACCCAGTTGAGGAAGAAGGCGGCGCAATCCTGGTGCGCGGCCTTGGCACCGATGCCGAAGGTGAGCGGCGCCGACATCGCAGCGTGCCGCCCGCCCGCCTCGACCGGCGGCATCAGGAAGAAGCCGAATTTGCCCGCGAAGTTCTTGTCGAGATTGCCCGACTCCCAGTCGCCGTTGAACATGAACAGGCCTTCGCCGCCGGTGAAGCGGCTCATCATCTGGAAGTATTCGATGGCGTTGGTGTCGGCGGCGAAATAGCCGGATTTCACCCAGTTCTCGAGGTGCTCGGCCGCCTTGAGGTTGGCCTCGGTATTGATGGTGGCGCCGTCCTTCTGGAAGATCCAGTCATTGATCGGCTCGGGCGGACCATAAGAGCCCATCAGGTCCTGCAGCGGGAAGGCGAGGCCACCGGTGCCCTTGTTGAACTGCATGATCGGCACGAGGCCGGCATCCTTGGCCTTCTGCATAAGCGCGTCGAGTTCGGCCAGCGTCCTGGGCGGCTCGATCATGCCGATCTTGGCGGCGAGCTCCTTGTTGTAGAACACGCCGGTCATCGAATAGTTGAGCCCCATGGCCCACAGCGAGCCGGCGCCGCGCGGACGCCCGCCCTCTTCGACGCGCAGCTGGATCAGCTGGCTCGGCGGGAACTTATCCCAGCCGAATTCGGTGAAGTAGCCATCGAGGTTGGCCAGCAACTCGTTGGCGACGAGGTCGCTCATCGAGGGTAGACGGATCAGATCGGGCGCATTGTCCTCGGAGAGGATGCGCGGCGAGTTTTCCATCATGTTGGCGAACTGATCTTCCTTGATGTCGAAGGTCACGTTCGGGAACTGTTTGGTGAACTCCTCCGCCAGCTTGCTCGGCAGCGGGAAGCCGGTCTCGAAATAGGCGTTCATCACCACGGGGTCGGCGCCGCAGCTCGGCGCCGCCATGGCGGTGCCGGTGAGCGCGGCGGCAGTCAGCGCCGCAAGGCCCGCGACAGTTACGGATTTCAGCTTCATGGTCATTCCTCCTCCAAGGATGCGTCCAGCATTCGCCTTGCTCAGCTGGCGTTCTGTTTTTGCTAAATGGATTTAGCACGAGGTTCACGTCTGTCGTCAAGAGGCTCCGAGCAGCTGGCGCAGCGCGTCGACCAGTGCCGTGCCGCGCGTGTCGCCCGGCCCACGCATCCAGTTGGTGACAAAGGCGAATCCGACGCGGTGCCGCGGGTCGGCGAAGGCCACCTGGCCACCCGCCCCGTCGTGCCCGAAGCTTTCGGCGGTGAGGAACCGCCGCGCTTCGGAATCGAGCTGGAACCCCATGCCCCAGCGCGGATAAGGCGGCTCGGCCGCAAACACCGGGGCGCCCTCGGTCACCGTGGCGGTCGCCCGCCGCAGCACCTCCGCCGACGCCAGCCGCACACCGCGCGTCGGGGTGACCGCCGCCGACCAGATGGTCGCGAGGCCCTCGGCGGTAGCAATGCCGCCGGCGCCGGGAATCTCGGCCTGCAGCACGCGCCGATCGTTGAAACCGCCATCGCTGGTGACCAGCGCCGCCGGCAGCGCCCGCCCCAGGGTCATGGCGCGGTACGGCCAGTTGACCTCGCCCGCCACCGCCTTGCTGGCGTCCATCTCCCACAGCGCCGCGAGTTCGGACGCCACCTGCAGGTGCGCAACATTGCCGCGCGACGGCGGCAGGCCGATCCAGGCCTCGGCGCCGAGCGGCGCGACTGTCTCGCGGAAATAGGCGCCGGGCGATTGGCCCGTCACCCGCCGCACCAGCTCGCCGGCCAGCCAGCCATGGGTCAGCGCATGGTAGGCATAGCCCTCGCCCGGCGGCCAGAGCGGCGCCTGCGACGCCAGCTTGGAGGTGGCGGCATCCCAATCGAGAATGTCGGAGAGTTCGAAATCCTCGCGTGGGGCCGAGAGCCCGGCGCGATGGCTCAGCGCCTCGGCCACCGTCACCGCGCCCTTGCCGGCGGCGGCAAATTCCGGCCAGTAGCGCGCCACCGGGGCGTCGTAGTCGAGACGCCCCGCTTCCACGAGGCGCGCCACCAGCAGCGACATCAGGCCCTTGGTGCACGAGAACACTACCGAAGCGGTGCCCTCGTCCCAGCGCCGCCCGTCCCGTTCGTCGGCGACACCGCCATGCAGCTTCACCACCACTTCGCCATCGACCAGGATGGCAAGCGCCGCGCCCATGCTCGGCGCGCCGTCGAACGCGGCCTCGAAGACGCTGCGGATCGGCTCGTACCCGGCCGCCACCGTCCCTTGAATCCGAGGGTTCATGGCTGCGCCTCCAGTTCGAGCCTCGGCAGTCCGTCGGCGTCCCGGCCGAGCTTGATCGGCAGCGGATCGGAGATCGAGCCGGCGAAGACGCCGCCCGACTGCACGTTGTTGAAGGCGAGCAGTACCGCCCGGCCGTTGCGATCGGTGGCGACCCGCCCGGCATAGAGTTCCTCGGGCACCAGCAGACTCGCCCGCTCGACCGGATAGGGCCCGAGCACGCCCGGGATGGCCACCGACCACACGCCTCCCTGCTGCCCGGTCAGCCGGCCCGAGAGCCTGGGGCTGTCGCAGCAGAATATCAGGTGCAGCGTACCCTCGACCTCGACAACCTGCGGCACCTCGAGATGCGCGAAACCGCCGTCGATGGCGCTGAGCGGGGGCTGGGCCTGCCAGCTCTGCATGTCCGCGGAGACGGCGTGCCCGATCACCCCGCGCTCCATGTCGGCGCCGTGATTGGCGCGGGCGGTGATCAACATGTGCCACTGCCCGGCCGTATCGGCGAACACCCAAGGGTCGCGCCAGGCCTCCTCGGGCCAGCTCGACGTGCCGAGCGTTTCGTAGTGGCTGGGGTCGGCGCCGCTGATCGGGCCGGGGAGCTTCCGCCAGCTGAACAGGTCTTCGGAGACCGCCATGCCGACCGTCTCGACGTTGGCATTGCTGGTGGGCGAGAGGAAGCGCGAGCCGGTATAGTAGAGCCGCCACAACCCGTCGGGACCGCGCACCACGCTGCCGGTCCAGGTGGCAGTGTCGTCAAAACTGCCGGCCGGGCCGGTCTCGAAGATCTGGCCATGGTCCTGCCACTGCACGAGGTCGGTCGAGGTGGCGTGGCCGATGCGGGCGTTGCGATGCCGCAGGTCGGGATTTCCCAGCGCGTGCGGCGCATGCAGGTAGAACAGATGATAATTCGCGCCGTCGTCGGCCAGCCAGAAATCCCAGACCCAGTGGTCGGGCAGTGAAAAAGCCATCGCTTTCAACCCCTCTAGTTGCTAAATGGATTTAGCAGGCGATGTGAGCGACGCCAAGTTGTCAAATCGCGTCCGCCCCTTCTATGAAGAAAAGTCCGAGCGAAGCTGGAGCGATGGCGGGATTGTCGAAGAAGCGCGTTACCCTCGCCGATGTTGCAAGGCTCGCCGGCCTTTCCTCGGCCGCCGCCTCGATGATCCTGACCGGCCGCCCCGATACAAGGCTCTCGGCCGAGGCGCATCGGCGTGTCCACGAGGCGGCCGCGCAGCTGGGCTACCGCCCCAACCTCGCGGCCCAGGCGCTGCGCACCGACAAGACCCGGACCATCGCCTTCATCTCCGACTACGTCGCCACCACGCGCTACGCCAACGGCCTGATCCGTGGCGCCCTCGCCGCGGCGCAGGAGGCTGGCCATGTGCTGCTGCTGCTCGAAACCGGGGGCGAGCCCGACCGCGAAGTGCAGGCGATCGAAGCGGCGCTCGACCGGCAGGTGGACGGCATCATCTTCGCCGCCATGCGGGCCCGTGAGATCTTCGTGCCGACACTCCCGGCTGCGACGCGCGTGGTGATGCTGAACGGCACCAGCAGCCGCTTCCCGCTATCGGTCTTGCCGGACGAGCTGACCGGCGGCCACACTGCGGTGGAGCTGCTCTACGCGGCGGGCCATCGCGACGGCATCGCCCTGATCGGTCACAACCGGATCGCCGAACAGGGATTGTTCCGCTCGGACACGGTGGGGCGGCGCATTGCCGGCATCCACGCCGCGATGGCGAAGCACAAGCTGCGGTTCGCCACCGAGGAGAGCTGCTGGGAATGGGAGCCGCAGCACGGCTTCGAGCTGACCCGCAAGGTGCTGGCGCAACACCCCGACGTCACGGCCCTGCTCTGCCTCAACGACCGCCTCGCCTTCGGCGCGTATCAGGCGCTGGCCGAGGTCGGGCGGGCTGTTCCGGGCGACATCTCCATCGTCGCCTTCGACAATGACGAGATCGCCGGCTACCTGCGCCCGGGGCTGACCACCATTGCGCTGCCGCACGAGGAGATGGGCAGGGCCTCGGTCAGGCTGCTGCTATCGCCCGACACCAGCGGCGAGCACCTGGTTTCCATGCCAGTAGTCGTTCGCGCCTCGATCTGATCGCTCTGTCTTTTCACACCTTGAAATACCACTGACGGCGGAACATGGTCGGCTTCCAAGGTGCGCCAGCGCCTCGAGGAACTGCCGATGCGGTCAAGTACGCCATGAGTGACTACCACGCCAAGCCACCGCTGGGGATTGACGCCGCCGGCGCCTCCGAGGAAGGCGCCACGGTCTACGAACTGATCCGCGACGACATCATTTCGGGCCGCCTGAAAGCCAATGAGCGCCTGGTGGTCGCCGACCTTGCCAGTCGTCACCATTCATCGTCCAACCCGGTGCGCGAGGCTCTGCAATTGCTGCGCGGCCAGGGGTTCGTGACCTTCGTGCCCAATCGCGGCGCGCGGGTACGAGCGATCGACCAGGATTTTGTGCGCGACATTTACGAGATCGGGGTGGCGCTCGAACCCCGCTTCGTCAGGTGGTTCGTCGGGATGGCCACTCAAGCAGACATCGCCGGGCTCGAGAGCCTGCAGCAGGCGATGGAAGCCAACGACTTCGCCGATCCTGTGCTGCACAGCGATCTCGACACGCAGTTCCACACCCTCATGTACGAGCGGCACTACAACCGGCTGGCTACCGAGATCTGGTGGCGAAACCGCGAGGTGCTGCGGGCCGTCACCCGCAGCTACAACTTCACCCTGGCCCGGCGCTCGCAACTGATGCGCGAGCATCGCGAGCTGATCCGGCTGATCAAGGCCGGCGACGCGGACGGGGCGGCGGCGCTGGCCGAGCAGCATGTCGAAGGGGCCGGCCGCCACGTGCTGGAGCAATTGCGCGGCTCGCGGGCGGCGATCGCGAGCTGAGGGACTTCAGATGCCAGGGGGCTCCCAGGACCCCCTCTCTTGCGAAAACTAAGGACTTAGCTGCGCTAAGCCCAAGTTTTCGCTGTCTCCCGCGCCAAGGGGAGACTCCCGACTGATGCGCCAATGCGAATGGAAGCCACCGACCATTCTCCCCCTTGGCGGGGGAGAAAGCGAAATCTAAGGTTTAGCCGTTTGGCTAAGCCTTAGATTTTGCAAGTGAGGGGTCCTGTAGGGCACAATGGCCCTCGCCCCGCCCTAAACCCGCACCCGCCGCCCATCCTCGCGCTCTTCCAGCCGGCTGCTATCGGCGCGCGCCAGCCGCTCGTCGCTCAGTTGCAGCAGATCGTTGGCTGGTGACAACTTGCCGGCGCCGGCGTCATCGGCAGAGAGCACCGAGGCCTTGAGGAGCTGAGAGTACGGGTGTTCCGGCGCATCGAGCACCGTTCGCGCCGGCCCCATCTCCACCACCCTGCCCTTCTGCATGATGATCAGCCGGTCCGAGATGTAGTAGGCCGTCGCGAGGTCGTGGGTGATGTAGATGACCGAGACGCCGAAATCGTCACGCAGCGCTTTCAGCAGATTGACGATCGCCATGCGCAGCGAAGCATCGACCATAGACACCGGCTCGTCGGCAATCAGCAGCGGTGGATTGGGGATCAGCGCCCGGGCGATGGCCACGCGCTGCAGTTGCCCGCCGGAGAGCTCGTGCGGGAAACGGCCGGCGATCTCGGCGAGGCTCAGGCCCACCTTCTGCAGTGCACCATCCATGGCGGCATCGATCGCCGCCTTGTCCCGCGCCCCGAGATAGCGCCGCGCCGTCGACTGCAGGTAGCGGTCGACCCGCTTCAGGGGGTTGAACGCCTCGAACGGGTTCTGGAAGACCGGCTGCACCTTGGCCATGAACTTCAGCCGGTCGGCCCGGTTTTCATGGTGTACCGGCTCGCCGCGGAACAGGATACGGCCGGTGCTCGGCCGCTCCAGCCCCAGGATCATGCGCGCCAGCGTGGTCTTGCCCGAACCGCTCTCACCGATGATGGTGAAGATCTCCGGCTTGTCGGCGGCGATGGCGAAACTGACCTGGTCGACGGCCCGAACCTCCTGGCGGCCGAGGATACCGCCCATCTGGAAGCGCTTGGATACATCGGCAACTTCGAGCAGCGAACTCATGCGGCTACTCCTGCGCGGCTGTGCCCCGGCACCAGCGGCTCGACATCGTTGGCGCGCCAGCAGGCGCTGCGGTGATCGGTGCCGACCGCCACCAGCGGCGGCGCCTCGGTCTTGCACTTGTCGATGGCGAGCGGGCAGCGGGGGTGGAAGCGACACCCGGCGGGCGGCGCGGCGAGGCTGGGCGGCCGCCCCTCGAGCGCCGGCCGCTGTGTCGTATCGCCTATCCGCGGCAGGCTGGCGACGAGGTGAGCCGAATAGGGGTGCCTGGGCGCGGTGAACAAGGTGCGGGTCGGCGCCTCCTCGACCAGGCGCCCGGCATAGATGATGCCGATGCGGTCGGCGATATTGGCATGCACGCTCATGTCGTGCGTGACGAAGACGATCGAGGACCCCATTTCGGTCTGCAGGTTCTTGATCAGCGACAGCACATCCTTCTGCACGACGACGTCGAGCGCCGTGGTCGGCTCGTCGGCGATGATGAAGTCGGGCTTGCACACGGTGGCGAGGCCGATGGTGACGCGCTGCCGCATGCCGCCCGAGAGCTCATGCGGATAGGCGTTGAGCACGTTCGGCGAGAGCTTCAAATGGCCAAGGTGCTCGACCACGCGCTGGCGGAAGGCGCTGCCCGAAAGCCCCAGCGGCCGGGCGGCGAAATCCTCGAAGATGCGGCCGATGCGGCGAACCGGGTTCAGCGTGCTCATCGAGCCCTGCATGATGTAGCTGAGGTGCCGCCAACGGATGGCGTCGATCTCGGCCGGCGTCGCCACCGTGACGTCGGTCCGCTGCCCGCCGAAATCATAGGTGGCGTTGCCCGAGATAACCCGCAGCGGCGGCCGGATGGCGGCGGCCAGCACCTTGATGAAGCTGGTCTTGCCCGACGAGCTCTCGCCGGCGATGCCGTAGACCTCGCGGCGTTTCACCTTCATGGTGATGCCGTCGACGGCGCGGACCTCGCGGTTCACCCCGAAATAGCTCATCTGGTAATAGGCCTTGAGCGCCTCGACTTCGAGAATGTTGTCGCCCATGGCGTCAGGCTCCCATGCGGCGCAGCCGGCTGCGCGGATCGATATATTCGTTCATGCTGACGGCGAGCAGGAACAGCCCGATGAAGGTGATGACGATCAGAACCACCGGGATCACCACCCACCACCACACGCCAACCACCATCGCCGAGTGCGAGTTGGCCCAGTAGAGCACCGTGCCGATGGTCGGGTTGTTGATGTTGGTGAAGCCCAGTACGGCGAGGGTCACCTCCATGCCGATCGACCACAGCATGTTGTTCATGAAGGTCGAGAACACGATCGGCATCACGTAAGGCAGGTGCTCCTCGAGCAGCACCTTGCGGGTGCTCATGCCGGCGAACACCGCGTGGCGGGTGAACTCGCGATGCTTCAGCCCCAGGGCCACCGAGCGGATCAGCCGCGCATCGAACGGCCAGCCGAAGCAGGCCATGATCAGCGCCATGGTGAAGCTGTCCATGTGGTTGCGCAGCACGAAATAGAACAGCACCAGGATCGGGAAGATCGGCACGGCGACGAAGATGTCGTTGATGAACATCAGCACCCGGTCTACCCAGCCGCCGAGATAGCCGGCCGCGAGCCCCACCGCGATCGAGATGATGCGGCTCAGCACCGCTACGGTGATGCCGAAGATCAGGCTGTTCTTGAACGCCGCCGAGAGCTGCCAGAACAGATCCTGGCCGCGCGAATTGGTGCCGAACCAGTATTGCGCCGAGGGCGGCTGGTCGGGAATGGCGAGGTAGATCTGGCTGGGATCGACCGGCGAGAAGAAGCTGAGGGCCGCAAAGATCGCCACGATGCCGACGAGGATCAGCCCGATGGTGAATTCGGCGTTGTAGCGGATGAGATCGCGAAGGACGGCAAACATCTGGGATTACTCCGCCCGGACGCGCGGATCGAGCAGCGGGTGCAGCAGGTCCACGATGAAGATGGCGAGGGCGACCGCGGCGATCGAGATGGTGCAGACTGCCAGCACGGTCGAGTAATCGCCGGCATTCACCGCATCGACGAGGAGTGACCCCATGCCCGGATAGTTGAACACCTGCTCGGTGATGACTGTGCCGGAGAACACGCCGCCAATGACCATAGCGAGCGCCGTCACCTGCGGCACCAGGGCGTTGCGGATCACGTAGTCGCCGACAATGGTATCGCGCCGCACACCGGCGAGTTCGGCGTAGGTCACGTAATCCTCGGTGACGATGTTGGAGACCAGCGCGCGCATGCCGATGAACCAGCCGCCCAGGCCAACCAGGACCAGCGACAGCGCCGGCAGCAGCGAGTGCTGCAGCACCGACAGGATGAAGCCCAGCGTCCAGCCCGGCCGCACATCCATGGCGAAGCCGCCGGAGATCGGCAGCACCGGCCAGAGGTAGCCGAAGACGATCAGGATGATGAAGGCGACGATGTAATAGGGGATCGGCTGCAGCCCCATGGTGACGATGCCGAAGGCCTTGAGCAGGCGGCTGTTCTGGAAGTAGCCGGCGAGCCCGCCGGCGAGGTTGCCGACGACGAAAGTGATGGCGGTCGAGGTGAGCAGCAGCCCCAGGGTCCAGGGGAGCGCCCGCAGCACCAGTTCCATTGCCGGCGTCGGAAACGCCATCAACGACGCGCCAAGGTCGCCGCGCAGCAGCCGGCTCCAGAAGTTGACATATTGAGTGAGCACCGGCTGGTCGGTGCCGAACATCTCGGTCAGCGCCAGGCGAGTGGCGGCGATGGCCTCAGGCGACAGGTTGGAGCGGGCGGACAACCGGCCGAGCACCTGTTCGACGGGATCGATCGGCGACAGGTAGGTCACCACGAACATGGCCGATACGCCGAAGAATATCACCGCCAATAGCTGAACGAACCGCTTGGCGGCGAACCATAGATAGCCTTGCATAAATACTCCTCACACACCCGCGGCCGCGCTGCAGCATGGCGCATTCGGTCGCGGGATTGCACAGATCGGGCTGCCTGCCGGCCGGCCCACCGGCGACGGCAACGATCCCGCGTTCTGATGGCGCCTCGAGGGCTCGATAGGCCACCAAAAGGCGGGAGGGAGCGCGGAAAGCGCCGCGCCCCCTCTCACCCTGGGAGAGCGGTCAGCCAGCCACGGGGCTGATCTGGGTGAAGATGTAACGCCCGTTCGACCAGTTGGTGACCGGATTGGCGTAAGGGTTCTCGGCATTGGGCCAGCCGGTCCAGAAGCGGTTCGACTGAATGGAGAACACGTTGTAGGCCATGATCGGGATGTTCGGCATCTCTTCGAGGTGCAGCTTGACGAACTCGTGGCCGTACTCGATGCCCTTGGGATCGTTGAAGTCGATCTTGCGGATGTTCTCGATGATGGTGTCGAGCCGCGGATCGGTCCAGCGCATCCAGTTACGGTCGGGCTGCGACTCGCCGGGCTTGGCGACATAGGCCGAGTGGTAGCTGTCGAGGAAGAAGCTGAGGTCGGGGTGACCGCCCCAGGTTTCCACCGCCCAGGCGATGTTGGTTTCGTAGTTGCCGACGCGCTGCCGGCCCCAGGTATCGCTGTCCACCTGCGCGGTTGCCTGCACACCGGCCTGCGACCACATCTGCGCAATCATCACGCCGAGACGGTTGATCACGCCTTCCTGCGGCACCATCACCTCGAAGGCAAACGGCTCGCCGTTCGGCATCATCCACTGGTTGCCGTTCTTGGTGAAGCCGGCTGCCGTGAGCAGTTCTTCTGCCGCCGCCACATCCTGCTTCCACCAGCCGTAACCGAAGGCGTTGCGCACCGCGGCTTCATCGGTCGGCACGGCGTCGCCGAACTGTGGACGCACCATGTCGGCAATCTGCAGGCCGATATTGGGGTCGTACGGCTTGATCTTGCGAGTGCCGGTGTCGACCTCGTAGTTGATCAGGAAGTCCTGCAGCGGCGCATGATAGTCGCGCGGATGCGTGCCGGTCGGCGGGACCGAGATGGCCGAGAGCGTCGCCGCACCGCGATACGAGGCCATCGACATGGCGCGCGCATCGAGCATCAGCGCCAGGGCCCAGCGCACGCGCTTGTCCTGGAACTTCTCGTTCTGGTGGTTGAAGATAATCATCGGCAGGGTCGGATCGGGGTGGGCGTAGGGGAAGCCCGGGAACCAGCCCTGGATCTGCGGATCGTCCTTGACCACGGCGAAGGTGCCTTCCGGGGTCAGGTCGTGCACCATGTCGAGGTTGCCGTTGCGGATCTCGATCAGGCGATTATCGGTGGTGATGTTGTTGCGGTAGATGATGAATTTCGGCTTGGGCTCGGCGATCATGCCGAGCGCGGTGCGCTGCCAGTCCTCACGCTTCTGCCAGATGTACCAGGTGCCGTTCGGATCGAACGAATGCAGCGTATAGGGCCCGATGCTGACCGGCGGGTTGGCGTCATAGGTGAGGATGTCCTCGACCTTTTCATAGACGTGCTTGGGCATGATCCAGGCGGCCGTCCAGCGCACCGAGAACAGCGCATGAAAGCGCGAATTCGGCGCATTGAGCTTGAAGTGGACACTGTATTTGTCGGGCGCGGTGACTTCGGCGACCTGCGCACTGAAGGCGCCATTATAGGGCGTGCCCGGCGTGGCCTTCTGCTTTTCGACCGTGAACACCACGTCGTCAGCGGTGAACTCAACACCGTCGCTCCAGAAGATGCCCTGCTTGAGCTTGACGGTCATCTCGGTGAAGTCGGCATTGTATTGCCAGAGATCGTCAGCGAGTGAGTTGTAGACCGCGTTCTCGCTGGCCCCTTCGATGCCCGCATCGGGATCGATGAACCACAAGGTATCGGTGGTCAGGTTGTGCAACCCGTTGCTGGTGCCGTTGCCGGCGCCGACGGCCCACAGGTTGAACCAGCCCGGGTTGCGGATGATCCCTTCGGGATTGTGAACGATGACCGTCTCGCCGCGCGGGAACTGCGCCAGATCCGGCGCCGTACCTCCGGCGTCCTGCGCAAAAGCCAAACCATTGGCGGCAACGGTAAGGGCACCGACAGCAGTACCCAGCAGAAAGCTGCGTCTATCCATTTTGTTTTTCCTCCCACGGCGGCAGCGCCTCTCGCGCTCCCATCCCGAAAGCGCTCCACCGCTTTCGGGCGCCATCCTATCCGCGAAGCCCTCCTTGTCAACTTGTGTTTAGATGTACATCGGATATTCTAATATGAATACCGAGGGAGGCGAGGCTCGTGTATCGCGCCACCCCGTCAGGTCAGGAACAGCCGCAACGGCCAATCCTTACATCTCAGATAGTGCATATGTTTCAGCGTACTAATAGATCAACCCGGCGTCGGACCGGAGCATCGTCCGCCTCACGGCGGATGCCATCGCGACCACCCGCGGCCGCTTGACCCGTCCCGCGCCCAGAATCGATCAATACCGGAATATACGGTACATATGGCAGATCGTACCGTCTGCCCCGGTTCAGTCCTGCGTCTCAAGTCGCATGATGATCTCCTGGTCGTGATGCCCGAAGCCGCGTCCGAAGATGTTGACCCCGCCGGGACAGGCGGCGTCGGCGGCAACGCCGATGCGCAGCCGAATCGACTGGGCCGCATCGAGTTGCAGGTCGGCCAGCGACACCGACGAGATTTTCTGTCCATCGAGAAAGCTGCCGGCGCTGGTGACGCGCCAGTTGGTCAGTTCGCCGTGATCGGATCCGTAGCGCGCCCAGCCGCCTCTCGGCTCGTCCTGACGATAGCGGCTGGCCCGCAGGGTCCAGTTGCCGAGCTCGACGTCATTGACCCAAATCGAGATCGCACTCGGCCAATCGGGCGAGGTTCCGGGCGCATCGGATCCAAGCTCCATGGAGAACTCGAGGGCCCGGACCGGTGGGCCGGAGCGATAGGGGAAGCGATACTCGACGAAGCCGCCGGTAAACCAGAGAAGCCCGGCCTTCACCCGTCCCGGATCGAGGAATGTATCGGGCATATCGAGCAGACCGATGACGCCATCGACGGCTCGCAAGCCGCACGGGGCGCAGACGCTGAAGCTCGTATAGAGCCCCAACGGCACCGAGGCCTGGAACAGACCGCCCGCTTCCACCCGGCAGACCCTCACTCGCAACCAACTCAGGGACGATGCTAGCACGGGCAATATGGGCCCGGCCACGGATTGCGTACAATCGGACAAAATGTCTACGCAATCCATCGCAAGTCCGGCCTTGTATGTGATCCATATCGCCTATTGAGGTAGAGACGGGCCGGAAGCAGCGGCCGATTCACACCCCCCTCTTGACGGAACACTCCATGACACCGGCAAAGCCCACCTGGACCGCGGATAACGGCGACGGGACATTCACCAATCCGCTGTTCTACGAAGAGTTCTCCGACCCCGACATCATCCGGGTCGGCAGCGTCTACTACATGACGGGCACGACGATGCATTGCATGCCGGGCCTGCCGGTGCTTCGATCCACCGATCTGGTGAACTGGACCCTCGTCTGTTACGCCTTCGAGCGGCTCGACCTAGGGCCCGCCTTCCGGCTCGAGGGTGGGGAAATCTACGGCCAGGGCATCTGGGCCCCGTGCATCCGCTATCGCGACGGCACCTTTTACATCTTCTCCAACGTCAACGGGCAGAAGACCCAGATCTTCACCGCGACCGACCCGGCCGGCCCTTGGACGCGCACCGAGGCCGAGTACAATTACCACGACCTGACAGTGTTCTTCGACGATGACGGGCGCGCCTATGTGGTCTGGGGCTATCGCAACCTCAGGATCGCCGAGCTCGACCAGAGCCTGCATCGGGTCATCCCCGGCTCCGAACGCGACCTCACGCCGCCCGACAGCCTGATGGGCGAGGGCGCGCATTTCTACAAGGTCGACGGCAAATACCTGATCACCAGCGCGTGGTTCGCCGGGCCGATGCGCATGCCCTGCGCCCGCGCCGACAGTCTCGATGGCCCCTGGGAAATCAACCCGGCGATCTCGATCGACGAGGATTTCGGGCTCGTCGAAGGTTACAAAATCAAGGGCGCCGGCATCCCCTTCACCCTCGAGCCACCCTTCGAGCTGGTGCCGCCCAACCCCGCCGCCAACGGCCGGCTCAACCTGCACCAGGGCGGCATTGTCGATACCCCTGACGGCGAGTGGTGGGGCTGGTCGATGATGGATTACAACTCGCTCGGCCGCCTGACCTGCCTGTCGCCGATCACCTGGAAAGATGGTTGGCCGTATTTCGGTTTACCCGGCAACCTTGGTCGCACCCCGCGCACCTGGATCAA
Source organism: Devosia sp. GW821-FHT12F11 (assembly GCF_058806655.1). Taxonomy (NCBI): domain Bacteria; kingdom Pseudomonadati; phylum Pseudomonadota; class Alphaproteobacteria; order Hyphomicrobiales; family Devosiaceae; genus Devosia; species Devosia sp. GW821-FHT12F11. Next base: position 246,373 of record NZ_JBXAPX010000002.1, read on the forward strand.
GCCCAGCAGTGCATCGCCTTCGCCGGTTGCCCTGCCCTGGCCCAAGCGCAGCGACGATTTCGACGGCGCCGCGCTCAATCCGCTCTGGCAGTGGAACCATGTGCCGGTCGACAGCAAGTGGTCGCTCGGCGAGCGGCCCGGTCACCTCAGGCTACACACGCTGCCCGCCAGCGATTTCTGGTGGGCGAAGAATACGCTGACGCAGCGCGCTGTCGGGCCGCTATCGACGGCTACGACCGAGCTCGAGGGAAGCGGCCTGGCCCCAGGTGACGTGGCGGGGCTGGCGCTGCTCGGCATGCCCTGGCGCTGGGTCGGCCTCGCCCGCACCGGCAGCGGTTTCGAGATCCGCGCCTTCGACTACCAGACCGGCCGGGCGATCACGGTGCCGGCGGCCGGGCCACGCGTCTGGCTGCGCGCCGAGTGCGACTTCCTGACCGAGCAGGCACAGCTCAGCTTTTCGGCCGATGGCGAGAGCTTCACGCCCATCGGCGAGCCGATGACCATGGTGTTCCAGCTCAAGACCTTCCAGGGCATCCGCTATGCGCTGTTCGCCTACAACGAGGAGGACCGAGAGGGCGGCTACGCCGATTTCGACCGGGTGAGCATCGACGAGCCCTGTCCACGCGGCCTGATGCGCCCGATCCCCGAGGGGCAGAGAGGGATGCTCGTCCTGGCGAACGCCGCGCATATCGGCCTCGCCACCGAGCTGGGCACCGTCATCGGCGGCACGCCCGAGCCGTTCACCGTCGAGCCGGTCGGCCTCGGTCGCGTCGTCCTGCGTCATGCCGCCGGCGTGCTGTCAGTGACGGCGGGCGGCGTGATCACCGTCGACGGCGTGGCCGGCACAGCGAGGCATTTCCAGTGGATGGAGACCCCGACCGGCGAAGTGACACTGATGGCGCTCGCCACGCACCGGTTCCTCCGCATCGCGCCGGACGGCGCGGTAAGGGCCGACCGCCCCGGCCCGACGCCCGACGGCAAGGATGGCACGCGGTTCCGGTTTACCGCGGCGGCCTGACGGAATGGCCGACAGTCCGGGCTCCTTGCCGGCCGGCATCCACGCGGCATCACACCGCCCGGCATGGCCTCCGCCAGTACGGGCGGCGCAGCCGGGCTACGTCTCTCGGACAGACCCGACCTCGGGGACGGGATCATCGAGACGCTACCGCGTACCCTCATACAGCCCCGCGACGTAGGCCATCGTCGCAAACGGCATCACTTCGCCCACCCGGCTCAACCGCTCAGGCGAGTAGTAGCCCGCCTCATGCAGCAGGTTGAAAGCGCCGATGGTCTGGCCGCCGACCACAATGGGCAGGTTGGCGATGGACTCGCAGCCGAGCGAGCCGATGAGCTGCCAGTCGGCAAAATCCACGGCGATCGCTTCGAGGCTGAGCGCGGTATAGATCTGCTGCCGGCCGATCAGCGTTTCGGTCCACTTGTTGTCGGGGATCGGCTTGAAGCCGCCGACCGCATAGGCCTCGGCGTTCTGGGTGTAGAGACGGCGAAGCCGACCGGCTGGCACATCGAACAGCGTCGCCGTGGTGAGCTTGCTGCCGATCGCTTCGCCGATCAGCCCGGCGACGAAATCGAACATCGGCTCAACCGGACCCGGCTGGCGCACCAACGCGAGAAAGGCCGGCCAATGGTTGTCGAGCGAAGCCATCAGACCGTCCAGAAATCGCGCAGCGTCGAGGGCGTGTGCATGTTGCCGTAGAGATAGGCCCAGAACTCGGTGCGGCGCTCCTTGGGCACCTTCTCCCACACCGCATGCGTCGACGTATCGCCGCACCAGTAGCCATAGACGAACGGCGCCCTCAGGCCATGGCGGAGGAAGGCGATGCGGTTCTTCGCCGTCTCGAGATCCTGGTAGCCGGCCTCGGCGATGATCGGCGCCACCTCCTCGTGCGAACGGCCCTCGGCATGCAGCATCCAGGCGGCGTTGCAGCGGAGCGCCGCGCGCAACCGCTCGAGCGTCATGCCCACCACGTCCTCGGGGGTGTTGATCCAATCGAGGAAGAACCAGCCATTATCGGCAATGCCTTCGAACAGCGCGCTGCTGGCGGAGCTCGTCACCACCTGCGCGCCGTCGAGCGGCATCTTGCCTTCGGCGACATAGCGCTGGCGCAGCGCCATATGCACGAGGTGGCCGGGGAAAGCCTCGTGGCACGCAAGGTGCTTGATGGCCGAGCGGGTGAAGGGCATCGCGAGGTTGAGCCGCATCTTGCGCTCGGGAAAATCGCAATAGGCGGTGAACGGCACATCATCGAGCCGCACCGGCTCGAGCCATTCGTCGTTCATCAGGTACATCATCTCGCTGGTGCGGCGGCGCGCCTCGCGCGTCACCTCGCCCATGGTGGCGAGCACCTGGTCGGCCGGCACCAGCGTATCGGCCTCGAACCGCCCGACATCCTCGGCGAGCGAGCCGCCGCGATAGCCCAGTTCGTCGAGGTTTTCGCGGATGGTCCGGCGGTAGCCATTGAGGATTTCGTCACTCACCAGTTGCGTGTCGACCCGCATCTGCCGGCGCAGCCTCTCGGCATACGAGATCTGCCGGCCCTCGAAGGTATCCAGCAGCGCCAATAGCGAATCCAGCATTTCGCTGAGGTAGGCGCGGCGCAACTCGCTCTCGGCCTCGCCGGGAATACGCGCCGCAAGTGCTTCCAGCCGGTCGCGCGCCTCGCCGTAATTGGCGAGCGCATAGGGCTCGACCTGCGCCATGGCGACCGGGATCAGCCCCTCGCGATCGAGAAAACTCTGGGTGCGTGGCACATCGCGATAGAGCCGGTCGAGGCCGGCCGTCAGCCGCGCCAGTTCCAATCCCAGTTGCATGCTCATCGCCGCCATCGCCCCCTGATTGACATAGAAAACTAGAACACCATCAGCCGGCTCACCGCCAGTGGCACAGATCGACTTTCGTTGCATACCGACGCGGAACTCTGCCTTCTAGCCGCGCCAAACCCCTGATTTCCCGATGTTTTGCATGACATTTGAGCAGTCGAACGCAACTGCATGAATTTTGTACGCACCCGATTGTCATCGAGGAAAGGGAACGCTACCGTCCTGGTGTATCAGGTGGATAGAACACATGTTCTCATTCGACGCCAACAGCATCGACAAGTCCCTGCCCGTGCCGGTCGGCACGCAGCTCTATGGCCTGTTGAGCTATGCGCTGTCGTTCGGCGGCATCGCCCATGGCACCCGCCTGCAGTCGGTCCGCCAGCTCGCCGCCGAACTCGGCATCGCCCCGATGACAGTGGCCCAGGTCTATCAGCGGCTGCGCGACGCCGGCCTCGTCGAGATGAAGCACGGGCTCGGCGCCTTCGCCGTTTCCGACGTGAAGAAGCGCAGCATCGACAACCTGCCCGTCTCCTCGCTCCGCGCCGATATCGAGGTGCTGATCGGCAAGGCCGAAAAGCTCGGCATCTCCACCCTCACCCTCAATTCGATGATCAACGCGCAATCGCTGCTGCGCCGCCCCAAGGCCGGGTTGAAGATCGTTTTCGTCGCCATCTTCGAGGGGCCAGGGCGGGATTATGTGGCGCAGCTGAAACCGGTGCTGGCGACCAACGACCAGGTGCAACTGGTGACGCTCGACTCCCTCAGGGTGACCGAGGAGCTACGCCGGATCAGCACCGAGGCCGATATCGTCCTCACCTTCCTCCATCGCGAAGCCGAGGTGCAGGCGCTGATCCCCACGGCGCGGGTGCTGGGCCTGCGCTTCATCCCGTCGGTGCGCACGCGGCAGGCGCTGGCCGGGCTCGACCCGCGCACCCGCATCGCCGCAGTGACCTATTTCGAGGAATACATCGCCATCATGCGGCCGAGCGTGCGCGAGTTCGCGCCGCACGTCTCCGATATCCGCGTCACCTGGCTGTCCTCGCCGGACCTCGGCGAGGTCATTGCGCAGTGCGACGCGGTGATCTTTGCCTCGGGCGCCGACCATGTGGCCGACCTGGTCCAGCCAGGCGTGCCCTGCTTCGAATACCGGCATGCGCCGGATCCGGGCGCGCTGGAGGGCGTGCTGGTGCCGCACCTCGCCGACCTCCGCCGCAGCAAGATTGCCGGCAATGAAACGGGGCCCGAAAGCGGCAGCGATGCCGCCGAAAGGGGCGTCGCCGAGGGGTGAGACCAACCAATCCCTGTCTCCCTTCGAGGGTGGAACGTAGCTGTTCCTGAAGGCGGCAGGGCAATGACTGCAACAAAGTTCACAGGGGAACGGGAATGAACAAACTACTGCTGCTGACCACCGCCATCGTGGCGCTGGGGGCGATGCCGGCGACCGTCACGCTGGCCCAGGACAAAGCCATCGTCATCGGCACCGACGTCGATGCCGGCACGCTCGATCCGCGCCTGACGCGGGACACCACCGCCTATCGCACCGCCGACCTGATCTATGCAGGCCTCGTGCACCTCACGGCCAAGCTCGAAGCGGTGCCGGATCTGGCCGAGAGCTGGGAATCGCCCGACCCGCAGACCTACATTTTCAAGCTTCGGCCGGACCTCAAGTTCTCCGACGGCACCCCGCTCACCGCCGATGACGTGGTCTACACCTATGAGAGCGTCATCAACCCCGATTTCAACGCCCCGGACCGCGCGCTCTACAGCCCGATCAGCAAGATCGAGGCCATCGACCCGCAGACGGTGAAGTTCACCCTGTCGGCGCCCTATGCGCCGCTCCTCAGCTATCTCGACAAGGGGATCGTGTCGAAGGCGGCGGTCGAGGCAGGCAAGGATCCGGCCACCGATCCGGTCGGCGCAGGCCCGATGGTGCTCACCGCCTGGAACCGCGGCAGCGACATCGTGCTCAAGGCCAACCCGAGCTATTGGGGCGGCGCCCCTGAGGTGACCGATGTCACCGTCAAGATCATCGGCGACAACTCGGCCCGCGCCCAGGCCTTCGAAGCCGGCGACCTCGACGTGATCCAGTCGCCGCTGTCGCCCAACGATATCGCCCGGCTGAAGGCCGATGCCCGGTTCGGCAACGTCATCACGGCCGGGCTGGGCGTCACCTACATCAACTACAACGTCAAGGACCCGGTGCTGGCCGACCCCGGCATGCGGCAGGCCTTCTCGATGCTGATCGACCAGAATTCTATCGTCAACGACATCTACCAGGGCGTCGACGAGATCGCGTCGTCGATCATCCTGCCCTCGTCCTGGGCCTATTCGGCCGATATCAAGCAGCCGACCTTCAGCGTCGAAGGCGCGGTGGCCAAGTTCAACGAGCTGGGCTGGAAGGATACCGACGGCGACGGCATCCTCGACAAGGATGGCAAGAAGCTGACGGTGACGCTCTCCACCCACAGCGAAGACCCCAACCGCGTGCAATCGGTCGAGCTGACCCAGGCGCTGATGCAGTCCGCCGGCGTCGATGCGCAGGTGCAGATCACCGACTGGCCGTCCTTCTCCACCAACTATGTGCAGAAGGGCCTGCACCAGATCGCGCTGCTCGGCTGGCTCAACATCGTCGATCCGGACCGGCTGCTGTTTGGCCAGCTGTCGACCGGCGGCTCGACCAACTGGGGCGGCTATTCCAACCCCGAGGTCGATAAGCTGCTGCAGGAGGGCCGCTCGTCGCTCGACCAGGCGGCGCGCGCCACCGCCTACCAGAAGGCGGCGACGATCCTTGCGTCCGACCTGCCCTACTTCATCATCTCCGACCAGGGCTACCAGCTGTTCTACAAGCAGCCCTTCCCGGTCGAAGTGCAGGCGACCCCACGCGGCAATTTCCGCGGCCTGATCGGCATGGACGAATAAGTCCCTGCCCCTCCCCCGGCCGGCGTTCCCTCCCAGGCGCCGGCCGGAACCTTGGTTTTTGGGTCACAGATGGTCGACACCACCACGGCGTCATCCCAGCGAAAGCCGGGATCCGTCTCGCGGCCCGTGCCAGCAGTGAGTTGGGTCCCAGCTTTCGCTGGGGTGACAGCCGGCGGGCGGGGCGCGATCGAGTGCCGAACCTGACACCGCGGATGAATCAACCCATCCGCGAACTGATGCAGACGTTTGAATTTTACTGCGCTTTGCCTGGAGCGCATCGAGGAGATGACATGACGTTTTCGCAGCGCCTTGGCGCCGATTTTTATGCCCGCGTCCATCGCGACATCCGCGCCCGCATGGCCGAGACCGGGGTCGACCTGCTGCTGCTCGATGCCAATGACGATGTCATCTACACCACGGGCTTTTCGCACTACACCACCGAGAGGCCGGTGGTCTTCGCCATCAGCCAGAGCGGCGCCTGGCTGCTGCTGCCGCGGCTCGAACAGGGGCATGCGGCGCACCAGATCATCGCTGCCGAGCCGGTGATCTATTTCGAGTTTCCCGGGGTCGACAAACCCTTCGACGTGCTCGCTCGGGCGCTCCCGGCCCAGACCGGCACCGTCGCCCACAGCTACGGCATTGCCTTCGGCCGGATCGCGCAGATCGCGGCGGCATTCCCCAATGCCAAGGTGGCGCCCTCCAGCATCGTCCAGCAGATGCGGTTGAGGAAATACCCCGAGGAGATCGTGCTGCACCGCGAAGCAGCGCGCATCTCCGACGAGATGGTGCGCGCCGGCGTGGCACTGATCGGCGAGGCCGTGCGCAAAGGCGGCGAGCTGCCGAGCGAGATCGAGATCGAGCAGCACGTGTCGCGGCACGCCATGAACATCATGTATTCCGAGCACGAGGAGCTGATGCTGGTGCAGGGCCTCGCCTCGGGCCTCGTCTATTCCGGCATCCGCTCGAGCTTTCCGCACGGCATGCCGACCGGCAATCCGGTGAAGCGCGGCGAAAGCCTGATCCTGTCGCTCGGCTGCCGGGTCGGCGGCCGAGCGGCCGAGAGCGAGCGCACCTTCTTTGTCGGCGAGCCCTCGGCCGAGCAGCAGCGGCATTACTCGGTAGCCTATGAGGCGCAGAAGCTGGCTACCGCCGCACTGATCGCCGGCCACACCTGCGCCTCCTCGGACAACCTGGCGCTCGGCTATATCCGCGCAGAGGGCATGGCCGACAATGCCCTGCACCGGGTGGGCCACGGCATGGGCATCATGTTCCACGAGTCCCCCTGGATCGAGGCCGGCGACCAGACCATTCTCGAACCCGGCATGATCGCCTCCAGCGAGCCCTCGATCACCATCCCCGGCTTTGCCGGCTACCGCATCGCCGACACCGTGCTGGTCACCGCCGAAGGCCCGGACAGCATGACCCACTATCCGCGCCGCATCGAAGAGATCGTCATCGCATGAGGCGAGCCGCCTACCCATCCCGAGGGCTGCAGCGATGCTAGCCTATGTCATCCGCCGGCTGCTGCTGCTGATCCCGATGGCGGTCGGCATGATCGTCGTCACCTTCGGGCTGTTGCTGCTGGTGCCGGGCGATCCGGCCGCGGTGCTGCTCGGCCCCGAGGCGTCGCCCGAAATGATCGCCAACCTGAGGCGCACGCTCGGGTTGGATGACCCCTGGTATGTGCGGCTCGGCGCCTATTTCTGGCAACTGCTGCACGGCGATCTCGGCCGCTCGATCTTCCAGAGCGCGCCGGTCAGCGAAATCATCGGCGGCCGCATCGGGGCGACCATCGAGCTCGCCGTGGTGGCGCTGCTGCTCGCGAGCCTGATCGGGGTGACGCTCGGCGTCCTCGCCGCGGTGCGACAGGGCTCGCTGATCGACACCGCGACGATGCTGCTGGCGCAGCTCGGCGTCTCCATGCCGGTCTACTGGCTGGGGCTGCTGCTGATGCTGGCCTTCGCCGTGCAGCTCAACTGGCTGCCGGCGATCGGTCGCGGCGCGCCGATGCCGGAGGCGATCATCGCGGCGCTGAGCGGCCGTCCGCAGGTGTTGTGGGATTCCATCCTCCACATTCTCCTCCCCGCTCTGGCGCTCGCCGCCAATTCGGCGGCGATCATCTCGCGGCTGGTGCGCACCTCGATGCTGGAAGTGCTGCGCGAGGATTTCGTCCGCACCGCCTATGCCAAGGGGCTGCGCCGGCCGCGCGTCGTGGTGCGCCATGCGTTGCGAAACGCCTTGCTGCCGGTGCTGAGCGTCATCGGGCTGCGTTTCGGCGCGCTGCTCGGCGGCGCCGTGCTGGTCGAAATGATCTTTGCCTGGCCGGGCCTTGGGCAGCTGACCTTTTCGGCCGTGTCGCAGCGCGACCTGCCGCTGATCCAGGGGATCGTTCTGACTTTCGCGCTGATCTTCGCGCTGGTGAACCTCGTCGTCGACCTGCTCTATGCGCTGGTCGACCCGCGCGTGCGGTTGGGTTAGCGCCATGCGGATCCCAAAACCCCTGCGCAACCCCTCGCTGGTGATCGGCGGCCTGATCATCCTCGCGCTGGTGTTCCTCGCCGTGTTCGCCCCGCTGCTCGCGACGCACGGCGTCGACCAGCCCGACATGCGCAACCGCTTCTCGCTGCCGTCGGCCGTCCATTGGCTCGGCACCGACAATCTGGGGCGCGACCTGTGGTCCCGGTTGATCTTCGGGGCGCGCATCTCGCTCTCCATCGGCATCATCTCGGTCACCGTCGCGGCGCTGATCGGTACCAGTGTCGGCCTTGCCGCCGGCTATTTCGGCGGCTGGGTGGATATGCTGCTGATGCGGATCACCGACGTGTTCCTCGGCTTTCCCGCCGTGGTGCTCACCCTCGCCATCGTCGCGGTGCTGGGGCCGGGGATCGTCAACATCTCGGCTGCCATCATCGCTGTCACCTGGACCGAATATGCCCGGGTGGTGCGCGCCACGACGCTGGTGCTGCGCGAGCAGAACTATGTGCAGGCGGCCAAGGCGCTCGGCGCCAGCTGGCCGCGCATCCTGTTCATGGAAATCCTCCCCAATACGCTGGGGCCGATCATCGTGCTCGCCTCGCTCGGGCTCGGCACCGCGGTGATCATTGAATCGGCGTTGAGCTTTCTCGGCTTCGGCCTGCCGCCGCCGACCCCGACCTGGGGCTGGACCCTTTCGTACGGCACCCGCTTCATCCGCGACGAGCCGTGGCTCTCCATCATTGCCGGGGCCACCATCATGGTGACGGTGCTCGGCTTCAACCTGCTGGGAGACGGGCTGAGGGACATCCTCGATCCGCGCCAGCTCACGCGCCTGGGCGCCAACAAGTAGGACTAAGGACGACAAACGATGGTCAAGCAGATCAACAAGCTGAGGCCCAAGTTCACTACCCACGCCGATGGCAGCGATGCCGTGCTGTTCATCCACGAACTGGTCGGCGAACAGGACGGCCCCACCGTCGGCATTTCCGCCTCCATTCACGGCAACGAGAATGCCGGCTCGCAGGCCATCCTCGAGCTCTATCGGGTGCTCAAGGACATGCCGCTCAAGGGCCGCATCCTGCTGCTGCCGGTTGCCAACCCCAAGGCCTTCGCGGTCAACCACCGCTTCACCCCGCTCGATGAGCTCAACCTCAACCGCGAGTTCCCGGGCGACGATCGCGGCAACTACACCCAGCAGCTCGCCTTCGCCTTGGCGCGCGACTATTTCGACAAGCTCGACGCCAATATCGATCTCCACTCGGGCACCGACCGCCCGACCGTCGACTATGTCTATATCTGGAGCGACGAGGGGCTTTCGCGCGCCTTCGGCTCAAAGATCCTCTACCGCCCGACCACCGGAAAGACCGGCACGGTCTATACCGGCACCACCAAGACGGTGACCATCGACCGCCGGCCCGAAATGAAGGTGACCACCATCGAGCTCGGCGGCGGCATCGTCGACCAGGGCCCCTATGTGAAGCGCACCGTCGACGGCATGCTGAACCAGCTGCGCTATCTCGGCGTCATCGCCGGCGCGGTGCAGGCGCCGCCAAAGCAGGTGGTGGTGACCGAGCTGGTCGGCATCCGGCCCAAGCATGGCGGCTGGCTCGAACCGCTCAGCCCCGCCAATGGCGAGATCATCAAGGGCGGGCAACTGCTCGGCCGGGTCGTCAGCCCCTATGATTTCGAGACCATCGAGGAGATCCCCACCCCGTTCGAGAACGGCATCATGGTGATGCAGCATCTGAGCCGCAACCTGGTCGAGGCCGGGGATTACGGCTTCATGGTCGGCAACCTCGACGGCGCGGAGCAGTAACGGGTGGCGCAGTTGGCGACGAGCACGGTCGGCGCGGCGATTGCCGTCAAGGACCTGGAGATCCGGATCCGCGGTGAGCGCGGCTCCTATCCTGTCGTCGCCGACATGGCGCTGACCGTCCAGCGCGGCGAGACGCTGTGCATCGTCGGGGAATCCGGCTGCGGCAAATCGATGACTGCCTTGTCGCTGCTGCGCCTGTTGCCCGATGCGGCGAGCGCCAGCAAAGGCACGATCGAAATCAATGGCGAGGATTTCCTCGCCATGTCCCAACATCGGGTGGAGGACCTGCGCGGCGTCGAGATCGCGATGATCTTCCAGGAGCCGCTGACGGCGCTGAACCCGGTGCTGACCATCGGCGAGCAGATCGCCGAGTCGGTGCGCCGGCACAAAAAGCTCGGCCGCAAGGCGGCGATGGCGCGAGCCGTCGAGACGTTGCAGCTGGTGCAGATGCCCGACCCCGCCCGTCGGGCCGGACAGTTTCCGCATGAGCTCTCCGGCGGGCAGCGGCAACGCGCCATGATCGCCCTGGCGCTCGCCTGCGACCCGAAGATTCTCGTCGCCGATGAGCCGACCACGGCGCTCGATGTCACCGTGCAGGCGCAGATCCTCGGGCTGATTTCCGACCTGCAGAAGCGGCTCGGCACGGCGCTGGTGCTGATCACCCATGATCTCGGCGTCGTGGCGGAAGTCGCCGACCGGGTGGTGGTGATGTATGCCGGCCGCCGCGTCGAGGAAGCCAGCGTCTACGACCTGTTCGAGCACCCCATCCACCCCTATACGCTGGGGCTGATGGGGGCGATCCCCCGCCCAGTGGCCGGCCGGCCAGCAACTGACCGGCTGGTCGATATCGCCGGCACCGTGCCGCCGCCCTGGGACCTGCCCAAGGGCTGCGCCTTCGCGCCGCGCTGCCCGCGCGCCTCGGCCCGTTGCCTCGAGGAACGGCCACCCCTAGAGGAAAAGCGGCCCGGCCATTTCGCCGCCTGCTGGGAGCATGTCGATGGCTGAAGCCCTTCTCGCCGTCGATGATCTCCAGGTGCATTTCCCGGTGCGATCCGGGGTGTTCCAGCGCCAGTCCGCCACCGTCAAGGCGGTGGATGGGGTGAGCTTTTCGATAGAGCGCGGCGAAACGCTGAGCCTTGTCGGCGAATCCGGCTGCGGAAAGTCGACCACCGGGCTGGCGCTGCTCGGGCTGGTGAAGCCGACCGGCGGCCGGGTGCGCTTCGCCGGCACCGAGATCGGCAGCTTCCGCCGCCGCGACCTCAAGGATTACCGGCGGCGGGTACAGATCGTCTTTCAGGATCCGTTCTCCTCGCTCAACCCGCGCCGCCGGGTGCGCGACGCCATCCGGGTGGCGCTCGATATCCATGGCGTCGGCACCAGGGCCGAACGCGACGCCGAGGTGGCGCAACTGATGGCGCGCGTCGGGCTCCGGCCCGACCAGGCAGATAATTTCCCGCACCAGTTCTCGGGCGGCCAGCGCCAGCGCATCGGCATCGCCCGGGCCCTGGCGCTCAAGCCCGATATCATCGTCTGCGACGAGCCGGTCTCGGCGCTCGATGTGTCGGTGCAAGCGCAGATTCTCAACCTGCTCGCCGACCTGCAGCGCGACTTAGGGATCGCGTACCTGTTCATCTCGCACGACCTCGGGGTGGTCGAGCACATCTCGCACCGAGTGGCGGTGATGTATCTGGGCAAGATCGTCGAGATCGCCCCCAAGGCGCTGCTGTTCGCTGCGCCGACCCACCCCTACACCGAGATGCTGACCCGCGCGGCCCCGACGCTCGACCCGCGCCATCGCCACAGCTTCAGCGCCTCGAGCGACGATGTGCCGAGCGCCATCAACAAGCCGAGCGGCTGCCCCTTCCACACCCGCTGCCCGCTGGCGACCGAGATCTGCCGCACCAGCGAGCCGGCTTTGACCGAACGACCCGACGGGCGCCTCGCCGCCTGCCACCACAGATAGAGAGTTCTCCCCGATGCCCCAGACGACGCTTTTCATCAATGGCCGTGTGCTCGATGCCGCAGAGGGCGTGCTGCGCGAGGGGCTGGTCGTGCTGGTGCGCGATGGCCGCATTGCCGAAGTCGGCGCCGGCCTCGCCGCCCCCGCCGACGCCCGCGTCATCGACCTTGGCGGCCGTACCCTGATGCCCGGACTGATCGATTGCCACGTGCATGTGGTCGCCGAAACGCTCGACCTGTGGGGAAACATGATCGCCCCCTCCTCGCTTGCCGGCCTCCGCTCGGCCCGCGTCATGGAAGAAATGCTGCAGCGCGGCTTCACCACCATCCGCGATCTCGGCGGCGCCGATCACGGCCTGGTCCGCGGTATCGAGGAAGGGCTGATCGACGGGCCGCGCATCGTCATCTGCGGCAAGGGCCTCACCACCACCGGCGGCCATGCGGACCTCAGGAAGCGCACTGATGACCGCCCGGGCATGATGTCGGACCGGCTGGGCTCGATGGGCTACATCGCCGATGGCGTCGATGCGGTCCGCACCGCCTGCCGCACCATGATCAAGGAGGGCGCCAACTTCATCAAGGTGATGGCCAATGGCGGCGTCTCTTCGCCGAACGATCCGATCCACTCGATCCAGTATTCACGCGAGGAAATCCTCGCCATGGTCGAGGAAGCCGAGAATGCCGGGCTCTACGTCTCGGCCCATGTCTACACCGACGCCGCCATCCGCCGCTGCGTCGAGTTGGGCGTCCACTCGCTCGAGCACTGCAACCTGATCAGCGCCGAAACGGCAAAGCTCGCGGCCGAGAAAGGCTGCATCGCCGTTCCCACCCTCGTCGCCTATGACGCGCTGTGGCTCGAAGGCAAGGCGCTGGGCCTGGGGCCGGCCGAGTTCGAGAAGATCGAAGTGGTGCGCTCGGGCGGGCTCAACTCGCTGGCCATTATGCGTGACGCCGGTCTCCCCATGGCCTTCGGCTCGGACCTCCTCGGCGGCCTGCGCAAGTACCACTGCATGGAGTTCGAACTCCTCGCCAAGGTGCTGACCCCTGCCGAAATCATCCGCTCGGCCACCACGGTCGGCGCCGAGCTCTGCCGCATGACCGGCGAGATCGGCACCATCGCCGCTGGCGCCCATGCCGACCTGATCGTGGTCGACGGGGACCCGCTGACGGACATCACCCGGCTGCAGGGTGATGGCGCGCATATGCCGCTGATCATGCGGGGTGGTGAGGTGTTCAAGGACAGGATCTGAGGCGGGACGCGGCAGCGACGACCACCCAGCTATTCTCACCACCTCCGGCGGTCCTGGTCACGGAACGCGGTCCACGTTTCGAACGTCGCATCTCAGGCCAGCGCGGCTTGACTTGTCATATGCACCGTCATACATATGCATCATGATGCAACAAAGCGTATTCCAGACTTTGGCCGACCCGACGCGGCTTCGTATCGTCGAGGCCCTGGCGAGCGGCGAACAGGCTGTGGGCGAGCTGGTTCGCGCCGTCGACATCGATCAGTCCGGTGTTTCGCGGCACCTCAGGATCCTCGGCGAAGCCGGCTTCGTCACCATGCGGCCCGATGGGGCGAGGCGCCTCTATTCGCTGCGAGCGGAACCATTCCAGGCGATCGACGGCTGGGTGGCGAGCTATCGCAAGCTCTGGGAGAGCCGGCTCGAGCGTTTCGACGCCGCCCTGGCGCGACGGCAGAGCGCAGGGGACATCGAGGGGAAGAGGTGATGGAGCCCGTAACTGAGTGGGGCGCGGCAACCGTCAGTTTCGAGCGGATCTACGAGGCATCGATCGAGGACGTCTGGGCGTTGTGGACCACGAAAGACGGGCTCGAGGCATGGTTCGCGCCGGAAGGCATGCGCTTCGAGGTGTCGGTGCTCGAGCCGTGGGTCGGTGGCGCATTCGATCACGTGATGACCGCGGTGGGCGCCGAGCAGGTCGCCTACCTGGCGAACCTCGAAAGGCCGCTCTCGGCCTGGGTGAGTGGCCGATTCCTCGAGATCGTGCGCCACCAGAGGCTGCGCATCCGCTTCGACATCGATTTCGTCCCCGGCGTCGAGTCCTATCCCTACGACATGCTGGTCGAGCTCCACGCCGAGGCCGGGCGCGTACGGATGGTGCTGACGGCCGATCGTCACCCGGATCCCGAGATGACGCGCGGCGCAGTCCTCGCGCTGACCACCCAGCTGGAACGGTTCGAGCGGGCCATCGCGGCGCGCGCCAGCAAGGAGCAACGACCCTGATGCGACCGCTTCTCTATTCCATCAACGTGACGCTCGATGGCTGCGTCGACCACAACGCCATTCCGACCGATCCGGCGCTGCAGGAGGCGATGCTGCGCGCCACGCATCGCCACGCCACCGAGAGCATCGGCCGGGCCGACGCCCTGCTGTTTGGCCGTGTCACCTACCAGATGATGGAAGGGGCGTGGCGGCTGGCGACGCGAACCTCAAAGCCGCCGGAGTGGACAGAACCTTTCGCCCGCACCATCGACGCGATGCAGAAATACGTCGTTTCCAGCACGCTCAGCGGGGTCGACTGGAACGCCGAACTTCTCAGCGGCAACCTGGGCGAAGCCGTCGAGAAGCTCAAGCAGCAGCCGGGCAAGGCGCTGCTCACCGGCGGCGTGAAGCTGCCGCTGGCGCTGGCCGAGCTGGGCCTGATCGACGAGTACGAATTCGTGGTGCAACCCCGGATTGCCGGTCATGGCCCCACCCCGTTCGCCGGGCTCTCCAGATATGTCGAGTTGAAGCTGGTCGACCGGATAGAGCTCAGCTCGGGCGCCGTGGCGCTGCGTTACGAGCCGAGGCGGTAGCGCCTGAGCTGGCCGCCGGGCGATGGCGCGTTCCGCTGCGCTGCCAGCGGCGAGAGTTCGTCACTCGAGATCCGGCACGTCACCGGACTGAAACAGCACCACCGGCGGCCCGAACTCGCCTTCCCTGAGGTTGGCGTCGCGCGACCAGGTGATCACGCCGGGATGCCGCGTGGCCATCTCGCGCGCCGTCTGCACGGCGCGCCGCTCATCCGGCATCTCGCGCGGCTCGAACGACGGCAGCAGCTCGCCGTCGTCGCCGCGATCGAACGCCAGCAGCACGATCAGCTTGGTTTTCTCGGCCTTGGGTTCCGGCGCCGTGCCGGGCGTGGTGAGGGGTTGGCGGTACATTCCTGTCCTCCTTGCGCGGAAGGAAGAGAGGATAACACCAAGAACGAAACAAGAACAAGCGGTGTGCGAGCATTCCGACTCTGACTACGCTAGCGGAAGCCAGGAGGGACGCTCGCCAGTGACGGCCTATGCCTTCAGCACAATCACCTTCGTATTGACCGGCGTCTTGTCATAGAGGTCGAGCATGTCCTGGGTGATGAGGCCGATGCAGCCGCTCGAGATGCCCTTGCCGATCGTTTCGGGCACACTGGTGCTGTAGAGCGTGTAGAGGGTGTAGACGCCGTTCTGGTAGAGATAGAGCGCGCGGGCGCCGAGCGGATTGTCGAGGCCCGGCTTCATGCCGCCGGCATATTTGGCGGCTTCCGGCTGGCGTTCGATCATCTCCTTGGGCGGCGTCCAGATCGGCCATTCGGCCTTGCGCCCGATATAGGCATCGCCGCTCCACAGGAACCCGGCGCGCCCGACGCTGACGCCATAGCGGGTGGCCATGCCGTCGCCTTCGATGCGGTAGACGTAGTGGTTGCGCGGATCGACGATGATCGTTCCGATCGCCTCCTTGCTGTCGTAGCGCACCGTCCGGCGGTAGTATTTCGGGTCGATCTTGCTGATCTTGGCGGCCGGGATCGGGAAACGCTCGTTCGGCCGCGGTCCGTAGACCCGCTCCGCTTCCGCCACGCTCATCCCGGCCGGCGCGCAACCGGCCAGCGCCAGCGCACCAAGACCGGCGGTGACTCCGAACAGAAAGGCGCGACGACCGATCACGCCCTTGCCCTCATCGTCAATCATCGCCCGAACTCCCCCGTTTTCCGCCCGAAGATTTCCCGGTTGCTGCGGTAACTGCGCAGCAGTGGCCGCAGGTCCCGGCGGCTTGAATGCGGCCCAGGACTTTGTCGGCAATAGGGCGCACACGGGCGGAGCCGCATTCGTCCCAATGCTCGACAGTAGGCCGTTATGTGTCGGCCGGCAAACGTGGCTGTTGCAGGTGCGAGATGAACTCGAGCAACGCGCAATCGGGATCGCGAAAATGGAGGCTGCTGCCCAGGGCGGGTGCGACGAAGTGGTTGCCCCTCGCACAGCGCCACACATTCGACGTCGTTCCATAACGATTTCAACGCTCTAGCAAGCCATCGGCGCGCCGCGAAAAAATCTTTGGCCTCCCCCTTGAAGCCAAAAACCGCGTTTCCTAGCTCATTTCCGCACGGGCGCGCTGACGCCCGGCACTCTAGACATCGTTGTTTTTGTCCAATGGAGGAAGCTTCATGAAGTTCCGTCCTTTGCACGACCGAGTGGTGGTCAAGCGCATCGACGCGGAGCAGAAATCGGCCGGGGGCATCATCATCCCCGATACTGCCAAGGAAAAACCGCAGGAAGGCGAAGTGGTCGCGGTGGGTCCCGGGGCGCGTAACGAACGCGGCGAACTGATCGCCATCGACCTCAAGCCCGGTGACCGCGTGCTTTTCGGCAAGTGGAGCGGCACCGAGGTCAAGCTCGATGGCCAGGAACTGCTCATCATGAAAGAGAGCGACATCATGGGCATCATCGAGCCCGTCGCCGAAGCCCGGAAGGCCGCCTGAGGCCTTCATTACCCAGAGTCAAACTCGTTACGTCTCAGGAGTGACGACAAAATGGCTGCTAAAGAAGTCAAATTCTCCCTTGATGCCCGCGATCGGATGCTCAAGGGCGTCGATACCCTTGCCGATGCGGTGAAGGTCACCCTCGGTCCCAAGGGCCGCAACGTGGTGATCGAAAAGAGCTTTGGTGCTCCCCGCATCACCAAGGATGGCGTTACCGTCGCCAAGGAGATCGAACTCTCCGACAAGTTCGAGAACATGGGCGCCCAGATGGTGCGCGAAGTCGCCAGCAAGCAGAATGACAAGGCTGGTGACGGCACCACTACGGCCACGGTTCTGGCCCAGGCCATCGTCAAGGAAGGGGCCAAGGCCGTAGCCGCCGGCATGAACCCGATGGATCTGAAGCGCGGCATCGATCTTGCCGTCGGCACCGTCGTCGGAGAGCTCAAGAAGAATGCCCGCAAGATAACGTCCAATGACGAGATAGCCCAGGTCGGCACCATCTCGGCCAATGGCGAGACGGCCATCGGCAAGATGATCGCCGAGGCAATGCAGAAGGTCGGCAACGAAGGGGTGATTACGGTCGAGGAAGCCAAGACGGCCGAAACCGAACTCGATGTCGTCGAAGGCATGCAGTTCGACCGCGGCTATCTCAGCCCCTATTTCGTGACCAACCCCGAAAAGATGCGCGTCGAGCTGGAAGATCCCTACATCCTGCTCCACGAGAAGAAGCTCTCGAACCTGCAGCCGATGCTGCCGGTGCTTGAAGCGATCGTGCAGACCGGCAAGCCGCTGCTGATCGTCGCCGAGGATGTCGAGGGTGAGGCTCTCGCGACCCTCGTGGTCAATAAGCTGCGGGGCGGCCTCAAGATCGCGGCCGTCAAGGCGCCTGGCTTTGGCGACCGCCGCAAGGCCATGCTGGAAGACATCGCCATCCTTACCGGCGGCAACGTCATCTCCGAGGATCTCGGCATCAAGCTCGAGAACGTGACGCTCGAAATGCTCGGCACCGCCAAGAAGGTGAGCATCGAGAAGGAGAACACCACTATCGTCGATGGCGCCGGCTCCACGGCCGACATCCAGGGCCGCGTCGCTCAGATCAGGGCCCAGATCGAGGAGACCACTTCCGACTACGACCGCGAGAAGCTGCAGGAGCGGCTGGCCAAGCTCGCCGGCGGCGTCGCCGTGATCCGCGTCGGCGGATCCACCGAGGTCGAGGTCAAGGAGAAGAAGGACCGGGTGGACGATGCCATGCACGCCACGCGGGCAGCAGTCGAGGAAGGTATCCTGCCAGGCGGCGGCGTTGCGCTCCTGCGGGCGGTCAAGGCGCTCGAAGCACTGAAGCCCGAAAATGCCGATCAGCGCACCGGCGTCGACATCGTGCGGCGCGCCATCCAGTCTCCGGCGCGCCAGATCGCCCTCAACGCCGGCGAAGACGGGTCGATCATTGTCGGCAAGCTGCTCGAAAACTCCGACTACGCCCATGGCTGGAACGCCCAGACCGGTGAGTATGGCGACCTTTACCAGTGGGGCATCATCGACCCTGCCAAGGTGGTCCGCACGGCCATCGAGGACGCCGCTTCCGTGGCCGGGCTGTTGATCACCACCGAGGCGATGATCGCGGAAAAGCCCAAGAAGGAAACCGCGCCGGCCATGCCCCCGGGCGGCGGCATGGATTTCTAGGCATAGAAGGGGCCGGTTCGCCGGCCCCTTTGCTTATGCTGCGCCGGACTAAGCGGGCCAGGCCCGAGTTCGGTGCCCCCCGCCATCCGCCCCTTGAACACCGGAGCCGACAGTCTCCCCCCCCCCCGCCTACCAGCCGCCATCTACGGCGATGTTCTGGCCGGTGATCATGCGCGAGCGGTCCGAGGCGAGGAACAGCACCAGGTCGGCGACATCGCTCGCCTGGATGCGATCCTTGAGGCACTGGTTCTCGAGGATCCAGTCATTGTATTGCTGCAGGCGATCGGCGAAGACGCGGTTCTCGGCGTCCGATACCACCGCGCCGGGGGATACGGCGTTGACCCGCACGTTGAACGGCCCCAGTTCGCGCGCCAGCGACTTGGTCAGCCCCAACATCGCCCCTTTGCTCGCCACATAGGGGACATAGCCATCCCACCGGCCATTGAGCGTCACCGAGCAGAAATTGACGATCTTGCCGTCGCGCTTTGCTTTCATCGCCGGCGCCACGGCACGGACGAGAGCGAAGGTCGCGGCGGAGTTGACCCTGAGCTGATCTTCATACTCCTCGATCGAGAACTCCTCGAACGGCTTGTTGATAATCAGCGCCGCGTTGGAAACCAGCACGTCGATGCCGCCATACTCGTCGCTGAGCCCGCGCACCAGCGTTTCGCTCTCAATCAGCTGGCCGAGGTCCTGGCCGATGTAGCGGGCCACCACGCCATGCCGGGCAGCCAGTTCGCGGGCCCGCTCGCCGCCCCTCGGATCACCGGGACGATCGAGCAGCAGCAGCCGCGCGCCGAGCCGGGCGAACGCCTCGGCCTGCGCGGTGCCCAGCGTTCCCAGCGCCCCGGTGATGAGGACGGTCTTGCCCGCGAACTCGCTCATCACAAGTACCCGTGCACTTCGTCGATGCTGGTCTTGGAGATCGGGCTGTCGAACACGATCTCGCCGCGCGCCATCGCCACCACCCGGTCGCAGCATTGGAACACGTGCTGCATGTTGTGCGAGATGAAGATGCCGGTGACGTTCTGCTTCTTCAAATCGCGCACGAAGCCCAGCACCTTGTCGGTCTCCTTCACCGACAGGTGGTTGGTCGGCTCGTCGAGGATCAGCGCCTTCGATTTGAAGTGCATGGCGCGCGCAATGGCGACACCCTGCCGCTGACCGCCGGAGAGCTCACCCACCAGCGCATCGGGCGAGCGCAAATGCAGGTCGACATCGGCGATGGCCTGGACGCTTTCGGCCCGCATCTTCTTCTGGTCCATCACGCCGAATCCGAACAGCGACCAGCTGAGCGGTTCGCGGCCGATGAAGACGTTGCGCGCGATGGTCATGGTGGGGACCATGGAATTGTACTGGTAGATCGTCTCCAGCCCCAGCTCCATGGCGTGCCGGGCATTCCTGATGGTCACATCCTTGCCGTCGATCCTGATCTTGCCGGCATCGGCCCGGTGCACGCCGGAGAGGATCTTGATCAGCGTCGTCTTGCCGGCGCCGTTATCGCCCACGAGGCCGACCGCTTCGCCGCGTTCGACGCGGAGGCTGACATTCTTGAGGGCGTGGACACCGGAATACCACTTCTGCAGCCCGGTGCATTCGATCAGCGGCGCGCTCATTGGGCCACCTCCAGCTTGATGTTGCGCGCCCGGCGCTCCAGCCAATGGTTGGCGATGACGGCGCAGACGATGAGGAAGCCGATGGCGAACTTGAACCAGCTGGCGTCGACGCGGCTCATGATCATGCCGGAGTCGATGACCCGGATGATCGCCATGCCGATGACCACCCCGACGATGTTGCCGACGCCCCCCGAGAGCGCGATGCCGCCGATCACCGCGGCGGCGATGGCCTGCAGCTCCATGGATTCGCCCATCGAGGGGATCGGCGAGCCGATGCGGACCACCTGGATGATGCCGGCCAGACCGGCGAGGGTCGAGCAGATCATAAAGCAGACGGTCTTCACCAGCGAAGTGGGAATGCCCATCGCCTTGGCCGCTTCCACCGAGCCGCCGGTGGCGCGGATCCAGTTGCCGAAATTGGTCTTTTCGAGCAGCAGCCAGACCAAGAGCGCCAGGGCGATCAGCCAGATGGCCGAGACGCGGAAGATGCCCAGCGGTTCGGAGAACGCCCAGGTCGGAACGACATCGATATCGAGCGTCGTAGCGAGGCCGCTCGAATAAAGCACCACCGCCACCGAACGCGCCATGAACAGGGTGCCCAGCGTGGTGATGAAGCTCGGAATACCGAAGCGCAGCGTCACCGCCGAATTGAACAATCCGACCGCGGCGGCGACCACCAGGGCCAGGACGAAGGCCGGCCAGAACGGGATGCCGAAGTTTATCATTGCGCATAAGACGATCGGGCACAGGCCCATCACCGAGCCGATCGACAGATCGAACTCGCCCGCGATCATCAGGAGGCTGAAGCCGAGCGCCAGGATCGCCAGTTCGGGATAGAGGCTGAACATGCCGCGTACATTGGCGTTGGACAGGAACAGCCCGTTGCTGGCCGCGGCGAAATAGGTGGTGAACACGATCAGCACCACGAGGGCGACGAGCTCGGGTCGCTGCATGTAGATTTTTAGCAGTCGCATGATTGGTCGCTTCCTCCTCGCGAGACCGAAAACGAAGCGGCGGCGGCCGTTACCGGGCCACCGCCGCCAGGGGTCAGCGGTAGCCGGCCTTCGACAGCTCTTCGATGGCGCCAACCATGTCCTTGGTGACGATGGCGCTGCCGGTATCGACGTCATAGGCGGCCATCTTGTAGTCGCGGATCGGCCCGGCCTGCATCACCGGGGCCCAGCCCTGGAGATAGGGCTGCTGGTCGACATGGTACTGGATGTAGCCGGCCTGCATCTGCGCCAGCACATCGGGCACGAGGTCGAAACCGCCGAGGATCACCTTGCCCGGCTCGATCCCGCGGTCCTTCAGCACGGTCACGACACCGACATCCCAGAAGCCGGTGTCGAAATAGGCGGTAAGGTTCGGCTCGCTGGTGAAGTAGCTGCCGAAGCGATCGGCGCTGGTGCCATAGTCGAGACCCGCATCGATCTCGTGCCAGCTGATATCGCGCGACGGGTTCGCCGCCTTCCACGCTTCAAGGCCGGCAATAATGCCGTTGGCGCGGGTGCGCGACCAGTTGTCGGCCGGCGCGTTGACGCCGATCAGCACGCGGATCGGGCCATCGGCCGGGAAATCGCCGGCCACCCGGGTGGCGAGCGCCTCACCGGCGGTGAAGAAGCTCTGGCCGACAAAGGCGGCGCGGGCATTGCCCTTGGCGCCCTGATTGTCATCGACGTTCGACGAGATCACCGCAATGCCCGCATCGACGGCTTCCTTGACCACCGCATCGAACGCCGTGTCGTCGGTGATCGAGGTGATGAGCAGGTCCGGCTGCTGCGCGATGGCGGCCTGGATGTTGGCGATGTGGCCGGCCACGTCGCCGGCCTTGGCGATGAACAGCATCTGGCAATCGGCTTTGACGATGGCGCAGGCGTCGTCCATGCCCTTCTTCACCGTCAGCCAGAAGGTGTTTCCGCTGTCGGCATGGGTGGCGTAGATGATGCGCAGCGGCGGCTTGTCCTGCGCCAGCGCAGGCATTGCGCAGAGGGCCGTGGCCGCCAGCATGGCGGCAATAAGCGTCTTCATGGTTTTCCTCCCTGGAAAATCTGCTTTTAGTTCTTGTGGTCGCTAGTCCGTCGGGTCGTGGTGAACCGCCGGTCGAGTTCGGGATGGAGTTCCATCCCCAGCCCAGCCCCCTTGGGAACGGTGATCTTGCCGTTGCTGATCGGGGGCAGTTGCGTGACGAGGTCGCCGTACCAGGTGCGATGGAAGGCGCGGACGCTCTCCTGCACCAGGGCGTTCGGCGCGTTGAGCGACAGGTGGGTCGAGGCGCACAGCACCACCGGCCCGGTACAATCATGCGGCGCCACCGGCAGGTGCCAGGCCTCGGCCATCGAGGCGATCGCCTTGGCTTCGGTGAGCCCACCACACCAGGAGAGATCGAGCATCACGACCCCCGCCGCGTCTGCCATCAGCAGGTCGCGGAAGCGCCAGCGCGTCGCCAGGGTTTCCGACGCGCAGACCGGCGCGATGGAGGCTTCGCTGTAGCGCTTGAGGTCGCCCAGCGAGTCCATGCGGATCGGATCTTCGTGCCAGAACGTGTTGAACGGCGCCAAGGCCCGGGCGATCTGGATGGCCGGGGTGAGCTGCCACATCGAGTGGAACTCGACCATCACATCCATCTTGTCGCCGACCCGCTTGCGGATCTTCTCGAACGGCGACAGCGCCTTCTTAAGGTCGGCCGCGCCGATGTACTGGCCGCGGCTCTTTTCCGCCGCGACATCGAACGGCCAGATCTTCATCGCCGTGATGCCTTCGGAGAGCAGCTCTTCGGCGAGCTCATCGGCGCGGCTGAGGAATGCCTCGAGATCGGCATATTGGGTGCGTGCGCCGCTGAGCCCGTAATTGGCGACGGTCTGCCCACCTTCCTGCATGTAGCCGGTGCCGGCGCAGGTGTTGTAGGTGCGGATCTCGCTGCGGGTGAAGCCACCCAGCAGTTGCGCGATCGGCTGGTTGCTGACCTTGCCGAAAATGTCCCACAGCGCGATATCGATCGCCGAATTGCCGCGCATCTCGACCCCCGTGGAGGCGAAACCGAGATAGCCGGTGAGCGCCCGCGAGATGGCTTCGATCTGCAGCGGGTCGCGGCCGATGAGCAGCGGCGCCGCGGTCTCGTGGATATAGGCCTCGACGGCCTCGGCACCGAAGAATGTCTCGCCGAGCCCCGTCACACCTTCATCGGTGTGCACCTCGACCCAGCAGATATTCGCGTGTTCGGCGATCCGGATCGTTTCGATCTTCTGGATTTTCACCGCCAGCCCCTCCCCCGGGCCTGAGAATTGGTCAGTTGACGCCGCTGGCGAGCAGCACCTTCACCGTGTTGTCGAAATGCGCCGCCATCTGCGCTTCGGCGGCGCTGCGGTTGCCCGCCTCGATGTGCTGCGCGATGGCCTCATGGCAGCTCACATTGTCGTAACGGTCGGCGTCGCTCTCGCGCGCCAGCCAGCCGACACGCCAGGTCTGCCGCGTCAGCACGTGGAACGAGCCCACCATCAGCGCGAACATCGGGTTGCGCGAGGCGCGGGCGATGGTTTCGTGAAAGGCGATGTCGTGTTCCATCACCTTGTCCATCTCGTGGAAGTCGGCCCGCATCGCTGCCGCCAGCGCCTTGATTTCGCGCGCTTCCTTGTCAGTACGGCGCAGCGCCGCGAGCCCCACGGTGCGCATCTCGAGGGTGCGGCGCACATCGAGGATCTGCTGCACCGATACCTGGTCGGTCTGCACCCCATGGTCGATGACCAGCGCCAGCACCTGAGGATCGACCGCCGAGACGCGGGCCCGACGGCCGTTGGAAACGCTGATCAGGCCGAGCGCCGCCATCGACCGATAAGCCTCCCGCGCCACGGCGCGTGACACGCCGAGCTGCTCGCCGATCGTGGTTTCACTGGGCAGCGGATCGCCGACCTTCATGCCCTCCGAGCGGATCATCTGGCGGATGCCGAGGATCACCTTCTGCACCAGCGAGGTCGGCGCCTCTTCTTCGTCGGCAGCCTCGACCGGCCTGGGGTACCCGCTATTGCTCATCTCAACCTGTCTACTAGGTCACGTTGATTTTGTAACAAGCATGCCAGATACCTGTTGTCAATACGACGCTATCCAGTCTACGAATACGCCCCGGACAAGCAGACAGGTAGCAAGCACGCTGCGATCCAAAGGGAGGTCGACCGGGGATGAAACCCAGCTTTCTGAAGCCTTACGCCATCACGATGTGGGATTTTTCCTGGCTCGAGCGCCGCTGGCCCGGTGCCGGCTATGAAGATTGGGACGAGGCTCTCGATGAGCTGGCCGAGCGCGGCTATGACGCGGTCCGTATCGACGCCTTCCCGCACCTCGTCTCGGCCGGCGCCGAGCGGGAGTGGGAGATTCTCCCCACCTGGAACCAGGTGAGTTGGGGCGCCCAGTCGCTCACCCGGTTGACGGTGGGTCCGGCGCTTGTCGAGTTCATCGCCAAGTGCAAGGCGCGCCACATCGGCGTCGGCCTCTCCACCTGGTGGCGACAGGACCGGGACGATGTCCGCCTCAATATCCGGTCGGCCGCCGATCTCGCCAAGGTCTGGGTCGATACCCTCGCCCTCATCGACCGCGCCGGCCTTACCGACACCATCCTCTATGTCGATTTCTGCAACGAGTTCCCGATCCCGTTCTGGACGCCCTTCCTCTATGGCGGCATCGAGGGCGAGGAGCGGTCACGCCGCGACCCCGAGGTCGTCGCCCTGATGCGCGACAGCATCGCCATCGCCAAACAGAGCTATCCCGATCTCGATTACACCTTCTCGTTCTGCACCCAGTATCGCGACTGGGCCGAGCAGGATGTGTCGATGCTCGATATCCTCGAGCCCCATATCTGGATGTCGCACCCCTCGACCAGCGATTGGAACGCCGCCGTCGGCTACAACTTCGAGAAGTTCTCGCCCGTGGGCTTCGACAATATCGTAGCGCGCGGCTACGAGACCTATCGCGCCAACCAGGCCCGCTACGATGCGGCCCTGACCAGCGAGATCGACAATATCGCCGACTGGTCGCGCGCCTCGGGCAAGGCGCTGGTCACTACCGAATGCTGGTCGGTGGTCGACTACAAGGATTGGCCGCTGCTCGACTGGGGCTGGATCAAGGATCTGTGCGAGCTCGGCGTCACCCACGCCGCGAGGAAGGGCCGCTGGGTCGGCATCGCCACCTCCAATTTCTGCGGTCCGCAATTCGTCGGCATGTGGCGCGAAATCGCCTGGCACCGCCGGCTCACCGACCTGATCAAGACCTCGCCCATCGATTCCGACCTGAGACGCTGAGCCATGCCCTCCATCCGCACCGCCCGCCCCTACGCCATCACCATGTGGGAATTCTCCTGGATCGAACGCCGCTGGCCCGGCGCCGGCTATGAGGATTGGGACCAGGCCCTCGACGAGCTGGCCGAGCGCGGCTACGACGCCGTGCGCATCGATGCCTTCCCGCATCTGATTGCCGCCGACCCGCACAAGACCTGGACCATCCATTCGGATGGCCAGGATGGCGATTGGGGCGCGCCGGGCGAAGTCGACATCAGCAGGGTCGGCGAGGCGCTGGTCGAGTTCATCGCCAAGTGCAAGGCGCGCGGCATCGTGGTCGGCCTCTCCACCTGGTACAAGCGCGACAACGAAGATGCCCGGATGCTGATCAGGACCGCCGAAGACCAGGCGCGGGTCTGGCTAGCGACACTCGATCTCATCAAGGCGGCCGGCCTGATCGACACCATCCTCTATGTCGATCTCTGCAATGAATTCCCCAATCTGAAATGGGCGCCCTATCTCTATCCGCCCGGCCAGACCGCGCCCGATCTGCTGACCGCTCCCCGGGTCATCGGCTGGATGCGCGACAGCATCGCCCTGCTGCGCCAGCGCTACCCCGAGCTCGACTATACCTTCTCGCAGTCGGACCAGTTCGAGCTCTGGCAGCAGCAGGATGTGTCGATGCTCGATTTCCTCGAGCCGCATATCTGGATCACCAATCCGGCGATGAGCAGCTTTTATGCCGATATCGGCTACTCGTTCAAACAGCGCGAGTTCCAGACGCTGATCCGCAAAGCCAAGCCGCATTACCTCGCCAACAAGCAGCGTTTCGACGCCACCCTCACCGAGTGGATCGGCAAGGCCGCCGACTGGTCTCGGCGCAGCAAGCTGCCGCTGGTCACCACCGAGGCCTGGGCCTCGGTTATGTATCGCGACTGGCCGATGGCCGATTGGGACTGGATGATGGATGTCTGCGCCGCCGGCGTCGAACAGGCCTCGGCTACCGGCCGCTGGACGGCGATCTGCACCTCGAACTTCTGCGGGCCGCAATATCGCGGCATGTGGCGCGATATTGCCTGGCACCGACGGCTGACCGACCTGATCAAGGCCGGCCCGGTCGACGCCGAGCTCCGCCAATGAGCGCCGCAGCGCTGGTTCTCGCCAGCACCGACATTGTCGGCGAGAGCATAATCTGGGTGGCCGCCGAAGAGGCGCTCTACTGGGTCGATATCGTCGGCAGCCGCATCCATCGCTTCGTGCCCGAGAGCGGCGAGCACCAGGTCTGGCCGACCCCCGAATACCCGACCTCGATCGGGCTCAGGAAAGCCGGCGGCTTCATCGTCGGGCTGCGCCGGCGCGTGGTGCTCTGGTCGCCCGGCGGCAGCTTCGAAACGTTCTCCATCCCCGAGCCAGACATCCCCGGCAACCGGCTCAACGAAGGGGCCGTGGCGCCCGATGGCAGCTATTGGGTCGGGACCATGGCCGACAATATCGGCCCCGATGGCGCCCCGCAGCCGATGCGCGGCAATACCGGTCGGCTCTACCGCATCGCCCCCGATGGCGCGGTCGCGCTGCTCTCAGACGATCGCTTCGGCATTACCAACACCATGGTGTGGACCGATGATGGGCGGTTCATCACCGCCGACACCGTCGCCAACCAGCTCTATGAATACGACCTCGCGACCCCCGTAGCGCTAAGCAACCGCCGCCCCTTCGCCGGGCCGATCGACCGTGGCCTGCCCGACGGGTCAACGAGAGATGCAGACGGCGCCGTCTTCAACGCCCGGGTTGCCGGCGGCAGTGCAATCGCCCGGATCAGCGGAGCCTCGGGGCGGGTCGACTATCTCGACCTCCCCTGCCGCTCGCCCACCAGTTGCTGCTTCGGCGGCCGGGATCTCGATGTACTCTATGTCACCTCGGCTCGCTTCGGCATGCCCCCCGCCGAGCTCGAGGGCAACGTCACAGACGGCGGACTGTTCGCCATTGCTGGCGCCGGCATCGGCGCTCCAACGACGGCGTTTGGATAGCCGATGGGCTGAACCACGACCTATCCAGACAAGTCGGGGGGACCTGTGCCACTGCGCCTCGGCGGCGCCATCCGAACCGCCGCCGGAGCCTTCGCGGGGCCGGCCCACTTGGCCGGCCCCGCAGTTGCGCCTTACAGCCCACCACCACCGTGGATTTTCCGCACCTTCTCAGCCGCGTCCTTGGCGGCCTGTTCGACCGTCATCGTGCCGGTGAGGGCGTTCTGCATCATGTCGGGAACAATGATGTTCATGATCTCCGGCGCTTCGGGCAGGGCCGGGAACGGGATGCCGTTAGGGAGCATCGAGGTGGTGACGTCGAGGAACTTGATGGTGTCGAGCCGCTCCTTCATCCACTCGGTCTTGAAGCCGTTGACGTTGCCCGGGTTGGAGCCGGCCCAGGCCAGCTTCAGTGACCATTCGGGGCTGGTCCACATGCAGATCAGCGCCTTGGCCGCCGGCTCATCCACCTTGCCGCCATCGACGAACTCCGACTTGACGATATGGATGTTGGAGCCGCCGAACACCACGGCGCGCTTGCCCGTCGGACCGGTGGGAATGAGGCCATAGCGCATGTTCTCGAGCACGCTCTCGGCGACCGCCTTGTCCGAGCCGGTTGCCTTGCCGGCGAGTTCCACCATCCGGGCATATTCGGAGGGGTGCGAGATCATCATCGCCAGCTGGCCCGAGATGAACGGCGCCTGGTTCTCGCCCTGGGTGTTGGTCAGCGCCGAGACCGGCACCGATTTGTCGCGCACATACATGTCGTAGGAGGCCTGCAGCGAGCGGATGCTCTCGGGGCTGTCGAGCCGCACTTCACCATAGGTCGGGTTGGGATCGGCTTCGTCGAAGACGCCGCCGCCATAGCCCCAGAGCTGCGGCATGTAGCGATAGGGCGTGTTGCCGGCGTTCTGCTTGGCGACCAGCCCGTAGCCCGAAATGCCCAGCTTGTCGTGGATCTGCTTGGAATAGCTGACCACATCGTCCCAGGTGGCCGGCGGATTTTCCGGGTCGAGCCCGGCGCGCTTGAAGATGTCGGCATTCCAGATGAACGCCATGGTCTCGTTATTGGTGGGAATGCCGTAGATCTTGCCGTCCCAGGTCACTGCCTTCATGGCGCCGGGCCAGAAATCGTCGGGCTTATAGCCGACATCCTCGGGCTTGAGCTCTTCGAGATAGCCCTTGGAGGCGAACTCGGTCCCCCCGAGGATCTGCAGCCGGATCGCCATCGGCGCGCTGTTGCCGAGGAGCGCCGTGCGGAACTTGTCGAGCAGCTCGTTATAGGTGATGCCCTGTTCGGTCAGCTCGATCCCCGGATAGGTGGCGCGAAACGCCGCGAAGAAATCGCGGTAGTTGTCGTGCATGATCTGCGGATCGGCCTCGAACATGCCCTGGTACCAGAAGGTCAGCTTGCCCTTGTAGTCGGTCGGGGTGACCGAGTTGCAGTGACCGACCGTGTCGAAGGTCTCCGTACCGGCGATCGAGCGTACGTATTCGGGCGACCACTTGCTGATGTCTATGCCTGCGGCCAAGGCCGTCGAGGCCATGAGACTTGTGGCCAAGGCGGCCGACAACACGCCGCGCAAAAGCGCACGGCCAATTCCGTGTTCTGACATGAACTTCCTCCCTCCTGCTGCGGCCGACGCCCCTCGCGCCGGCCGAGAATGCCTGTCCGGCAACCCGCCGGTTACGCGAATTAACGCCCGGATTTCAGCACAGGCAATCAGAATTTTGCAAAATCCTGGAACTCTATCTGGAAATTCTGCAAGAAACCGGCAAAGCTGCCCCTCAGACCAACCGTCGGAATCGATTGAGAGATGAGCGCATACAAGGCTCGGCCGCCCGTGGGCATCGACCCAACCGGGGTGTCGGAAGAAGGGGCTGCGGTTTACGAGTTGATCCGCGACGACATCATCTCGGGCCGGCTGGAAGCGAACTCCCGGCTGGTGGTGGCGGAGCTGTCGGAACGGCACAATTCACCAGCCAATGC
Source organism: Devosia sp. GW821-FHT12F11 (assembly GCF_058806655.1). NCBI lineage: Bacteria > Pseudomonadati > Pseudomonadota > Alphaproteobacteria > Hyphomicrobiales > Devosiaceae > Devosia > Devosia sp. GW821-FHT12F11. Next base: position 275,694 of record NZ_JBXAPX010000002.1, read on the forward strand.
GGTGCGCGAGGCGCTGCAGCTGTTGCGCTCGCAGGGCTTCGTGCTGATCGTCCACAACAAGAGCGCTCGGGTCCGCCCGATCGACCAGGATTTCGTGCGCGACACCTACGAGATCGGTGTGCTCATCGAGCCCTCGATGGTCCGCTGGTTCGTCGGCATGGCGACCACCGCCGACATCGCCGCGCTGGAACAGATCCAGGACGCTATCGAGGCCAACAACTTCGCCGACCAGGTGCTCCACGGCGAGCTCGACACGCAGTTCCACAACGTCATGTACGAGCGGCACTACAATCACCTCGCCGCCGAGCTCTGGTGGAAGCACCGCGAGGTGCTGCGGGCAGTGGCTCGGCGCTACCAGTACACCCTGGTCCGCCAGGCCCAGGTGATGCGCGAGCACCGCGAGTTGATCCGGCTGGTCAAGCTCGGCGATGCCGAGAAGGCCGCCAACCTGATCGCCGTGCATGTCGATGGCGCCGGTCGGCACGTGCTCGAGCAAATGCGGGCGGCCAGCTCACGGCGCGCCGGCTGAGGCAGTTTCGCACGCCAGCAGCGTGCACAATGGTTTGAGGGAGCCAGCTTGCAATGAAGATTACCGGCGTGCGGCCGTGGCTGGTCAAGGCCAGCACCTCCTATTGGGGTGAGTACCTGTTCGTCGAAGTGACGACCGACGAAGGGATTTCCGGTTGGGGCGAGATCACCTCGACCACCAAGATCGCCAACCGGGCGCTCGCCGCCATCCTCAAGCAGGTGAGCGGCCAGATCGAGGGCGAGGACCCGAGCCGGATCGAGCGGCTATGGCACAAGCTGTTCCGCAGCTTCACCTATATGGGCAGCCGCGGCGCCGCCTGCGAATGCGTCAGCGCCATCGATATCGCGCTGTGGGATATCCGCGGCAAGGTGCTGGGGCTGCCGGTCTATGAGCTGCTCGGCGGCTCGGTGCGCGACGAGATCTCGCTCTACACCCACCCCGACCAGAGCAAGTTCACTTCCGACGCCGCGGTGGTGGCCGAGATCACCGATATCGTCAAATCCGGCCACACGGCGCTGAAGTTCGACCCCTTCCCCTACCAGGGCGATCGCGAACGCCGCGATGGCTATCTCGACGGCATGCTGTCGCGCGCCGACGAGAAGAAGGCGGCCGACCTCACGGCGCTGATCCGGCAGACGGCGGGGCCGCAAGTCGAGATCCTGATCGATGCGCATGGCCGCTTCGATGTGCCGACCGCCATCCGCCTCTGCCGCACGCTCGAGGAGGCGGGCCAGATCGACTGGTTCGAGGAGCCGGTGCCGCCCGAGAGCTATGGCGCCTTGCAGCAGGTGCGCGAGAAGGTGAATGCCGCCATCTCGGTGGGCGAGCGCGCCCATACCAAGTGGGATTTCGTGCCGATCCTCGAGCAGAAACTCGCCGACTACATCATGCCCGATGTGACCTGGACCGGCGGCATCACCGAGATGAAGAAGATCGCCATTCTCGCCGAGGGCTATTACGTGCCGATCTCGCCGCATGATGCGGGCGGCCCGATCAACGTGCTCGCCGGCGCGCACGTGATGATGACGGTGCCCAACTTCTACCGGCTCGAGACCTCTCGCTGGGACCTCAGTGGCTACAACGAACTGATGCACACCCGCCTCGACAATTCCAACGGCGCGCTGAAGCTACCGCGCGTCCCCGGCCTCGGCATCGAGATGAACCGCGACTACCTCGAAGCCAACGAAATCAAGACGGCTTAGGTCGGGAGGAGAACAACGATGAAAATCACCGGCATCGAAACCGTCGTCGTCAACGCCGTGCACCGCAACTGGATCTTCGTGAAGGTGCTGACCGACCAGCCCGGCCTGTGGGGCTGGGGTGAGGCGACACTCGAATGGAAGACCCGGGCGGTGAAAGGCACCATCGACGACCTCTTGCCGTTCCTGATCGGGCAGGATCCGCTGCGGATCGAGCATCTGGTCAATACCATGACCCGCTTCAGCTTCTGGCCGCTCGGCTCGATCGGCCTCACCGCAGTCTCAGGCATCGAGCAGGCGCTGTGGGACATCAAGGGCAAGGCACTGGGCGTGCCGGTGTGGCAGTTGCTCGGCGGCCGGGTGCGCGACAGCGTCCGCGTCTACACCCACTTGAGGCGGGGCGACAGCTCGGCCCGCGTTCCCAACACCGACATCTCGCGCTTCTGCGATGCGGTGCAGGAAACGGTCGAGATGGGCTACAGCGCCATCAAGCTCGGCTTCGTCCCCTATACCGGGTACGACGCGCCCCTGCCCGCCGTGCGGCACGTCGAGAAACTGGCCGCGGCGGTGCGCGAGCGGGTCGGCGACGGCGTCGAGATCATGACCGATTTCCACGGCCGCCCGGATTCGCTCGATGCCGCCATCGCCTACATCAAGGCGATCGAGCCGATCAAACCGCTGTTCTGCGAGGAAGTGATCCAGCCCGGCGACACGGCCGGCATGGCCGACATCGCCCGCCGGGTCGATTGCCCATTGGCCACCGGCGAGCGGCTGTTCACGCCGCGCGAATTCCTCGAGGTCGCGCAGACCCGCGCCGTCGCCTATATCCAGCCCGACCTCGCCCACTGCATGGGCTTTACCGGCGGCCGCAAAATCGCGGCCATCGCCGAAGCGGCGCATTTGGGGGTCTGCCCGCACAACCCGATGGGCCCGGTGGCCGGCGCCGTGGCACTGCAGTTCGACGCGGCCACCACCAACTTCGTCATCCAGGAAGAGGCGGTCGGCATCGTTCCCTGGTTCGAGGAGATCTGCTCGAGTTACCCGCTAACCCTGGTGGACGGCGCCTGGCCGATCCCCGAAGCCCCGGGCCTCGGCATCGAGATCGACGAAAAGGCCGCCGCCCGCCACCCCTTCGCCCAGGAGGTAATCCCGGCGACGGAGTCGGTCCTCGCTGACGGGCGCATAGCCAACTGGTAGTTCACCTTCGGGCGAAAGCCGTGGCGGCCCCCGGGCGTTCAGCGCTGCTTGAACGCCCGGTCGAAGTTTGCGACCAATGGGCTCAGCAGGTAATCGAGCGCAGTGCGCTGCTCGGTGGTGACCAGAACGGTAGCGCCCATGCCGGCATGGAGCGAAATCTCCGGGTGACCGGCCAGGTCCGCCGGGTCGACCTCGATCATCGCCTTGTAGAAGACCGCCAGCGTCCGCTCGTCGGTGATGCGATCGGCAGAGACCTGCAGCACTGCGCCGCGGATCAGCGGCGATACGTGCTGCTTGTACGACGAGAAGCGCAGCTCGGCCGGCATCCCCGCCCGCAGCTCGCTGATATCTTCTACGCGGATCCGCGCTTCGACCACCAGCGTTGCCTTTTCCGGCACGATCTCGAGCAGAACCTGGCCTGGCTGCACCACGGCGCCGGCCGCATGGACAGCGAGGCCGACTATGCGACCGTCCGCCGGCGCCCGGATGATCGACCGCTCGAGCCGAGACTGCGCATCCTGCAGCCTAGGGACGATTTCGAGGATCTTCGATTGCGTTGTCGCCAGCGCTTCGGCCACTTCGCTCTGCCGGTCGCGCCCCAGCTGATTGATCTGCTGCTCGATTTCCGCAATCTTCTGGTCGTTGCTGGAGTCTTCCGCAGCAACCGTCCCTAGCCGGCCCTGGACGTCGGCCATGCTGCGCTCGAGATCACTGACCCGGCCGCGGGTGGCCAGCCCATCTTTCAGGAGCTTATCCAGGCGTTCGCGTTCTGCGGTCAGGGAGGCAAGCTGCTCCTCATAGGACAGCCGGGTTGAGGTGCTGCCCTTGGCCTGTTCCCGCAACTGGTCGACACGCCGCAGCAGGATGTCCCGCGCGCCCAGCAGCGAGTCGTTGCGAGCGGTGAACTCGTCGCGCTGGCTGGCGATCGTCTGCAGCACGTAGGGGGCGTCGCTGGCGAGCAGATCCTCCGGAAACGCGATCTCGCTGCTGCCGTTCAGTTCGGCGGTGAGCCGCGCCTCCATGGCCCGGGCCAGCGCCAACTGCTGGAAGTAGATGTCGTACTGGGCGCGCGCAGTGGTGTCGTCGAGCGTCATCAGCGTGGCGCCGGCATGAACGAACGCGCCGTCAGAAATACCGATGGTTCCGACAATGCCGCCTTCGAGGTGCTGCACGGGCTTGCGGCTGCCCTCGACGGTGACAATTCCGTCGGCGACGACCGCGGCGTTGAGTGGAGCGAGGGCGGCCCAGCCACCGAGGACGCCGAAGAACAGCACCAGGATCAGCACGCCGGCAGTGATCGGCCCGGCGGCGGACTCCGAGACAGCCGGAGCCGGCGGGCGCCCGCTCCCGGCGATGGTGAGTGAAGCGCTCATGCCGGCACCTGTGAGCCACGCGGCATGACGGCGGTCTTGGCGCGATCATTGAGCACGGCGATGACCTCGTCCCGCTTGCCGAAGAGCTCCATCACGCCGTCGCGCAGATAGAGGATCTTGTTGACCGCACCGAGTGTCGACGGCCGGTGCGATACGATGATCACGGTGGAGCCCAGTTCGCGCAGTCGCGCCATGCATTCGGCCAGCGCCGTGTCGCCGTCTGAATCGAGGTTGGAGCTCGGCTCATCCAGCACAACCAGGCTGGGCATGCCGAACACGGCGCGCGCCAGGGCGATCCGCTGCCGATAGCCGCCCGAAAGCGCCGCGCCACCCTCCCCGATCTGCGTATTGTAGCCTTCGGGCAGGCGGAGGATCATCTCATGCACACCGGCGAGCTGGGCCGCCTTGACGATCTCGGCATCGGCCTCGGCATCGGTGCGCAGCCGGCCGATATTGGCCGCAACGGTGTCGGAGAACAGCTCGATATCCTGCGGCAGGTATCCGACATACTGGCCAAGCTGCTCGCGCGGCCAGGTCAGCACATCGGCACCATCGAGCCGCACGGCCCCGCCGGTGGGGCGGAGTACGCCGACAATGTGACGCACCAGGGTGGATTTGCCGGCCCCCGATGGCCCGATCAGCCCCATCGCGTCACCAGGATCGAGCTGGAAGCTGACGTTGCGCAAGGCGACCCGCGGCGTATTGGGCGGCACGAAGGTCAGCGCCTCAACCGCCAGCGCACCGGTCGGACGGGGCAAGGACATGGCAGCGGTGCGTTGCGGCAGCGCGTCCAGCATGTCGCGGACCCTGATGTAGCTGGCTTTGGCGGCGACAAGGCCGCGCCAGGCACCCACCAGCTGTTCAACCGGCTGTAGCGCCCGACCGAGCAGCAACGTCGCCGCAAACAGTGAGCCGACGGAGGTCATCCGCTCGAGCGCCAGGTAGGCTCCGAGCCCCAGCATCAAAGACTGCATCGCGAGGCGGACGAAGCGAATGAGGCTCGACATGGCAGCGGCGCGATCGCTGGCCACCGACTGGCGGTCGAGCAGCCGCAGGCGATCGTTTGACCAGCGGCCAAGCAGCCCCTTCATCATCCCCATCGAATCGAGGACTTCGGCATTGCGGAGACTGGCCTCGGTGAAGCCATAGTTGCGGGCCGCGGCTTCGTTGGCCTCTCGCAGCGGCTCGCGCGTCAGCCATTCGTTGGCCAGCGCCAGCAGGATCAGCACGGCGCAGGCGCCGAGGGCGAAGAAGCCCAGGGCCGGGTGCAACAGGAAGATGATCAGCACGTAGATCGGCGCCCAGGGCAGATCGAATGCCGCATGGATACCGGATCCGGTCAGGGCTTGGCGAAAAGCGTCGAGATCCCGCAATGGCCGACCCTTGTTTTCCGGCTGGCGCACCGACGCCTCGATGACCCGGCTGGCGAGCAGCCGATCGAGCCGTATCGAGGCGCGCGTCAGGACCAGGGCCCGCACCGCATCGAGCCCGGCCAGCGCACCGAGGGCAACCAACAGCGCGAGGGTGAGCATGATCAGGGTCGCGACGCTGCCGCTGGTCATGACCCGATCATAGACCTGCAGCATGTAAAGCGGCGAGGCGAGGTAAAGCAGGTTGACTGCTAAGCTGAACAACCCGGCGGCTACGAAATAGCCGTTCAGCTGGTCAAGGACGCGGCGCGTTTCACTGGTTTTCATCGAGGTCTCTGTCGTTCCGCCGAGGCGGGCGCCGCATGCCCGTTCGGCCTATCCTTTCGTCAGTTATCGCGGGGCGGGAGCCAGTCCATGGCCCCCGCCCGCGCAACTACAAACCGAAATCCCCACTGACCATCGTCCTTGTTCCGAGAAGCTCGATCTCGAAATCGGCGATACCGTCACCGTTGTTGTCGCCGTGGATGTACGTGTTGCCGTCGGCCTGATGCCAGGTCACGCTGTTGTTCACAATCGCCGTTGTAGCCGCCGCAACGAAGAGGAACGTGCCATTTCCTGCGGTGTTGGTGTTGGCATCGATCGCCGACAGGTTGATCGTGTCGCCGCTGGCGAAATCGAAGATCGTGTCGCGAAGGCCTGCTCCCAAGCCGCTCTCATTGGTGGCCGTGTAGATGAAGGTGTCGTCCTGGCCGCCACCGTGCAGCTGATCGGCGCCAAGACCGCCAGTCAGGGTGTCCTTGCCCGATCCACCGATCAGCGCATCGCTGCCGGCGGTGCCGTTGAGGACATCGTCGTTGTTGGAGCCGTACATAATGTCGATGTCGGAGCCGGTTGCAGTGATCACATCATCGCCGGCCCCGAGGACCCACACCTTCAGTGGTGTGGTGAAGGTGTTAGTGCCATCGGATGCCGTCACCGTGACCGAGTAAGGTGTGGTGTCGTTCACGGCGATCGTGCCATTGGTGGAGAGTACGCCGGTCGTGGAGTTGATTGTGAAGCCCACGGGAACCGGACCGGAGAAGCCGTAGGTGAAGGTTGTGCTGTCCGGATCGCCGGTAGGCTGGAACGTGCCGATGACGGTACCGCTGTTGAGCCCGTTGTTGCCGTTGTCGCCGCCCGCGGCAGCGCTCGACATGATGAAGTTAAAGCCCGTCGGCGGCTCGTTTACGTTGGTGACAGTTACAGCAATGGCCTGGGTGTCGATGGCTCCATGCTGATCGCTGGCCTGAACCACCACGTCGTACACATTATTGCCGCCATTGTCGGTTGGCGTTTCGAAGTTTGGCGCGGCAACGAAGGTCAGCGCGCCGGTGGTTGAGTTGATGGCGAACTTGAGCTGATCGAGGCCTCCGACGATCGAGTAAGTGACTGCATCGCCAGCGTCAGCATCGGTTGCCTGAACCGTGGTTACCGCGGTGGTGTTCTCTGGGATCGAGACCGATGCCGTGGGGCCTGCGCCGTTGGTGGTGATGACCGGGGCGTGGTTGTCGTCGGCGCCATTGACCGTGACGGTCAGGGTGTTGGCGGTCGCCGCGAGCCCGTCGCTGACCTGGAAGTTGAGAACAAAGCTATCCTGCTGTCCATCGTTGAGATTGTTGAACAGAGCGAAGCCTGCAGCCGTCAAGGCGAAGACGCCGCCCGTGACAGTATACTCCACGCCGGCGGTAAGGACACGGCCGCCTGTGGTGGTGATCGACGCCGACGGATTCTGTACGCTCAGTACCGGGCTATCCACATCGGTCGCCCCGGCGAGGAGGTTGGAGCTGAACGTTGGTCCGTCTTCTCCCACACTACCGGTTAGAGCGATGACGTTTGGCGCATCGTTGACCGGCGTCACCGTGATGTTGACCGTCGCCGTGTCGGTGCCGCCCTCGCCATCATCGACGGTGTA
>NZ_JBXAPX010000002.1:283406-929012 GCF_058806655.1 Devosia sp. GW821-FHT12F11
GNGCGTGGTCACCGAGCCGGCTTCCGCCACCGTCGCTGCATCATCGGCCGCAACAGGCGCATCGTTGACCGGCGTCACCGTGATGTTGACCGTCGCCGTGTCGGTGCCGCCCTCGCCATCATCGACGGTGTAGGTGAAGCTGTCGGTCAGCGTCTCCGAGCCGTCATGGGTGTAGGTGAAGGTGCCGTCATCATTGTAGACCACGGTGCCGTGCGCACCCTGGCTGTTGCCGGTGATCATCGCCGCGGTCAGCGTGGTGTCCGCATCGCTGTCGTTGACCAGCACGTTGAGCGTGGTCACCGAGCCGGCTTCCGCCACCGTCGCTGCATCATCGGCCGCAACAGGCGCATCGTTGACCGGCGTCACCGTGACCGCCACCTGGCCGGTGTCGGTAGTCGTGCCGTCCGTCACCGTGTAGGTTATAGTGTCGCCGCCGTGGTAGTTGGCATTCGGGGTGTAGTTCAGCGTACCGTTCGGATTGACCGTGACGGTGCCGTGCAGCGCCGTCGGCGTCCCAGAGATCGACAGAGGATTGTCATCGACGTCGGTGTCGTTGCCCAGCACGTTGATGTTGTTGAGCGGCGTGTCCTCGGCCGTCGTCGCCTCGTCGTCGACCGCCACCGGCGCATCGTTGGTGCCCGTAACAGTAACATCGATCGTCCGACTTGCCGTTCCGTCGAAGGATGTGACCACCAGAGTGTCATGCACCACCTCGCCGCCATACAGGTGATCGGCCTTGGCGTGATCGAGGTTGTAGGTCCACTGCCCGTTCAGCGCGTTGAAGGTGAAAGTGCCGTAGGTGCCGTTGAGGCTGGCCGCCGAGGGCGCCTGGAAGACGTTCTGGCCGACATCGAGGTCGTTGACGGTCAGCGTTCCCAGGGCCTGCATCTGGCCGGCAGTATCTTCAATCGTGCTGCCGGTGGAGGTGCCTGAGATCGTCGCGGCATCGTTGGTGCCGGCGATCTTGATCTCTGCGGTCGCCCAGCTCAACGTGCCGTTGGCCATGCGAATGGCATAGGTGAACGTGTCGGTGAAGTACTGCCCCGCACCGAGTCCCTGGATCTGGGAGAGCGCCGCGGCACTCAGCGTGCTCGCGTCATAGCCTACCCGACCGTCGGCGGTGATCCAGATCCGGGCGCCGTTGGCGCTGGTGTCGGTGCTGTCTGCTTCGGTCCGTGCGGTATCCTGGGTCAGCAGGTCGGTCGGGCGAATGCCGCCAGCGCTGTCCGCATTATCAAGCGAGTAGAGCGTCTTGGCGCCGCCAGCCTTGTCGTTCGCCATGACATCGATGAGGATAGGGACGTATGACCCACTCGAACCGATACCAAGCGCACTTGCGTTGAAGACGTCGTCCACTGCCTGAGGCGTGTTTCCAAACGACGTGACAATACCCTTGGTGATCGCGGCCATTCGAAAATCCCCCATTGGCCGCGTCTGAGCGCGGCCTGCTCTAAATCTGCCCCAGATCCCGGCCGCAACGGGAGTTAAGACATAATTAGCAATTACTACTTCGAATGACTTTAGATGCAGCCCCTTAATACCTGGAATATGGACCGAGGTCGCCATCAGATTCGCAGGATATGGCTTAGGGAGGGGGCCCCTCTTGCCGCAATATCCACCGTTGCGCCTGAGAAGCAGGACCGAGGCAGGCGACAATATCCGGATGGACCACTAGGGACCAAGGTCGCCATCGGCCGCCTCCAGATTCCCCGGTAAGGTTAACGCTGGCGTTCCGCTAGTCTGTGACGCTATTTTGCGACAGACCAGCAAGACAATATAGCGACCTTCCGCGTCAGAGCATTGTCCGTTCATCGTCGCGACCAACTGCAACGCTGAGACCATAGGGTGACCGAACTGCTGACCAAAGACCATCGGCGTCCATACTCGTCCGGACCATCCGGACGCCGACGCCTCGTTGATCTTTGCTGTATGATCGCCGCGTTCGGCGTATTGCTGAGCTGGCCCGCCATCGCCGGAGGCGCAAAGTGGGTTGCCGTGGCGGTCAGCGGCACGGTCCTGTCGATGAATGGCGATCAATGGGCTGAGCTGCCGGCACGCTCGCAGGTGCTCGATGGTGTTCCGGTCCGAACGCTGCAGGGGGCCAAGGCCGAACTCGTGCGGGGCGAGATCACGCTCAAGCTGGGGCCCAACACCGCACTGCGGGTCGACCAGGCGGCGCATAACCTTACCCTGGTTACCCAGTTTGCTGGAACAGTCGGTATCGATGCCCGCATCCCTTCAAATCAGCGACTGATGCTGAGGACGCCGAAAATGACGGTGGTCCTCGGAACGGGCCACAGTCGTTTGATCGTCGCCGGCGACACCGGCGAGGTGACCGTGGACCTGGGCAAGGCAACCGTGGTCGACCTGGTGACGGGACAGGAGCAGACTGTTCCCGCCGGCGTCACGCTTGCCGAAGCCAAGGCAGACGCGACGCTGCTGGAAACTGGCAATGGCCGGAACAACGGCAACGCCGGCGGAAACAGCAATACCGGTGGCAACGGAAACGGACACGGGAACGGAAACACGGCAAGCAGTGGCAACGGCAACTCCGGCGGTAATGGCAACGCCGGAGGCAGCGGAAACGGCAACGGCAACACTGGTGGAAACGGCAATGCTGGAGGCAACGGCAACGCCGGAGGCAACGGCAACGCCGGAGGCAACGGCAACGCCGGAGGCAACGGCAATGCCGGAGGCAACGGCAACGCAGGCGGCAGCGGCAACGCAGGGGGGAACGGTAACGGCGGGGGCAGCGGTAACGGCAATGCAGGTGGCAATGGCAACGGCAACGGTGGCGGAAATGGCAACACACCCAGTGAGTGACGCCGCCGATCGCTCAGCGGCCGATAGCCAGCCAACCAGCATCGCCTTCGTGGATGATCATCCGACCCTGCTGGCCGGCATCGCCTCGCTCTTCGCCGACGATCGCCGCTACAGCATCGCGGGCACGGCATCCTCGGCCGACGGAGCCGTGGAGCTGGCCGCATCGGGTCGGCCGGACATCATGACGCTGGACCTGAGCATGCCGGGCGACGTGTTCTCCGCCATCCGATCGATTGCCGAGTGCTCTCCCTCCACCAGAATGGTGATCTTCACCGCCTATGCCGACGTCGATATGGCGCTACGCGCCCTCGATGCCGGGGCCCACGCATTCGTCCTGAAGGGGCGTCCGTCGGAGGACCTGTTTGCGGCCATCGAAACAGTGAAGAATGGCGGCCTGTTCGTTTCGCCCGATTTCTCCCCGATGCTGATCGGTGGCTTCCGCAATCGCGCGCGGCGCGAGCGCGAGCGTCCGGCCGCGAAGCTGAGCGCCCGGGAGCAGCAATTGTTGCAGGGGCTGTTCGAGGCCAAGACCAACAAGGAAATCGCACGCGCGCTGGGCCTGACGGAGAAGACCGTCAAGCACTACATGACCAACCTGATGACCAAGCTGAAGGTGAAGAGCCGCCTCGAGGTCGTGCTCGCGGCAAAACGCCTGGGGTCGCCGTACAATATCGAGACCCTGGTCCCCGACGAGAACGACTAGACCACTCTGCCAACCGGAATGTGAGCGCTGACCCTGGCCTGATCGGCATCGATGTCGACCGACAGGCTGCCGCCCTGCGACTCGACGCGGAAGCGCATTGCCCTGAGGCCCACACTGTCGGCCGACGATGAGTTGGATTGGCGCAGGGTCGTACGGTTGGTGACCTCGAGACGAAGCTGGCCGCCGTCGACACTGGCCAGAACCTTCTGGTCTTCTCCACCACCGTGCCGGTAGGCATTGTTCAGGGCCTCCTGGACCACCCGATAGGCGCAAATCCTGACGGTGATCGGCACCTCGACATCCTGGGCAACGTTCAGATCGTGCCGGACCCGCGTCCCGGTCAGGTTCTCGTGGCGGCTTATCGCCAGCGAGATGGTCTCGGAGATACCAAGGGTTGCGAGCTCGGGCAGGACGAGCCCGGCGGAAATGCCGCGCAGATCCTCCAGGGCCTCGCTCGCCAGCCTGGCCCCCGCTGCTGCCTGGTCGCTCGTCGAGCCGCTTCGCGATCCGGTCAGCTTGAGGATCAGCAGGGTCAGCAGTTGCACCGGACCGTCGTGAATGTCGGACCCCACCTGGGCCAGCACGTGCTCGTTGGCGAGGCCGGAGTCGACGCGCAGTTTCTCCGAGGCGAGCTGCAACGCCACGTTCTCCTTGAGCAGCGCCCGCGTGGCGATGAGGTTGGCGGCCAGCCGCTGCCGCTGGCCGGTGATGATGCGACCGGTGACATCCACCAGCAGCGCCAGGGCGCCAACCGACACCATCCCGATCACCGCCACGATGATCCACACATCGGAGCGCGCCTGCGCCTGCAGTTCACGAACGGTCCTGGCGCTGAAATAGAGCTCGGCGATAGCCGCCACCCGATCACCGTCACGTCGGAGCGGCGTGTAAATCTTGAGGATCGGCAAGGTCGACCTGGGCAGATCGCCGACAGAGCGCAGCGGCAGATCGACCACATGCGCGGTCACCATGCCGCCCGCAGCCTCGGACAGGCCGACTGCCGATGCCTCGTCCTCCAGCCCACCGAGGGATTCGAAGGCCACCCGGCCGTCAGCGTCCCGCACACGGATCTGCAGCAGCCGCGTACTGTCGGCGCTGTTGGCCACCTTGAACACCGCTTCGAACGCGGATTGGCTGTCGGCTGCCGACATCGCGCCGTCGAGGCTTTCAGCGAGCAGGGCCTCGAAACTCGCCGCGGCCGTCTCGGCCACCCCCCTGGTGATGCTCTGGCTGATATAGGCGTTGGTCCAGTTGCCCAGCGCGAGCATCGCCGCGAGCACAACCGCCAAGGCTACAAGGAAAAACCGCTGCGAAAGCGAAACCCGGCGCCAGACTCGGGCCACCACGGTTCTGATGCGCCGGGCGACGCGAGTGTAATGCATCAAGTCGAAGCTCGGTTGGGCTGCAACGTGCAAACGTTACACGAAATACGCCGCGCCACAAAAGTCGTCAGGCTGCCCGCCACCAGCTTCTCAAGATTCATCATATGTTATTCATCATACGTTCAGTCGGGAGGTGGAAGAAGCGGCGGCCTGGTCTACGTGGCGAGGGCGGCCGCGTGCCATGCCGGGGTAGCGCCTATGCAGTTGACCTTTGGTCCCTTCGTCCTCGACGAGGAAGCTCGCGCACTGATGTTGCGCGGCCAGGCGCGGCATGTACAGCCGCGGGTCTTCGATCTGCTGGCCTACCTGGTCAGGAATGCCGGACGCGTGGTGCCCAAGGACGAGTTGCTGGACGCGCTGTGGCCCAACGTCACCGTGACCGAGTCATCGCTGCAGCGCGCCGCGAGCCTGGCGCGGCGAGTGCTGGCGGAAGGCGGGGTCGGCGAGGCGTTGCGCAACTTTGCCCGCCACGGCTACCGTTTTGCGCTCGACGCGCAGGGGTTTGGTGGGCCAGCACCGATACCGCCCGTCGCCGAAGGTGCAGGTTTGGCGGCTGCCCGGGCGGCTATGAGCAAATACGATTGGGACGCGGCCACCGGCCTGTTTGCTGAAGCTTCGGCAGCCGGCCCGCTCGACGCCGAAGATTTCGAGCTCTGGGCACTCGCCGACGAGTGCCGCGGCCATCCGGTTGCCGCGTTGCCGGCACTGCACCGGGCGATCGAGGCGCACCTGGCGGCGGGACGGAACGACAGGGCAGCGCGAACCGCAACGACGGTTGCGCGAGTGGAACTCGAACGTGGCTCGAGCGCGGCAGCGCAAGGCTGGCTCGAACGCGCCGACACCATCCTCGCCGACGCGGACAATGCCGGCGTGCGGGCGCACCTATTGTGGATGCGATCGCGCCTTGCGGCCTCCAGCGGCCGGCCGGAAGACGCCTTGCGGCTCGCCTCCAGCGCGGCAGAGCTCGGGGCCAGCGCAGGCGACCCAGGCCTCGAGGCGCTGACGCTGGTCTACAAGGGCTTCTTCCAGATGTCGCTGGGCCAGATCGAGGAAGGCAGCAGGTTGCAGAACCATGCCGCCGCGATCGCGCTCTCCAGCCATGTCGACCCGATCACCGGGAGCCTGGTCTACTGCAACATCCTGTGGACATGCCGGACCTTTGCCGACTGGGAGCGCGCGCTGCAATGGAGCGATGGCTTCGATAGCTGGTGCGATGCGAGCTTTGCCGAGCGCCCGGGCTCGTGCAACCTGCACCGCGCGGAGATCCTGGGCGCCCGCGGCACGCTGATCGAAGCGTTCGACGCAATCAGCCGTGCCTTGCCGAAACTGATCGAGGAGGAATCCTGGTCGCTGGGCGACGGGTATCGCGTGCGTGGCGACGTCGCTGCCATGCTGGGCGATTTCGTCACCGCCGACGCGGACTATGCCATGGCTTATGCGCTGGGCTGGGACGCCGAGCCGGGCCACGCGGTGCGGCTGTTCGAGCAGGGCGACGCGGAGGCGGCGCTGACGGCGCTCGATCGGACAATGCAGGGGCGCGGCTGGTTCCACCTGCAGCGCCATGGCGTGCTGCTGGTCAATGCGGCGCGCATCGCCGCCAAGTCCGGCGACGCGGCGCGCGCCGAGGGCTATCTCGCCGAGCTCACCGGCAGCCAGGAGCGCTGGCCGCAGCCCGCCATCCGCGCCATGATCGCCGAGACGCGGGCTGCCCTGCTGCCGGTGGGGGACCTGCAGGCGACGCAGTTGCGCATCCTCGCCCGCCAGCTGTGGACCAGCGCCAAGGTCGATTATCACGCCACCCGAGTGCGGCTGGAACTGGCGGAGGGCTACATCGCAGCAGGTGACAACCCGGGCGCCGAGGCGGAGCTCGGGGCCGCCGAGATGACCGCCCGCCGCATCGGTTCGCCGCGGCTGATCGAGGCCGCTGCGGCGCTGCGCCACGAGGCGAGCATCGGCAAAATGATCAGCATCTGATCAGGCCGCGGTAAGGACAGTCAGCACCAGTCCGCCTATTGCAGTCCCCGTTCCGCAGCCTCTCGCCTGGGCGGCTGCATCGAATGAGGATTGAGATGCAGCTCTACGTCGTCCGCCGTCCCAGCGCCTGGGTTGCCATGCCCGATATCGAGCATGTCGGTCGGGTCTGCGCCCGCATCGGCGACGAGCAAATGCAGGGTCGCGTCCGCTGGATCCGCAGTTACGCCGTGCGCGAGCCGGACGGCCGCCTCGGCACATTCTGTGTGTACGAAGCGACCGACGGCGAGGCCATCCGCGAACATGCGAGGCGTGCCGGCATCCCGGGGGAAGAGTTCTACCCGGTGGCCGAGACCCTGGTGGTTCGCCCCGATCCGGGCGGGCGGCCCGAGCAGCGACAATCCTGAGGTTGGAAGTTTCGATAGACCCTACCGGCGGGGCGCCATGCGCCGCCGAGGCAGGGGGGCATCACCGCACTCTGTTCAGGACCAAGACAAATGAACGTCTCCCTACCCCGTCTGGCGCATGACGCCAGCAAGCGAGCATTGCTCGCAACCTGCATGCTGGCGGCGGCAATCATCGCCCAGCCATCCCTGGCGCACGACCAAGCCGCCGGCGTGTCGCCGGACAACCCGCTCGCCAACAAGGTGCGCGAGGTGAACGCCCGCTTCGCCGATGTCGGCGTGGCGACGGCCGAAGGCTACGCCCCGATCCCCTGTGTCTCGGGCATCGAAGGCGGCGCCATGGGCATCCACTACGTCAACGGCGCGCTGATCGAGGACGGCGCCGTCGATATCGGCAAGCCCGAAGCGGTGATGTACGAACCGCAGGCCGATGGCAGCATGCAACTGGTGGCGGTCGAGTACATCACCACCAAGGGCCCGGCCAATCTCGACGGGCACCTGTTCAGCTTCACCAACGCGCCCAACCGCTACGGCCTGCCGCCCTTCTACGAGCTGCATGTCTGGGCCTGGCGCGCCAACCCGACCGGCACCTTCGCCGACATGAACCCCAACGTCTCCTGCGACGCGACCGTCGCGGCCACCAACTGAGGAAGGACTGAACAAATGAAACGCTATGTGATCGAACGGATGATCCCGGGTGTCGGCAAGCTCACCGCCGAGGAGCACCGCGAGGCAGCCCGCGTCTCGAACGAGGCGCTGGCCAAGCTGGCGCCGCGGGTGCAGTGGGTGCACTCGTACTTTGCCGACGACATGACCTATTGTGTCTATCTCGCCGAGGACCCCGAGGACATCCGGCGCCATGCCGAACTCAGCGGCTTTCCGGCCAACAAGATCACCCAGATCAGGGTAGTCGTCGATCCGGGCACGGCCGAAGCGGCCTGACTCTGCGACGCGGGCGGAGTGCCTCGCATGGCGCTTCGCCCGGGTCGTACCGGTGAACTTCTCTTGGAACCGATCGAGCCCACGGGACTTCCCCCTTTGGCGGCGGAGACAAGAAGAAGGATCACAAAAATGAAGAAACTCATCTTGGCCACCCTGGCGGTGTTCACCCTTGGCAGCGGTACGGTGCTCGCGCAAAGTGATGCCGGCGCCGCGGTCGGCGGTACGGCAGGCGGCGTCAGCGGCGCCATCGCCGGCGGCCTGATCTTTGGCCCGATCGGCGCGGTCATCGGCGGCTTTACCGGCGCCGTGATCGGCGCGAGCGCAGTTGCCGACA
This sequence comes from Devosia sp. GW821-FHT12F11, assembly GCF_058806655.1. Taxonomy (NCBI): domain Bacteria; kingdom Pseudomonadati; phylum Pseudomonadota; class Alphaproteobacteria; order Hyphomicrobiales; family Devosiaceae; genus Devosia; species Devosia sp. GW821-FHT12F11. The sequence continues at coordinate 291,966 of NZ_JBXAPX010000002.1, forward strand.
CCTCCATCGAGTATGCGCGCCTCAACCCGACCGAACCGGTCATCATCGAAGGCGATATCGACGTCGGTTATGTGGTGCCCGATACTATCGAGCTGCACGTGATCGATGGCGATCCTGACCACGCCTACTTCTACACCAACGACCGCCTCTACTTCGTCGAGCTGGAAGGGCGGACGGTCGTCTACTCGCCGGGCATCGTCGTCGCGGCGAAAGAGTAACGAAACTGGCGCGGCGCGGGCAATGTCCCGCGCCGCATCCCGGCTAGGTCACGCGGGCGGATGGGATGCGCACCATGGCTTCAAGCCCGCCGGCCTTGGAGCGGCCGATGCTCAGGGTACCGCCGTTGAGCTCTAGGATTTCGCGCGCGATCGAGATGCCGAAGCCGGTGCCCGATCGCTCTTCGTCGAGACGCCCGCCACGCTTGCCGAGCTTGGCTATATCCTCGTCGGACAGTCCCGGACCGTCGTCGCCGATAATGAACTCGGCCATCTCGCCGCTCGGACGACAGGCGACTTCGACCTGGGTGCGCGCCCATTTCGCAGCGTTCTCGAGCAGCACGCCCACCAGTTCCATCAGATCGTGGGGGTCCATGTCGACGCTGGCCGGGTCGGCATCGAGCTTCCAGAACAGCTCCGGTCCCCGCCCCGCCTTGCGCATCACGGTGACGCTGCGCAGCAACACCTGGTCGAGCGAGGCCGTGAGTACGTGTTCGGCGCTGCGCATCCGCAGTTGCGCCAGCCGCAACTGGTAGTCGATCCGTTCCGCCATTTCCTCGCTGAGGAGTTCCAGCACCTCGGCATTGCCGGTGTCGCCCTCGACCCTGAGGCGCCCGGCGGTCGCCGTCAGCACGGCCAGCGGGGTCTTCAACCCATGCGCCAGGTCGTCGGCACGGGTGCGGGCGAACTGGATGGCGCGCTCGTGGCTGGAGAGCAGCGCGTTCACCTCGTGCACGACCGGGCCGACCTCCGCCGGGTAAGGCCCGTCGAGCCGCTTGGTGCGCCCCTGCACGACGTCCTCGACGGCACGCTGCAGGGCCCGAAGCGGCCGCAACCCCAGATAGACCTGCAGCCAGGCGGCAAGCACCAGCGCCGCCCCCACCGCGAGCAGTGCGGTAGCGATGTCGATGGCGAAACGCCGGAGGTCATGCCCCCGCAAACTCAGGTCCTCGGCGACGCTGACCCGCAGATGCCGTGTCCCTGTCGCGGCGTCGATCAGGACATCCTGTGTCGCAATGCTCAGCATCTGGCCCTGCGGTCCCGGTACGTGGGCAAAGGTAGGCTCTCCGGTGGTCGCCGGCTCCGGCGCGCTCACTTCGGTGTCCCAGAGCGACCGCGACTGGCCCAGCTCGCCGCTATCGAGGTCGATGACCTGCCAGTAGAGACCGCCGGCCGGCGCGGTGTAGCGGGGGTCGCTGAGGCGGGGGCTCAGGTCAGCGAGCGAAACCTCCGAGTCGATACCGCTCAGCACGCGGTCGAGGCTGGCGAGCAGGTCCTCGCGCTGGTCGCGCTCGACGGTCGCGGCGAAGATCGAGACGATGGCGATGCCGGCGAGCAGCAGCGCTGCCAGGATCCAGAGGCCCGCGCCAGCCAATAGCCGCAGCCGCAGCGAGTGCAGCTTCACCCGTCGTCACCGGGCAGCACGTAGCCATACCCGCGTCGCGTCTCGATGATTCCCGGTCCGAGGCGACGCCGCAGTCGGCCGACCAGTTGCTCGATCGAATTGGGATCGCGGTCGCTGTCCTGGCTATAGAGGTGATCGGTCAATTCGATCTGCGACAGCACGCGGCCGCGGCTGTGCAGCAGTTGCGACAGCAGCCGGAACTCGAGCGGTGTCAGTTCGATCGGCACGCCGTCCTTGCTCACCTGCATCTGCCTTGCGTCGAACACGTATTCGCCGAAGTTGATGCGTGAGGAGGCCAGCCCATTGGAACGGCGGATGATGGCGCGGACCCGGGCCAGCACCTCCTCGACGCGGCAGGGCTTGACCACGTAGTCGTCGGCGCCGGCTTCGATGGCCTCGACCTTCTCCTCCCAGCGGCCCCGTGCGGTCAGCACCAGGACAGGAGAGTTGCGATCGGCGCTGCGCCAGCGCTTGAGTATGGTGAGGCCATCGAGCGTCGGCAGGCCCAGGTCGAGGATCACCGTCTCGAATTCCTCGGTATCGCCGCGGTACCAGGCGACCTCGCCGTCGGCCTCGATCTCGACCACGAAGCCGGCGCTGGTCAGCGCGACGCTCAGTGGCTCGGCGATGCGTTGGTCATCTTCGGCGATGAGAATGCGCATCAGTGATCCACCAGCGCTCCGGAGCGCGCATTATAGTAAAGCTTGAACAGGCGGCCGTCCGGCTCGAGCACGGTGACCTCGTAGAGGTATACGCCGGCAAGCCGCACCAATTCCACATCGAGCACCCGGCCTTTGGTGGTCTCGCCGACGAGCGCCGTGACGGTCGCCAGCGACAGCACCTCGCGCTTCTTGACCGCCTCGCGCGCGACGTTCTGGTCCTTGGGAACCTTGGTGAGCTGGTTGCCGGCGTTCGCATTTGCGTTGCCGTTCGAACCACTGCTGTTGTTCCCGCCGCCGGCATTGGCGTTGCCGGAATTTTCGCTGCCCTGGCCGCCGGCATTGCCGCCGCCATTGCCATTGCCGTTGCCATTACCCGGATCGGCGAGGGCGGGGGCGGTCAGAGCGGCGGCCAGTAGCAGGGCCAGGATGGGAGTGAAGATGCGCATGATGTGCAATTGTAACCAAGCCCAGCTGTAATTTCCCTGAAATTCGACCTCAGGCATGCGTCAGCATGCACCTGCTAGTGTGAGCTGTCCTGGCGGTTGCACACACCGCCGGGACGGTGCCGAGAGGCACCTCCCAACCCGGCGGCATCGTGCGCCCCCACTCCGCTAGCCCGCGATGCCGCCACCCGCTCCATCCGATCCGGGTAGCCAACGGCAGCCTGCAAACAGGCCGCGCTGAGTAATACTGCGCCAATACTTGAGGCGCGAGCGAACCTGCAATTTCGCTGAAACGGCGGCTCAGCGGCACATCAGACGGCGAGTGCTAACCTCAACTGCCCACCCTGCCCCCAGGGTTTGGGCGCGAGCGCCGAACAGCGCTCCGATCATGGCGGCATCGCAAGTCCATCTCCGCAGCGACCCCGCGGTGCCGCCATCCCTACCAGCCGACCCGACCATGAGGGACCGACTTGCCAATAACTGAAGCGTGGTTCTCGGCGAAACGACAGGTTCGCCGAGCCCAGATCATTCTCGACAAACTCGGAACACGACTCACCTGCGAGGTGCACAACGGCTCGCGCGCCGGCGCGACGCTGCGGGTCAACCGGGCAGCCAACGTGCCATCTTCCTTCGATCTTGAAATGCAGCCCGGGGAAACACTGAGCTGCACCGTCGTCCGCCGCTCGCGGATTGACATCTCCGTCCGGTTCCAGCCCGTCTGATCTGAAATGAGAGGTCCCGGGCGCTGGGCCCGGGACCAATGGTCACTTGTCAAAGTGCGTGTTGCAAAGCTCTTCGGCCGACGCGTACTTGCCGCCGGTCACCAGCGGGTCGTTGGTGTAGTCGAATACCCGCTCCCGGGTGGGGTCCTTCTTGGCCTGCGCCTCGGCCGCCTTGCGCGGCAGCCACTTGGTGCCAATCACATCAACATCGTTGAAGCTGTTGGGCGTGCCTGTGGTGACCAGGCAAACACGGTCCTGGCCCGGAGCTTCCGGGTTGGCGTTGTTGCCCTGCGCCAAAGCCGGCGCAGCACCGAGCGCCATGATGACGACAAGGATGGGTAGGGTTTTCATTGCTCTTCTCCTTTGGCGTCCATCTCCACGCCCTCAACCTCGCGACGCCGCCATGGTTCCGTACAAGTGCGCAGCGCGGGAACGAACCGCGGGCCAGCCGTGTTTAGGTATTGCGGCAGTGACGCGGCGCCGTGAACCAAGAGTCGATCATCATGACGACCTATGCAAAGTACGCGCGACTTCCGGGCCAAATCGTCATGCTCGGCTTCGGCAGCATTGGACAAGCAGTACTGCCACTTCTCATCCGCCATCTTGACCTGCCAGACGAACCGATCACGATCTTCGCCGCCGATGCGAACGGCGCTGAAATCGCGCGCGAGTCGAACGCCAGGCTGGTGGTCGAGGCGGTGACGCCGGAGAATTACCGGGCGCTGCTCGGCCCGCTGCTTGCCGAGGGCACGTTGCTGCTCAACCTGTCGGTCGGGATTTCCAGCACGGCGCTGATCGAACTCTGCCAGCAGAACGGCTCGCTCTATCTCGATATGTGCCTCGAGCCCTGGCCGGGCGGCTATGTCGATCCATCACGTCCGCCGGCACAACGCTCGAACTATGCGCTGCGCGAAGCTGCGCTGGCGCTGCGGCAGAAGTACCCCAACGGTCCGACTGCCGTACTGACCATGGGCGCCAACCCGGGCCTAGCCTCGATCTTCGTCAAGCAGGGTCTGTTGCGCATCGCTGCAGAGAACGGACTGCAGGTGTCACCGACTCAGAAGATCGATTGGGCGGAGCTGGCGCGCCGGCTCGACATCAAGACCATCCACATCGCCGAGCGCGACACGCAGGTCACCGGCCGGCGCAAGCAACGCGGCGAGTTCGTCAACACCTGGTCGGTGGCGGGGTTCATCGGCGAGGCGCTGCAACCAGCCGAACTGGGCTGGGGCACGCACGAATTGCATTGGCCGGCGGACGCCTCGCGGCACGGCAATGGCTGCGATTCCTCGATCTACCTCAACCGGCCGGGCGCCGCGACGCGGGTGCGCAGCTGGACGCCGCTCGAGGGGCCCTATCACGGCTTCCTGATCACCCATGGCGAGTCGATCTCGATCAGCGACCACCTGACGGTGTGGGAGAAGGGCGAAGTCGCCTATCGGCCGACGGTCCACTACGCCTACTACCCTTGCGACGACGCCGTGCTGTCCCTGCATGAACTCTGCGGCAGCAACTGGTCGGCGCAACGCATACGGCGCATCATCCGCGATGAGATCACCTGCGGGGTGGACGAATTGGGCGTGCTGCTGATGGGTAACGCCAAAGGCGCCTATTGGTTCGGCTCACGGCTCAGCATTGCCCAGGCGCGGGCCCTGGTGCCGCATAACAACGCCACCAGCCTGCAGGTGGCGGCGGGCGTACTGGCGGGCGCCGTATGGGCGGCGCAGCACCCAAGCTCAGGCATCCTGGAACCGGACGATCTCGGCTATGACGAGGTGATGCAGATTGCCCGGCCCTATCTGGGCGACGTGGTGGGGGTCTATACCGACTGGACGCCGCTCCAGGGGCGCGGCCAACTGTTCAGCGAAGATCTCGACCGCGAAGACCCCTGGCAGTTCAAGAACATCCGCGTGAACTGACCGGCGATTTCAGAAGCCCACATAAAACAGCAGGGGAGCGATTTTCATCCGCTTCCCTGCCGCTTTGCAATCTGATCGACTCTTTCGAGTGTTCACCGATCGCACAAATAGAACGTCACCCGGCACCGTGGGTTCCACAGCTTCACCAAAAAAATCGTACCTCAGCCGAAACGGTGCGCTTCGATCGAGGCGGACTTCATTTCGATGGAGAAACCGGCCCGCTTCGGCGGCATGTAGGCGGCCTTCTCGATGACGCAGGGATCAAGGAAGTGCTGGTGCAGATGGTCGACATACTCGATCACCCGGCCCTCCTTGCTGCCCGAGACGGCGAGGTAGTCGATCATCGACAGGTGCTGCACATATTCGCAGAGGCCGACGCCGCCGGCATGCGGCCAGACCGGCAGGCCATATTTGGCGGCCATCAGCAGCACCGACAGTACCTCGTTGAGGCCGCCGATGCGGCAGGCGTCGATCTGCACGATGTCGATCGCGCCGCGAGTGATGAACTGCTTGAACAAGATGCGGTTCTGGCACATCTCGCCGGTCGCGACTTTCACGGGCGCGATGGCCTCACGGATCTTCCTGTGCCCCTCGACATCATCGGGGCTGGTCGGCTCCTCGATAAAGTACGGCTTGAAGCGGGATAGCTCCTTGACCCAGTCGATCGCCTGACCGACTTCCCACACCTGATTGGCATCGATCATCAGGTAGCGGTCCGGCCCCATGATCGAGCGGACGATCTCCAGCCGGCGGATATCGTCTGAGAGGTCGCGGCCGACCTTCATCTTGATATGCGAGAAGCCGGCCTCCACCGCCTCGGTGGCGAGCCGGGTCAGCTTCTCGTTGGAATAGCCGAGCCAGCCGGCGGAGGTGGTGTAGCAGGGGTAGCCATTGGCCTCGAGCTCGGCGATGCGCTCGGCCTTGCCGGCTTCGGCCTTGCTGAAGATCGCCAGCGCCTCCTCGGGCGTGATGGCGTCGGTCAAGTAGCGGAAGTCGATGATCGAGACGAGCTGCTCGGGGGTCATGTCGGCGACATAGCGCCAGACCGGCTTCTTCGCCCGCTTGGCGAGCAGGTCCCACACCGCATTGACCACCGCGCCGGTGGCGAGGTGCATGGCGCCCTTGTCGGGCCCGATCCAGCGCAACTGGCTGTCGCCGGTGACGTGCCGCCAGAAGCGGCCGGGGTTCTCGGCGATCCAGTCCAGTTCGAGCCCGCTGACGCGATCGCGCAGCGCCTCGATCGCCGCCACCACCACCTCATTGCCACGGCCGATAGTGAAGGTCAGGCCGTGCCCCTCGAACGCACTATCAGTCTCCAGCACCACGTAGGCGGCGGAGTAATCCGGGTCCGGGTTCATCGCATCGGAGCCATCGAGCGAGGCGGAAGTCGGGAAGCGGAGGTCGTAGGTTCGAAGGGCGGTGATGCGGGTCATGGTCGTGGTCTTGGGTCTTTCAGGCGGCGAGGACAGCGCCGGTTTTGCTATCGAAGCAATAGACGTCGGACGTCCCGATGGCGAGGCCGATCACCTCGTTGTCGCTGAAGCGCTGCTGTCCCGGGGCGCTTGATAACGATACGCGAAGGTTCGGCCGCCTCGCCGACATCGCAATAGAGGAAGGTCTCGCCACCCAGTTGCTCGGTGAACTGCACCCGGGCCCGCGCCGCGGCGCCTTCGGGCGATACCACTTCGAGATGCTCGGGCCGGATGCCGATCTCGATGCTCTCCCCCGGCCTGGCCGGTTGCGGCAGGGGCAACCGGCCGCGAGAAGCCGTTGACGCTGCCCTTGTTCGGACGGTTGTAGATTTCCCAGTCGCGCAGACGGCCATCGCCGCCGATGCCGATGGAACCGGCGCCGATGCCGCCGAGCGGAAACACAACGTTGCGGGCGTTTTCGCCAGCGTAACGGAAATAGGCTGCACGATCCATGTGCACATCGCTCCAAGAGGCAGGACACGGAGGGTTCGGTCCCCCGTCATTGCCTGCCTAATAGCGTGATCCGCGACAGTGCGCGTTCAATCCTGTCGTGAGGACATTTGTGCACATCGGTCGTATCCACCCGCGCCGGGCGACCGGTGCTGACGGGTCGGCATAGCCTAAAGTGGGACGGATTGCGAAGCCGCTCAGCATTGACACGTTTGGCCTTCGCGTCGAATATTCTCAGCATTGGAACGACTTGTTCCAAATATGGGACACTTTCTTCCCGCATGACGTAAGTATTTTGCCTCCTGAGGGGGAGGCGTTGAGTGCGGTCAAAAGCAAAGCGCTGGGCCGACCTGGAGGAGAAGCTAGCAATGAACATACTCGGCAGCCGCCCTGGCAGCGGCTTGTTCAAACTCGCCCTAACATCACTGTTCCTGGCCGTCGCTGGACTGTCGCCGGCAGCCGCACAAAGCGCAGCCGAAGGCGGCACCATGGTCTTCGCGCACGAGCAGGAACCGGGCAGCCTCAACATCCTGCACCCAAGCGCCGGCGGCGGCGCTGCTTCGGCGACTGGCGGGCTGTTCAATGTCGGCACCTACCGCTTCCCGCCTGGCGAAGACCCGGTGCCGTTCATCATCTCCAAGGAAGCCGAGATCACCAACGACCCGTTCACGGTGACCTATACAATCCGCGACGATGCGGTGTGGAATGACGGCACGCCGATCACGGCGGCGGACTACGCCTTCACCTACGAGACCATCGTCAACCCGGACTGGACCATTGCCAACCGTCGGCCCTACGACCTGATCACCGGCTACGAGATCATCGACGACAAGGTGATCCGCTTCGATTTCAGCCAGCCCTACGCGTACTACCAGCAGATGTTCCCGCTGCTGCTGCCCAAGCACGATCTCGAGGGCAAGGACTGGGATACCGCTTGGCGCGACGGGCCGGGGGTCACTAACGGCGCGTTCAAGTTCGAGGCGTGGGAAAAGGGCCAGCAGATCTCGTTCGTCAAGAACGAACATTACTGGGCTGATGGCCCCAAGCTTGACCGCATCGTCATCCGCTTTGTGCCGGAAACCAACACGCTGCTCGAATTGCTGCGCAGCGGCGAGATCGATGCCTCCGACCCGCAGCCGCAGCCGCAAATAATCAGCGCGGTGGCCGGGCTCGACGGCATGAAGGTCAATGCCCGCTCCGGCCTCGTCACCGAGTTCATGCGCTTCAACCTGAAGACGCCGGGCCTCGACAAAGTGTTCGTCCGCCAGGCGATCGGCATGGGCATCGACCGCGTTGCGCTGGTGGAGAACCTGATGGGGCCGATCGACCCGGAGGCCAAACCGACCCAAAGCCTGTTCTTCGAGCCGACCAGCCCGTATTACAAGCCGAACTTCTCGAGCCTCGATTACGATCCGGCCGGCGCCGTTACGCTGCTCGAACGGAATGGCTGCGTGCGCGGCGCAGATACGGTATTCGAGTGCGACGGGGTGCGGCTGGAGTTCGGCTATCTCAGCACCTCGGGCAACGAGCGACGCGAGCTGACTTTCGAGATCGTGCAGTCGTTCCTCGCCGAGATCGGCATCAAGGTGAATGCTGACTTCGCGCCGGCGGCGATCCAGTTCGGCACCCGCCTGCCGGAAGGCGACTTCCAGATCATCAGCCATGGCGGCCCCTACAACGACGCCAAGGAAATCCTAACGGTCTATGGCTGCGACTCGCCGACCAACACCACGGGCTACTGCAACCCGGATGCCGACAAACTCGCCAACGAGGCGCTAAAGACGCCGGATGCCACGGCGCGCGCCGAACTGATGAACCAGTACGAGGCGATCATCGCCAAGGATGTAGCGCTGATCCCGTATTTCGGCCTGCCGCGCATGGTGGTCTACAACTCCAAGCGCGTCGAAGGCTTCAATGTCAGCCCGGCGCAGGACGGCAGCGTGTCGATCGGCGGCTGGTACTGGAACTGGAACTCGCACGAGTTCCATCGGGTGCAGTAACGCCCCGCCGCAACGTCTCGTCCCGGCGGCACACGCCCGCCGGGACCTGTCGACTCCCGCCGGTAGCCCCGAGCTTGATCCATGCGGTTTGTGTTCCAGCGTCTCGCGTTCAGCCTCGTAGTGCTGTTCGTCGCGACCATCATCATCTTCTTCGGCATCTCGGCGATCGGCGATCCCCTGGGGGAAATCCGCTCGCAGCCCGGCATCAGCCAGGAGGCGCTGCAGCGGCTGATCGACAAGAAGCATCTCGATGACCCCTTGATCATCCAGTACGGCTACTGGCTGCGGGACCTGGTGTTCAACCAGTTCGGCACCGACCTGTTGTACGACCGGCCGGTCTGGCCGGAACTGAGCCGGGCCCTGGGCACGACGCTGCAGGTGGTGCTGGCGGCCGAGGTGCTGGCTATCCTCGTCGCTATCGTCATTGGCACGCTGGCCGCCCGCTACCAGTATTCGCTGTTCGACTACGGTACGACGCTGGCGAGCTTCATCGGTTACGCCATCCCGGTTTTCTGGCTGGCGCTGATCCTGCAGATCCTTACCGTCAACTTCTATGAAGCCACCGGTGTCCGCATTTTCTACATCTCTGGGCTCAGCTCGGACAATGCAGGGACCGGCCTTGCCTGGCTGGTCGACCGCGTCCAGCACCTGGTGCTGCCGGTGCTGGTGCTGTCGATTGCCTCGATCGCCTCGCATAGCCGCTACGTGCGCGCCTCGATGCTCGAGGTGATCAACTCGGACTACGTGCGCACGGCCCGGGCCAAGGGCGTCGATGAGCGCACGGTGTTGCTTCGGCATAGCCTCAGGAACGCCACGCTGCCGCTGGTTACGGTGATCGGCGTCAGCATCGGGCACCTGTTCAATGGCACGATCCTGATCGAGACGATCTTCTCGATGCCGGGCATGGGCCTTTACTTCTTCAACGCGCTCAATACCCGCGACACCTACTCGCTGATGGCATGGCTGGTGGTCACCTCGGCGGTGATGCTGCTGATGAACCTCATCACCGACCTGCTCTATGGCGTGCTCGACCCGAGGATCAACAAATGACCGATCACGGCGTGGCGGCTGCGGCTGCCGATCGCGAAGGGCTCGACGTCAAGGTGCGCTCGCAGTTCCGGCTGGCGCTGGGGCGGTTCCTTCGCCACCGCGTGGCGATGGCGAGCCTCATAATCCTGGCGATCATCGTCGTCGTCGCGTTCAGCGCCGAGGTGGTCACGCCCTACAGCTATGACGGGATGAACCTGCGCGCCGCGCGGCTAGGGCCGACGCTGGAAGGCGGACATCTGTTCGGCACCGACAAGCTGGGGCGCGACTACTTTACTCGAGTGCTCTATGGCGCCCGCACCTCGATCTTCGTGGCGCTGGTGGTGGCTTTACTGTCGACGCTGATGGGCACGCTGATTGGCGCCGTCGCCGGATATTTCGGCGGCTGGATCGACGATCTGTTCATGCGCTTCACCGACCTGGTGCTGATCCTACCGGGACTGGCGCTGCTGATGATCCTCATCGCCTTCATCGGTGAAGGCTCGCCGCTGCAGATCGCCATCATCCTCTCGTCGCTGATGTGGACGCTCATCGCCCGGGTGGTGCGGGCGCAGGTGCTGTCGATGCGCACCCGCGAGTTCGTCGAGGCGGCGACGCTGTCGGGGGCTTCGCCGTGGCGGGTGATCTGGCGGCACATGCTGCCCAACATGATGGGGCCGATCATCGTCAATGCCACGCTGACGGTGTCGTCGGCGATCCTCATCGAGTCGGCGCTGTCGTTCATCGGCTTCGGGGTAAAACCCCCTACCCCGGCGCTGGGCCAGCTGATCTCGGATGGTCGCGGGGCGATGCAGACGCAGTGGTGGCTGGTGACCTTCCCCGGGCTGGTGATCATCGCAATCTGCCTCACCATCAACTTCATCGGCGACGGGCTGCGCGATGCGCTCGACGCCCGGCAGGCACAGCGGAACTGATCGATGACCCGAGTACACTCCAGCCAGCCGCTGCTGTCGGTGGAAGGCCTCATCACTGAGTTCCGCAGCGCGGAAGGCACGCTGCGAGCCGTCGACGAGGTGTCGTACCAGATCTGGCCCGGCGAGACGCTGGCCGTGGTCGGCGAGTCCGGCTCGGGCAAGAGCGTCACCGCCATGTCGGTGCTCGGGCTCATCCCGAGGCCACCCGGGCGGATCGCCGGTGGGCGCATCCTGTTCGAGGGGCGGGATCTCCTGACGGTAGCGCCGGCCGAGATGCGGGCCATCCGCGGCAAGGCCATCTCGATGATCTTTCAGGATCCGATGACCTCGCTCAACCCGGTGCTCACGGTCGGCTTCCAGATTGCCGAAGCGATGCTGGCGCATGGCGACATGGGGCGGGCCGAGGCAGCGCGGCGCGCGGTAGAGCTGCTGCGGACCGTCGGCGTACCCAACGCCGCCGAGCGCTATCACCAGTTCCCGCACCAGTTTTCGGGCGGCATGCGGCAGCGCGCGCTGATCGCCATGGCAATCGCCAACCGGCCACGCCTCGTGATCGCGGACGAACCGACCACAGCGCTCGACGTGACGATCCAGGCGCAGGTGTTCGAAGCGCTGCGGCTGGCGCAGGCCGAGACACAGGCGGCGATGATCCTGATCACCCACGACATGGGGCTGGTGGCCGAGCTCGCCGACCGGGTGGCGGTGATGTATGGCGGCCGGGTAGTCGAGACCGCCGACGTGCGGACGCTGTTCCATGCGCCGCGCCATCCCTACACCAGGGGGCTGCTCGGCAGCCTGCCGCGGATGCATGAGCGCTCCGGGCGGCTGACGCCGATCCCTGGCGCACCGCCCAGCCTGGTCAACCGTCCCTCAGGCTGCGCCTTCCACCCACGCTGTGCCCATTCGGTCGGCCGGCTGCCGTGCCGCACCGAGCTGCCGGCGATGCGTGAAGTGGAGCCGGCGCACTGGTCGGCCTGCCACTACGCGGAGGAACTCGGACAAAGCCGGAAAAGGGCCGAGGCATGAGCGTACCGATGACGGAGGAACCGCTGCTCAAGATCGACAATCTGGTGAAGCATTATGGTGCGCGCGGCGGCGGTAGGAAACCGGCGATACGGGCGGTCAGCGACATCAGCCTGACGCTGCGGGCCGGCGAGACGCTGGGGCTGGTCGGCGAATCCGGCTGCGGAAAGTCCACCACTGGGCGCTGCATCATCGGCCTGGAGCAACCGACCGGCGGGCGTATCATCTTCGACGGCAAGCCGGTGCAGCATGGCCGACGGGCGGCGCTGACCGCCATGTGGCGCGACATGCAATACGTGTTCCAGGATCCGTTCGCCTCGCTCAACCCGTTGATGACGGTGTTCGCTATTCTCTCCGAACCGCTGCGGCTCTCGGGGATGAAGGCCGGCGACGCGCAGGTCCGGGTGACAGAGTTGATGCGGCTGGTCGGGCTGGCGCCGGAGCATGGCAACCGCTTCCCGCACGAATTTTCGGGTGGCCAGCGCCAGCGCATCGGCATCGCCCGGGCCCTAGCGCTCAACCCCAAGCTGCTGATCCTCGACGAGCCGGTCTCGGCGCTCGACGTCTCGATCCAGGCGCAGGTGATCAACCTGCTGGAGGACCTGCAGGAGCGACTTGGCCTCGCCTACCTGTTCATCGCCCATGACCTGTCGGTGGTCAGCCACATCTGCGACCGCATCGCAGTGATGTATCTGGGGCGGATCGTCGAGATCGGCACCCGCGAGGAGATTTTCGAGCGGCCACAGCATCCCTACACCCAGGCGCTGCTCAGTGCTGTGCCGATCGACGACCCGGACCTGCGCGGCAAGCGAAAGCGCATCGTGCTGCAGGGTGATCCGCCGAGCCCCGCCAAGCCACCGTCGGGCTGCGCGTTCCGCACCCGCTGCTGGAAGGCCACCGAAATCTGTGCACAGCAGGTGCCGCCACTGGAGCCCAAGCCAGGGGCGAAACAGGCGGTTGCCTGCTACCATGCCGGCGCGTTGGCGGCGGAGCCGGCATGAGCTATGTGCCAGGCGGGTAGGAGATCGCAGCCGGATCGTGTAGACGGCTAGCGGTCTCAACGGACGATGGTCGCTCGGTATGAAACTGCAAAATCGGCGGGTGCTGCTGATCATCGGCGGCGGGATAGCTGCCTACAAGGTGCTGGAGCTGATCCGGCGGCTGCGTGACGAAGGCGCAAAGGTGCGCTGCGTGATGACGGCGGCAGCGGCCGAGTTCGTGACCCCGCTCTCGGTGGCGACGCTCAGCGCCGACCGGGTGTTCACCAACCTGTTCGACCGCAATGACGAGCACGATGTCGGCCATATCCGGCTGTCGCGCGAGGCTGATCTGATCGTGGTGGCGCCGGCGACGGCGGACCTGATGGCCAAGGTCGCGACCGGGGTAGCGAACGATCTCGCCAGCGCTGTACTGCTCGCGTCCGACAAGCCGGTGCTGATGGCGCCGGCGATGAACCCACTGATGTGGTCGGCGGCGCCGACCCGGCGGAACCACGCGACGTTGCTGGCCGACGGGGTACAGTTCATCGGGCCGAAATCCGGAGCGATGGCAGAAGCAGGCGAGGCCGGCGAAGGCCGGATGGCCGAACCGGCGGAAATCCTTGCGGCCATCGTTGGGCAATTGGCGCCGGCGAAGCCGCTGTCGGGCAAGACATTCATCGTCACTTCTGGGCCGACGCATGAGCCGATCGATCCGGTGCGCTACATTGCGAACCGTTCGTCGGGCAAACAGGGGCACGCCATTGCAGCAGCGTTGGCGAAGCTCGGGGCGAAGGTGCGGCTGATCAGCGGACCGGTATCGATCGCCGATCCTGATGGCGTCACCACCACGCATGTCGAGACGGCGCGCCAGATGCTGGCGGCCGTGGAAGGCGCCCTGCCCGCCGACGGCGCGGTGTTCGTTGCCGCGGTGGCGGACTGGCGGGTCGACAGCGTCGCAACCGACAAGATCAAGAAGCAGCCAGGAACGAGCGCTGTGCCCAACCTCAGCATGGTCGAGAACCCCGACATCCTCGCGACGGTGGGGCATCATCCCCAGCGCCCCGGGATCGTCGTCGGTTTCGCCGCCGAAACGCGCGACGTGGTGGCGAACGGCGAGGCCAAACTCAAACGCAAGGGCGCTGATCTGATCGTCGCCAACGACGTCTCGGCGGAAGGCGGCGCGATGGGCGGCAACCGCAACCGGGTGACGCTGCTGAGCGCTGCGGGCGCCGAAGCGTGGCCCGAGATGGATAAGCTTGAGGTGGCGGAGCGGCTCGCAATGGTGATCGCCGCGCGGCTCAACGGCGGGCCGACGCGCGCATGATGCAGCCGGCCGAACTCTCCCCCTACCACCATTTCAGCAAGGCGGAATGGGTGGCGTTGCGCGCCGACGAGCCGATGACGCTGAGCGCCGACGACGTGCTGCGGCTGCGCGCGCTCTCCGACCCGATCTCGCTTCAGGAGGCCGAGCAGGTCTATCTGCCGCTGGCGCGGCTCCTTTCGCTCTATGTCGAAGCGATCCAGGGGCTGCACCGGGTGTCGCAGCGCTTCCTCAACATCGGGGCGCCGAAGGTGCCGTTCATCATCGGCGTCGCGGGTTCGGTGGCGGTGGGCAAATCCACCACGGCGCGTATCCTGAGGGCGCTGCTGCAGCGCTGGCCATCGAGCCCGAAGGTCGATCTCGTCACTACCGACGGGTTCCTCCACCCCAATGCGGTGCTGATCGAACGTGGGCTGATGCGGCGCAAGGGCTTTCCGGAGAGTTTTAACCGGGCGCGGCTGGTGGCCTTCCTCGCGGCGGTGAAATCGGGAACGCCGGCGCTCGAAGTGCCGATCTACTCCCACCTCGTCTATGACGTGGTGCCGGGCGAGCACCTGATCGTCGACCAGCCGGACATTCTGATCGTCGAGGGGCTCAACATCCTGCAGCCGGGGGCCCCAGGCAAGGCCGGCGCGCCGATCCTCTATGCCTCGGACTTCATCGACTTCTCGATCTATATCGACGCCGACGCCGAGGATCTCGAAGCCTGGTATCTCGAACGCTTTTTCCGGCTCAGGGAGACGGCGTTCCGTAACCCGGACTCGTTCTTCAAGCGCTACGCCGACATGAGCAAGGACGAGGCGGGCAAGTTCGGGCTCGACAACTGGCGCTCGATCAACCTGCCCAACCTCATGGACAACATCGCGCCGACGCGGACACGCGCCGACCTGATCCTCAAGAAGGGCGGCGACCACCTGGTTGCCGACGTGCTGCTGCGCATGGTGTAGAATGGCCCTTCATGGCGCGCCCGCAACGGGTTAGGCTCCGGGGCCCATTCATGTGGGGATGAACCATGGCCAGCCTCCTGACACTCACCTATTCGTCGCCGACGCTCGATGTTGCCAAGGGCGAGGAGCTGGTCACCCAGGGTACGCCCGGACGCGATCTCTACGTACTGGAGAGCGGCAAGTTCGTGGTCGAGCGGAACGGGTTGGCGATCGCGACGATCGAGCATTCCGATGCGATGATCGGCGAGATGTCGGTGCTGCTCGGCCGGCCGCATAGCGCCACCGTCCGGGCCGAGCGCGACAGCAAGGTGCGGGTGGTGCGCGACGCCATGCGCATCCTCGAGAAGCACCCCGAGCTGGCGCTCCGGATCGCCCAGGTGCAGAGCCAGCGGCTCGACGCCACCTCAGCGCTGCTGGTGGAACTCAACCACGAGCATGTCGACAAGCCCGCCGAGCAGAACCTGATCGGCCGGATTTTTTCGACGCTGATGGCGCCGGGGAAGGCTCCGGGGTCGCATTAGGACTGCCTGATTGGCTGAGCCCCCTGTCCCTTCTCCCCTCAGGGGAGAGGAGACGAAGGCCACAGCGTTCAACTAGATCGCGACCAACCCTTCGCGCAGGATGATCGACACCGCGTCGGCGCGGTTGCGGGCGCCGAGCTTTTCGAGGATCGCGGTGACGTGGAATTTCGCCGTGTGCACCGAGATGTCGAGCGCACGGGCGATCACCTTGTTAGAGGCGCCGTCGACCAGCAGTTCCGCCACCTGGCGTTCGCGCTGGCTGAGCCGCGGCAAAAGCGACGCGGGCAGCCGCTCGTTGCCGGCGCGCTCGACCGTCTCGCGCTCCAGCGCATAGCCGGCGCCGATCAGCAGCGCGGCGGCGAGGATCAGCCCAGGATCGAGGCTGTCGATGGCGTTGCGGCGCGCTTCGTCGGCGCCGACGCGCAGCACACGATGCGCACCGGTGACGCCGCCCAGCGCAGCCGGGCGATCGGTGATGGTGACCGCCGCCTCTTCAGCGTCGGCCTCGTAAAGGTCATGACGGCCGGCGATCAGGGTGCGGAGCACCTGTTCAAGGGCCGGGTCGGTGAGATCGAAGGCGACGCCGAGGACCAGCCCGCCGAGGACGGACTGCCCAACCGAAGCTTCAGCTCCGCGGGCGTTCGCCGATAGTGATCTCGAGTTCCAATGCACTGCCACCGCGTTGCACTCCCAGGCTGATATTCTTACCGACGGTACCGGCGTTCAGGCGATCGGCGACGTCGCTGACCGAACGGACCTGGTCTCCACCCCATGTGGTGATTATGTCGCCAACAAGGAAGCCCCCATTGGCAGCCGGGCTCGCCGGCTCGAGCCCGACGACGATGGCGCCGCCATCCTGGCCCAGCGGATGGAGGCTGACGCCGAGCCAGCCGCGGGGAATATAGCCCTTTTCGCTGAGCGTTGCGACCGAGCGCGCGATGGTCGAAGCCGGAATGGCGATGGTGCGGCGGCGCGCGCCGGTGACGGCCATGCCGATCAGGCTGCCATCGGGCGCCACCACCGCGCCGCCCTCGCTGCGCGGCGACAGCCGAAGCCCGAGTGTGACGCGCGCATCGATCTCGCCGCCGCGCATGCTGCGCCAGGCCGAGCCGACCTCGGTGACCGAGGCGAGGCCCGACAGGACCGAGTCCTCACCGCGGCCGACCAGCACGGCCAACGAGCCTGGTACCGGCAGCGCGGCGTGAGCCCAGTCGGCAAACTCCGGGGTCTCGAGTTTCAGCAGCGCCACGTCGGTGCTGGGATCGCGGCCGATGATCTGGGCGGTGGCGAGCTTGCCGTCGGCGCCGAGCACGGCGATTTCGTCGTCGCCCTCCAGCACCTCATCGGCGGTGATGGCAAGGCCGGTACGCCAGATGAAGCCCGAGAGTTCGCGGCCATCGCGGCCCTGGAGGGCGATGATGCGGGGGGCGACGCTGGCGGTGAGCGCCGCGAGGGAAGCGGAAAGCGCCTGGAGTTCGGGGAAGGACATGTGAGTGGCCTTGTTGCGGATGCTGGCAGAGACTTGCGCCCGCACCCGGCGGCTCGAAAGCTCCCCATATGGGCAGGATCGCGGGAGGCCGGCGCAAAACCCACATTTGCTGCACCCGAAACTGCCGGAGCATCCCGATGGCTCAGCCCTTGCCCTTCCCCACTGATCAGCGCCTGCTCGATGTCTATTCCCTCACCGTTTCCGAGGTCGCCGAGACCGTCGGGCCGGCGGTGGGCATGGTGACGACGGACGGCAAGGGCCATGGCTCGGGCGTGGTGCTGTCGCAGGATGGGCTGGTGGTCACCAACTCGCATGTCGTCGGCACGCACAAGGATGTGCACCTGGCCCTGCCCGACGGACACCGGCTGGCCGGGCGGGTGCTCGGCGCCGATCCGGATACCGACCTTGCCATCCTCAAGGTCGATGGCAGCGCGCTGCCGATCGCGGCACTCGGCGACAGCAGCGGGCTGAAGCGCGGCCATATCGCGATCGCCATCGGCAATCCGCTGGGGTTCGAGTCGACGGTCACGGCCGGCGTCATCTCGGCGCTCGGGCGGAGCCTCCGTTCGCCGTCCGGGCGGCCGATCGAGGACGTGATCCAGACCGACGCGGCGCTCAATCCGGGGAACTCCGGGGGCGCGCTGGTCTCGAGCCTCGGCGAGGTGGTGGGGATCAGCACGGCGATGATTGCTGGAGCGCAAGGCATCTGCTTCGCGGTGGCCAGCAACACGGTGAAGCTGGTGCTGGGCGAAGTGCTGCAGCATGGCGGGGTGCGGCGGGCTTATCTCGGCGTCGCGGCCGACACGGTGAACCTGCCGCGTCGGGTGGCTGACGCCGCCCATGTCGGCACGCGGACCGCGGCGGTGCTGCACTCGATCGTCGGCGATGGTCCGGCGGCGCGGGCCGGGGTGCGCGAGGGCGATGTGCTCTTGAGCCTCGATGGTCGCCCGGTCGAGGGCCCGGGCCCGCTGCTGCGGATGCTCACCGCCGATGCGATCGGCCGACGGGTGCGGCTGCAGCTGTTGCGCCAGGGGCGGCTGCTCGAGCTGGATGTGGTGCTGACGCAGCGGCCGAGCGGGCCGGATGCGAAATAGGGCGCTGGCGCTCGGTCCCGCATCCTCCCACCGGCGTCATTCCCGCGCAGACGGGAACCTAGTTGAATCTCTCCAGGCCGGCGAACACTGAAACTTCCCACTGGATCCCCGCCTGCGCGGGGATGACGCCGGTGACTGGGCTCAGGACGTGGGCGGACCGATCGCTGTCACGCCCACCACCGTCTTGCTGCTGTGACGCCCGTTCACTACGGTGCGGCTGATTGGCGGAGGACATGTCATGGCGGCTGGGTGCAAGGTGATCCGGGGCGGCGAAGGCTTCCACGGCAAGCAGGGGCTCGACTATTTCGCCGGCGTTTCGGCGCAATCGGCCGGCGCCAAGGGCATCTGCATGCATATGGCGGTGATCCCGCCCGGCGCCGAAGCCAAGCCGCACTATCACGAGGCGCATGAGACAGCGATCTTCCAGATCGAGGGCTCGACCTCGTTCCGGCACGGGCCGAACCTCGAGTTCACCGATGTCGTGAACGAAGGCGACTATGTCTACATCCCAGCCGGCGTGCCGCATCAGCCGTTCAATCCGACCACCAGGATGGCGCGGGCCATCATCGCCCGAACCGACCCCAACGAGCAGGAAAGCGTGGTGCTGATCTAGTCGCCGTTGTTCGCCACTTTCCTCGATCCCGCCCAGTTTGTTTGTCGCGCCATCGAACCGGAAAAGTCCCACAACTTTTCCTGATCACGCTCCGGAAACTCCACGATGCAGAAACTCCTCGTCCTCCAATCGCTGTGGACCATGATCGGCCTCAAGGGCGCGCCGCGCGAGCGCTCGCTCGAGGCCAATATCGAGATCATCGCCAATGCCGGGTTCGATGGCTTCGGCACCCAGTGGATCGATCCCGAGGTGGCGCAGCGGGCGGGCCGGCTGGCGAAATCCGCCGGGCTGGTGGTCGAGGGCCTCTGCTTTCCCACCGATATCGACAGCCTCCTGCCGGTGCTCGAATGGGGCGCGGCCTATGGCGTGCACCACATCAACATCCAGCCCAACCTCCGCCCGCGGACGCTGGCCGAGGCGGTGCGGGTGGCGGAGGGCTGGCTCAAGCTTTCCGAGCAGGTGCCGTTCCCGGTCTATGTCGAGACGCATCGCGACCGGATGACCAACGACCTGCACTTCACCCTCGACCTGATCGGCGCCCTCCCCGAGCTGAAGCTGCTCGGCGACCTGTCGCACTATGTGGTCGGCCGCGAGATCGCCCTGCCGGTGTCGGCGGAAATCGAGGCGCAGATGACAACGATCCTCGAGCATTGCTGGGCCTTCCACGGCCGCATCGCCAGCAGCGAGCAGGTGCAGCTGCCGCTGTCGTTCCCCCAGCACGCACCCTGGCTCGAGCAGTTTGGCACTTGGTGGCGCAACGGCTTCGCCGACTGGAAAAGCCGCGCCGACCCGGATGCGGAGCTGAGCTTCCTCTGCGAGCTCGGCCCGCAGCCCTACGCCATCGCCGGCGCCGACGGGACCGACCTCACCGACCGCTGGGCAGAGTCGCTGCAGCTGCGTGACCTGGCGCGAGCGGCGTGGGGCCGAACGATAAATTGATCGACAGCCAGCTTGCCGCAGCCATAATGGTGCGCAAGCTGAAGTAGTAATCCGTTCTGGTGGGCAGCCTTTCAGGGGGCCGGTTCCGTGCAGACAAAGACGATCGGCAATAACGGCCCGTCGCGGCGGGCCTTTATCTTGGGTGCGGCGAGTTTCGGCGGGCTGGCGCTGGCGGGTTGCTCGACCACCATCGGCAATCGGCAGGTGACGGTGCCCAACCTGTTGCCCGCGATCATCTCGCCCTATTACCTCGATATCTACGGCGCCCTGCCAAACGAGAAGTTCCCCGTACCGGCAGTCGACCTCAACAAGGTCGAGCAGCGTCACCTCAGAACCGAAGTGGACGATCCCACCGGCGAGAAGCCGGGCACCATCGTGGTCGAGACCTCGGCGCGCTACCTTTACCTGGTGCAGGACAACGGCACCGCCATCCGCTACGGCGTCGGCATCGGGCGTGACGGCTTCACCTGGTCGGGACGCGGCAATATCGGGCGCAAGGCGCAGTGGCCGACCTGGTATCCGCCGGCCTCGATGATGGAGCGGCAGCCCGAGACGCGCGAGTTCGCCGGCGGCATGCCCGGCAGCATCAACAATCCGCTGGGCGCACGGGCGATGTACATCTACCGCAACGGCGTCGACACCATCTACCGGATCCACGGCACGCGCGAGTACTGGAGCATCGGCAAGGCGGTGTCGTCGGGCTGCGTGCGGCTGATCAACCAGGACGTGATCGATCTCTACTCACGCGTGTCGGTGGGCACGCCCATCATCGTGCGGGCTTAGTTGAGTGAAGGCCACGATGCCGCACTCCTCCTGGGCGGGGGAGACGGGCGTCGAGCTGGCCTTGATCAGTTCAGCTTGCGGGTCGTCGCCTTTGGCACCGGGCAGTTCATCTTGCCGGTGAACGGATCGAGGGTGCAGGTCGGCCAGATGTGGCAGTTCAGCTTCTTGGTGAACGGGTCAAGCGTGCAGTTGGGCGGAATGCTGTCGCCGTTGTTGCGCTCGGCTAAGGCGGGCGCAGCGCCAAGGGCGGTGACGAGAACGGCGGAAAGCAGAGCGATGCGGAGCATGGTCTTGGTCCTCTCGGCTGGTTCTATGGTTCCTAGCGTGTGCTGGGTCGACTGAATGGGCGCTGAGGGGCGCGTTCAGGGAACCAAAGCCTGAGGGACACACTTGTTCGATCGCTATCGGAGGGAGAGGCGATGAGTGCCGACGTGAGACGAACGCCCAAGGTGGCGCGAGTGGATCAATTGATCGACGAGAACGGCCAGCCGATCTCGCTGCCGGAGAATTCGACTTTGCAGGTGACGCGCGATGTCGAGGAGACGGTCGGCGGCACCGGCCCGACCAACTGGTGGAAGCGCGGGCTGATCGGGGTGGGGATCGTGGTGGTGATCCTGCTCGCTTTCCAGCTGCTTGCCAGCAATACCCGGTCGCCGGTGACCGCCCCTGCCGCGACACCTGCCGCGCAATGAGAAAGGCCCGGGACGCGCCCGGGCCTTCAATCGGAGAATTGCCGAACTCAGCCCTGGATGGGCGAGAGCTGGATTTCGACGCGGCGGTTCTGCGCGCGGCCCGACTCAGTGCCGTTGGAGGCGATCGGATCCTCCTCGCCCTTGCCGGTGATGTAGAAGCGGCGCTGGTCGACGCCCTGGCTGGCGAGGACAGTCGCCACGGCCGTGGCGCGCTTCTGGCTCAACTCCAGGTTGTAGGTGTCCGAACCCTGCGAGTCGGTGTGGCCGTAGACGTCGATGACCGTCTTGTTGAACTTCTTCAGCACCAGGCCGACCGAGACCAGGGTCTCGCTGAACTTGGGCTGCACCGTCGCCGAGTCGGTGGCGAAGGTGATGTTGGAAGGCATATTGAGGATGATCTGCTGGCCGACGCGGGTCACCGAAACGCCGGTGCCCTGCAACTGGGCGCGGAGCTCGGCTTCCTGCTGATCCATGTAGTTGCCGATCATGCCGCCGGTGAGGCCGCCGACGCCGGCGCCAATCAGCGCTGCGACACGCGGGTCAGCGCCGGTCGCTGCACCGATAATGCCGCCGACCACCGCGCCGCCGCCCGCACCGAGCAGCGCGCCGCCAGTGGTGTTCGAGAGCTGGCTCTGGCCGGTATATGGATTGACCGAAGTACAGGCGCTCAGCGACAGGGCCGCGAGCCCGGCGATCAGAATCTTGGATTTCATTCACGTCCCCCGTAGGTGTGGCGCACGTTCTCGCCACCGATTGCGGCAGCAAGGTGTTCGCCTCGCCGCCTTTGCCCGCGGCGAGACTAGATCAGGAAGGCGCCGTATTGAAGCGGTCGTTTACCGGCCGATCAGCCGTGCGCCCAGCCGCCATCGACGATGAAGTCCTGTGCAGAAATCATCTTGGAATCGTCCGCTGCGAGGAACAGCACCATGCGGGCGATATCCTCGGGGTAGAGCCGGCCCTTCAGCGCCTGCTGCTGATCGAGCGAGGCAAGCGCCTCGGGAGTGGCCCAGAGCGAGAGTTGACGCTCGGTCATGATCCAACCCGGCACCAGCGTGTTCACCCGCACGCCATGCTGGCCATATTCCTTGGCCATCGAGCGCGACATGCCATGCATGGCGGCCTTGGCGGCGGTGTAGACGGTGAGCTGCGCCGACAGCGTCATCCAGCTGACCGAGCCGAAATTGATGATCGAACCACGGTTGGCGGCAACCATACCCGGCGCCACGGCCTGCGCCGCAAAGAAAGCGTGCTTCAGGTTGACGGCGATGCGCTTGTCCCAATCCTCGGAGCTGACATCGGCGATATCGTGCCGGTGGTCGTTGGCCGCGTTGTTGACCAGCGCCAGGGTCGGGCCATGCGCCGCCTCAAAACCCTTGATGGCTGCCTGGTAGGCGGCAATGTCGGTGACGTCGCAGCGGGTGAACTTCACTGTGCCGCCGGCTGCGTTCAGCTCGGCCGCCAGCTTGTCGCCCGCCTCGCCGGCAATATCGACGAACCCGACTTTCGAGCCCTGTGCGGCGAAGGCGCGGACCATGCCCTCGCCGATGCCCGAGGCGCCGCCGGAGATGATCACCGGCATGCCCTTCAGGCTGGGATAGGTTGCATATTCAGACACGAAGAACCCCCGGGAAACAGTTGTTGGCGGGGGATTTAGCGTGAGGAAAGTCGCCCGACAAGGCGACTTCCGTACGCGGCGGTACGTGGGCACACGATTTGTCACCGGCACGACATATCGGCTGGCTAGTGGAGCACTTCCCCTCCTCGCTCACGAAGTACCAACGCCCATGTCTCCCGATTCCGTCAAACCCGCCCAGATCGCTCTGCTGGAAGGCCCGCCGCAGGCCGAGCGTGACCGGCTGGATGCGCTGCAGCGGACCGAGGCCAACCATGCCGAAGCCCTCGCCGGTCTCGCCTGCCTGCAGCGTGTCGAAGCGCCTGTGGCCGAACGCAGCGAGGTGCTGGCCTTCCCGTTGACCGTCGCCGCCTGGAACCTCGAGCGCTGCTACAATGTCGAGAAATCCGCCGCAGTCCTGGGGCGCGAAGGCGCCGAGCTGGTGCTGCTGTCGGAAGTCGATAACGGCATGGCGCGGACCGGGCAAAGGCACACCTCACGCGACATCGCGGCCGAGCTTGGCATGAACTACGCCTTCGGGGTCGAGTTCCTGGAACTGGAGCTCGGCGCCGAGGTGGAGCTCGAGTTCTGCAAAGACGATTTCAATCGCCACGGCTTCCATGGCAACGCGCTGCTGTCGAAAGCGGTGCTGCAGGCGCCGGTGATGATCCGGCTCGAGCCGCACGGGCACTGGTTCACCCCCGAAAGCCCGGCCCGCCGGGTGGGCACGCGTTGCGCCATCGCGACGGCAGTGCTCACCACCGAGGGGCCGCTCTACGCCGTATCGGTGCATCTCGAGAACCGCGGCGACGCTGGATATCGCGAGGCGCAGGTGAAGCGCCTCATCGATGCGATCGACGAGCTCTCCGGTGATACGCCCGTGATCATTGGCGGCGACCTCAACACCGGGCTCGCCGATGGCGGCGATTTCGAGAAGGAGACGCTGTTCGCCCACGCCTATGGCCGCGGCTTCGAGCGGCATGGCGGGCCGATCGGCCAGACCACGACGCGGCCGAGCCGCGTCAGCCGCAGCCCCCGCGGCACCTGGAAGCTCGACTGGTTCCTGACGCGCGGACTGCTGGTGGAGGAGAGCCGGATCGTGCCGTCGCTGGCCGAAGATGGCGAAGTGCTGTCGGACCACGACATGGTGGTGGCGAAGCTGGGTGGGTTCAGGGGCTGAGCTTAGCCACAGCCAACGGCCTACCTTCTCCCCTTGCGGGAGAAGGCTACTACTGAGGCGCCGGTCTAGACCCTCAGTTCAGACCGTGTCGTCCTCGACGATCACCTTGCCGGTCGGGGCGACGTCCATCGCTTCGACCTTGAGCAGCAGCTGCTCGATCTTTTCGACGTTGGCGATGTGGCGGGTTTCCATCGAGAAGTTCAGCGTGATGTACTCACGGCCCGGACAGAAGGTGCAGATATTGGCGGCCGGGTGCCAGGCGCCGCAATAGATCGGCTCCATCATGCCGTGGGTCATAGGGCCGTAGGTGCGGTGCGGCGGCACCAGGGTCAGCACCACGTGGATGCCGCCGTTGAAACGCCAGAAGCGCTTGCCCGGCAGAAACGGCAGCGCGCGGTTGAGGGCGCGCAGCGAGCGGAACATCGAGTTCATCATCACCTGGAACTTGGTGATGTCCTTCTTCTCGATCTTGTCGATGGTGTCGTCGACCTTGCGGACATAGGCGACGAAATCGTCGATCACTTCGAACTTGGCTTCCAGCGCGCGGACGCGGAAGAAGTCGTCATCGGCATCGTGGCGCTTGCCGTCGAGCATGGTGTAGGCGGCGCCGATCACCTTTTTCGACATGTGCCGCTCTTCGCCCTCGCCGTTCAGCGCGTGGGTAACGAGCGCGAACATCAGAGAGCGCTGGCGCACGCCGAGCTTGTTGGCGAGGAGCCGCAGCCGGTGACGCTTCAACGCCAGCGTCTTGAAGCCCCAGGGCTTTTCCGCCGGAGCAAGGATGTTGGCGAGGGTCACGTACATGAAGGTCATGCCCCAGCCGCGGAGCGTGCCCTTGATGCGGGCGCCGAGCCCGACCTTGTTGGATTTGTCGCTCATCACGCCGTGGCCGGCGGAAGCCGAGCGGGTGAGGAGCGCCGAGTCGGAGCCTTCGAGCAGCGCGTGGCTCGAGCGCACCTGGATCATCGAGGCACGGCCCATCTCGTCGGGGCCACCACGACGGACCACGGCGGAAACGCGGAACAGCGGCAGGTCGTCACGCTCGAAGATGTCGGGCGATTTCGACACCCACTTGTCCGGATAGCCGTCGAACTCGTCGACTTCCTCGACATGGGTGATGGCATCGAGCAGGTGTTTCGGGAACGGCTGGCCCGGGCGGGCGCCGACGAAGCCGTGGCTCAGCTGCGGGGCCAGCGCCACCATGTCGGCGACCAGATTGCCCAGCGTTTCCTTGTCGAAATGCGACTTCGAAGCAGCGGTGAAGAACACCGTGTCGCGCGCCTCGTAGAGGAACCACTGGAAATCGGTGAACAGCGCCTGCGGGTGCTTGTTGACGGCGGCAAGCGCCAGGTCGAGCACTTCGGCATGGTCGTTGGCGAAGCTGGACGAAGAGAAGCTCTTCATGGCGGATCCCCCTGTTTCCGTAAGGTTGATACTAGCGGACGCCGGAACCGGGTCAACGGAAAGGCATCGGGGCCGTTAATCCCACGTCGCAACGGCCAGTGCGAGCGCAGTGACACGATAGCGCTGAACCCATTCTGAACGGAGAATATCATCAGTCGGATAAGGCGGATGCGACGAGCGGCGCACATCTGTTGATTGGCACCGGGGGCGGCATTGTTTAGGATGGTTCCAAGCTGCACCGGCAAGCTGCAGCCCGGCCAATGACTTGTATAAGCCGCCGCGCGGCGAATTGACCTATGTCAAAGCCAGAGTCCGGGGAATAGCTATCTCCTTGGCCGGTAAGGTCGCCAGCAGGCGAAAGGCCTGCGCTTTGAGAGTGGAATTATGGACTATCGCGGGTTTTTCGAGGACGCCGTCGACACCTTGCGGCAGGAAAAGCGCTATCGCGTTTTCGCCGATCTCGAACGGATCGCCGGGCGTTTCCCCCGAGCGATCTTTCGGGACAATGCCGACAACCAGCGCGAGATCACCATCTGGTGCTCGAACGATTATCTCGGCATGGGCCAGCACCCGGTTACCATAGCCGCCATGCAGGATACCGCGGCGCGGCTCGGCGTTGGCGCCGGCGGCACGCGCAACATCTCCGGTACCAACCGACCGCTGGTCGAGCTCGAACGTTCGCTTGCTGACCTGCATCGCAAGGAAGCGGCGCTGGTGTTCACCTCGGGGTTCGTCTCCAACGAGGCCGCGATCTCGACCATCGCGCGGCTGCTCCCCGAATGCGTGATCTTCTCGGACCAGCTCAACCACGCCTCGATGATCCAGGGCGTGCGGCAGTCGGGCATGGAAAAGAAGATCTTCCGCCACAATGACGTAGCGCATCTGCGTGAGCTCCTGGCGTCGGTCGATCGCAAGCGGCCCAAGCTGATCGTCTTCGAGTCGGTGTACTCGATGGATGGCGACGTGGCGCCGATCGCCGAGATCTGCGACCTCGCCGAAGAATTCGGCGCGCTCACCTATATCGATGAAGTGCACGCAGTGGGCATGTATGGCCCGCGCGGCGGCGGCATTGCCGATCGCGACGGCCTGATGGGCCGCATCGACATCATCGAGGGGACGCTGGCCAAGGGCTTTGGCGTGATGGGCGGCTACGTTGCCGCCAACCAGGCGATCATCGACGCGATCCGCTCTTATGCGCCGGAGTTCATCTTCACTACCGCCCTGCCCCCGGCGCTGTGTGCCGCGGCGCGCGCCTCGATCGAGCACCTCAAGGTCTCCTCGGTGGAACGCGACGGCCAGCAGCGCCAGGCGCAACTGACCAAGGACATCCTGGGCGATGCCGGCCTGCCGGTGCTGAAGACCGACACCCATATCGTGCCGGTGATCGTGGGCGACGCGCGCCTCTGCAAGGCAGCGAGCGACATGCTGCTGGAAAAGCACAACATCTACATCCAGCCGATCAACTACCCCACCGTGCCCAAGGGCACGGAGCGGCTGCGCATCACGCCGACGCCGCTCCACACCGATGAGATGATCATCGAACTCCGCCATGCGCTGGTCAGCGTCTGGGCCAGCCTCGAGTTGCCGCGCGAACGCCCGACGGCCAGGGTCAGCTCGAACAAGCTGATCAGCGGGGACCTGACGCTCACTGGCGCCGGCGGCTGATCGCCCATCGAACTCTCCCCGAGCGCCAGCTTGCCTTCTCCCCTTGCGGGAGAAGGCGCTCGCCGAGAGGCTCTAGCTAAACCACCTCTTCCAGCCGAAACCCGCGCGCCCAGATTTCGCCGCCGCCTGCCAGTTGCAGGCCGTAGCGGATCAGTGCGGCCGTTTCCGGCACCGCCATCACCACTTCGCGGCCGGTCCAGCCGAAATCGCCGCGCGCCGGGGTGTTGGCCACATTGATCGGGCGGCCGTCGGCGGCGTCGAGCTTCAGCCAGATGGCACCGCGTTCCACCGCTTTGCCCATCAGTTCGGCGCCGAGCCGAATGGTCTTGCCGCGCCAGGCGTCGGCCGAGATGGTGCGCATCAGGCCGCCGAACTCATCGACGTCGACGATGTCGTTGGGGCTGGTCGAGGCGACCCGCAGAGCGCCCGGCAGGTCGGGATCGAGCCCGGCGCGATAGGCATTGCCGCGGCCGATGCCGGTGACGGTCCAGCCATGCGGCAGCGCCGGCGGCTGCGCTTCAGCGTTGATGCGGGCGGCGAGTGTGTTCCAGTCGGCAAAACCGAACTGCAACGCCACCAGCTCGAGGCAGTCGGAGTGGCTGAGTTCGAGTTTTCTGTCGGCAAGGCCCTGGCGAAGCGTGCGGGCCATCTGCTTGGCATCAAGGAAACTGTGCATGGTCTGAACCTTTCGCCGGGCAGCAAGAAGAGTCAGTGCTCGCATTGCTGACGGCTTGCCCGAGGTCAAACCACAAGGATGAAGTCGCGCGGTTCACCGTCCCCAAGGGGGTGCGAGCGGCAGGCTGCACGGGCCTGCCACTCAGTCTCACCTTCGGCGCTGCGAAGTCAACTGGCTCAGGCCGTTGGCTGTTCGCCGCCGAAGTCGAGGTTGGTCGGGCGGCTGAGGTAGCGGGGCCCTGGCTCGGTGGTGGCAACGTCCAGTCCTACCGGTTCAAGGTTGAAGCGCCGGGCCCAGACCTTGCCGCTTCCCCGCAAGAAAAAGCCGTAATGGATGGTCGCTGCTGCCTCGGGCACCTCGAGCACGACTTGGCGCTCGGTCCAGCCGACGGTGCCGGCGAGCGGGCCGCCGGGGCGCTGCATCAGGTTGTCGAAATGCAGGTACCGTCCCTCGGGCGGATCGACGCGCATCCAGAGCGTCGCGGTCTCGGCGTGTTCGGTGCGCAGTTCCGCCGTGAGCCGCAGCCGGCGGCCACGCCAGGGGGCGGCGAGAATCGACTGCATCAGCACTGCCGTCTCACCGGAAGCGCGGTCGATCGCCTCGTCACGATCCGGGCGGCTTTCGATCAAGGCGGTGCCCGGCGCCCGTGGGTCGATGCCAAGGCGATAGTTGCCCTCATTGGTGTGGCCGGCGACATGCCAGCCAGACGGCAGGTCGAGCGGCTTCAGCTGCGCCGCCTCGATGCGTGCCGACAGCATGTTCCAGTTGGCGAAGCCATACTGGCGAGCGACGAGTTCGAGCGCGTCGGAGTGCGAAATCTCCTGGCCGCGTTCGGCGAGGGCCTGTCGCAGCGCCTTGGCCATATGCTTGGAATCGAGAAAGGAATGCATGGTCTGATCCTCTGGCGGACAGCGCGTAGGGTCAGTGCTCGCATTGCCGACGGGCTGTCCGTTAAGGGCTCAAACCCGGCTTTGACAGTAGTGCATTCACCTTGCCCGTGCGGGCGCGAGCGGCGGGCTGCACCAGCCCTGCCGCTAAGATATCGGCGCCGTCGAGTCTGTCAAACCGTGGCGAGCCTGCAAACCGCTGGATTGTGACAACGGCTGCAGCCAAGCTTGTCGGCATGCAGCTCCGTCTCCATTCCCGCTATCAGAACTCCGCCGGCCAGCGTGTGCGGATCGTGCTCAACCTCAAGGGCATCGGCTACGAATACGTGCCGGTGCCCTCGGCCAGCTCCCCCGAATACCGCGCCATCAACCCGCAGGGGCTGATGCCGGCGCTGGAGATCGATGGACGCATCGTGGCGCAGTCGCTGGCGATCATCGGGCTGATCGAGGAACTCTATCCCGACCCGCCGCTGCTGCCGGCCGACCCACTCGATCGGGCGGAGGCGCGGGCCTTCGCGCTGTTGATCGCGGCCGACGTGCATCCGATCAACAACAATCGGGTGCGCAAGTATCTCGCCGGTCCGATGGGCGCCAGCGAGGCGCAGATCGACGGCTGGTACCGGCACTGGATCGCCGCGGCTTTCGAGAGCCTCGAGACGGCGTTGGCGCGCCGCATCCGCGCCACCCGCTACGGCTTCACCGACACGCCCGGGCTCGCCGAAGCCTGCCTCGTGCCGCAGATGGCCAATGCTCGCCGCTTCGGCTGTGACCTCGCCCCTTACCCGCTGCTCGAGGCACTCGACGCGTCCTGCCGCGACCTGCCGGCGTTCGTCGCGGCCCGGCCGGAGACGCAGGTGGATTATCCGGGGTAGGTTGTCCACACCTGCGAACGGCGCTGAAATGGCAAACGCACGCCGGGCAAGCGGCGTGCGTTCCAAACGCAGCAGACGTCACGCGCTTACTTCTGCGCCTTGATGGCGTCGCGGATCTCGGTGAGCAGCTTTTCTTCGGTGGTGGGGGCCGGCGGCGCGGCGGGAGCGGCAGCTTCCTTCCTGCGCAGGCGATTGATGCCCTTGACCACGAGGAACAGCACGAAGGCGATGATGGTGAACTTCACCACGGCGTTGATGAACAGGCCGTAGTTGAGCGTCGCGACGCCGGCGGCGCGGGCTGCGGCAACGGACGGGACCGGGACGTTGTTGGGGTTGGAGATGACGAGGAACAGGTTCGAGAAGTCGATGCCGTTGAGGATCAGGCCGATGATCGGCATGAACAGGTCGTCGACGATGGACGAGACGATGGCGCCGAACGCGGCGCCGATGATCACACCGATGGCGAGGTCAATGACATTGCCCTTCAGGGCAAAATCGCGGAATTCCTTGAACATGTAAGTCCCCTTGGTTGGCGGCGCCGACTGGCCTCCCCGTTCTCGGCAGATGACCCAAGCCGCGCCCTCGATTGAGTTTTTCTCTGTTTGGGCGACAAAGCAACTCAACTGTTGCGTCGGCCGCGCGGCGTTGCCACCCCCCATTGAAGATACCGTGATAACAGCCCCGACTTTGTGCGGCCTTGCGACAGCGGGAGCCGGGGCAGATATTGGGGTGGGGCACGGAATTCGAGATGGTCGAGACGCTGACCGAGACACAGGATTCGCTGCGACAGGCGATCGAGCACATCCCGCAAGGGGTGGCGGTGTTCGACCGCGACCTGCGGCTGGTCACCTGCAACTCGCGCTATGGCGAACTGCTGGCCGTGCCGGCCGAGTTGATGCATGCGGGGACGGCGCTCTACGACATGGCGCTGTTCGTCGCCCGGCGCGGCGATCTCGGCGCCGGTGACGCCATCTCGCTCGCCGCGCAGCGGGTGCAGACGCTGACGCAGTCGCACACCACCGTCAGCCAGCGGCTCGGCGCCAAGGGCCAGGTACTGGAGTTCCACTCCTCGCGCCTGCCCGATGGCGGGCTGGTGATCAGCTTCGCCGACGTGACGGCGCGCGTCGATGCCGAAACCGAGCTCGCCAGCATCAACCAATCGCTCGAGGGCCGGGTCGAGGAGCGCACCGCGGCGCTGATCCGGGTGAACTCGGAGCTCGAAGTGGCGCGAGCCAAGGCCGACGCCGCCAACCGTGACAAGACCCGGTTCTTTGCTGCCGCCAGCCATGACCTGCTGCAGCCGCTGAACGCGGCGCGGCTCTATACCTCGACGCTGGTCGAGCGCGCCGGGGGTACCGGGCTCGACGAGTTGGCGCACTCGATCGAAGCCTCGCTTACCGCGGTCGAAGAGATCATGGCGGCGCTGCTCGATATCTCGCGCATCGATGCCGGTGCGGTGAAGCCGGCGGCGATGCCGTTCCAGGTGCGTGACCTCTTGAAGAAGGTCGATGTCGAGTTCGCGCCGCTGGCGCTGAAGAAGGAGATCGACTTGAGGCTGGTCGACACTTCGCTCGCCGTGGTGGGCGACCGGGCGCTGACGGCGCGCGTCATCCAGAACCTCGTCTCCAACGCAATCAAGTATACCCGGCCCGGCGGCCGGGTGCTGGTCGGCGCCCGACTGCGCGGCACCAGGGTGCGGTTCGACGTGATCGACACCGGCATTGGCTTCAACAAGGACCAGCACGCGCTGATCTTCGCCGAGTTCAGCCGGCTGGAGCACGGGGCGCGGATGGCGCAGGGGCTCGGCCTCGGGCTGTCGATCGTCAAACGCCTGGTGACAGCGCTTGGCCTCACCATGGAGCTGGAGAGCAAGGAGGCGCGCGGTTCACGTTTCTCGCTCTACCTGCCGCACCATCGCTCGCTCAAGGTGATGCCCGAGGAGGGGCCGGCACGCGAACCGACCTCCAACCTCAATGGGTTGCGGATTCTCTGCGTCGACAACGAACGCGCCATCCTTGATGCCATGGAAGGGCTGCTTGGCGGCTGGGGATGCGACGTGCGTTCGGCCCGCTCGCTCAAGGACATCGACAAGGACGGGCTGCTGCTCGGCTGGCTGCCCGACCTGGTGCTGATGGACTACCACCTCGACCAGACCTCCGGCCTCGATGCGATCGAGTGGCTGCGCCACAATGTCGGCGGCCACCTCCCCGCGGCCCTGGTCACCGCCGATCGCAGTCCGGCGGTGCGGGCGCTGGCCGAGGATCGCGGCATCACCGTGGTGACCAAGCCGGTGAAGCCGGCGGCGCTGCGCGCCACGATCAGCCAGTTGGCCGGCCAGCGCGGCCGGAAGCGCGTCGAGGCCTAGGCCGCGCGCGTCGAGCCGCGCAGCACAACCTCGACCGGCACCACCATCTCACGGAAGGAAAAGCTGCCGGTGTCGAGCCGGTGGAACATGGCATTGGCGGCGGCTTTGCCCAGCCGAAATGCCGGGGCGGCGACCGTGGTGAGTTCGGGCGTGGAATAGCGGCCGAACTCCAGGCCGTTGAACCCCGCAACCTGGATGTCGTCGGGGACCTTGCGGCCAATGTCCTGCAGGTAGCGCATCGCAGCGATTGCCATCTGGTCGTTGCCACCGATGACGATGTCGGGTGCATCGCCTTTGGCAAGAAACGCGCCCAGCGCGGCCTGGCAAGCCTCAAAGCCCTCGTTGGCGGACTTGACCACGCTGAGGCGAACCTCGGGCCGCCCGGCGAGGATTTCGCGGATGCCACCCTCACGACGCTGCATGGCAGCCCATTCCAGCGCCGGAACGAGGAACAGCACGTGACGTACCGTGTCGGTCACCAGGGCGCGGGCCAACTCGCGTGCGCCACCCCGGTCATCGAAATGGATAGAGGCGGCATCGCGGACGTCGTCCGGCACCTCCTCCTGCAGGATGACCAGCGGCTGGTTGGTGGCGGCGATGCGTTCGACCACGCGGCGGCGGGTCGATCTGGAGCCGGAGAGCACCATGCAGAAGCCGTCGGTCTCGATATTGCGCAGGAACGAGGCCTGCTCGACCTCATCGGGGCCGACCCCATGCAGGATCGTGTTGTAGTCGAGCCGATGCAGCTCGGCGGTGAGGCCGGCGAGCATGGCGGCGGTCAAGGGGTCGGAGAGAAAGAACGGCGAGGCATCGACCAGCACCACGCCGATGATCTGGCTGCGTTGCGTCCTGAGGCGCCGCGCCAGCGCGTGCGGGCGATAGCCGAGCTCCTGCGCCACGCGCCGGACGCGCGCCGAGAGGTCCGGCCCCACGGCGCCCGCTCGGTTGTTGAGCACGTTCGAGACGGTCATAGGCGTTGTCTGGGCCAGCCGCGCCACGTCCTTGAGCGTTACCGCCTTCTTGCTAGGGGGCAAGTTTCCTCCAAGGGCATTAGAATCTGCCTTTTTGAGGCATATTATCCGCTTGAGCTCTCGATGTCTGTCAGCTCACCCAGTCCTCGATCTGGCCAATAATGGCGATGTGCTGGCCCTGGCTGACCCGGGTGCCCCAGGCTTGCGCGGCGAGCAGCCCGTCAACCTCGGCGCGAACCGGCCAGGGCGCTGCGTCGGGCCGCTGGAAATCGTGCAGCATGGCTACGATCTCGCCGGCCTTGACCGGATCGGCAGGCTTCTTCAGCGCCTCATAGTGCCCATCGAACGGGGCGACGGTGATGCAGCGGCGGTCGACCGTCGAAATCTTGCGCTGCGTGCCGGCGGCGTGGTGCGCAATCGGCACGACCTCGCCGCTGAGCTGGTCCCAATGGATCGCTGCTGCACGGATGCCATGGCGGGCGAAGCGAATGCCGTCGGGCTGGGCCGAACGGCCCCAGCCGAGCTCGGCGCCGATGGTGATCTTGCCCAGCTGCTCCGCTTCGCTGGTCAGCAGCCCCGGCGTTTCGTTCTGGTAAACGAGGACAATCGGCGAGCCGAACCAACGCGCCGTCTCTTCGATGCGGCGGTTCTGCTCGGGATCGGGGATCGGGTGGAAGCTCGGCCCCAGCGCGAACTGCGCCACCTCGCCCCCGGCATGCATGTCGAACACCACGTGCACGTGTGGCCAGATCGTGGTGCGGACGAAATCGGCGATGCGGTGCGTAATGCGCCCCAAGCTTGGCGTGCGGCCCGCCTGCTCGACGAAGGCCCGGTTGAGGTTCACCCCGTCATCGTCGACCGAATCCCGCGTCCCCACCCGGAACGCCGCGACATTGAGCACCGGCACCAGGATGACGCGGCCGCGCACATCGGCGATGTCGATCTCACCCAGCAGGTGCTTGATCGCTATCGGCCCCTCATACTCGTTGCCATGGGTCGAACCAAAAGCCACCAGCCCCCTCCCCGGCTGCGCCTCGGGGCCGACGAACACGGTGAGCGGAACCAGATGGTCGCCCCAGATGCCATCATGCGGCAGCGCCACCCAATAGTCGCGGCGGCCCGGCGAGGTGAGATCGAGTTCGGCGGCCTTGACGATGCGACGGTCCATGACTGTCTCCTCAGCGGGCTCGATGCGCGTCGACAAAATCGGTGTCGACATCGATGCCGATGCCGACGCCAGCGGGGATGGCGATGCAGCCCTCGGCATCCAGCATCAGCGAGGTCGGCGCGATGCCTGCCGTCAGCGGGCTCTGGCTAACGTTGAACTCGACGAAATGCGCCCGCGGCAAAGTCGCGATGAGCTGCAGGCTGTAACCGGTCAACAGGTGGGTCAGCCAGGAATGCGGCACGAGGTCGATGCCTGCCCGCGTGGCCAGTTGCGCCACCTGTTTCGCCACGGTCAGGCCGCCGCAGCGCGTCAGGTCGGGCTGGATGACGTCGACACAGCCGCTCTCGATGAAGCGGGCGAACTCCCACACCGTCGAGACCTGCTCGCCCGCCGCGACCGGCACCGGGCTCGCGGCCCGCACCGCGGCATACTCGTCGAAATTCTCGGGGTGGATGAAATCCTCGACCCAGCGCACGTCATAGTCGCCCAGCCACTGGCAGAGCGTCTGGTTATCGGCGCGACTGCGCGGTTGCATGCGGTTCGGCGTCACCGTCGGATACCAGCCGGGATCGACCATCAGGTAGCGATCGGGCCCGAGCGCCTGCCGGGCGGCCGCGACCAGTTCGCGGTCCCTGCCCGGATCCTGGCCGAACACCCCCCAGCCGAACTTCACGGCGCGGTAGCCCTTGTCGATATAGCCGTTGGCGGCTTCGATCATGCCCTCGGGCGTCGAGCGGAACAGCGTCGAGGCATAGGCCATCACCTTGTGGCGCCGCCGCCCGCCGAGCAGCTCGGCCAGCGGCATGCCGGCCGCCTGGGCCCGGATCGACCACAGGCAGTTGTCGAGGGCCGAGATGCAGTGCATGGCGATGCCGCGCCGGCCGTAATAGGCGCTGCCGACATAGAGCTTGTCCCACAGCCGCTCGACATCGAGCGGGTTCTCGCCGACGAGCAGGCTCCCCAGCGTCTGGAAGCCGACCGTCGCCATGCCCTCGCCGGCAATGATGCTGACCGCCGCGGGTGCCAGCGTTTCCACATCCGACCAGCCGGTGAGGCCTTCGTCGGTGGCGACCCGGATCAGCAATTGCCAGTCGCCATTGTCAGTAGCCTCGGCGCCGCTGGCCCCTGCGCCATAGGCGGCAGTACCGCGCAACAGGATCGGTTCGACCTCGGTGATCTTCATCTTTGCCTCTTCAGTTACGGATCACGAGGTGAAACCGCCATGCCACCAATGCTCGAACGGGTTCGAATAGAGGATCGAGTCGATCGTCGTCTGGCTGATCCGTGGGAGCCTCGTGCCCTCGACCTGCTCGTTGATGGCTTGCAGCCCATCGATCGATTCCCGCACCTCGGCGAAGGGGAAATCGGTGCCCCAGAAAATCTTGTTGCGGTCGTTCACCCGGTATTCCTGCGCGGTGACGAGGGTGTTCCAGAACTGCCACGGCCGATAGAACAGCGCCGACACTTCGGCATAGACGTTGGGGCGCTTCCGGATGACGGCGATGCACTCCTCGGCCCAGGGGTGCGCCATGTGCGCCATGATCATCTTGAGGTCAGGGTAGCGCGCCGCGATGGTGTCGACATCGAGCGGCCGGCCATACTCGATCGGCGCGTTCTCGGCGAAGGTCGTGCCCATATGCATGGTCAGCGGAATATTGCGCTTCGCGCAGAACTCGTAGACCGGCACCATCCTCGGATCGAGCAACGACACCCCGTTGTAGATCGGGCCGAACTTGACGCCCTTGAGCCCGAGATCGTCGATGGCGTGCACCAAAAGGTCCATGTAGTCGGGCCGGCGTGGATCCATGGCGGCAAAGCCGACAAACTTGTCGGGATATTTCTTCACCGCCGCCGCCGTCACCTCGTCATCGCCGTCGATGCCGGCGCTGTCGCCGTAGCGCAGCGAGAAGATGATGGCTTTGTCGACCTTCGACATCGCCGCGTAGACGGTGTCGGCATCGGCCAGCTGGCTGACCGAACCCGGCCGCGAGGTGGCGGTGCCGGTGGTCAGCAGCGGGCGGACATGCTCGGGATTCCAGATATTGACGTGGCAATCGACGATCATGGTGCCCTCACAAGACGCCGAATTCTTCGTACACTTCGGCGAGGCTGCGCCCGGCCAGCAATGCGGCCTTGGTCTTGTTCTCGCCCTTGAGCCGCTCCGTCGCTGCGGCGACCACCTGGGCCTCGATGGCCTGGGGCACCACGACGACGCCATCGCCATCGCCGAACACGATATCGCCGGGGTGAATGCTGACGCCGCCGCACTGCACCGTGACATCGGTGTCGATGACACGCGCCCGGCCCTTGCTGTCGAGCGGTCCGATGCCACCGTGGAACACCGGAAAGCCGAGGCTGCGGATCTCGGCGATGTCGCGCACTAGGCCGTCCATCAGCGCGCCCGCCGCACCGCGCACCTTGGATGCGGTGCTGAGCAGACCGCCCCACGGCGCGATCCGGCCCGAAGTGCCGCAGGCGCAGACCACCACGTCGCCAGCCGCGAGGCTGTCGATCAGCTTGATCTCGCCGGCATGCGGGTTCTCGTCCGGTCCGGGCTGCTGATAGATATCGGCGTAGATCATGGTACGCGCCCGCCCGACCATCTTGAGGGCGTCATCGAGCGGCCGGATGCGTGATTGGAGCGCCTGGCTGCGGTGGCCGAGTTCGTCGAGCACATCGGAAAGCAGGGCGGAGAAAAAGCTCTCGCGCATCAAGTGCACGACCGGGTCGGAGCTTTGGCGGTCAGCGTTCATTTTGGTCAGTTCCGTTAGTAGGAGGTTGGTCGGTGGCGGCCCGGTCAGACCCAGCCAGCATCGACGATGAAGTTCTGCCCGGCACAGGAGCGGCTCTCGTCGGCGGCGAGGAACAGCACCATGTTGGCGATGTCAGCGGGCTGGATGCGCCGGTTGCTGAGCGACTGCCGGGTCGAAATCTGCTGTTCGGCGGCTTCGTCGATGTAGGTGGAGAGCTGCCGCTCGGTCATCACCCAGCCCGGGATTACGCAGTTGACCCGGATGTTCTCGGGCCCCAGTTCGCGCGCCATCGAGCGGGTCATGCCTGAGATCGCCGCCTTGGCGGTGGCATAGGCGATGGTCCTGGGGGCGCCGAACAGCCAGACGGTCGAGCCGATATTGATGATCGAGCCGCCTCCCGCCTCTGCCATGGCCGGGCGCACCGCCTGGGCGGCGAAGAAATGGTGCCTGAGGTTGCGCGCCATGCGCTCGTCCCAGTATTCGGGCTCGACTTCGGCGATCGTGTGCGGATCGTCGCTGGCGGCATTGTTGACCAGGGTATTGATCGGGCCGAAGCGTGCGATCACGGTGGAGATCGCCAGCCGCAGCGAGGCGATGTCGCGGATATCGCAGTGCTGGTAGAACGGCGCTGCGTGCCCCTCGGCCGAAAGCGCCGCGACTAGCGCCTCGGCGCTCGTATCGTCGATATCGACGAACGCCGCCTGTGCGCCCTGGCGCGCGAACCGCGTCACCATCTCGGCGCCGATGCCGCTGGCCCCGCCGCTGACCAGGACCACCTGCCCCCTGAGGCTCGGATAGATTGCCCCGGTCATTGCCAGCCCTCCCCGCTGCTCTTCTGCTTGTTGCTGTTGTCGATCACGATTTCACCGACCCCGCCGTTAGGCCCATGAGGAAGTAGCGCTGGAAGATGGCGAAGACGACGAGCGTCGGCACCATGCTGATCACCGTTTGCGCCGTCATCGCCCCGAGGTTCTGCGTGTGCTGCAGGCTCTGGGTGGCGATGCCGACGATCAGGGTACGCTTGTCCTCGCTCTGGGCGATCAGCAGCGGCCAGAGGAAACTGTTCCAGGTGTTGACGAAGGTGAACACCGCCAAGACGATCGCCGGCTGGCGCGCCAGCGGCACGATGATCTTCAACAGGATCTGCAGCGGATTGGCGCCATCGATCTTGGCCGCCTCGAGCAGCGCGTCGGGGATTTCGGAGATGAACTGCCGCATCAGGTAGACCCCGACCGGCGCCGACAGCAGCGGGATGATGAGGCCGGCATAGCTGTTGACCAGCCCCAGCCGCGCCACCAGCACGTAATTGGGCAGGAGCGTCACCGCGAACGGCACCATGACGGTGGCCAGCATCGCCGAGAGCAGCCAGGCGCTGCCCCTGAACTTCAGCTTGGCGAAGGCGTAGCCGGCGAGCATGTCGACGATGACGGTGAGGATGGTCACCGCCGTGGTGACGATGATCGAGTTGATCAGCCACTGGATCGATACCTTGTCGGCAAACACCCCGAGATAGTTGGCGAGGGTGAACGGCGCCGTGCTGCTGGCCAGGGAGTCGAAGCTGGTGATCGGCTTGAACGAGGCGACGACGACGAACAGCACCGGGCAGATAGAAGCGAGGACCACGAGGATCAGCAGCGTGTGGGTGCGCAGCGCCGCCCAGACCTGGCGGCTGCTGAGGCGGACCCGCGGTCGAGAGTGAGGCGCCATCAGCGCGCCTCCCGGCTGCGAGTGAACAAGACGATCGCCCCGGCGAGGAGGATCGAGAACACCATCACCGCGACGCTGATGGTTGCCGCGTAGCCGACCGAACCGCCCCCGAACACCGATTTGTAGATGTACCACATCACCGTGT
This sequence comes from Devosia sp. GW821-FHT12F11, assembly GCF_058806655.1. NCBI lineage: Bacteria > Pseudomonadati > Pseudomonadota > Alphaproteobacteria > Hyphomicrobiales > Devosiaceae > Devosia > Devosia sp. GW821-FHT12F11. The sequence goes on from NZ_JBXAPX010000002.1 coordinate 331,022, forward strand.
AGGTCGAGGTGCCGGGCCCGCCCTGGGTCAGCACGAAGATGATGTCGAACACCTGGATGGCGCTGATCGAGGTGAGGATCAGCACCAGTTGCAGCACCGGTTTCAACAACGGCAGGGTGATGTGCCAGAAGGCGCCGCGCGGGCTGATGCCATCGACGGTACCCGCTTCGTAAAGCTCCCTGGGGATGCCGTTGAGGCCGGCAAGGAAGATGAGGCTGTAAAAGCCGACCGAGGCCCAGGCGCTGATCAGCGCCACGGCGATGATCGCCACCGTGCCCGACTGCAGGTAGCTGAGCTCGAGGCCGAATGTGTGCTTGAAAAAGCCGTAGATCGGGCCGGCATCGCGATCGAGCATGATCTTCCACACCAGCCCCGTGGCCGAAACCGAGAGCAGCGAAGGCACGTAGATCAGCGAGCGATAGACGCCGCGAAACTTGACCTGGCGGGCGAGCAGGATGCCGACGCCGAGCGCCAGCCCCACGGTGACCGGAATGTTGACGGCCATGAACAGCAGCGTGTTGCCGATGGTCGAGCGCAGCAGCCCATCGCCGAGCAGGGCGCCGAAGTTCCCCAGCCGGACAAACCTGAACTTGCCGATCAGGCCACCTTGAAACAGCATCAGGTAGAAGGTGTAGAGGAACGGCACCACGACGAACGCGCCGAACAATCCGACCTTCGGGGTGAGGAAGACGAGAGCGGAGATGAACTCCGCCCTCGCCTGTGCCTTGATCGCCTGCATGAGGTGCTAGAGCCCGGCGTTGGCGGCGAGGGTAGCGGTCTGCTGCCTGGCGTCGGAGATCATCTGATCCAGCGGCTTCTGGCCGCTGAGGTAGTTGTTGATCTCGCCCACCAGATACTCATAGCCGTTATACGGCAGGGCCGCCGGGAACAGCATCGACTTGGTCTGCGGAAGGGCGGCGGCGAGGAAATCGTAGGCCCGCTTCTCGCTCACCTTGCCGTACATGGCGGCGGCATCGGCATTGGTGCTGACCGGGAACAGCAGCGACTGCGCGATATAGTCGTCGTACGGCGCGCCTGATGTCACATACTTGATGAAGTCGAGCGCCGCCGCCTTGTTGGCGCTGGCTTCGGCGATCACCAGATAGCCCGCCGCCCCCGAAACGAACGCCCCTGCCGGGCCCGCCGGCGGCTCCACCACTTGCAGCCGGGCATCGGGGAAGTTGACGAACTGCTGGACGTTGGCTTCCACCCATTGCAGGCCCGCCTTGCCGGCCGGCAGCAATTCGGCCCACTGCGTTGCATCGGCATAGAGGGTGAGCGGCGTCGCAGCGCCGCTATCCTGCAGCGCCTTCAGATGCTCGAGCGCGGCGCGGCCCTCGGGCGTATCGAAGCCGATATCCTTCATGTCGGCGCTGAACGGCGTCACGCCATAAGAGAACAGCACGTTCCAGATGTAGTTGATCACCACCTCGTAGGAGCCCGGCCAGGCCATGCCGTAGATCGCGACCTTGGACTTGTCGAAGGCGGGATCGCCGAGCGGCTTGCCGGCTTCGTCGAAGGTCAGTTTCTTCGCAAACTGGAGCAGTTCGTCATAGGTCGTCGGCAGCGCCGGCTTGCCGGCCTTTTCCCAGACCGCTTCGTTGAGGGCGAGGACGAAGCGGCTCGAGATGTAAGGGTAGCCGAAAAGCTTGCCGTCCTGCGTGGCGGACGCGATCATTGCCTCGTTGATCGCGCTGGTATCGAGCGCCGGATCGATCGCCCTGAGATCGGCGAGGAGGCCATTCGTGCCGAACTGGTTGAGCGTGTTGGTGACCTGGTAGGAGACGTCGGGCGCCGTGCCGGAAACGAAAGCGGCGGTGTACTTGGCGAGGAACTCGGCCCACGGCACCAGCAGGTGCTCGACGCTGTTGCCGCTCGCCTCCCTGAACCCGGCGACGGCGGTCGCCCAGTAGGCGTTCTCGCTCTCCGCCGCCATGTTCGGCATCTTCCAGAACTGCAGCGCAACCCCATCTTGCGCGAAAGTGCGACCGGCAGCCGCGGCGAGCGCGGTACCGGCCATCAGCGCGGCAGACATTGTCAACAGACGGCGCCGGGTGACCGGCGCAACGGCACTATGGTTTGACAACGACATCTGTATCCCTCCAGATTTATCGATAAAGTGAAACTGCACGACGATCGTGAGGTTTGTCAATCGGGATTGCACGAAAGCATCCGGATTGCTGCACCATCTCGCGCAACCCGGCCAACCAGCCGACATATATCGATAAATCCATTTGGGCGACGATCATGACCCGGCGCGCCCGGATCGATCCGCCCTACGGACCCCCAACATCGCGACGTTCGCCGAAGACCACGGCAGCGCGGGCCCAAGCGAGCCGAGTACGGCGCCCCCTGGCAGCCGTCACCTGGGGCCGCACGGCGGGTGCCACCCAAAAATCAGTCCTGGTTGAGAGCGATCATGTTGCCGGCGAGGCCGCGGAACCACGCAACCGGCTTGAACTTCGGAGCGCGGTGCGTCCCGCTGCTGTCGGCCCTGGGGATGGCCATCCCGTTCGAAACGCACCGCTGGCGGTGAGTTCAGCGACAGGGCTCTTGATATCGGGAGGTTTCAGGCCCAGCCATGCGCGGCACTGGCGGCCGCCGGGGTCGGGCTGGCGGAGGCTTAGGCCCCCGACAGCAACTCGTCGAACTGGCCTTCCTCGATCTTCGACGCCGCGATCACTGCCTGGGTGCGGCTGTCGACGTCGAGTTTCTGCAGGATTGCCGAGACGTGAGCCTTCACCGTCGCCTCGGAGATCGAGAGCTCGTAGGCGATCTGCTTGTTCATCAGGCCGTCCGAAAGCATCATCAGCACACGGACCTGCTGCGGGGTGAGCGTTGCAAGGCGGCGCATCAGGGCGGACTGGTTGTCCTCGGCCGGGAACTCCATGCCTTCGGGGACGAACACCTCGCCCGACAGCACGGTTTCGATGGCGCGGCGGATATCGGCCGGGCCGACCGATTTATGCAGGTAGCCCGAGGCGCCGAGCTCGAAGGCGCGACGGATGATGCCGCCATCCTCGACGGCGGTGACGATCATGACAGGGATTTCGGGGTACTGGGCGCGCAGCAGCAACAGGCCCGAGAAGCCCCGCACGCCGGGCATGTTGAGATCGAGCAGCACTAGGTCGCAATCTCGATCGGCCTCGAGCGCGGCACTGAGCGCCGCAAGGTCGCCCGCTTCCTCGACCGAAATCGACGGATCGCCGCCGGCCAGCGTCTGGCGCAGCGCGGCGCGGAACAGCGGGTGGTCGTCGACGATGATGATGCGACGGGTGGTCATCTTACGCGTGAACTCCTGGGCACCCTACCTAACAAGCAGCTTGCCGCTTTTGTATCCCACTTAAGACGGGCGTGGGGACAGAGATTTGCGCGCTCGCCTTCTCCACAGCTCCCTCGCGCCGATTCGCAAAATGCGATTGAGCTTAACGCGATCTTTACCATGTTTTCCCAAGAGTAACCGGATTGCTCATGGCCCGAACTGGGTCTGAGGTGTTCCGTTTCAGGTGCTTGGGATCGACCGATGGCCCGCGCGACTTCCACGTTCCAGACGCAAGACTACGGCCAGCCGGGTTCCGGTGAATGGCAGGAGCTGCGCGGCGAACTGGTGGCGCTCCTGGACCAGGTCGAGACGCAAGTCGCCCGCACGGCAAGGCCCGAGCCGTCTTACCAGGGCCTCGCCGAACGGATGCGGGACCTGCGACACCAGGTGACCGAGGCCGAACCCGACACGCGCCATCGCGAGGCGCTGCGCTCGGTACAGCGGGCCATCGACAAGTTCTCCGACCGCGACGAACCGGCGGCGCCGACCAACCCGCGCGACACGCTCGAATCGGCGATCCAGCAGATTCGTTCGCGCCATTTCGGTGCGCCGGTCGCCCCGGCCCCGCAACTGCCGCACCAGCAGTTGCCGCCGCAGGGTGCGCCGCAGTTCGACGAACTGGCGGAAGCCGTGGGTGGTATCTCCACCCGCCTCGAGCGGCTCGAGGGCGAGCTTCGGGTGCAGGCCAAGGGCCAGACCGCCAATGTGCGCGAGATCGCCGACCAGGTCGGCCAGCTCAGCCATGTGGTGGAGCTGCTGGCCGGCGCGGTGGGCGAAACCGGGCAGGTGAAGCGGCTCGAGGGCCACATCGCCGGGCTCGCCAAGCTCATCGCCGATGGCCCCAAGGTCGACATGACGGCGCTGAACCAGCGGCTCGACGACGTGTCGCTGACGGTCGGCAAGCTCGCCGAACTGCAGAAGCACTATGCCGACCGCTCCGACATGAGCGGCATGACGGCGCGGCTCGACGACGTCAGCGCCACGGTGGGCCGGCTCGCCGACCTGCAGGTGCAGTATGCCAATCGGGTCGACAGCCCGAAAGACGGCCTCAAGGAGGCGATGGGCGCCATCGAGGATGGCGTCCGCAATATCTACGACCGGGTCGATGCGATCGAGCGGACCATGGCGATGCCACCGGCCGAACTCGAAAAGATCACCGAGGAACTGGGGCGCGTGGCGCAGGCGATGAAATCGCCGCAGCAGCCGCAGGGACTGATCGAGCTGATCGATGCGCTGAACGTCAGGATCTCCGATATCGAGGGGCGTAACGCCGAAGTCGGCGAGCTCAAGCTCGATATGGAGGCGCTGCGCAACACTGTGCTCGGGGCGCTGGAGCCGCGCTTCGCGGCGCTGGAACAGCAGCTCGAAGTGTTGAGCGACAAGGTCGACGACCGCTCGTCCGAGGTCAGCATCAGCCAGCTCGAAGCGCAGGTGCGCCAGTTGGTGGCGCGCATGGACCAGACCGGCGAGCAGCTCACCGGGCTGGCGAAACTCTATGCGGCGCCGGCCGCGGCAGAGGCGCCGGACTTTGACCAGCTCGCCGATCTGGTGGCAGCGCGCACCTCGGACGCGATGCGGCAGCTCGACCAGCCGACCAAGACCGGGCTCGACGAGGCCGGCTATGCCGAGATCGAAAAGCGCGTCAGCCAGGCGATGAAGGCGGCCGCCAAGGAGAAGCCGGCCGCCGAAACCGTCGCGCTCGACGCCACAATCCGTGAAGTGAACGAGCGGCTGAAGCGGCTCGAGAGCTCGCTGGAGGCCAAAGCCCCTGCTCCGGCTGCTGCGGCTCCGGCAAGTTTCGCCAAGCTCCCCGAGACACCGGCGCCCCAGCTTAAGATGGCGAAACCGGAGAGCAAGCCGCTGGCGGTGGCGCCCGCGGCGGTGGTCAGCGAACCGGTCAACCCGATCGCGCCGCTGCTCGACAACCTGTCGTTCGAAGACGAGCTGCCGTCGCGCCCGCAGCGCGTCGACCTCGGTGACAGCATGCCGAGCGACCCAAGCGTCGATGCGCCGCTGCTCGACAGGCCGTTCGGCGACGACCCCAACCCGCTGCGCACGGCGCTCGAAGTAAAGAATGGGCCGCGCAAGCGCCCGGTCGAGCCGATCTCCGAACTGCCGCCGGCGCCGGTGCCCTCGCTCGACCTGATAGACGAACCCGAAAAACCGGCGTTCGACCCGAGCCTCGCCGAGCGTCCGCCGCAGCCGAAATCCAGCCTCGACCTGCCGGCCGAGGAGGTGTTCGTCGCCAGCCCGAAGGCCGAGCTGCGTCCGGCTGCGCTAGTGGCCGAAGAGCCGCCGATGCCCAACCGCAACACCTTCATCGAGGCGCATCGTCGCGCTGCCCGCCAGGCAGCAGCCGGCAAGGCCGAACCGGTTTCCGCCGCTGGCGGCTCACTGATCGGCAAGGCTTTCGCCCGCTTCCAGGCGAGCCACACCGAGGCGCCCGCTGTCGCTCCGGCAGTGACGATGCCGACCAAGCCGGCCGCGGAAAAGAGCAAGCCGGTGAAGGCGGGAAAGCTCGCCAAGGCCAAGGAGGCAAAGCCGGTCGGCGACGAGACTGCCAAAGGCGGTCTGCCGTTCGCCGGATTGTTCAAGGCCAAGGCGCCGCGCCAACTGGCGGGTGACAAAGAACCGGCAAGCCAGTGGCAGCCGGATGAGCCGGCCGCGCGCGTGCTGCCGGTCGCCCCGGAGCCGAGCCACGTGGCGCTCGGCGCCGAAGAAACCAGCCCCGCGGCAGACGACGCCAAGCCCAGGCAGAGCTTCCTGCTCCGCCACAAGCAGCCGATCCTGCTCGCAGCCAGCGTCGTGGCGCTCGCCGTTCTCACCATCAACCTGATCAACCAGCGGATGAAATCGTCCGAAGCCGAAACGCCGGCGCCGACCACCGAGGCGGCGCAGGATGTCGGCGATGCGGCCCTCACCCCGGTGCCGCTGGCCCAGCAGGGTTTCTCGGCGCAACCCGGCAAGGCGACGCCGCGGGTGATCCCGACGCTCGACAAGCTGACCACCGCCTCGATCGGCGGCGCCGCGCCGCAGAAATTCGTCGCCTCCGCCGAAGCGCCGAAGATGCCGCAGGCGTTCGAAGCCGCGACCGCCGTGGCCGAGAAGGCGCCGGCCGGAGGCGAGGCGAAGGCGCCCGCCGGGGTTGCCAGCCTGAGCGACAAGATCGAGCCGCTGGTCGACGCGATGGAGAGCCCGGTCAAGGTCGACCGCCCACCGGCTTCGGTCGGCCCTGAGCCGCTGCTGGCTGCTGCCGCCAATGGCGATGCGCGGGCGCAATTCGAAGTCGCGGCGATCTACACCGAAGGCCGCGCCGTGCCGGAGGACCTCAAGGCCGCGGCGATGTGGTACGAGCGCGCCGCCGGCCAGGGCTTTGCCCCGGCGCAGTACCGGCTCGGCAACCTCTACGAGAACGGCCGCGGCGTGGAGAAGGATATCGCCCAGGCCCGCCTCTGGTATCAGCAGGCCGCCGAGGCGGGTAACCGCATGGCGATGCACAACCTTGCCGCGCTCTATGCCGGCGGCGGGCTTGGCACGCAGCAGTTCGACGCGGCCGCCAAGTGGTTCGAGGAAGCGGCAAGCCGCGGCATGAAGGACAGCCAGTTCAACCTCGGCATGCTGTACGCCCGCGGACTGGGGGTGAAGCAGGACCTCGCCGCCTCGTTCAAGTGGTTCAGCCTCGCGGCCAGCAAGGGCGACAAGGATGCGGCCAAGTCGCGCGACGATATCGCCGCCTCGCTCGATGCGGCGACGGTGCAGAGGGTGACGGCAGAGGTTGCAGCCTTCCAGCCGCAACCCATCGATTTCGTCGCCAACTTCGCGCCGATCGGCACCTGGAGCGACACGTTCGACCCGGGCGTTCCGATCACCAACATCAAGGTGGTGAAGGGCGTGCAGATGGCGCTCCGCCAGCTTGGCTTCGACATCGGCACCCCCGACGGCATGACCGGCCCCAAGACCGCCGAAGCGATCAAGAGTTTCGAGCGCTCGACCGGGATGAGCGAAAGCGGCGAAATCAACCCGCGGCTGCTGGCGGTGCTGGGGAGCCAGCCGGTTTAGCTAGACTGGCTGCCGAGCACAGCCCGCTTCTGTGCAGCGCACTCCGATGCCTTTTAGAGAAACGCCGTATCCTTCAGCGATAGAGCTGATCGAAATCGAACGGGGGATGAGACGCCAACCGCCGCAGTAGAGCGACTTCATTATCGCGGATGGGGGCCCGCAGTTCCTGGGTAAACCCGTTGCCCGCTACCAGCCACTTTTCGCCGATCCGGAAGTCGATGTCGCAGTCGCCATCGCCCCAGTGCATTGCGTACGTGATCGCCTCGCCTGCAGCGGGACCAACGATGGAGACATCCACGCGAAACAGCGCCGCCCTGGTATCGAGGTAGTCGGTGCATTTAGGCGCGAGCGACTCATCGTACCGAAGGTAGCCGGCATCGTCACGGCATTGCGAAGGCAGCGGGCCGACACGTCTGGCGCCGTCGCCTGTGACATACCCAATAACCGTGCCGCCAAAGATCACCTTAAGCCCGGCAACTTGCTCGGCGATCGTGGGCTCTCGGCTCGGGGGCACGAGATCGCAGGCAACTGTCGCTACCGACGGCAGCCCCCCCCAGAACGAAGACAAACGACGCTAGTAATCGGCCTCGCATGGTCACCTTCATCCGTTGATTCTGATGGTGCACTGTCCGGTGGCAATTTGTAAGGGTTGACCGCGCCGCAATCATTCTGAGGACGTTGCGTGGACAGTCAATGCGGAAAGTCCGCTCCGTGGTCGGAAGCGGACTTTGTGCGGTTCGGCAACCGGTCCCGACTGCCTTGTCGTCGGGACCGGCAGGCTTGGCCATTCAGGCCGCCAGCCGCAAGGCGGGGCGCTTGTCGGTGGCGTGTTCGACGGCCCAGTTGAGCGCCAGATCGGCGACAGCTTCCCAGCCCTTGTCCATCAGCGTCCAGTGCGAACGATCATCGAAGATCTTCAGCTCGGTCACCGTGCTGGCCTTCTTCTGCTGGCGGTAGATGGCGTCGGTCATCGAGGCGTCGGCGATCAGGTCCTTGCCGCCGCCGATGAGCAGCAGCGGTGCGCGGTTCTGCCCGGCCCAGTCGATCAGCATCGGGTTGATCACCCCATCCCAGTAGACCTTGCCGGCAGTGGGGATGACGTAGCGGTCATACTTGGCTGCCGGATTGGGTTCGGTCTGGGCAAAACGCGTCGAGAAGAACTTCAGCGACATGGTCTTGGCCTTCTTCCACGAGAAGAGATCCCCGAGCACCGGCAGGGCCGAGACGATGGCCTGGGGTCCAAGCGGCACACCGGGAGTGGGAGCGGGGTTGATCGCCGCGCCGGAGACACCGAGCCCGCGGGCCAAGAGCTGCTGAACGATGACGCCGCCGAACGAGTGGCCGATCAGGATCGGCTGTTCCGGCAGGGCGCGGATGATCCTGTCGAAGTGGTCGACGATCTCGCGCTGGCCGATCTTTGCCAGTTCCGGGGCCGGGTTGGCCCGCAGCGCCGAGGGGGCGCGATCATCGAACGGCCAGTCGGGGGTGAGCACGGTGTAGCCCTTGGCTTCGTAACGGGCCTTGACGTTTTCCCAGCTGAGGCTGTTGAGCCAGGCGCCGTGGATCAGAACGATGGTCTTGGTCATTTTGGGTCTCTCCTTGGTTGGGCGAACCCTTGTCCGCCGCGATGTGATGACCCTAAGCTTGAGCTTGACCGGCGACGATTGCCGCAACTGACATAGTCGGGGCCAGAAGTGACAAAGACGATGGACGCGTTGAGACACACTGAAATCGGCCTCCTGCTCTACCCCGGCTGCGCCATGGCATCGGTGCACGGGCTCACCGACGCGTTCCAGGTCGCCAACGACTATGCACGCCAGCATGGCGGTGCCGATCGCATCCGCACCAGCCACTGGCGGGTGGGCGAGGCCGGCTTCGAACGCAGCTATGACAGCGATCCCGGGCTGCCCGGGCAGCCCGAATACATCGTCATCCCTGGTCGGTTGGCCGATCCGCTGACCGCCGAGGAAGCGGCAGACTTCGGCGGCTGGCTGCGACAGCGGCACGACAGCGGCGCAACCATTGCCTCGATTTGCGGCGGCGCTTTCATGCTCGGGCATACAGGACTGCTGTCGGGACGACGGGCGACGACGCACTGGCTTTATGCCGATGCCTTCGGGGCGGCGTTTCCGGATGTGGAGGTCACTGCCGGCGACATCATCGTCGAGGATGGCGACATCATCACTGCCGGCGGCATGCTGGCCTGGACCGATCTGGGGATCCGCCTCGTCCACCGCGTGCTGGGCCCAACGGTGATGGCCGATACGGCAAAGTTCCTGCTGGTCGACCCGGCGGGGCGCGAGCAGCGCCACTACTCGACCTTTGCGCCGCGCCTGTCGCATGGCGACGACGCGGTGCTGAAGGTGCAGCACTGGCTGCAGGCGCATCGCAGCGAGGAGATCAACGTCCCCGACCTGGCCGAACGAGCCGGGCTCGAGACCCGCACCTTCCTTCGCCGCTTCCAGAAGGCCACCGGCCTCAGGCCGACCGAGTATGTGCAAGCGCTGCGGATTGCACTGGCGCGTGAGCGGCTGGAGTTCAGCCGCGACACAGTGGAGCGGATCGCCTGGAACGTCGGCTACAAGGATCCTTCTGCCTTTCGGCGGGTGTTCCAGAAAGTGACCGGCCTCTCCGCCAGCGCCTACCGCGACCGCTTCGGCGCCGCGCGGGCCTGAGCCCCTCGACTTTCAGTGCGGTCCAGTGGGGAGATCCTGTGTGGTGCCGCAAGGGCCGCCATCCATATTGACGGCAATGTCCTGCTTCTCGCCGTCGAAGCTCAGGGCTTCGTAGTAGTGGCTCATCTCGATGGTGCTGGCCGGCACATAGTGGAAGATCAGCGAGCGACGGAAACGATCGGTGCTGGTGTTCGGCGTCGATCCATGGATAACGCTGCCATTGAAGAACAGCACGTCGCCAGCCTTCAGCTCCATCATCTGCGGCTCGAGGCCCGGCGGCGGCTCGACATGCTCCGTTGTAAAGAACAGCGTCGGGTCGGCCTTTTCGGGGCAGGCAATGTCGAGGCCGGCGGTCTGGGGCACGCACATCATGCCGCCATTGCCGGCATCGGCATCATCCACGGCGACCCAGGCGGCCATGCAGGTGCCCGGCTTCACCCGGAGGTAGAAATTGTCCTGGTGCAGATCCTGACCACGGGCGCCCGGCGGCTTGAAGTAGAACATCGACTGGCAGGCGAAGGGATCCTCGCCGAACAGTTCGGCAAGGATCGGCCGGAGCCGCGGGTCGCGCATGTAGCGCAAGGCGAGCGGGCCAACCGACTTGTCCAGGTGCTTGTGCGGATGCATCATCCTGGGATAGCGCGAGAGGGGATCGCTCGAGGCGGCCGGCGCCCCGGCACGCGCCTTGGGCACATCGGACAAACCCGGCACCGGCCCATCCTTGGCCAGCGTCATGAAGGTCTCGCGGATCTCGTCGATTTCATCGCGGCTGAACAGGCCGCGCAGCGCCAGAAAGCCGTCACGCTCGAACTGCTGCCTCTGCTCGGTCGACAGTGCCATTGGGTTCCTCCTATTGCCAGCAAGCTAAGCCGGTGAAGCCGCAAGCAACATGGAACATTCCGTCGACCGCATGTAATATTCTGCTATGGCCCAAGCTCAAGCGCTCGCACATGCCCCTGTCCTCCGTCTGCTGACCGGGCACTTCCACGAAACATCCGGCTACCGGGTGTATCGACCTGATGGCGTCGGGGACTGGCTGCTGATCTTGACGATCGCCGGCGCCGGCCGGTTCGGCCACGCAGGCGGAGACCTCATCTCCAGCCCCGGCGACTGGGTGCTGATCCGGCCGGGGACCCTGCACGATTATGCGGTTGCCGCGTCTGCAACCGGCTGGGAGCTGCTCTGGGTGCACTTCCATCCGCGCGCCCATTGGCTGGAATGGCTCGATTGGCCGGCCATCGCACCCGGCCTCTTGCTGCTGCGGCCCGCCCCCCCGAACGCCGCGGAGCGCTTCCACGAGGTGCACCGGTTGCTGCATGGCGACCTCAGACAGCGGGAGGCTTTTGCCATGCATGCGCTCGAGGGTCTGCTGCTGGAATGCGATCTGATGAACCCGCTCGCTGCCACGTCGCATTACGATGCGCGCGTGCGCCGCGCGATGGACTACCTCGACGGCAACCTCGCCAGCAAGGTTCTGCTCGACGATGTCGCCGGCGCCGTCGGCCTCTCGAGCTCGCGGCTCGCGCATCTGTTCACTGAAGAGACCGGCCAGAGCGTGCAGCGCTACCTCGAGATGCGCCGGATGCAGCGCGCCACTGAGCTGTTGGCCCGCACCGGCTTCTCGGTGATGCAGATCGCCGAAACCGTGGGGTTCGACAGCCAGTTCTATTTCAGCCAGCGCTTCAAGCGATGGACGAAGCAAAGCCCGCTGGCGTTCCGGCAATCCCTGCGTCCGGCGCGCCGCGATCGCGTTGACAGGCGCCCGGGTGAGGGCTAGCTTCCCCTCGCCCGCGCAACAGAGGAGGCGTTCCGATGACAGACATTGTGAGAACCGCCTTCCGTCGCGCTGCCGCGTAACTTCCGCACACACGGGATTCCGGCTGGCGCCTTCATGGCCCTGATCCAAGGAATTCCATCTTGCTCGAACAATACGGCTGGAGCGATGCGCTCAAGCAGCAATTTACCCCCCATGCGGCCGCGGGTCTGATCCCGGCGCGGGTCATCGTGCAGCAGCGCGGGCTCTATGACATCGTCACCGAAATCGGCGAGCTGACGGCCACGCTGGCCGGCAAGCTCGCCCATGACGCCGAGGACGGAGCGCTTCCGGTCACCGGCGACTGGGTTGCGGTCCAGGCGCGGCCGGCCGAGCGCAGCGCCAGCATCCAGCATGTGCTGCCCCGCAGCAGTACGTTCATGCGCCGGGCTAGCGGCCCGGGTGCGGCGCGCGCTCAGCTTGTCGCCGTCAATGTCGATGTCGCACTGCTCGCCGCCTCGATGAACGCCGATCTCAATGCGCGCCGGATCGAGCGCTATCTCGCTACGGCATGGGAGAGCGGAGCCGACCCGGTTGTCGTCCTGACCAAGGCCGATATGTGCAGCGACGCCGAGGCCCGCCTCAGCGAAATCGAAGCGGTGGCGATGGGCGTGCCGGTGCTGGCCGTCTCGGCGGTGACGGGGGCCGGGCTCGACGCCTTGCGGGCCTATCTCAGGCCCGGACAGACGGCCGTGTTGCTTGGCAGTTCGGGCGTTGGCAAATCAACGCTGGTCAACGCGCTGGCCGGCCGGGAGCAAATGGCCACCCAGGCCATCCGCGAGGACGACGCGCGGGGCCGGCACACCACCTCGCATCGCGAACTCGTGCTGCTGCCCAGCGGGGCACTGATCCTCGATACGCCCGGCATGCGCGAGCTCGGGCTGTGGGAGGCTGGCGATGGCATGTCCACCGCCTTTGCCGATATCGAGGCGCTCGCCGCGCGATGCCGCTTCCGGGACTGCGGCCATGACGGCGAGCCCGGCTGCGCTATCGCCGCGGCGCTGGAAACCGGCGCGCTCGATGCGGCGCGCTGGCGGGCTTACGGCAAGCTGCAGCGCGAGCTGAACTTCCATACCGGCAAGGAAGACCCCAAGGCACAAGCCGAAAGCCGCAAGGTTCGGATCAAGCGCAACAAGCAGCACCGCGCCGATATGAAGTTCCGCAAGCGGCTGGAATGAGTTGGTCGGGAGGTGGAACGGCCTAAGTCCCATATTCCCGACCCACCCGGTAGGCTAACCTAGCCTTTGTATTTTGCTGCTAATGCTCGGTGGCATTTCGCGAAAAACCGTCGCATTTCCGTCGCGGCCTCACGCTAGAGCCTCGGGAATGCCCTAGTGCTATTGGACGCCCCACGTGCAGGTCTATCTGCCGATCGCCGAGCTTTCGATGAACCTGTTCTTCCTCGTGGGGATCGGGGGTGCGGTCGGGTTCCTGTCGGGGCTGTTCGGGGTGGGCGGCGGGTTCCTGTTGACCCCACTGCTGATCTTTTCGGGCGTCCCTTCCTCGGTCGCGGTGGCCTCGGTGACCGGCCAGGTGGTGGCGGCTTCCACCTCCGGCGCATTGAGTTACTACCGGCGCGGGCAGATCGACCTGCACATGGCACTGTACCTGGTGCTGTCGGGTGTGCTCGGGGCGTTCGGCGGCGTCGCGACCTTCCAGGTGCTGCGCGCCGCCGGCCAGCTCGATCTCGTCATCTCGCTCGGCTTCTTGATCCTCCTCGGTTTCGTCGGCACGCTGATGCTGGTCGAGGCGGCGCGCGCCATCATGAAGCGCCGCGCCGGCATCGTCGTGCGCGAGAAGCTGCCCAACCAGCACAACTGGTTCCACGGCCTGCCCTGGCGCGTGCGGTTCAAGAAATCGCGGCTCTACATCTCGGTGATCCCGGTGCTGGCGCTGGGCGTTGCCATCGGCTTCGTCGGGTCGCTGTTGGGCATCGGCGGCGGCTTCATCCTGGTGCCGGCGCTGGTCTACATCCTCAGGATGCCCGGCAACATGGTGATCGGCACCTCGCTCTTACAGGTGGTGGCTATGATGGCGGCCACCACCATCCTCCACGCCGTCTCCAGCCAGAGCGTCGATATCCTGCTCGCCTTCTGCCTGATGGTGGGCGGCACGGTGGGGGCGCAGTTCGGCGCCTCGGCCGGCAAGTACCTGCGCGGCGAACAACTGCGCGCGCTGCTCGCCATCCTCGTTCTTGCCGTCGCCATCCGCTTCGGCATCAGCCTGGTGCTGACGCCGGGCGACGTCTATTCGACCGCCGTGATCGGCGCGTCGGGGGTGATCTGATGCGCCGGCTGCTGCTCGCGCTGGCGCTGGTTGTCGCCGCCTCGCCGGCCCTTGCCGAGCGGCTGGTGACGCAGGTGAGCCAGGACGAGGTGTCGATCACTTCGAGCTTTGCCGGCCAGACGCTGACGCTGTTTGGATCGATCGAACCGGAGGTGGGCGCCGAGCAGCGCTTCGTCGAGGGGCCCTACCACGTGATCATCACGGTAACCGGGCCGCTGCAGAACCGGGTGGCGCGGCGCAAAACCAACCAATTCGGCATCTGGCTCAATACCTCGCAAGCCGAGTTCGAGCGCTTCCCCTCGTTCTACCAGGTGCTGAGCGATGCGCCGCTGAGCAACATCACCGACCCGATCACCTTGGCGGAAAAGGAAATCCCGCTCGAGAACCAGGCGCGCTACACCGCCAAGGCCGGTTGGTGGGACGCCACGGTGTTCGGCGGGGAACTCACCCGGCTGATGCAGCAGAAGGGCATGTTCAAGCTCAACGAGAACGGCGTGGTGTTCCGGTCGGACACCTTCTACTTCGCGCAGGTCGTGCTGCCCTCGGATGCTCCGCCGGGGCCCTATCTGGCGCATACCTACCTGATCAAGGACGGCAAGGTGATCGCCGAGAAATCCGACGGCTTCTCGGTCCGCAAGATCGGCTTCGAGCGCTTCCTCGGCCAATCGGCGCGCACGCAGCCCCTGCTCTACGGCCTCGTCTGTGTGGCGCTGGCGCTGTTTACCGGCTGGCTCGGCGGCGTGGTGTTCAAGCGCTAGGGCGAGACCTCCCCGCCCGTGCCGGTGTCATCCCCACCTGCGCGCATACGCGCAAAGTTAGGGTCGTGCCCCACCCACCGGGTCATTCCCGCGAAAGCGGGAACCTCTGTTTTTGTGCCTGCCGCACGATCGCAAACGGAGTTCCCCGCTTTCGCGGGGATGACCCCCGGTGGGCTTAGCCAAGCCCAGGTTGTGCCCAAGCCTAATTCTCGATCTTGATGTCGCTGCCGCTGCTCGATTCCTGGTCCACCTCGGCCGGGTTGCCGTAGATGCTGAGGTCGGAGCCCGACGAGGCGTTCGCCTTGATCGACTTCGAGGCATAGACCTCGAGGTCCGAACCACTGGAGGCGTTGGCATCCATGGTGGCGCAGAGCAGATCTTCGGCATCGAGATCCGAGCCGGACGAGGCGTTGGCCTTTCCCGTCTCGCAGGTGCCCTCGATCTTGAGTCCGGCGCCGGAGGAGGCATCGAGGTCGATGGATTTGCCCACCACGCCGCTGAGCGACAGGTCGGCGCCGCTCGAGGCCCCGAACTCCAGCGCATCGCCGGAGACCCCGGTGGCGACGACGTCGGAGCCGGCACTGGCTTCGATCTTGTCGAGCGCCGGCACGGTGATGGTCAGCTTGATCTGGTCGCGGTTGCCGAACGTGAAGATGTCGAAGAAGCTCCAGTCGTAATAGGCCTTCAGCGTGTTGCCATCGACCTTGAGCTGCAGGTCGTCGAGCAATCGCTTGTCCTTGGCTTCGGCGGTGATCGACTGCGTCGCCCCGATGCTGACAACGGCATCGATGCCCGAGGAAACATCAAGCGCGCTAAAGGCCGGCAGCTCGATAGTGCGCGTCTCGGCAAGGGCCGGCGCAACGAGCAACAGTAAAGCCGCCGAAGCGGTGGCAAGTTTCACGATCCCATGCATGTCAGGCGTCCCATCCTGTGTGAGGCTGACACGTGGGTGGTGTGTTACATGCCGATCAAGAGCAAGACAGCAGTTTATTTCGGCGCGCCGAGCTACTGGATGCAGCCGTCGGGGCCGCCACAGGGCACCTCGCCACCGGCACCACCACCCCCGCTGCCGTCGCCGCCGGCGCCTTCCGAGCTTTTCGCCTCGGGCGCGGAGCCAAACCCAGCACCGAAGTTCAGCACATTGCCCAGGGCCTTCTTGCGCGGAGCGCCCTTGGGCAGGTAGCCGGTGCAGGTGCCGCCGTCGGAGCAGGCGACCAGAACGCCGTTATTGGTGTTGTAGCAGCCATAGCCGGTGCCGCCTTCGCCCTTCACCGGAACGCCGCCACCGCCCTCGATGTTGTCGCAGGCTTTCTTGACGTCGTCCTTGCTGGCTTGGAAGACCACCCGGCTCTCGGCGATGGCCGAGGCGCCAAATGACAGGACGAAGGTGATGCCGAGGATAAGGACCGGAAGTCGCGCGTTCGCGATATGCAGCATGGTTGGTCTCCATAACTGCGGGCGCAGTCAAGCGCCCGGGGGGACGGCCCACCGCCGGATAACAGTTCTCCAAAATGCTGGTCGGGTCGATACGGCCAGAGGTCGCCAAGCGGCTTACCGAGGTCGCCAAGCGGCTACCAGTCGTAGCCGGGCACCAGCCGCTTGGGGCTCACCGGGTACACCCGCCCCCGCCCGATCATCGCCACCTCCAGCGTCGGCCAATGCAGCAGACCAACGAATGCCGGACTGAGGATATTGAGGCTGCCGGTGGCGGAGCCATAGGCGGGGAGCACCATCAGCCGGCCATCGTGGACGAAGCACGGGCGCCGAACCGAGCGGCCGTTCATCGCCACATGGGCAGCGGGGTGGAGGTGGCCGGCGATGACGCCCTGCCCCGCCCCGGGTTCGTGCGTCAGCGTCAGACCGGCGCGGCTGAGGCCGGTGACACAAGCGCCGCCGAGGCTGTGCGGGGCGGGATCGTGGTTGCCCGAAATCCAGGTCCAGCGGGCCTTGCCCATTAGGGTAGCAAGCCGCAACCGGTCGGCCGGCTGCAGCGTCGAAGTGCCCTCGTCGCGGTGAAAACTGTCGCCCAGCGCAATGACTTCGGTGGCGCCGGTTGTGGTGAGGTCCGCCTCGAGGCGGCGGAGCGTCAGTCCGGTATCGTAGGGTGGCAGCAGGCTGCCGCGTCGGGCGAAGGACGAGAGCTTTTCGAGGTGCAGGTCGGCGACCAGCAACACGCCCTCGGCGGCCCACCACAGGGCGCCCGAGGGGAGCGGCTCGAAGCTGTGACCGGCGAACTGCAGGTACACGGGGTCGCCCTTGTCGTCGATCGGGGCAGTGCGCGCTGCCCAGGCTGAAGTCAATTCGCCCGTTTCCTCATCTCGCTTGACGCGGGGCTGACGCCCATGGCCTCGGCGATCAGTTCCTCGGCGGCTTCGGCCATGGTGCTTTCGCGGGCCTCGCCGACCACCGGAACCTTTCCGATATCGAGCAATACCGGTACCGCCAATGGCGAGATTCGGTCGAGCGGCTTGTGCACGATGTGACGCTTGATGCGGGCAAGCATGTGGCCGAGCCGCTCGATATCGAGCAGCCCACGCGCCGCGTCGCGGCGGGTGGCCTGGATCAGGATGTGGTCGGGCTCGTGCTGGTAGAGCACATCGTAGATGATATCGGAGGAGACGGTGATCTGCCGGCCGGTCTTCTCCTTCTGGCCCGGATGCCGGCGCTCGATCAGCCCGGCGATGATGGCGCAGTTGCGGAAGGTGCGGCGCATCAGCTGGCTCTCATCGAGCCAGGCTTCGAGGTCGTCGCCCAGCATGTCCTCGTCGAACAGGTCGTCGAGCGACAGCCGGTTGGTGCGGATCAACGCCGAGAAATCACCCAGGCCCCACACCGCGAGCGAGTAGTCGGAAGCGACGAAACCGAGCGGGCGGGCACGGGCCCGCTCCAGCCGGCGGGTCAACAGCATCCCCAGCGTCTGGTGTGCCAGCCGGCCCTCGAACGGATAGCAGACGAGATAGTTCTGCGCGCCGCGCGGAAAGGTCTCGACCAGCAGCGAGTCTTGCGCGGGCAGGATCGAGGCCTCCTGCTGCAGGCGCAGCCAGTCGCTCACCTGGTCGGGCAACAGGTGCCACTCGTCCGGGTGGGCGAGGAGCTTGCGCACCCCATCGGCGAGGAAAGTGGAGAGCGGGAACTTGCCGCCCATGTAGGAGGGGATTTTCGGGTCCTTGCCCTGCGAGCGCGAGACATAGGCCTCGCTCTCGAACATCCCCTCATAGGCGACGATCTCGGAGCCGAAGAGGAAAGTGTCGCCCTTGGTGAGCGTGGTGAAGAAGTATTCCTCCATCTCGCCCAGCACCAGGCCGAAGCGGCCGATCGGGCCGGTGGTGGCGCCCTTGGTGAAGCCGCGCCCCTTCACCAGCCGCACCTTCACCATCGGCTCCTCGACGATGGTGCCGATATTGAGCCGATATTGCTGCGCCACCTGTGGGTTGGAAATACGGAACTTGCCGTCGCCGGTTGGCCTGAGCTTGGCGTAGCGCTCGTAGGCGCGCAGCGCATAGCCGCCGGTGGCGACGAAATCGACGGTGCGCTCGAACTGCTCCCAGCTGAGATCGCGATAGGGCCAGGCCCGGCGGATTTCGGCGTGCAGCAAAACCGGATCGAAGGCATCGGCGCAGGCACTGCCGAGAATGTGCTGGGCCAGCACGTCGAGCCCGCCCGACACCGGATCCTCACTGTCCTGCGAGCCATGCTCTACCGCCTCCAGCGCCGCCTCGCATTCCAGCACCTCGAAGCGGTTGGAGGGGACGAACAGCGCCTTCGACGGCTCATCGAGCCGGTGATTGGCGCGGCCGATGCGCTGCAGCATGCGGCTCGCACCCTTGGGGGCGCCGACCTGCACCACGAGATCGACATCGCCCCAGTCGATGCCCAGGTCGAGCGTCGAGGTGCAAACCACCGCGCGCAGCCGGCCCTCCGACATAGCCGCTTCGACCTTGCGCCGCTGCTCCACCGCCAGCGAGCCGTGATGCATGGCGATGGGCAGCATGTCCTCGTTGGCCTGCCACAGTTCCTGGAACAGCATCTCGGCCTGGCTGCGCGTGTTGACGAACAAGAGCGTCGTCTTGTGCTCCTTGATGGTGCGGTAGAGGTCGGGGATGGCGTAGAGCGAGGAGTGTCCGGCCCAGGGAATCACCTGCTCAGACTTCAGAATTTCGATATGCGGCTTCGCTCCGCCCTGCCCCATCAGCAGCCGCGCTTCGGCGCCCGGCACGGGGCTCGCGATCCAGTCTCGCAACAGGTCAGGGCGGGCGACGGTGGCGCTGAGCGCGGTGATCCTGAGCTGTGGCGCGATGGAGCCGAGCCGCGCGACACCGAGCGACATCAGCTCGCCGCGCTTGTTGGTGACCATGGCGTGCAACTCGTCGAGCACGACGCGCCGGAGCGAAGCGAACAGTTTGTTCGCATCCGGGTGGCTCAGCAGCAGCGCCAGCTGCTCGGGCGTGGTCAGCAGGATCTGCGGCGGGTCGTAGCGCTGCCGCTGCCGCCGGTGCGACGGGGTATCGCCGGTGCGAGCCTCGACCCGGATGCCAAGGCCCATCTCGCTGATCGGCGTCATCAGGTTGCGCTGCACGTCGACCGCCAGCGCCTTGAGCGGGGAGAGATAGAGCGTGTGCAGCCCGGGCCGCGGGTTTTCGATCAGGTCGTTGATGGTGGGCAGGAACCCGGCCAGCGTCTTGCCGGCGCCGGTCGGGGCGATCAGCAGCGCCGAGTCCCCGGCTTCGGTCGCTTCAAGCACCGCCAGCTGATGCGCACGCGGCGCCCAGCCCTTGCCGGCGAACCAGTCGGTGATCTCTGAGCGGAGGGGCAAGGGGTGTTCCCGGTTTGTGCCTAGTATGGGGGGAGGCGGTGGAAGGGGCAAGAGCACTTGCATCAGCGTGTGTGGCCACCCCCTTCCCATCCTCCCCCCACAAGGGGGAGGTGCCGCTTTGGTGCTCTTGGCGCTATCGAGCCACAATCGCCTCTTCACCTCCCCCCTTGTGGGGGAGGCCGGGAGGGGGGTGGGCCACGGGCTCGGAATCCGCTACGCCATTCGCCGGAGGGCCCCGATGAACGACAACGAACAGCAGGTGTTGCAGCTGAGGCCGGAGGCGGCGCTGGCGCTGCTGATCGAGCGGGTGCAGCACATGCTGACCACCTACGACGGGCGCATCGCCATCGGGCTCGCCGGCGGGCCAGGGGTCGGCAAATCGACGCTGGCGGTGAAGCTGGTGGAGGCGCTGAACGCGACAACCCCTGACCTCGCCGCTTATGTGCCGATGGACGGCTTCCACATGCGGCACGCCAAGCTCGAGAGCCTCGGCACCGTTAAGGACAAGGGCGCGCCGCACACTTTCGAAGGCGCGGCGTTCGCCGAGTTCCTCGCCGGGGTGAAGGCGGCAACGCTGCAGGTGAGCGGCCCGGGCTATTCGCGTGAGATCGAGGACGTGGTGATCGACGCCTTCATCGTTCCGGCTGGCGCGCGGGTGCTGGTGGTCGAGGGCAACTATCTGCTGCTGGCCAATGCGCCATGGTGGCAGGTGCGACCGCTGCTCGACCTTGCGGTGTTCATCGACCTGCCGCGCGACACAGTGAAGGCGCGGCTGCTGGCCCGGCATGCCGAGCATGGCCTGTTCACCGCCGAGCGCAACCGGCAGCATGTCGAGCGCGTCGACCTCGCCAATTATGATCTGGTGAAACGCTCCCGCGGCCGTGCCGATATCGCCATAGACCTTCTCACCGAGCACTGACTTGACCCGACCGACCTATCCGTTCGACGTGCGCTCGCGCGACGTCTGGGCCATTGCGCTGCCCGCTTCCGTGGCCTTCATCACCGAGCCGCTGGCCGGGCTGGTCGACATCACCGTGATCGGCCGGCAAGGCGATGCCGCGATGCTGGGCGGCGTCGTGCTGGGCGCGCTGGTGTTCGATTTCATCTTCTCGATGGCGTATTTCCTCAGGACCGGCACAGCCGGGCTGACGGCGCAGGCGATCGGGGCGCGCGACCCGCGCGACGGCCTTCTGCATGTGGCGCGAGCGATCGGCATCGGGGTGATCGCCGCCGTGCTGATGATCGCGCTGCAACTGCCGCTGCTGGCGCTGGCCAACCTCGCGATGGCGCCGACCGCAGGCGTCGCCGAGGCGCTGAAGCAGTATTTCGAAGTGCGGATCTGGGCGGCGCCATTCTCACTGATCAACTACGCGCTGCTCGGCTGGTTCTACGGTCGGGCCCGGGCCAAGACCGGCATGATGCTGCAGATGCTGATCCACGGGCTCGACATTCCGCTGTCCATCCTGTTCGTGATGAGCTTTGGCTGGGGCCCGCATGGTGCAGCGCTGGCCACGGTGATCGGCCAGGCGGCCGCGTGCCTGCTCGGCCTCGTGCTGCTGGTCCGCCATTTCGGCGGGTTCAGGAAGGTAGCGGCGCTGATCGTGCCGGACGAGCTGTTCCATGGCCATGCGCTCCGCCGGATGTTCGGCCTCAGCCGCGACCTGATGATCCGTTCGATCGCCCTGATGGGCGCCTATGCCGATTTCGCCGCGCAAGGCTCGCGACTGGGCGAGGTGCCGCTCGCCGCCAACGCCATCCTCCTCAACTTCCTGATGATTTCTGGCTTTTTTCTCGATGGCATCGCCCAGGCGGCCGAGCAGCTCTGCGGCAAGGCGGTCGGCGCCAACTGGCGGCCGGCCTTCGACCGTGCCTACACCCTGGCATTCCGCTGGGGCACGCTGATCGCCGTGGGCCTGGCGCTGGTCTGGTTCGCCGGCGGCTGGTACCTGATCGACTTCATGACCACCAGCGAGCCGGTGCGCGAATATGCCCGGATGTTCCTGTGGGTCGCGGCGCTCTCCTCGCTCACCGGCATGCCGGCCTTCGTCTTCGACGGCATTCTGGTCGGCATCACGCTCAACACGGTGATGCGTAACGGCATGGTGCTGGCGCTTGCCCTGTTCCTCGCCGCCGCCGTGGTGCTGCAGGGGGCGTTCGGCAATACTGGGCTATGGATCTCGATCCACCTGTTCTTCCTGTGCCGCGCCGGCTTCTACTGGTGGGCGCTGGAGCGGAAGAAGGCAGGGTTGTTCAGTAGCTGACTGATCGGCCCTCGTGCGTGGGGCCACCCCCACGCTCGAACGCTAGAGGCTAGCCTTGCCGCTCGCCCATTCCGCCGTGGTCAGGCCCGTCAGTTCCGACACCGACTTCAGCCCCCTGGTCCGCACCGCGGCGCTCAGGCCGCGCTTCAGCCGGTCGAGCATGTCGAGCCCGCCGAACACCAGGGCCGAGTAGAGCTGGATCGCGTCGGCGCCGGCCTCGAACTTGGCCACGGCGCTCTCGGGCGAGTGGATGCCCCCTACCCCGATGATCGGGAGCTTGCCCACCCGCTGGCGGACCTGCGCCAGCTTCTGCGTTGCGAGGTTGAACAGCGGCTTACCCGAGAGACCACCGGTTTCGGTGGCATTCTCCATGCCCTGCACCGGGTCGCGACTCAGCGTGGTGTTGGAGACGATCAGCCCGTCGAGATCGGTGGCGAGTACCACCCTGGCGATGCCGTCGAGCGCCTTCTCGTCGAGATCGGGGGCGATCTTCAGCAGCACCGGGACGCGCACCGAGGCCTTGGAGCGGGCCTTCAGCACCGCAGCCAGCAGGCGGGTCAGCGCCTCGTCGGCCTGCAGGTTCCTGAGCCCCGGTGTGTTGGGCGAGGAGATGTTGACCGTCAGGTAGTCGGCAACCTCGGCGAAGCGGGTGACGCCGGTGACGTAGTCGGCGACGAAATCCTCAGAATCCTTGTTGGCCCCGATATTGACCCCGAGGATGGCGCCGACATGGGCGCCCTTCAGCCGGGCAAACGCCGCATCATGGCCTTCGTTGTTGAAGCCCATGCGGTTGATCACGCCATCGGCCGGATTGACCCGGAACAGCCGCGGCTTGGGGTTGCCCTGCTGCGGGCGCGGAGTGACGGTGCCGACCTCGACCATGCCGAACCCCATCCGCGCGAGTGGTTTGGGCACCTCGGCATTCTTGTCGAAACCGGCCGCCATGCCGACCGGGTTCTTGAGGTCGAGACCGCACAGCGTCGTATGCAGTTCGGGTGGATCGACGCCCTCCTGCTCGGGCGCGAGGCCGAGCCGCAACGCCGCGATGGTGGCGCCGTGCGCAATCTCGGGGTCCATCTTCAACAGCGTATCGCGGGTGAGGCCCGAGACCAGCGGCATGCGCAGCAGCGGGGAAAGGCGCGAGAAGATCATTTGACCCAATCCGGCAGCAGGGCGATGCCATCGGCGGGCACGTCGAGCCGCGCCATGTCGGAAACCGAAGACATCGGCAGCGTGGCGAAGAGATGCGGAAACAAATCGCCGCCGCGCGAGGCTTCCCACTTCAGCGCCTCACCGAGCGGCGCTGTGGGCACCTGGAACAGCACCTGATCGCCGAGCCCGGCGAAATAGAGCCGGATGGTTTCGCCGAGTTGCGCCGCAGTGGAGAAGTGGATGTAGCCGTCCTTGAGATCGATCGGCTGGCCGACGAAGCTGCCGGCAGCGAGCGACGCCTCATAGATCTCGCGGCTCGCGACCTTGTAGATGAACTGGGGGATGTGCATCGAGGTAACCATCCGCAGCCTTTTGGGCGACCGGGGGCGCGATGGCAAGCGGGTGGACTGCTCAGCGGAAGAAAAACCAGCCGAGGCCCGCCGCGACGAGCGCCGCGGCGCTGGCGGCGGCGACCTGCAGGCCGATAATGCGTCCACCGGCAGCGGTCGCGATGACGGCCTTCGAAACGGTGTTGACTCCGACCGTGATGATGATCGCGAGGGTTGCGATATCGAGGCCGAGATGGCCGGCCTGGCGGGCGATCGACACGGTGACCGCGTCGACGTCGGCGATGCCTGAGACGGCGGCCACGGCAAGCACGGCGGTCGGGCCGATCAGCCGGCGAGCGAGTTCGGCCGCCATGGTGACGATGGCGATGAAGGCGGCGAGCTTCAGCGCCGTGCCGATTTCGAGCGGGTTGGTGATCTCGAGCTTGGGCGAACGCCTTTCGCGGTTGCCGATCAGCAGCAGGAACGCGGCGGCGGCGGCAAGGACGAGGGCCAGCCCGCCGATGGGTCCGGCGAGCGGCAGGATCAGCGCCGGATTGAGCAGTGCGGCGACGACGCCGACGCGCAGCGCCATGACCAGGCCGGCAATGAGAATTCCGGCCGACAGAAGCTTGGCGGACTCGGGATGGTCCTTGCCAAGCCGGGCGAGCGACAGCGTGGCCGCGGTCGACGAGGCGAGGCCGCCGGCTGCGGCGGCCATCAGCACGCCCAGCCGATCGCCGAAGACCCGCACCGCGACATAGCCGCCGAACGAGATGGCGGCGATCATGATGGCGAACAGCCAGATTTCGAACAGGTTGAGCACGCCCCACGGATCGACCGGTTGCTGCGGCAGGAATGGCAGCAACAGGAAGGTCATGGCCAGAAGGATCAGGACGGCGCGCAGCTCCCCCCATTGGAGCGAGGCGACCCAGGCGTGCAGTTGGGTGCGCAGCGCCAGCAGCAGCGTCATGGCCACGGCGGCGCCGGCCGCCACGGTCAGCTCTCCCAGTACGGCATAGGCTCCGAGCGCGAAGGTGAGCGCGCCCGCGACGACCGATGTGGCGCTGAAGTTCTGTTCGCGCTTCGCCTCGAGCCAGTGGAAAGCGGCAAAGACGGCGAGATAGCCGAGGAAGATCGCAGCCAGAACGATCGGTTGGCTGACCGCCGACAGGGCGGCGGCAATGCCGCCAAGCAGGCCGGACAGGGCAAAGGTCCGAAAGCCGGCGGCACGCTGGCCGTCCTCCTCTTCACGGGTTTTCCACCCTCGTTCGAGCCCGACAAGCAGGCCGATGGCCAGGGCGACCCCAAGGCGCGCCACCAGATCCATTATACCCATCGCACCCTCCACGGCGGCACGCCGGCTTTACAAGCCCGACGACGGCCCGTACACTAGGACTAGTTTCCTTATGGGACAAGTTTCCTCGCAAACGGCTGGGCAGGTGCTGTCACACGTCGATATCTGGAACGCGATCGATGCGATCGCTGAGCGCCATGGGCTATCCGCGTCCGGGCTGGCGCGGCTTGCGGGTCTGGATGCGACGGCGTTCAACAGATCCAAGCGGATCAGCAAGGACGGCCGCAAGCGCTGGCCCTCGACCGAGAGCGTCGCCAAGGTGCTGGACGCGACGAACGAGAGTTTCGATGCCTTCCTCGCCGGTGGCGGCGCCTATGTGCAGGTACGGGCGCCGACCGTTACGCGGTCCTTCGTGCCACTGCTCGGCCTCGGCCAGGCCGGCGCCGGCGGTTTCTTCGATGCAGCCGGTTTTCCGCAGGGGCAGGGCTGGGACGAGGTGGCCCTGCCCTCGGCGCCCGAGGACGGCAGCTACGCACTCGAAGTGTCAGGCGACTCGATGCAGCCGCTTTATCGCGACGGCGACATCATCGTCGTGTCGCCCACCGCGCAGATGCGCCGCGGCGACCGTGTGGTGGTGCGCACCAAGGATAGCGAGGTGCTGGTCAAGGTGCTGTACCGACAAACCCCTAAGCTGTTGGAACTCCACTCGCTCAACCCCGCCCATCCACCGCGTGTCCTCGAGATGAAGGACGTCGAGGGCATGGGCCGCATCGTCTGGGCCAGCCAGTGATGGAACAGCTCGAAATCATCTTGCCACCAGGCGGCAGCGGTCCGGGTGTGCTGGTCATCCATCCGTGGTGGGGGCGCAACGAGACGGTGCTGAACTATGGCCGCCGGCTGGCTGGTCGCGGCTTCGTCGTCGGGCTGGCTGACGCCTTCGACGGCAACGTGGTGACCGACCGCGAGGCGGCGCAGGGGCTGCTGGAACGTTACTGGCAATCGGCCCCGGCCCTGCTCGCCGGCAATGTCCACACGCTCGCCGCACATGATGCGGTGAGCGGCGGCGTCAACGGCTCGGCTTCTCGTTCGGCGGCTTCCAACTGCTGCAACTGCAGGAGGAGCTGCCGCTCATGCGCGTCGTCACCTACTACGCCGACCGCGAGGTCGAGCTGAAGGTGCCGGTACTCGGCCACTTCGCCCAGACCGACCCGTTCGCCGACGATCAGGACGGGATGATCAAGAAGCTCGAGGCCGCCGGCCCGCCGAGCGCTGCCATCGTCTATCCCAACACCACCCACTGGTTCGCCGAAGCCGACCGGCCGGAATACGATGCTGCCGCCGCCGAGGCGGCGTTCGAACGCTCTGTGGCGTTCCTCAGCGCCGACTGAGCGTCAACCGTTCAATCAGCGGCGGTGACCAGCTTGCCGGCCAGGGCATCGGCGATCAGCTTGCGAGTCTCGGCGACGCCGTAAAGCGCGATGAACGAGCCGAAGCGGGGGCCCTGATCGGCGCCGAGCAGCACCTGGTAGATGGCGCCGAACCAATCGCGCAGCGGATCGAACGAGTGGGCGTTGCCCACAGCATAGACGATGTCCTGCAACTCCTTGGCATCGAGCGCTTCCTTGCCGGCCAACTGGTCGGCGAGGTCGGCAAGCGCCGCCCGCTCCTTGTCGGTGGGCGCCCGGAACGTCTTGGTGGGCTTCACCTCGTCGTTGAAGTAGCGCACGGCATAGCCCGCGAGCCGGTCAAGCTCGGGGTTGGTCACCGGCGTCTCATTGGGCAGCCGGCGGGAGATGTAGTTCCACAGCGCCGACTTCTCGTGCGCGTTGGCAGCCGAGGCGAGGTTGAGCAACAGGCCGAAGGTGATCGGCATGTCGACCACCGGGACCTTACCCGAATGGATGTGGAAGGCCGGGTTCTCGAGCGCTGCCGCGGCGTCCTGGCCATTATAGGCTGCGACGTGCTGGTAGTACTCATCGACGGCGCGGGGGATCACGTCGAAGTAGAGGCGCTTGGCCACCCGCGGCTTCTGGAACATGTAGAGGCTGAGGCTCTCGGTGCCGGCATAAGTCAGCCACTCGTCGATGGTCAGCCCATTGCCCTTCGACTTGGAGATCTTCTGGCCCAAATCGTCGAGGAACAGCTCATAGACATAGTGCTCGGGTGGGGTGCCGCCGAGGATCGCGCAGATGCGGTCGTAGATGCCCTGGTTGGTCTGGTGGTCCTTGCCGAACATTTCGAAATCGACGCCCAGCGCCGCCCAGCGCATGCCGAAATCCGGCTTCCACTGCAGCTTCACATGGCCGCCGGTGACCGGCAGCGTGGCATCGCGGCCGTCCTCGTCAACGAAGGTGACCGTGCCGGCCTTGGCATCGACGTGCTTCATCGGCACGTAGAGCACGCGGCCCGAAATCGGCGAGATCGGCAGGAACGGCGAATAGGTCGCCTGCCGCTCCTCGCCGAGGCTGGGCAGCATCACCGCCATGATTTGATCGTAGCGCTCGGCAGCGCGCAGCAGCACTTCGTCGAAGCGGCCGGCCTTGTAGTATTCGGTGGCGCTGGCGAACTCGTAGTTGAAGCCGAAGGTATCGAGGAAGCGCCGCAGCATAGTGTTGTTGTGGTCGCCGAAGCTCGGATAGTCGCCGCCGAAGGGATTCGGCACAGATGTCAGCGGCATCTGCAGATAGGGCTCGAGGGCGGCGCGATCCGGCACATTTTCCGGGATCTTGCGCATGCCGTCCATGTCGTCGGAGAAGCAGAGCAGCCGGGTCGGGATCTCGTCGCGGGTCAAGAGGCGGAAGGCGGTGCGGACCATGGTGGTGCGCGCCACTTCGCCGAACGTACCGATGTGCGGCAGGCCCGAGGGACCGTAACCGGTTTCGAACAGCACTTCGGTGAGCCCCAGCCGCTCGACCCGAGCGACCAGTTTCCGGGCTTCCTCGAACGGCCAGGCGCGCGCCGTCTGGGCGGCGTCGAAGAAGGCGGGGTCGAGGGTCGGAAGCGGCGCGGGCACGGCAGGCCTCAGATGCTGAGTGGGGAGAAGGCGCTCAATTGCACCAGCCGGCTACGGGCGTCAATGGGAAGCGCCCTGCCCCGCCTTGCCAAGCAGCGGCGCGGTGCCTAGTTATGCGGGACTTTCCGTCAGGTCTTGGTTGTCGCGAGATCGAACCGGAAAAGTCCGCACCTTTTCCTGATCACGCCTCCGAGGACCCGATGGCCATTTCCCTGCAGGACGCTCTCATCCACATCATGGTGGTCACCGCCTCGTCCGACGAAGGCATTTCCGAGCACGAACTGGACGTGATCGGCAGCCTGGTGGTGCGCTCGCCGGTGTTCGCGGATTTCGACCTCGAGCGGCTCTCGGCGGTCGCCAATGCGGCAGTCGACAAGACCAACAGCGCCGGCCTCGACGCCGTGCTCGACGACGCCATCGCCGCCGTGCCGAAGCGCCTGCATGATACGGCCTACGCCTTGGCCGTGGAGGTCGCGGTGGTCGACGTGCAATTGCCACAGGAGGAGCTGCGCCTGCTCGAGATGGTGCGCGATCGGCTGGACGTCGACCGGCTGGTCACCGCCGCGATCGAAGCGAGCGCCCGTGCCCGCATGCGCTCGGCCTGAGACAAGGTCCAAAGGTGCCATTTGCACGGTGTCATCCCCGCGAAAGCGAGGACCTCTGTTTTGGGACCCGATATCGCAAACGGAGGTTCCCGCTTTCGCGGGAATGACCCGGTGAATGGGGCACCGCCTGCGGGTCGGGCTCCGCACTAGTCTAGTAGAAGCTCACCGGAAACCAGCGCAGGTAGAGTTCGTCATAAGCGCCTGAACGCTTGAGGCGAGCGAGGCCATAGTCGATGACCTGGCGGACGGCGTCGGCGCCCGCCGGCACGGCGACGGCAAGACCATCGCCGAACAGGTCGGGACGGAAATACGGCTCGCCCGCGAACTCGCAGCAGCCGACATGCTCGTTGAGCCAGAACGAGGCGCGCATCGCGTCACCGAAATAGGCGTCCGCCTCGCCCTTCGACAGCGCATCGAGCGCCATGATCTCGCTATCGAACTCGATCACTCCGGCCTCCGGCAGGTAGCGACGGATGAACTCGGCATGGGTCGAGCCACGGCGTACCGCCACCCGCTTGCCGTTGAGCGATGCCGGCTCGAACCCGGAGGCGGCAGCGACGGGCGTGACGAAGCGGCCGGGCAGCATCAGGTAAATCTGCGAAAAGTCGAACAGCGCCCCATTCTCGCGCGTCAGCGCCAGGCCGGCGATCAGCGCATCGCCCTGCCTGTCCTCCAGCGCCCGCGCCGCCTGGTCCCAGGGCCAGGCCTGCACCGTACAGGTGATGGCGAGATCGGCACACAGCGCCCGCGCCAGGTCGACATTGAAGCCGACCAGTTCGCCCTTGTCGTCACGGAAGTTGAACGGCGGGAAATCGGCAGTGGTGAGGAACCGGATCGACGGCACCGCGGCAAGGCTGGGGACAATTTCGCGCGCGCCGGGATCGATGTGATAGGGCAGCGCCTGCGCCATCACCGGCGCCGACGGGGCGAGCAGCAGAGCGAGGGCAAACAGTAAGGCGCGCATGACGTCCCGGGGCGAGCGATCCCCGGCTTATCGCCCAATTCGCCGGCAAAGGCGAGGGCCGATGGCCGCTGTTCCCAAGCTCTCGATTTTCGACCGATCGTGGCGCAGCGCGGATCAGGAGGCGTAGCGGCTCAAGCCGGGGACCAGGGGTAACGGCACGGCCCGAGGTCTAGGCGTAGCGACTCACGCCGAGGACTAGGCGTAACGGCTTAGCCCGAGGTCAGCGACCTCGATGTCGGGCGTCCTGCCGGAAATGATGTCGGCAAGCACCCGGCCGGAACCGGCGGCCATGGTCCAGCCAAGCGTGCCGTGGCCGGTATTGAGATAGAGGTTGGAGAACTTCGAGCGCCCCAGCACCGGCGTGCCATCCGGCGTCATGGGCCTGAGCCCGCACCAGAAGCTGGCCTTGCCGGCATCGCCGGCATTAGGAAACAGCTCGCGCAGCGAGCGGTCGAGCGGACCGCGGCGCGAGGGGTGGAGCGCCGTGTCGTAGCCAGCGATCTCGGCGGTACCACCGACGCGAATGCGGTCGCCGAGCCGGGTCGTCGCCACCTTGTAGGTCTCGTCCATCACGGTCGAAACCGGCGCCACCGAGGCATCGGTGATCGGCACGGTGAGCGAGTAGCCCTTGATCGGGTAGACCGGCAGGCCGATGCCTAGCGGGCGCAACAGCAGCGGCGAATAACTGCCGAGCGCCACGACATAGGCGTCGGCGGTCAGCATGCCCTTGTCGGTCGCAACGCCAGTCACCGCGCCGGCGTTCGTGGCGATGTGGCGGATGGTGGTGCCGTAGCGGAAGGCGACGCCGTGGCCGGCAGCACGCGCCGCAAGGGCCTCGGTGAACATCTTGCAGTCGCCGGTATCGTCGTTGGCAAGGCGCAGCCCGCCGACGAACGGCACCGTGGCCGTCGCAAGTCCCGGCTCCGCGACGACGCACCCCTTGGGGTCGAGCACCTCGTAGGGCACGCCATACTGCTTCAGCACGGCGATGTCGTCAGCGGCATGATCGAGCTGCTTCTGCTCGCGGAACAGCTGCACCGTACCCTGCTGGCGGCCGTCGAAAGCGAGGCCGGTTTCGGCGCGCAGCGCGATCATCATATCGCGCGAGTATTCGGCCAGCCGCACCATGCGGCCCTTGTTGATGGCGTAAGCACGCTCAGTGCAGTTGGCCAGCAGTTGCAGGCCCCAGATCCACATGCGCGGATCGAGCTTGGGCCTGAGCACCAGCGGGCCATCGGTCATCAGCAGCCATTTGATCGCCTTGACCGGGATGCCCGGCCCGGCCCAGGGCGAGGCGTAGCCGTAGGACAGCTCGCCCGCGTTGGCATAGCTGGTTTCGAGCCCCGGCCCCGGCTGGCGATCGATCACCGTCACCTCGTGGCCCGCCTGCGCCAGATAATGGGCGGAGGTGGTGCCGATGACGCCCGAACCAAGGATGAGGACTTTCATGCCTTCATGATCACGAGAGCGGGCCGAAAGGCAATACGCGACAGCAACATGGGCGGGTTACGGTGCATCGGGCACGCATGCCGGCTTGCGCTCGGCGGCGCCCATGGGCATGCTTCGCCCGCGGGGGCGCAACAAAGACCATCGAGGAAATAAACGGTGAGAATTGCCGCGCTGTTCTTGGGCTTGATTGCGGGGCTGTTTGCGCTCCTGGCGCCGAGTGCGCTGCGCGTAGACCTGATTTCCCCATTCCTCGACTTCTGGACTCACAGCTCGAACGAGCGGCTGCTCGGCACCATCATCTGGTACACCATCGCCGGCGCCGCCCTACTCGGCGGGGTGCTCGCCACCGTGACGCCGGGCTTCGCTGCGCTGCTGCTGATCGGCGCCGCCGCCGGCTGGCTCGGGGTCGCCATTTCGGTGCCGCAGCTGTTCACCTACCATGTGCTGGCGCCTGCTGGCGCAGCGGGCCTTGCCGCGCTGTTCGCGTTCCTCGCCGGCGAGTTGCAGGTCCGGCGCCGACGGCAGGCTCGGCGCAACCGGCGGCTGGCGGCAGAAGCGCCGGAAGAGAACGATAGCGAGTTCGAGCGCGAAGCAGCGCTGCGCATGGACCCGATGCTGATGCCGCGGCAGGACGCACCGCCGCCGCCCAAGCGGGCCATTCCGCTGACGCTCGACGATGTGTCCGTCACCTCTCGGCCAACGAGCGCGCCGCCGCGCTGGCAGAATCTCGATGCGCAGCAGCCGCCGCGTCGTCACGATCCCGATATGTGGGCGGAAGCGCGGCGCGAGCAGCTCCAGCCCGAACCCGAAGCAGCGCGGGCCCGGGTCGCGCCCGAACTGCGAGCTGAGGTGCGGGAACACGAACCCGAGGTGCGGCGACGCGAGCCGGAGCGGCGTGAGCGGAAGCCGGAGGTACGACACCACGAGCCGGAGGCCCGGCGGCGTGAAGCGGAACCTCGGAGCGAACCACCGCGCCGGCGCACCGCGGCGCGGACCGAACGCGGCAATGTCTGGGTCGCGGCGCTGGCGGCGGTCGGCGCCGTGCTGGTGATCGCCATCATTGCCGCGGGCGGCTACCTGATCTACCGCGACGGATCGCTCGACGCCCTGCTCAGCCCACTGAACACCCCGATGGTCGCGGCCAGTGGCGAAGCGCCCGCCCCCGAGGCCGCCGCACCTCAGATCGCTGCCGCCGCGCCCGTTGCGGCAGCGAAACTGCAACTGCCGGCGACGCCGGCAACGACAAGCGATGCGTCTACTGCCGCCGCCCGGTCGCTCGACGCGCCTGCCGCGACGACCCCGGCCGTCGCCGCTCTCTCCGCTCCTCAGGCCGCTGCATCGGCACCCGACACGCAGGTCGCCCCGTTGGTCAGCGAACCGGCAGCAGCGCCGACGCGCCTCGCCGCCGTGGCGCCGCCAGAAAGCTATGACGACCCGTTCGCCTATTGCCGCGCCGTGGGCACGGTCGACTATGTGGACCATCGCTACAGCGGTCCGGCCACCGTCACGGCGATAACCAGCGCGCTGCTGATCCCTGCCGGCTCGGCCCGCGACCGCGTACGCTGGCGTTGTTTCGAGGGTGCGGTGCTGGCCTGCACGTCCTATATCGGGCCGATCTGCGACATGGCGCCGACGGTGCAGGAGATGCGCGAGTTCTGCGAGCGCAACCCCAATGTCGAGCAATTGCTGGCGCCGAGCGGGACCTGGGCCTGCGTCAACGGCAAACCGCAACTCCCCGCCAACGCTAGCTGGCCGATCGACGCCCGCGGCTTCCTGCCCCAGGGCTGGATTGCCGTCGCCGACCCGGGAACGACCGGCTAGCGGCGGGCAGGCTGACCGTGTCGGTCACCTGCTCTGGCGCATTACGGGACGCCAACCGGTCGCCACAGGGTTCCCGACGGGTTGGAAGATCGAGCGGCTGGCATGTATCAACGACAAGCGCTGGATACCGTGGAAGCAGTTTGCTGGTTCCCGCTTGGTCGATCGCTTCGGCCGTCATTCCATCGAGCGAGACGAACCGATAGCGAAGGGGCAGGCGCACGTCTCACTGAGGCGTGCGCCATTGCCTCGTCGCCTCAGAAGCTGGGCGTCTGGAAGATGGTCTTGCCGTCGACCTTGATCTCGACGTCGACCTTGTACTGCGTCAACGCCGCCGGATTGATCTCGATGCCGAGGCCCGGAGCGTCGGGCACGTTGATCTGGCCGTTTGCGTCGCGTTCGATGTGGTTTTTTGTCAGGTCGGTGGCCACCTGCTTGAGAGAGGTGGGATACTCGCAGATCGTATGGTCCTCGAGACCGGCGAAGGGCTGCAGTGACGCGCTCAGCGCCAGGTTCGAGGTGAAGGTGTGGTTGATGTAGGTCACGCCCTTCTTCACGGCATAGTCAGCCACTTCCTTGGCCGGCCACAGCCCGCCGATGCGGCCGCAGTCGATCTGGATGTATCCGACCCCGCCGAAGTCGATGAGGTGCTCCGCCATGTAGCGGTTGTGGGCCGCCTCGCCGCCCGCGGTTTTCACCGTCTTCACGCGTTTGCTGAGTTCGCCATAGGCCCCGTAGGCCGAGCCATGAAACGGCTCCTCGAAGAAGGTGACGCGGTTGCGCTCCATCGCATCGAGCCGTAGCGCCGCCGCTTCGACATCCTCGTTGAATATCTGCCCGGCATCGATCAGTAGGAACGCATCGGGGCCTAGGCCCTCCCGCGCCGCGTCGAGATGGGCAATGTCGCCTTCCAGCGAGTCACCGAAGGGTGCCCAGCCGAATTTCGCTGCTCGGAACCCGGCGGCGCTGATCTCCTTGGCGCGGCCGAACGTCTCCTGCGCATCCCTGCCGAAGAGCACCGAGGCATAGGGGGTCTTGGGAAATGAACGGGGGTAGCCCAGCAGCTTCCAGGTCGGTTCGCCGCGGGCGTGACCGAGCAGGTCCCACATCGCCATCTCTATGCCTGACCAGGTATGGGCCGCCTGCAGCAGATCCATGCTGTTATAGGCGACAGTGGCCGCCATGCGGCGGATGTCGTCCGGCCCGTCGAGGCGCTCGCCCAGAACCGAAGCCGATACCGGTCGGCAGGCGCCATGCGACATCGGGGTCACGAAGGCGGCAATGGAGGGCAGCGGCGACGCTTCGCACTCACCCCAGCCGGCATGCCCGCCGGCCGTGACTCGCACGACGAGCGCGTCCTGGCTGCCGTCGGCAGCAGTCGTTACCTCCGGCATGGAAATATAGAAGAAGTCTACGCCATCGATCTTCATTGTCGGTGTCTACCTTGTTTGGGATTTGGTTCGGCCGCTCAGCCTGCCCGCCGATAGACGACGGGCTTGGGAACGAAGCTCGTGTCGGCTTCGATGGGATATACCGGCCGCGCGCAAAGCCGGTGGCCAAGCGATGCGACATTGGCGGAAGTCGACCCCGGTGCATCGACGTTGAAGTTCTTGGTGACCCACAGGTCGTACATGTGGAACTCGGTGTGCGGTGACTTCACGACCACCAGGTCGAAATCCGCCGGATCGAGGCCGTTGGCATAGTAGAAGGCACGGTCCATCAGGAACGCCGGCTTGCTCAGCACCACGACGGTGAAATTGTCGAAGGTGAGTACCGCGGTCAGCCCGCCATCCATCATCAGGCCCATGGTCTCGAGCCGCGCGCGACCGCGCGAGAGGCTTTCGACCGTTGCCTCGACCGGCATCGGGCTGAAGCGCTTCGTGTCGACCGTGCCACCGAGGGTGAGCGACAGGGCCTTGCCCACGCCGGCCCGGTGAGCGGCCGCGGCGGCCGCCGCATCGACGATCTGCGCCAGAACCCGGCCTTCATAGCCGCCCTCGCGCAGCGCTTTAAGCAGCACGTTGGAGTCACCGCTGGCGCCCGATGAGGTCGCGTCCGCCGCATCGGTGAAGACCACCGTGCCCGGCATGCCCTTGGCGAGCTCGACCGCAGGCTCAACCCCGATCAGCTTGCCGACGAGACGTTGCCGGCCCTCCCACATGCGGTTGGCGAGGTGGGTCGCGGCATCCTGCGCGAATGCGGCGTCGGACTCGGCCACCACGATCGCCTGAGTGCATAGCTCAGGCGCATCGGTAAATGGATTGCCGATCATGACGCCCGCCGCCAGAGCCTGCCCCTTGCGCTCCATCAACTGACCTTCGCGCAGCACGTCGCCGTACCAGCCGGTCTTGGTGATGCATTCGTCGCCGCGCGCAAGCAGCGGAACCGTGACACGTGCGATGACCGGCTTTAGCCCGCGGTCGGCGATGTCGAGCAGCAGCCGCGCAGCGCGCGCGCCGGTGTCGGCGAAATCGACATGCGGGTAAGTCTGGTAGATGGTGAGGCCATCGATCTGTCGCAGCATCTTGTCGGTCAGGATGCCATGCAGGTCGAGCGAGATCACGATAGGCAGGTCGCCGAATGCCTCACGCACCGCTTCGAGCAGAGCGCCCTCCGGGTCGGGCTCATCCACGGCGCCCATTGCACCGTGCAGCGAGAAATAGATGGCGTCGACCTTTCCGGCATGCGGCAGGATCTCGCCCAGGATTTCTTCGCGCAGGCGCGCCCAGCCGCCCGCCGAAAGCGGCCCCGTGCTCGGCGCCCGCGCCGAAATCGTCCACACAATCTCGACATCCTGCCGCTGGTCGAACACCGACAGGGCCCCGCCGATATGGGTGTTCAGCCCACGCCGGTTTGCCAGGCTTTCGCCGAGATCGATTGCGAAATCGGCATATTCCGATTGCAGCGGATTGAACGACGAAATTTCCTGCGTGCACTCGGCGACAAGTATGCGCATGGGTTCTCCTCAGTTGGATGCCAGATCGGCGTCGTATCCCTGCATCACCACGGCCACGACGTCGCCGCGCGCAACCCGTCCCGGTCCCGCCGCCATCCAGATCATGCCGTCGCGCTGGTAGTTGATCTGGATGGGATCACGGTCGATATCCTCGACGAAATGCAGCCACCCGGCAGGGTCGCCCGCGTTCACCGCATCACCAGCTACGTTCGCGGGCTCGAAGAGGCCGGCTGCGGGCGAGAAGCTGTAGAGCGCGGGGTCGCGAACCATCATGTGGCGCGTCGTCGGGCTGCCATCGCGCTGCGTCGTATCGGGCGTTCCTTCAATGACGCCCCAGTGCTTAAGCACATTGTCGATGCCGCGGCGCGCATGCCGCACGCCCTCAACATTGACGCGTCCCCAGCCGCCCAGTTCGGTTCCAATCGACACGATGCCGCGTCGCTCCACGCAGGAGGTGAAGGTCGCCCCTTCATCGACGCCCCAGAACACGGTGTTGAACGGCGCTCCGAACGCCGCCGCCGTCTCCATGGTCTTCTGCCGGATACCGGCATCAGGCACATAGTGCATGTTGGTGGAGAGGGCCGACTCCATGCTGTGGCCAGCAGTGTGAAGGTCAACGGACACATCGGCATGCGGCAGCACATAGCCGTCGAGGAAGTGCGCCAGCATCTCCGAGAACGTGCCGCGAGGATTGCCGGGGAAGCAGCGGTTTATGTCGCGATTATCGACGGGGCTCAAACGCGTATCGTTCATCACGGCCGGCATGTTGAAGGCCGGGATCATGATCACGCGCCCCTGCACCTTGGCAGGATCAAGGGTCCGCGCCAGCCGCGAAATGGCGATGGGGCCTTCATACTCGTCGCCATGGACGCCGCCGGTCAGCAGGACTGTCGGCCCCCTGCCGTTCTTCACCGAGATGATCGGGATTTCGATGACGCCCCAACCCGAAGTATTTCGCGACAGCGGCGCACGCAGATAGCCCGCTTGTCGACCATCCTTATCGAAGTCTATGGGGTTGCTGATTCTGGATTTTTCGACTTGCAGCGCCGTCATATGTGCCCCCCAGGTGCAATGCACCATGGTATACCATATGCCGAAAGTCAACGCGTTGTGGCTTTGTTGCAGCGCCCGCTATTGTGCGGAGGCGACCTCGATCTGGAATGAGATGCGCCCCGCAAGTGTCTCGCCGCGCTCCAGAATATGCACGCCAGGCGCAGCGGAGTCGGTGCCGACCCCGTCGAAGCCGCTGGTGCGATTGCTCTGCGGTTCGAGGCAGAACGTCTCGAAATCATGGGGCGGCACATGGAACATCAGGTGCTGGAAAACCGGCTCCGCCTCAATGACGAGAGCCAGCCCCAGCCCGGGCCACGCGATCCGAGCCATCCCATCCCAGCCGGCATAGCAGCGGTTCTGATAACTGCGCGGCGGCTCGATGCCCGAGGCGAAATCCTGCTCCGGGGGGATCCGGGCGAGTTCGAACGCCTGGAAGTTGGCATCCTCGCGCAGGACCTGTCGCGCGGCAAATGTTGCGCGCGCATCCCCGTGGCGGGGGAACCATGGGTGCAGTCCAAACCCGAACGGCATCCGTTGCGCGCTGCGATTGGTCACCGCCAGATCGACATCAAGCCGGTCGGGCCGCAGCGTGAAGCGCTGTTCGCCACTGAAGGCGTAGCCAGGCGTTTCCTCGACCTCGTCCAGCACCAGTCGGCAATGGTCGGCCCCACTCCCGGCCAACCGCCAAGCCCTTTGCCAGCCACTGCCGTGGTAGTTGAGCCGTGTCCCTGCCACGTTGGGCCGCACTTCGTACTGCCGACCATCGAGTTCGAAGCGATTGTCGCGCAGGCTGTTGGCAAACGGCAGCATGGGGAACATGCCGGCATGGAGCGCGTGCGGGGCGACACCGGCCGGGACATCAAAGGACCGCATCAGGTGCCGCCCGGCATGCGTAAAGCGAACAACGCAACCACCCAGTTCAGGCGCCAGTTCCAGCAGCAGGTCCCCGGCCCGCAACTCGACCCGCCTGCGCACGGCCTCAACCATCGGACTGCCCCGTCGCCGCTAGAAGGTGGACGACACGCCACCATCAACCAGCAGGTACTGGCCGGTGACATAGCGGCAATCGTCGCCACAGAAGAACAGCGTTGCCGCGGCGATATCGTCCGGTTGCGCGGCCCGCTTCAGCGGGATACGGCCATACTTGATGTAGATGTCGCGGAACCAGTCGGTCTCGTGTTCGTGCCCGCTGCCATCGGGCAGCAGCGCCATGCGCGTATCCACAAAACCTGGGCAGATGCAGTTGACGAGGATGCCGTGCGGGGCGAGGTCGACGGCCAGCGCCCGCGTCATGTTCAGGACACCGCCCTTGGCCGTGGCATAGGCAACCGAGTCCTGCGCCGCCCGCACACCGAGGATGGACGCGATATTGACGACGCGCCCCTGCCCCGAGGCCTTCAGCAGGTCGAGGAGGCCCAGCGTCGTCCACAGCGCGCCGTTTTGGTTGACCTGCTGGACCAGGTCGTAGCGCTGCCGGGTGAGCCGATCGAGCGGCGTGCCGTCGAGGATGGCAGCATTGTTGACGAGGATATCGAGCCGACCGTGGTCGGCTTCGACCCTGCGGCGCAGGTCGGCGATACTCTCCTCGCTGGTGATATCGGTCTGCACGCCCTCGGCCCGCGAGCCCGACTGCGACAGCCGCGAGGCGGCCTCGGTGGCGACATCGCCATCGATATCGGCCAGCAGCACGGCGGCGCCTTCGGCCGCGAGGCGTGCGGCGATCGCTTCGCCGATGCCGCGGGCAGCCCCGGTCACGACCGCGACGCGGCCGTCGAGCCGCCGCGATAGCCCTGATGTCATCTGTTCGGCCTTCCTAACTGCGCTGCGCCGGCTCGGAAAAATGCAGCCTGAGCACGGCGTCGAGGTCGGCCAGCGAGCCCTTGCGGATGAATTCGATCAACCTCTCGTGCAGCCGCACTTCGCCGGTGCGGTCCGACGCGCTCGACCAGTCGCGGCAAAAGACGATGAGAAGGTGCTGGGCTAGCCCTTCCCAGATCTGCGCGGCCAACTCGTTGCCCGAATGGCGGGCGACCGTGCGGTGGAAATCGAGGTCGACCGAACTCAGGGCGACCGCATCGCCCGAACCCGAGAGGCTCCGCATGCGCTCGACGATCACCTCCAGTTGCTCGAGCAGCGGCCCGCGATCGCGTCCCTCACGCATCACATGCTCGAAGATGATCCGCTCGATGGCGAGGCGCAGTTCGAACAGTTCGGCGATCCGCGCGGCGCTGTAATCGGAGACGCGCAGCCCGCGCTGCTCGCCCTCGACCAGCACGCCACGCAGCAGCAGGTTCTTCATGGCTTCGCGCGCCGGGACCCGGCTGACCTTGAGGGCCGAGGCGATCTCGGCCTCGGTGATGCGATCCCCGAACGCCTTGTCGCCGGTGGCGATCGCGAGAATGAGCCGCTCTTCCACCTCGTCAGTGGTCGTGCGGGCGCGCTCAATGGGCGAGAGCGCCGGTCGACGCGTGTTGGCGGTCAGATTTGATGCATTACGCATCGCGGGTGGCTCCTCCAGTCACCGGGCCGTTCTTGTCAGGTCGTCGCACCCGCCGACAAGCGGGAATGGTCGGGAATAGCGGCCAGCAAGGACCGTGTGTAGGCATGCTGTGGGTGATCGAATACTGTTTCGACATCGCCCTGTTCGACGACTTCTCCCATGTACATCACAAGAACCCGGGTACACAGATATCGGACAACACGCAAATCGTGCGAGATGAACACGAGGCTTAACCCCAGCCCTTCCTGCAGTGCGATCAGCAGCGCCAGCACCTGCGCCTGCACGGACACATCCAGACCCGAGACGATTTCGTCGCAGATCAGCACGTTGGGTTCGAGCATTAGGGCCCGCGCCAGGTTGACGCGTTGGCGTTGACCGCCGGAGAGCTGGTTGGGCAGGCGCCGCGCCATGTCGGGGTGCAGGCCGACCATCTCGAGCATGCGCGAGACGCGCTCCTTGCGCTCGGCCGGCGGGCAGATGCCGTGGATGGCGAGCGGCTCGGCCAGCGCGTCGCCGATCCGCATGGTCGGGCAAAGCGCGGTGAACGGGTCCTGGAACACATATTGCACAGACCGTCGCAGGGCGCGCCACTCGGCCCGCGTTCGGACCGGGCGGCCGTCATAGCTGATCTCGCCCGCCGAGGCGGTTTCGATGCCGATCATGATTCGCGACAGGGTCGTCTTGCCACAGCCGCTCTCGCCTACGAGGCCGACGATCTCGCCGGGCGCCACGGCAAGGCTCACGTCGTTGACCGCGCGCAGTTCGCGCGTCGTGCCGCCACGGCTTACGGTGAAGGTCTTGGTGATCCGGTCGGCTACGAGCTCGCCGCTCATCGCAGGCCCTCCCGTCCCTCGAGCGCGAAGCGGTGGCAGGCGACGTCGTGCCGTGGACCGGCGCTGGTCCACCCGGCGCGCTGCGCCGCGCACACGCCATCCACCACCACCGGGCAAC
The DNA here is from genome assembly GCF_058806655.1 of Devosia sp. GW821-FHT12F11. Classification (NCBI taxonomy): domain Bacteria; kingdom Pseudomonadati; phylum Pseudomonadota; class Alphaproteobacteria; order Hyphomicrobiales; family Devosiaceae; genus Devosia; species Devosia sp. GW821-FHT12F11. The sequence goes on from NZ_JBXAPX010000002.1 coordinate 371,093, forward strand.
GCGAGCGGAACGGCGAGCCGGCGCCGACCGAGCCGGGCTTGGGCATCTGCCCGGGGATTGGCCGCAACGGATTGGCGCGGCTCGATTTCAGCGTCGGCGCCGACCGCAGCAGGCCCCTTGTATAGGGGTGGCACGGGTCGGTGAGGACGTTCTTGACTGGTCCACGCTCGACGGCGCAGCCAGCATACATCACCAGCAGGTCGCCGCCGATCTCGGCCGCGAGGCCAAGGTCGTGCGTCACGAAGATGAGGGCGAGGCCCAGCCGGTCCTTGAGCTCGCGTAGCAGTTTGACGATCTGCGCCTGGATCGAGACGTCGAGGTTGGTCGTCGCCTCGTCGGCAACGATCAGCGAGGGCGAGCACGAGAGCGCGAGGGCGATGGCCACGCGCTGGCGCAGACCGCCCGAGAGTTCGCTGGGATAGCTGCGCATACGATGCTCGGGTTCGGGAAAGCCGGCAAGACCAAGCACTTCGACGGCCCGCGCCCGCGCTTCGGCCCGGCTGACGCGCCGATGGGCGCGAATGGCGTCGATGATCTGGTTCTCGACGGTGATCAGCGGGTTGAGCGCCGCCGTCGGGTCCTGGAAGATCATGGCGATCTCGGCGCCGCGGATCGCCTGCCATTCCGGCTCGCGCAGGGTGAGCAGGTCGCGGCCCTTCCAGTCGATGCGCGTCCCGGTCACCGACGCGGCGCCCGGCGCGATGCCGAGGAGCGTCTGGCAGACCATGGATTTGCCCGAACCGGATTCACCAGCAATGACGAGGCTCTGGCCGGCCTCGAGCGTGAACGACACGTCCTCGACGACGGTGATCCGGCCCCGCGTACCGGGGAAGCTGATCGAGAGGTTTTCGACTGCAAGGACGGGCGCCATCATTCATCTCCTTCGCGAGACCGCAACGCGTCGGTGCGCGCCTGCATGCCGTCGCCGATGAGCACGAGGCTGATCGAGGTGAGCACAATGGCGAGACCCGGCAACGTCGTCAGCCACCAGGACGAGGTGATGTAGTTCTTGCCGTCCAGCATGATCCCGCCCCAGCTCGGTGTCGGCGGCTGCACGCCCATGCCCAGAAAGCTCAGCGTCGCTTCGAACACGATCATGGCCGCCATCTGCATCGCCGCGAGCACCAGCAGGCTCGGCAACACGCTCGGAAACACATGCAGCAGTGCGATGCGCAACTGCGACGCGCCGATGACGGAGGCAGCCTTCACGTAGTCCTTGCCGCGTTCCTGCAGGGCAATGGAGCGCACCACGCGCGCCGCGCCCGCCCATGCCGCCAGCACCATCAGCAGGATGAGCACGGGCGTCGAAGGCTTGACCACGCTGGTGATGGCGATGGCGAGCAGCACATAGGGAAAGGCGAGCTGGATATCGATGGCACGATCGACGACGGCGCGCACCCAGTAGCCGCCGAAAGCGCCGAGCATGCCCATGAGCGTGCCCAGCGCGAGCGAGCCGATCATGCCGGCGCCGGCCACCAGCAGCGAGACCTGTCCGCCATAGAGGATGCGGGCCAACAGGTCGCGCCCGATCGCATCGGTGCCGAACCAGTGCTCGGCCGAAGGCGGCAGACGCACCGAGCCGAGATCGACGACCGCCGGGCCGGCAGGCGCCAGCAGCGGCGCCGCGATCGCGCTCAGCACGATCAGCACCAGCATGATGACGCCGACGGTCAGCGGCACACCCGGGCGCAGCCGGCTGATCCAGCCGAGCCGCGGCACGCTCGCTTCTACCTGAACCACGCTCAACGGCCGAAGCCCGGGAGCAGGCCGAAATTGCCGGTGCGCGGGTAGGTCTTGACCTCGCGGAAGCCTTCGGCAAAGGCGACGTTCATCTGCTGGCCCCGGCTGATGGCGTTCTTGTCCATCAGGTCGGTGATCGACACCTCCTCGCCATAGACGGCGCGGATCCAGGCGTCCTGGCTGGCGTGGCAGCGCAGCATGTCCTGCTTGGTCTTGATCACTGCGCTGATGTCGACATAGGCCTCCGGCTCGAAGCCGAGCCCGGTCGGGTTGTCCATGTAGAACATGTGCGGGATTTTCTTGGTGTAGGGCAGGCTCGTCTCGACCAGCCGCACCGACGCGGGAATGCGCGCATCTTCGGCGACCTGGCCGGAAATGCGGTGATCGGGGTGGTAGTCGGTCGGGCCGTGGATGAACATCACATCGGGGTCCGCCTGCCGGATGGCATCGATGAACCGGGTGCGGGTCGGCCGATCGTTGAACAGCCATTCGTCGTCGAAATCCATCCAGATGAGTTCGGCGCCGATCAGCGCGCAGGAGTTGATCTGTTCCTGCTTGCGGATGGCGCCGATCTCTTCGCGACTGTGGGTGGGCGAGCCGACATTGCCGTTCGTCGCTACCGCCATGAAGACCTTGTGACCCGCCTGCGCATAGAGCGCGAGCGTTCCGGCACACTGGACTTCGATGTCGTCGGGATGGGCTCCGATGGCGAGAATATTCATGACCGTTCCATGCGAATGCGCGGATCGATGCGCTCATAGACGAGGTCGATCAGCAGGTTGACCACGACGAACGTACTCGCCGTGACGATGGTGATGCCCTGGATCAGGGGGTAGTCGCGGGCATTGAGCGCCACCAGCGCCAGCTCGCCGATGCCCGGAAAAGCGAAGACGACCTCGGCGACGATGACGCCACCGAGCAGGTAGCCGATATCGACGCCGATCACGGTGAGCAGCGGCAGGCTGGCATTCTTGAGCGCATAGACGAAGGTGATGCGGCTTTGGCGGAGACCGAAGGCGCGCGCGGTGCGGATGTACTCTTCCTTGAGCGAGGCCTCCATCGACGAGCGCAGCACACGCAGTTGCGTCGGCAGGATGGAGAGCGCCACCGCGATGGACGGCAGCACCAGGCTCGAGGGACCGTTGAACCCGCCCGAGGGCAGCCAGCGCAGGCCGACTGCAAAAACGAGGACGAGCACGGCGCCGGACCAGAAGACGGGGGCGGACTGGCCGAGGGCGGCGAGGGCCGAGGAGATCCAGGCCCAGATCGAGCGCGGCTTCATGGCGGCCAGGCTGCCCAGGCCCACGGCGACGACGAGCGAGAGCACGAGCGAGACGGCCGCCAGCAGCAAGGTACGCGGCAGGGCGTCGAGGATCAGTTGCATCACCGGCGCCTGGAACCGGAAAGACTGGCCGAAATCGCCGCGGATCGCGCCCCAGAGGAATGCGCCGAGCTGTTCGAGCAGCGGCCGGTCGATACCGAAGTCGCGGCGATATTGTTCGATGACATCAGGACGGGCGAATACTGGCGCGCGGATGCGGGCGGGATCGCCGGCGGACAGGCGGAGCACGATGAAGACCGCGACGGCAATGAACACCACGATGATGATCGATTGCAGCAGTCGTCTCAGGACATAGGAGCTCACGCGGTTCTATCCCATCAAATGGAAAGGTGGGGCCGGAGCATGGCTCCGGCCCCTCGTCGCCGGGAGGCTACGATGCGACGGAAACCTGAGGGAGCAGGTTTTCGCCAACGAGCGGAGCGCGGACATAGTCGACGACGCGTTTGTTGACGATGAAGTACCAGACCTCGTCCGAGAGCCACATGGTGACCTGGTTGTCCCAGAGATACTGCGCTGCAGCGGTGACGGCAGCGGCGCGCGTGTCCGGCCCGGCAGCACGCTGTACGGCGTGCAGTTCGTCAAACTTGGGGTCGCTGTAGTGAAAGACGGCCTGGGCCGTGCCACCAGTGTAAAAGCCCAGCAGGAAGTCCGGGTCGTTGTTGAACACGCCCAGCGTGTTCAGGTTGATGTCGTACGTATTGTACGACGACCGGAACGCACCCACTTCGAGGCGCTCGACCTCCACCGTGATGCCGATGGCCTGCAGCGAAGCAGCAATCACCTGGTCGATTTCGATCTGGTTGGGCACCAGCGTCGAGGTCGACATGCGCAGCGTCACGCCATCGGGATGGGTGGATTCGGCGAGCAGCGCCTTGGCCTTTTCGAGATCGTATTCGAACTTGGGCTCGAGCGGGGTGTAGAAGGTCGAGCTGGTCGGGAGCGAGGAAAAGCCGACCGGGTTGGTGCCCTTCATGATCGACTTGGCGATGCCTTCGCGATCGATAGCATGAGCGATCGCCTGGCGCAGCTTCAGGTCTCCGAGCGGGCCGTTATGCTGGTAGATCACAACGACCTGTGCCGGGGGCGTCTGGCCGTTGACATAGAAATCGGCATTTCCTTCGACGCGGGCGAGATCCTCGGAGGACACACGGGTGAGAATATCCACCTGGCCGGCCAGCAAGGCGTTGATGCGGGCCTGCGCGTCTTCGATGTAGCGGAACGTGACCGACTGGATCTTCGGGGCGCCTGCCCAGTAGTCCGCGTTGGCCTCGAGCACGACATCGTTGCCGCTATAGGAAACGAACTTGTACGGGCCCGAGCCCAGCGCGCCGTTCTTGAAATTGTCCGGGTTGTCGATGTTGGCCTTGGGCAGGATCTTGACGAAAGCCAGCATGTTGAGCACGACGCCAAAGGCCGTCGGGGACAGCACTTCGAGCGTGGTCGGGGACGTGATGTTGGCAACGATGCCGGGCGTCGCAACCATGGACTGGGCCAGCTGACCGGCACCAAGGCGGTCAATCGACGCCTTTACGTCTTCAGCCGTGAGCGGGGTGCCGTCATGGAACTTCACGTCGTCACGGATCGTGAGATTGACCTGCTTGTCGCCCACCAGCTCCCATGCCGTCGCGACGGACGGCTGCATCTTGCCCTCGACGTCGAAGGCGATCAGCGTGTCGTGCACCAGCGAGGCGACCTGCTCATCGACGAGGCCGAAACCGGCGGCCGGGTCCCAGTAGTTGGAGGTTGGCGGCTCGGCATTGCCGTAGACGACTGCGCCGGAGGGTGCACCCTCCTGGGCGAAGGCGCGCATCGGCATGATGCTGCCGAGCGCCGCAATGGCAGTGGCGGAAAGGCCCGCCGCTGCGGCGGATTTGAGGATCGAGCGGCGACTTAGCTTCGGCACCATGCCGTCTTCATCGCGCAAAAAGTCGGTCATTGCATTCTCCCTGCTTGCTTAACGTCACCGCAAGACAGAGGGAAGGCTGACATACGGTATACCGTGTGTCAACACGCTCCAGCATTCGATGGATGGCAGGCCCTGCGGATCAGGCCACGCTGTCGTCTGCGACGCAGTTGCAGACGATCTCGTCCGCGGACTCGTCCGCGGTGAGTCAGAGCACTTTCAGGAAAAAGCCTGTCCCCGCGACGGCAGGGATTGCAGACTTTTCCGGTTCGAAAGCGCAACAAAATCAAAGGCGTTCGGCGTTTCATTCAAACGGTGAAACGCTCAAGAGCTGCCTTGCCTTGAAGCGCGGAGGGCCTTCAGGAGCTTGCGCCCCAGGCAGCCCTCCGCTCCGGTGACCAGTACGCGCCGGCCTAGAATAGCTCGCTGGCCTTGGGCGAATACCGGGCAACCCTGTCGCGATCGAGGGTCACGCCGAGCCCGGGCCTGTCCGGGATCGCCAGCATGCCGTCGGCATCGAGTTCGAACGGTTTCGCCATGATGTTGTCCACATAGGCGCTGCCGGCGATGTACTCGACCAGATCGACGTTCGGCAGTGCCGATGCCAGTTGCAGGTCTGCCGCGATGCCGAGCGCCGTGTTCCAGCCATGGCCGACATAACGGACGCCGAGATCCTGCGCCATCCAGGCAATGCGACGCTGCTCGCTCAGGCCGCCCACCTTGGTGACGTCCGGCTGCACGATGTCGAAGGCGCCCTGCACCAGGAACGGGATGAAGGACTGACGGCGGGTGAGCACCTCACCTCCCGAAATCGGGACACGGGTTTCACGGCGCAGCGTGATGAAATCCTCGAGGGCATCCGGTTTCACTGCCTCCTCGAACCAGTCGACGTCGTGGTCGGCCAGCATGTCGGCAGTGCGAAGCGCCCATTTCAGGCCGTTCGGCCAGTAAGCGTCGCTGGCGCCGGCATCGACCATGAGCCGGCCGCCCGGCGGCAGGGCGTCCTTGGCCGCGCGCACGATGGCTTCGTCGAGGCGGTAGTCGTCGCGGCGGCCGAACGGGCCCCAGCCGATCTTGAACGCCTTGAACCCCTGCTCCCGCCAGCGGACGATCTCGTCGCCCATCTGCGCCGGCTCTTCCATCAGCAGCGAACAATAGGGCATGACGCGCTCCTGGTGGCGTCCCCCCATCAGTCGGCCGACCGACAGTCCGGTGACCTTGCCAAGAATGTCCCAGAGCGCGATGTCGATGCCGCTCACGGCATGGGTCAGCGTACCGCCGCGCCCCATCCAGAAGGTGTTCTGGTGCATCTTTTCGGAAACGCGTTCGGGCTCGAGCGCGTTCTCGCCGCGATAGTAGGGCTCGAGAACTTCGAGTGCGGCCTCGACCAGGCGTCCGTCGGTGAACACGCTGCCGTACCCGGTGATGCCGGCATCGGTATGCACGGCGATCAGCGCGTGGATGGAGTCCTCGGCCTTGATCTCGACGGACCATCCGCCTTTGGGGCTCTCGCCGAACAGCGGCGCCGCAACGATGCGGGTAATGCGGACGGGCCCGATATTTTCCCGTGGGGCCAAAGGCATGGAAAGCTCCTCGATTGGTGACGCGCCGAATTATCGTATACAATCATACGACACAAGAGACCGTCAGGCGCTGGCGGGCGCGCCGACGGGAATGGCGTTGAAGGGGGCTGCAAAGTGGCAGGCGGCCGTGTGGCCAGGGCCGAGCTGAGTGGCGGGCGGCGCAGTGGTGCTGCAGATGGACTGGGCAATCGGGCAACGGGTGTGGAAGCGGCAGCCGCTCGGCGGATTGGCGGCACTCGGCACGTCGCCCGGAATGGTAAAGAAGGACCGCCGTCCCTTTGCTGCAGAGGGTACGGAATTTAGTAGCGCCTGTGTGTAAGGGTGGCTGGGCGACTCGAAGATGGCGGCCCGCGGCCCCATCTCGACGATCTGGCCCAGGTACATCACCGCGACCCGCTCGGAGATATGCCGCACGACGCCGAGGTCGTGCGAGATGAACAGGTAGGTCAGTCCAAGCTCGTGCTTCAGATCCTGCAGCAGGTTGAGCACCTGCGCCTGAACCGACACGTCGAGCGCCGACACCGCCTCGTCGCAGACGATGAAGTCGGGCTCGAGGGAAATCGCACGGGCGATACAGAGGCGCTGCCGCTGCCCGCCGGAGAATTCGTGCGGAAAGCGGCTGGCATGCGCCGGCGTCAGTCCCACCAGGTCCAGCAGCTTGCGCAGCCGGCTCTCGCGGCTGACACTGTCGCCGATATTGTGGATGACCATCGGCTCGACGATCAGCTCACCCGCCGTCATGCGCGGGTTCAGGGCGCCAAACGGATCCTGGAAGATGATCTGCATGTCCTGGCGCAGCCGCCGCATCTCCTGCGGCGATTTCGCCAGCACGTCTTCGCCTCGAAAGCTCACCGACCCGCCGGTGGGCTCGATCAGTCGCAGCACCAGCCGACCGGTTGTCGTCTTGCCGCACCCGCTTTCGCCGACAAGACCCAGCGTCTCGCCGCGCGCGATACTGAAGCTGACATTGTCGACGGCATGAAGGTATCGCTTCTCGGCAAACGGCTTGCGGCTGCCCAGCACGAATCTGCGGCTCAGTCCGTCAACCTTGAGCAGCGGCTGTGCGCTGGGGCTGGTATCGGTCATCGCGCTGCCCCCGCCACGAACTGGTAGCCGTTATCGCGGATGCAGGCGGCGCCGTGCCCTCCCCCGAACTCGACCAGCGGCGGCACCGCGGCCGCGCAGGGCGGTCTGGCATAGGTGCAGCGCGGTTCGAACGGACACCCCGGGGGGCGCGCCGCCGCCATCGGCACGGTGCCCTCGATTGCCTTCAGGCGCTCCTCGTCGTGATCGATCGGCGGGATCGAGGCAAGCAACGCCTCCGTGTAGGGATGGCGAGGAGTCTCGAACACATCGGCGGCCGACCCATGCTCCATCACGTGCCCCAGATACATGATCTGCACCCGGTTGGTGAAAGCCGAGATCACGCGCAGGTCGTGGCTGATCAAGATGATGCCCATCCGGTACTCGTCCTGCAGGCCGAGCATCAGGTCGAGAATCTGCGCCTGGATGGTCACATCCAGCGCCGTGGTCGGCTCGTCGGCGATGAGCAGCCTGGGCCTGCAGATCAACGCCATGGCAATCATCACGCGTTGGCGCATGCCGCCTGAAAGACGGTGCGGATACTCCTCGATCCGGTGCTCGGGCGAAGGGATACCCACGCGCCGCAATGCCTCGATGGCGCGGTCGCGCGCCTCCCTCCGGCCGATGCCGGTGTGGCGCCGCACCGTTTCCATCAGTTGGTCGCCAATGGTCAGAACCGGGTTCAGCGCCGTCATCGGCTCCTGAAAGATCATGCCCATCGCCGAGCCGCGCAGCTCTTCGAGCCGCGCCTCGCCGGCGCGGAGCATGTCTTCGCCGAGCAGGGTGAACCGGTCGGCCTTGAGCTGCCCGCCCGGCGGCAACAGGCGCATCAGCGCCAGTGCCGTCATCGATTTGCCGCTGCCCGACTCGCCGACGATGCCGAGCGTCTCGCCCGGCTGCAGGGAAAAGCTGATGTCGCGCACGATCGTCGTGCGGGCGAAACTGACGCTGAGGTTCTCGACCTCGAGCAGCGGAACTTCGGCGGGCACCGCGGAGGCACTAGTTGTCATGAAGTCGCGATGCCCCCAGCCACGTACGGTCTGTCGCGATGATCGTATACAGATATACGATTTGCAAGCGGATCATTGCCTGCCGGGGATCAGCCGGTCTTCCGCCGGCCCTCCAGCTTCCGCAATTGCTCGACCAAGTGCTCGTAGTCGACGGCTCGTGAGTAATCGAGAATATGGACCTGCATCAGTTCGTCGAAGGCCGCCTGATCGCCGGAGCGCAGGGTCTCCAGCACCACGTCGTGTTCCTCGACGATGCTCAGCACGCCCTTCTTCATCGTCGACAGGCCGAAGATGATGGTCAGCTGCCGCGACAACTGCTCGAAGGTGTGCAGCAGAACTTCGTTGCCGGACAGCGCGCAGAGCACCTGATGGAACTCGGTGTCGAGCCGCGCCACCCGGTAACCGTCGTCTTCCCGTGCGGCCTTGTGCATTTCGGCCAGCACGTTTTCGAGTGGTCCGAGAACGTCCGGCGTCGTCTTCAGTCGAGCCATGACCTCGGCGCCAGCCAGCTTTTCCAGCACCAGGCGCACCTTGAGGATCTTCTCCAGCCGGTCGATGTCGACGCTCATCAGGCGCATGCCGCGATAGCGCTCGGACACCACGACACCCTGGCTCTCCAGCAGCCGCAACGCCTCGCGCACCGGAATGCGGCTGACGTTCAGCGATCGCGCCAGCTCGGCCTCGACGATGCGGTCACCCGGCAGGAAGATGCCCTTCGCGGCCGCCTCCACGATGGCGTCGACCACCTGATTGACCAGGCTCTTGGCGACCAGCGGGGTCAGACCCGCGAGGCGGCCACTTGTAGCTGAAGATGCGGTTGCAGGCATTTTGGGCTCGATGGATTGACAGCGCTCTAGTCATGAGATGGTATACTGTATCGCAATATACGATCATCGCCCGCTGGTCATACGCTACCAAGCGCCCGACCCGCAAGTCCCCGAGGGGAGGACTGAGCCATGATCCGACGGTATCAAACGGGGAGACTTGATGACTATGTTCAGACCTAGAAGGCTAACTTCCGTCTTGCGCACGCTGACGATGACCAGCGTGATCGCTTTGGCTGCGATCCTGCCTGCCGGCTCGGCCGTTGCCCAGGTTTCCGGCGGCGAAGTCGTCGTCGCGCAGGGCTCCAATCCGCCCAGCCTCGATGCCATGACGACGTCCTCCGGCGCGTCGCGAAACATCAACATGAACGTCTATGAGACGCTCTATGGCTTCGACGAAAACGTCGTCCCTATCCCGATGCTGGCTGAAGGCGTCGAGATTTCCGAGGATGGCCTGACCTATGTGTTCAAGCTCCGCACGGGAGTAAAGTTTCACAACGGAGACGAAATGACGTCCGCCGACGTCAAGGCGTCCCTCGATCGCTACCTCAGGGTCGGCGCCACCCCCAATCTCGAGCCAGTGGAAAAGGTCGAGGCGACGGGCGATCATGAAGTCACCCTGACCATGAAGCGCGTGACGCCCACCTTCCTCGAGTCGTTTTCGAACCCGCGCTCGCCGGCCGTGATCATTCCCGAAGAGGATGCAAATGCCGAGCCCGGCAAGACCAGCCTCGTCGGCACCGGCCCGTACAAGATCACCGAGTACGTGCCCGACAGCCACGTGACCCTCGAGAAGTTCGCCGACTACAGCCAGGACACCCGCTATGACGGGCCGGACGGTTTCGGCGGCAAGAAGACGGCTTACTTCGACAAGGTCACCTTCCGCATCATGCCCGAGCCCGGCGCCCAGGTCGCGGCGCTCGAGGCCGGCGAGGTCGATATCCTCGACCAGATTCCGGTGCCGGCGGCCCGCCGCCTCGCCAACGACTCCAGCATCAAGCTCTACGAAAACCTGCAATGGGCCTTCGGCACGCTGATCCTCAATGCCAACGAGGCGCCGACCAACAACGTCAAGTTCCGCGAGGCCGTGCAGGTGGCGCTGAACATGGAGGCGATCGTCGGCATCGCTTCTGAGGGTCTGTTCAAGGCCAACGGCAACTGGGCCTATCCGGGCACGCCCTATGATGTTGGCGATGTCGGCGCTGCCGACTACTACAACAAGCACGATGTCGAGCGGGCCAAGGCGCTCCTCGCCGAGGCCGGCTACAACAACGAGCCGTTCACGATCATCACCGACAACACCATTCCGTTCCATGGTCGCGCCGCTGTCGTGATCGCCGAGCAGCTCACGGCGGTCGGCATCAACACGGTGATCAACCAGGTCGACTTCCCCACCGTGCTGAACCTGCGCATGCAGGACACCGGCTGGAACGCCTGGACGCTGACCATGGGCATCGAGCCGTATCTCGGCCCTGTGGCCATCACATCGACTCTCACCGGTACCCGCCCGCACTTCGTCGCCAAGGACGATCAGCTCGAAGCGCTGTACCAGGAGCTGATCACCGGTGCGACGCAGGAAGACCGCAAGGCGGTTTTCGAGAAGATCCAGAAGCGCCTCTACGAGTATTTCGGCATCATCAAGCTGGGCGACACCGGCCAGATGCAGGCCTCGCGCGCCAACATTGAAGGCTTCAAGACTTTCCGCTTCCCGCGCGTCTACGACATCTGGCGCGCCGAGTAACAGCGGCCAAAAGTCCTCCCCGGCGGGGCCCTCAGGCTCCGCCGGACCCGTGTCTGCCCGAGGGTGAAAAAGCCATGCTTCTGTTTCTTGCCCGCAGGCTGTTGAGTGCCATTCCGGTGCTCTTCGTCGTCTCCTTGATGACCTTCGTCATTATGTGGCTGGTGCCCGGCGACGTCTCCGCTGAGATCGGTGGCACCGACGCCACCCCCGAACAGATCCAGCAGATCCGCGAGCAGCTCGGCATCGACCGCCCCCTGATCGAGCGCGCCATCAACTGGTATGGCGACCTGTTGCATGGCGATCTCGGCTATTCCTACCTGCTCAACCGTTCCGTGGTTGATGCCGTGCTCGAGCGCATTCCCGTCACACTGTCGCTCGCCGGCCTGTCGCTGCTGCTCACCACCATCATGGGCACCCTGCTCGGCGTCCTCGCCGCCGTCCGCCACAACAGCTGGCTCGATCAGGGATCGATGGTGGCCGCCCTGATCGGGCTGTCCATTCCCGACTTCTGGTTCGGGCTCGTACTCATCATCCTGTTCGGCGTCACCTTGGGCTGGCTGCCCACTGGCGGCTTCGTGCCATTCACCGAGGATTTCTGGGGCTGGGTCCGCTACATGACGCTCCCCGCCCTCACCCTGGCCTTCACCCAGATGGGCGTCATAGCCCGCATGTCGCGTTCCGCCATGCTCGATGTGCTGGATCAGGACTTCATCCGCACCGCACGTGCCAAGGGCATGAGCGGCGGCGTGGTGGTGTTCAAGCACGCGCTCCGCAACGCGCTCGTCCCCATCGTCACCGTCGTCGGCGTCACCGCCGGCGTGCTCCTCTCAGGCGCGGTGGTGATCGAGTCGGTCTTCTCCCTGCCGGGCGTCGGACGACTGATCGTCGGATCGATCCAGCGCCGCGACTTTCCTGTGATCCAGGGAGGGTTGCTGGTAACCGCATCGATTTTCGTCTTCGTCAACATCGTCGTCGACATGCTCTACGGCCTGATCGACCCAAGGGTGCGCGATGAGCGCTGAAACCATCGAAACACTCGACGACGCCGGCGGATCGCTCCGCAGCGAGATGCGCCGCGCGCGGCGCCGTCGCACGCTGACATTCGTGCGCGAACTTGCGATCCACCCATCTTTCCTGATCGGCGCGACGATCCTTTTCGTCCTTACGGCCATTGCCCTGCTGGCGCCCTGGGTCGCCCCATATGACCCGAACAAGAGCAACTACAGCGACATCCTGATGGGGCCATCGGAGCGATTCTGGTTCGGCACCGACGGTTTCGGTCGCGACATCCTGAGCCGGGTCATCTACGGCCTGCGAGTCTCACTGACGATCGGTCTCATCGTGGCGCTGCTCACCGGCATCCTCGGGACCGTCCTTGGGACGCTCGCAAGCTATGTGCGCTGGCTGGACGGTCTGCTCATGCGCGTGCTCGACGGGCTGATGGCCTTCCCGGGCGTGCTGCTGGCGATCGCGCTCGCCTCGGCCCTGGGGCCGTCGGAGATGACCGTGATCATCGCCCTCACCGTCACCTACACGCCACGCACCGCCCGTGTCGTGCGCGCCGCGGTGCTCGTTGCGCAAGGCATGCAATATGTCGAGGCGGCGCGGGCCGTGGGCGCCGGGCATGGGCGCATCATCTTCCGCTACATCCTCGCCAATGCCTTGTCACCGCTGATCGTACAGCTCACCTTCGTCTTCGCCGTCTCGATCATCGCGGAAGCCATCATGAGCTTCCTCGGCGTCGGCCCGCCGCCCCCAGCCCCATCGCTCGGCAACATAATCGCGGATGGCCGCACCTATATCCAGGAAGCTTGGTGGGTGGCCGTGTTTCCTGGCATCGTGATCGCGGTGGCCGTTCTGGGCCTCAACCTGATGGGTGACGGGCTGCGCGACATCATCGATCCGCGCCACCGCAGCGAGCGCTGAACGGGCGCCGGCCAGACCATTTCATCTCGCGTGGACGGGAAAGCCACCTGCGTCGTCTCACGTGAGGCTGACAGTGAAGCGACCTAGCGGCGCTTGCTGATCGTCGCCGTCCGGCTGGCGTGGTCGTAGTACCGCGCCATCCGGTTGAGGGTTTTTGCCGTGTCGTCGAGCTGGCCGAAATTGACCTCGTCGGCCTTGAGGCTTTCGACCAGCGACTTCTCGCGCACTTCGAGGTAACGCACGCAGAAGGCATCGCCGTCGGGAGAGCTCTGATAGATGCGGTCGCGGCCGTCCACGCGGTGCGTTGCGTAGCCGTAATCCTCGAGCTTCTTGAGCGAGTAGGCCACGGTGTGGCTGTCCTCGACGTTGAGCACGAGGCAGATATCGGCCAGCCGCTTGTTGCGCGCCCTCAGGTTGATCGCATGCAGCACCAGCACGTCGAGCGGCCCCATGCCCCGCCCTCCTGCCGCCTCGGCGCAGTGCGAGACCCAGCTCCAGAAGCCGTTGATCGAGACGATCATCGAATATTCGAGTTCGCTGAGGCGAGTGGACTCGGGGCTGAGTCCGGTGGTGTCGTAGATGGTACTCATGGCGCGCATGGTCGGGCACCGCCTCACCAGCGAGGCCGTGCGGGAGACCGGACTATAGCGCGGCAGGCGAGCCTGTCACCTCCGCAGGCATTATCGGCAGTACGACGTGCGAGGGATGACTCGCGCCGAAGTGGACGCTGTTCCGCGCCCGCACGGTATGGGTGTGGCGACCGAGCGGCTCGCCCGTATTCGGGTTCACGTCGAACTGCGGGAAGTTGGAGGAAGCGATGTCGAGACGGATGCGATGTCCCCTTGCAAAGACGTTCGAGGTTGGCGGCAACACTATGGTGATGGGATAGACCGTGCCCGGCTCCATCAGCCTTTCGGCATCGAAGCCGTCGCGGAACCGGGCGCGCAGGATCGAGTCGACGATGTTCATATGATAGCCCTCCGGCACCTCCGGGCTGGACGGATAGACGTCGATCAGCCGGGCGGTGAAATCGGTGTCGAGCGCGCTGGAGCTGACCCATAGCTTCACCCTGATCTGCCCGGTCACCTCCACCGCTCCCGCCAGCGGTTCGGTTTCGAACACCACCACATCGGCGCGTTCCGACAGCATCGGATAAGGCTCGGCCGAGCCAAAGATGTCGGGCCGTTCGCGCTGATGCATCGGGCCGTCATAGGTGAAAGTGGTCATCCGGCCGCGCGTCGACAGATAGTCGGGCGAGATGCCCTTGGGCAGCGGCACGAATTCGAGAAACGGCGCAACGCTCGCCCCCAGCGTCGGCACCGGATGTTCTGGATCGTGCGTCCAGGTGGCGGCGCTGGCGCTGTCCGGCGGTGCTTCGGTCGAGAGCCGGTTGCCCGGATGGAGGTAGAACGGGGTAGGCGCAGCGCGTGACAGCGGCCACTCTGCCTCGCTTCGCCAGCGACCTCCATGGGCGAGATAGCCCCTGGCGGCGATGCCGGTGCCGAACACACCTGCCCCGCTCGCCGTGGGGGCGCTGATCGTACCGTCCCCGCCGCCCATCGTGAACAGGCGCACGGGCGGGTCGTCCTCGACCCCGGTCTCGATGTCCCTGAGCCAGCGGTCGAACCAGCGCAGCCGTTCGCTGTTGTAGCGGACGTATCCCCAGGCGGCGCTGGCGCCGAAATCCACCTCACCCACCACGCTGCCACCGCCGCGCATCGCGGTGTGGTTCCATGGGCCCACGATCAGCTTCATCGGAGCCGTCTTCCGCCGCGCGAGTTCGGCGAACTGCTGCGTTGCCTCTTCGGTGAAGAGATCGTACCAGCCCGTCGAGAGCACACAGGGGATGTCCGCGAACTGATCCCAGCGCGACTTGTTGTCGAGCACTTCCATCGCCCAGAAATCGTTGAACGTGCCGTCCTGGTAATAGTGGAACAGTATCCGCTCGAGGTTCGGCACCGCGGCCAGCGCCGTCTGCCCCGGCTTGAAGGGCATGCTGAGCAACTGGTCGCGCACATGTCGTCCGCCCCACTCGATGCGCGCCAGCGCAGCCGGGTCATTGCGGATTTCCGGCGCGTCATGGGCGTGGACGAACAGGGCGGGAAACATCTGCATCGCCATGGCGCCGCCGCGCCTGCATTGCCAGTCCATGCCGCTTGTCGGCGCCGAGTCGATCCACGCCGCCTTCAGCCCAGGCGGACGCTTCAGCGCCGCGGCATTGGTGCACACGGCGCTGTGCGACGTTCCGACCATGCCCACTCGGCCGTTGCTCCAGGGCTGCGCCGCCAGCCACTCCACGGTGTCATAGCCATCATCGCCTTCGGCAGGGTTGGCCACGTGGTGGTAGTTGCCGACGTCCTCGGATTCCCCGCGCCCACGCAGATCCTGGATCGCAACGGCATACCCATGCGCGGCGAAGAAATGCCCCACCGGCTCCACCTGCATCACTGCGTTCGACTTGTCGTAGGAGGTGCGCGTGAGGATGACGGGAAACGGCCCCGGTGCTGGATCGCCGTTCTCGAGCCCCGGCCGGTAAATGTCCGTAGCCAATCGTTTTCCGTCGCGCATCGGGATCATCACGTTGCGCGACACCACAACCCGGCGTGCGGCCTGCAGGTCCTCTGGCATCGGCCCCCATTTCGACATTCTCAATCCTCCAGCTTTCTGCCCATCGCCCTCGCCGCCATCGCAAACGCATCGGCGATGGCAGTCACCCTGGCCTCATCGATCCCGCGATGGATGCAAAGCCGCACTCGGCCCGGTCCGAACCCAATGGCGCGCACGCCGGCCGCTTCCAGCGCACCGACGAACGCTTCGCCCCCGTCACCGGTCTGCACGATAACGATATTGCTGCCCCCTTCGTGCGGACCGGCATCGAAGCCAAGCCGGCACAACTCCGCCACCAGCAAGCGCGCATTGTCGTGGTCACGCTGCAGCTGCGGCATCATCGTTTGGAGCGCCACCAGCCCCGCCGCAGCGATGGGGCCCGCCGGCCTTATCCCGCCGCCAAGCCGCTGCCGCAACGTCACTGCCTGCGCGATCAGCGCGCGCGATCCCACCAGCAGCGCACCGTTTGGGGCGCACAACCCCTTGTTGAGGCTAAGCGAAACGCTGTTCGCCGCCGCGGCCATCGCCGCGGGCGAAAGGCCGAGCGCCACGGCCGCATTGAAGAAGCGGGCGCCATCGACATGAAGTGCCGCCCCGGCGCGGCGGGCCAACTCGCCAACCTCCTCGATATGGGACAGCGGCAACGCCCGCCCACCCGCGCGATTGTGGGTTGTCTCGAGCATCACCAGCCGCGCGCTCGAGCGTTGCGGATGGGGAGAGCCGCCGAGGGCCACGGCCAGCGCGTCGAGCGGCAACTGACCATTGTCGCCATCCAGCCCTCGGGTCATCGTGCCCGCCAAGGCCGCTACGCCCCCCGCCTCCGAGGTCA
The DNA here is from genome assembly GCF_058806655.1 of Devosia sp. GW821-FHT12F11. NCBI lineage: Bacteria > Pseudomonadati > Pseudomonadota > Alphaproteobacteria > Hyphomicrobiales > Devosiaceae > Devosia > Devosia sp. GW821-FHT12F11. Next base: position 387,681 of record NZ_JBXAPX010000002.1, read on the forward strand.
AGCAATGGCTCTGCGCGTCGCCGACCACGATGTCGCCGGGCGCCGTCTGCGCCATCACTGCCACGAGGTTGGCCATGGTGCAGGTGGGAAACAGCAGCGCGTCTTCCTTGCCGAGCAGTTGCGCCGCATAGGCTTCCAGCTCACGCTGATGGCGGTTCTCGCGCAGCTCGAAGCCGTCGGGCTCGGCGGCCGCCCTGGCCATCGCGTCCAGCATGGCCTCGGTCGGAGGCCCCAGAAAGTCGCTGCGCAGGTCGTAGGTCACCACTTGCTAACCGCCATACCGATAATCGCGCCGCGCCGCATCGAGACTGACGAACCCCTCGCGAATATCCTCGGCGAGCCGCGCCGGATCGCGCCGCTCCGGCGCACCGAACCCGCCGCCGCCCGGCTCAAAGAGTGTGAGCACATCCCCGGGCTGGAGGAAATAACGCCCCTTGGGATGCACCGGTGCGCCGTTGATGAGGCAGGCACGCAGGGCTCCGGGCCTGCCGCCGGCGAGCCCCTGAGCCGCGAACTGCGTGCGGCCCGCAAGGCATGAGATGGTGAGTTCGTTGCCGGTATCGTTGACGAGTTCGATCTCCTGTCCCAGCCCGCCGCGAAACGCACCGGCTCCGCCGGAATCGGCGAGCAGCGCCTTCCGCCGCACCGTCATGCCGGTGATGTCTTCCCACACCTCGACCGGCGTCCCGGTCATGTTGGAGGGGCTCGGCATCGTTGGCAGCCCGTCCGTCCCCTTCAGCGCTCCGAACCCGCCCGAGGAAAAATAGATCGAGGACACTCCGCGCCCGTCCCGATGGCGCCCCTGGATGTTGACGAGGCTCATCATGCCGGATTCCGCCTGCACCCTGTCCGGCACGATCTGTGCCAGGGCGCCCATGGTCAGCGGATTGACGAAGTGGCCGATCACATGGCGCCCCCCCGTCGGGTAGGGCGGCAAGGCGTTGAGGATGCAGTTCTCCGGCGCACTCACCGTGATCGGCGTCACGCAGCCAATATTGTTGGGGATCGCAGGCGTGGTGACGCACTTGACCGCGTAGACCACAAACGCCTTGCTGTAGCCGATCGGAACGTTGATGCCCATGTTCAGCGCCGGGCTGGTCCCGGTGAAGTCGGCATGGATCCGGTCGCCGATGACGTCGAGCCGAATGGCGAGTTTCAGGCTGTCCTCGCCGCCCTCGACGTCGATGGCATGCTCATAGCTGCCATCCGGCATCGCAGAAATCGCGGCGCGCAGCGCCTTTTCGGAATTTGCGACGATAGCGTCGGCCACATCGTCGATGCCGCTGAGCCCGTACTCGTCTAGAAACTCCACCAGCAGGCGCGCCGCCACCTCGTTGCAGGCGATATTGGCGTGGAAGTCGCCCAGCGTCTGCTCGGGGACCCGCACGTTGAGGCCGATGAGCTCGAACAGGAGCAGATTCGGCTGGCCCTGTTCGACCAGCTTCACCACTGGCAGCCGGAGGCCTTCCTCGTAGATCTGCCGGGCGGTAGCCGAAAAGCCCAGTCCGCCGATATCGGGCAGGTGGGTGATCGACAGCGAATAGGCAACGATCCGGCCGCGATGGAAGATCGGCCGCAGCACATTGATGTCATGGAGGTGCCCGGTACCGATCCAAGGGTCGTTCGTGGCCAGCACATCGCCGTCGCGCAATGTGTGCGGCGGGTGCTTTTCCAGCATCAATCTGACGGTGTTGGGCGCCGTGCCGGTGAAGGAGGGCACGCTGTAGGTGCCCTGCGCTATGGACCGCATCTTGCTGTCGAACAGCATGCAGGAGAGGTCGTAGCTCTCCCGCACATTGGTCGAGAACGAGGTTCTGACGAGGCTGCTCAGTGTCTCGTCGGTGATCGAGATGAGGCGGTCCCAGATGATGCCCAGGCTGACCGGGTCGATGACGCTCATTGCTGACTCACTCCAGAAACGTCGACGACGAGATTGAGATGGCGGTCGATGGTCGCACGGTCGCCGAAACCGAGCACCAGCGTCGACTCGCGCTCCTCGATGATGGCTGGCCCTTCGACCACTGCGCCAATCCGAAGCCGGTAGCGATCGAGCACCGGCACCAGCACCGGTCCGTCCTCCGGGAAGTAAGCCAGCCGCTCGCCCTTGAGCGCCGCTCCAGGCGAAAAATCCCGGTCGTAGCGGAATGGCCGGCCTGCCATCGGCTCCGGCCCGACGGCCTCGATCTTCCAGTTGACGATTTCCACAGGCTCATCGATTTCGATGGATGAGAACACCGCGCGATAGACCTTGAGGAACGCAGCAGCCAGCCCGTCGGGGCTTTCGCCGGCGGGCACCTCCAGTTCATAGCCTTGCCCCTGATAGCGCATGTCGAGGCGTCGCGTGATGGACACAGCCTCGCCGGACAGCCCCGCATCGGCAAGCACTTCGCGCACATTGCGCTCCATACCGTCGAAGGACTCCGCATAGGCCGCGTCGTCGAGAGCCGCGACGCCGATCCGTTGCGAGCGCGCGAGCTCGAAGGAGAACGGGCTGCGCAACAGCCCCAGTGCGGACATCACCCCCGCGCCCGGTGGCAGCACGACGCGCGGCACGTTGAGCTTGGCAGCGATGCGCACTGCATGCGCCGGCCCGCTGCCGCCAAACGCCACCATGCTCGAGTCGCGGTAGTCGAAGGCCCGCTCCGAGGCGTGGATACGGAAGGCGCTGGCGACGCGCTCGTTCACAGCCTCATGGATACCCCAGGCGGAGCGTATCACCTCGAGCCCGAGCGGCTCGGCGATGCGGGTCGCGATGCTCCGCCGAGCCGCCTCGACATCGAGTCCCATCCGGCCGCCGAGGAACGAGGCCGCGTCATAATAGCCAAGCACCAGATTGGCGTCGGTCAGGGTCGGCTCGGTGCCGCCGCGGCCATAGCAGGCCGGTCCCGGCTTGGCGCCGGCGCTTCGGGGTCCGACGGTGATCACCCCGCGCTCGTCGATGGCCGCAATTGAGCCGCCCCCTGCGCCGATCTCGATCATGTCGATGACCGGAGCCTTTGCAGGCAGGCCGCTGCCGGCCTTGAATTCGTGCACGCGCGCCACTTCGAGTTCATATTTGCGCAACGGCCGACCGTCGCGCACCAGCGCTCCCTTGGCCGTGGTGCCGCCCATGTCGAAGGAGAGCAGGTTATCAATGCCGCCCACCTTGCCGTGGTGCGCCGACATCAGCGCCCCTGCCGCGGGTCCGGATTCCAGCAGCCTGATCGGAAAGCGGCGCGCGGTCGTCGGGGTCACCATGCCGCCACCCGAGGTCATGATGTAGAACTTGCCACCGAAGCCGATGGCCTGCAGCCGCTCGTCGATATGGGAGATGTAGCGGTCCACCAACGGCTGCACATAGGCGTTCATCGTCGCCGTGGTCCACCGCTCATATTCGCGGATGTAAGGAAACACTTCAGCCGACACCGACACCAGGAGCTCCGGCACCGCCTGCCGCACCAGCCGGGCGGCCTCCTGCTCGTGCGAATCGTCCGCGAAGCTGTTGAGGAAGCAGATCGCGATGGCCTCGACGCCCTCCCCCCGCAGCTCGCGCGCCGCGGCGACAACCGCCTCCGCATTCAGCGGTTCCGTCACGGTCCGGTCCAAGCTGATGCGCTCGGGGATCTCGCGCCTGAGGCTGCGGGGCACTACGGCTTGCGGATAAGCGAGCCGCAGGTCGAACAAATCGTAGCGGCGCTCGCGGCCGATATCGAGGATGTCCCGCATCCCCGCCGTGACCAGCATGCCGGTCCGGCTGCCCTTGCGCTCGATCAGCGCGTTGGTCACCAGCGTCGTGCCGTGCACGAGAGCGGAGATGTCCGCGATCTCGATCGCGCCGGCGGCCAGCAGCGCCTGCACCCCTTCGATCACCGCCTGGGATGGATCGTCAGGCGTCGTCATCTGCTTGTGAAGCGTGACGGCGCCCGTTTCCTCGTCCACCAGCACGCAGTCGGTGAAGGTGCCGCCAATATCCACTGCGATCCGGTGCACGGCTCACTATCCCCTCTGTGGTCCCGTCCTGCCGACAGAGATGGGGGCAAATCACGCAGTGCTGTCAAAGACTTGGTGTGTCGCGACTTTCGGCCCAAACTGGGCCCAGTTTCTCGCCTCCCCGCGAACTGGGGCTCGAATGCTCGAGCCGTGTCTTTCCGCGCATGAAGACGATCCGTTTTGAACGAGCGACCTGCGGACGGAGCGCGTCGAGGCAAGCAGACCGACAAAGGGCTCGTTGCAGTCCCGGATGATGCGGTGCGCCGCGTAGACCGTCGGCACCGGCACGTCTGAAAGTGAGGAGAACATTACTCGCTGGCGCCAGCCTGCCAGCAATGGTCGTCCCCTCGAGAGGAGATCTGGCCATGAACCCCGAATGCCTCAACGCATCCCGCGATCTGCCCGAACTGCCGGATCGCATGCTGGACATTCAGTATACCGTATGCTTCACTGCAAGCTGAACGAGGAGGGATGCCCTATGCGTGACGTCAGGGCCGAGAAGTCGCTGATCAACAACCCGGTGGACTTCGGCAAACCCGGGAGGCAGGCAGGCACCCTCCGCGTCCCCGCCGATCCGCTCACCGGCGCCGCCGAAGCGCTCGTGCCCATTGTCACCATCGCCCATGGCAGCGGCCCCACCGTTCTCATCTCGGGCGGCAATCACGGCGACGAATATGAGGGGCAGTTGGCCGCGTTGCGCCTGGCCCACGAGATCGAGCCCGCGCGTGTGGCTGGTCGCCTGATCATCGTTCCCGTCATTTCTACCCAAGCCTCCAGGGCACACACCCGCCTGTGGCCCTCCGGCGAGAACTTCAACCGTTCCTTCCCCGGCGCCCCGGATGGGCGGCAGATCGAGCGCCTGGCGCACTTCTTCACCACCGTGCTCTTCCCGGCCGCCGATATCGTGATCGACCTCCATTCGGCAGGCGGTATCGGCTGGATCACGCCCTGCTCGCACATGTGCGTCCCCCGCGACCCGGCGCAGCGCAAGGCCATGCTCGAAGCGATGGAAGCGTGGAATTCGGACTTCCACTTCTTCTACACCTCCGACGGGAATTACCTGCCCAACGAGGCCGAGCGCCAAGGCAAGATCGTCGTCACCACCGAGCTGGGCGGCAGCAGTCGCATCCCCGTTGAAGTGCAGGAGCTCGCCTGGAGCGGGCTAACCAATGTGCTGCGCCACTTCGGCGTGCTTGAGGGAGAGGTCGTCACCCGCGCTTCTCTCGGCCTGCGGCCCGCCACGCTGGTCGATTGCCGCTATGACGATGGCAAGGTCGGCTCCGTCGCCAGCGGTCTCTTTGACGCTATCGTCGCGCCGGTGGGCGGCCTGTTCGAAGTCTTGCTCGAGCCTGGCAGTCCCGTTTTGGAGGGCCAGCCCGTCGGTCGCATCTGGTCACCCGAGGATCCGAGCCGCCCCCCAAGGAACCTCCTCTCCCCCGTCACCGGCTACCTCATCGGGTTGCGCACCCTTCCGGCCGTCACGCAGGGCCAGAGCTTGGCGCTTATCGGCCCCGAGATCGACCGCGATACCCTGCTGGCGAACGGCTGAGCACGGACCGGCCCGCCGGCCGCCGCGCCCAGAGCATCGGGCCAGAGAGGATGGAGGCCGGAACGCCCGTCGGCTTCTACGTGCCGCGCTCCAGCGTCACCAACTGATCGGCCTCGGCCGCCGCTTCCCGCTCGTGCAGCTTCACCGCCCGGAACTGCTCGGCCGGCTCGAGGAAGGCGCACAGGAGCCGGCGCTGTGCCAATGCCGCGACCGCACCTCGGCGCCTCACGCGCGCCAGGCAAAGCCCAGCATAACCAATGGTCTCGCGGTCTACTCGGACGAACCTGGATGAAGGATTGGAGCGGGTGAAGGGAATCGAACCCTCGTCGTAAGCTTGGGAAGCTTCTGCTCTACCATTGAGCTACACCCGCGACGCGGTTGTATGTGCCGAAAGCCGGACGCGGCGTCAAGCGGGTGAGGTGAGACGGCCTCGCGCCCGAGGGGACAAGAACGACCGAGCGCTCGGAAAGCGCTGCAAAATAGATGTCCTTTCATCGTTTCATTTGAACGGTGAAAGGACCTGGCGCGATGGTTGCTCCGCAATTTCCCGGCGACGCACCGCTCACTGCGCTGAAGGCCGTTCGGCGATGTCGCCTTCTGCAGCGGCCGGGAGCGCGGTGCCTGGAACCGTCGCGTACGCAAAAGCACATCCTCTCGCCTCCGCTTGCGCTATAGTCCTGCCGCTGACCCGGGCGTACCCGGAGCTGATTTCGGGCGCGGGGTCGGTCAAGGAGGTCGTGAGATGGTTCGGACTGCGATTGCAATTGCCGTTCTCATGCTGAGCGGCGGAGGAGCTTTGGCTCAGGGCGGCGACGCCGCGTTGGGCGAGACGGTGTTCAAGAAGTGCATGGCCTGCCACGCAGCAGGCGAAGGGGCAACGAACAAGGTCGGTCCGGTGCTCACCGGCGTGGTCGGACGGACCGCCGGGACCTATGAGGGCTTCAGCTACTCGCAGGCGATGAAGGATGCCGGCGCCGGCGGGTTGGTGTGGACGCCCGAGAACCTGGCGCAGTTCCTCGCCAAGCCCAGGGATTTCGTCAAAGGCACCAAGATGAGCTTCGCCGGACTGCCCAAGCCCGAAGACGCGCAGAACGTCATCGCCTACCTCGCGACACTCTCCCCGCCGCCCGCCCAATAGGCCGGGCCGGAATCAGTGCACAACCGGCGCGGGCACCGCGGGGCTCGCGCCGAAGAATTCCATGCGCGTGAAGAAGGTGTAATCCGCCTCGAACGCCATGATGACGACGAAGATCAGCACCAGCACCGGCGGCACGAGGATGGCGTAGCTGAGCGCCAGCCGTTCCCACGCCATGTGCATGAACACCGCGATGATCAGCCCCGCCTTGCCGAGCATCAGCATGAGGATCAGGCCCCAGCGCAGGTACCCCTGGAACTGTAACAGGTCGACCAGGTAGGAGCAGGCGCTGAGGACGAACAGCCAGAACCAGACGATCAGATAGAGGCGGATAGGATGCTGCTGTCCTTCGGCGTGGGCCGCCGGGGCAGCCAGAGTTTCCGAACTCATGTGTGCTTCAGCCATGATTTGCCTCTCACCACAGGTAGAACAGCGCGAAGATGAAGACCCACACCAGGTCGACGAAGTGCCAGTAGAGGCCGGTGATCTCGACGATCTCCCAGCGGCCCTTGCGCGAAGTGAAGAAGCCCTTCTTGCCGGTGTCGAAATCGCCGCGCCAGACCTTGCGGGCCATCAGTATGAGGAAGATCACCCCGATGGTGACGTGGGTGCCGTGGAAGCCGGTGATCATGAAGAACACCGAGCCGAACTGCGGCGCCCCCCAGGGGTTCTCCCACGGGCGGACGCCTTCGGAGATCAGCTTGGTCCACTCGAACGCCTGCATGCCGACGAAGGTGGCGCCGAGCGCTGCCGTCAGCAGCATCAGCACTGTGGTCTTCACCCGGTCGCGGCGATAGCCGAAGTTCACCGCCATCGCCATGGTGCCGCTCGAGGAGATCAGCACGAAGGTCATGATGGCGATGAGGATCAACGGCACCTGCACGCCGCCGATCTCGAGCGCGAACACCTCGGACGGGTTCGGCCAGGCTTCGGCCGTCGACATCCGTACAGTCATGTAGGCGATAAGGAAGCAGCTGAAGATGAAGGTGTCCGAGAGCAGGAAGATCCAGATCATCGCCTTGCCCCAGGAGGCGGTCTTGAAGGCGGTCTTGTCGGACGACCAGTCGGAGACGAAACCGGTTAGGCCTGGTTGCGGGTCGGTGTGGGTCACGGCCGGATCGGACATGTGAGGCTCCCCCTCAGCTCAGCAACTGCTGGCAGAATGCGATGAAATCGCTGGCCCAGCCGGCCAGCAGGCTGAACAGCACCATCCAGACAAACAGCATGAACAGCCAATAGGTGGCACAAAGCTCGACATTGAGCCGGACGCTATCGACGCCCCCCTTGCCCCAGGCCTTGATGCCCGCCCAGCCCAGCGCCACGAGGCCGCCGAGGATGTGCAGGCCATGCAGGCCCGTGACGAGATAGAAAAAGCTGTTGGCGGGATTACCCGCGACGACATACCCAGAGGCCGACAGCTCGCCCCAGGCGATGAGCTGACCGGCAAGGAAGGTGATGGCGAACACGCCCGCCGCAGCGAGGCTGAGGCGGAGCTGCGTCTGGTTGCGCTGACGCACCGCCCGCTGGGTCCATTCGAGCGCGAGGCTCGACAGCACCAGCATCGCAGTGTTGAACCAGAGGATCGGCGGTACCGGCAGCGGCTGCCAATCGCCGAGTTCGCGGCGCATGAAGTAGGCGCCGGTCAGCAAGGCGAACAGCGAACCGACGACGGCGAGCAGGAAGCCGAGGCCGACGCGCTTGGCGGGATCGCGCGAGGCCTCAAAATCGGGGACGCCCTCGATCACCCCCTGCTCCAGCCAAGGTTTTACGGTCAGCCGCTGGCGCGCCAGCCACCAGCCGGCGAGGCCGGCCAGGATAGCGAAGAACATCACCACGACACTCATTGCCTGGCACCCTTGCGCTTCCTAGGTTTCTCGGCGTGCGGCGGATTGGTGCCAGGCTGGTTCTGCGGGATGAAGTCCTCAGCGGCGCCGGGCACGCTGTAGTCATAGGCCCAGCGATAGACCACCGGCAGCTCGCGGCCGAAATTGCCGTGGACAGGCGGCGTTTGCGACGTCTGCCACTCGAGCGTGGTCGCGCGCCACGGGTTGCCGCCGGAAGGCTTGCCGTGCCGGATCGACCAGATGAGGTTGAAGACGAACACCAGTTGCGCCGCGCCGACGATCAGCGCCATCACGGTGATGAAGATGTTGAGGTCATGCGCCGAAGGCGGCTGGAACGAGATATCTCCGGATTCGAAATAGCGCCGAGGCACCCCCATGATGCCGAGATAGTGCATGGGGAAGAAGATCAGGTAGGCGCCGAGGAAGGTGACCCAGAAATGGACGTGGGCCAGCGTGTTGTCGAGCATGCGGCCTGTGATCTTGGGGTACCAGTGATAGATGGCCCCGAAGATCACGAGGATCGGCGCGACCCCCATCACCATGTGGAAATGCGCGACGACGAACATGGTGTCCGACAACGGCACATCGACCACCACGTTGCCGAGAAACAGCCCGGTAAGGCCGCCATTGACGAAGGTGACGATGAAGGCGAGCGCAAACAGCATAGGCGGGTTGAGATGGATATCGCCGCGCCACAGGGTGAGCACCCAGTTATAGACCTTGATCGCCGTCGGAACCGCGATGATCAGCGTGGTGATGGCGAAGAAGAACCCGAAATAGGGGTTCATGCCGCTCACATACATGTGGTGGGCCCAGACCACGAAGCTCAGCGCGCCGATGATGACGATGGCCCAGACCATCATGCGGTAGCCGAAGATGTTCTTCCTGGCGTGCGTGCTGATCAGGTCGGACACGATGCCGAAGGCCGGCAGCGCGACGATATACACCTCGGGGTGGCCGAAGAACCAGAACAGGTGCTGGAACAGGATGGGGCTGCCGCCCTCGTGCGGCAGGAGGTTCCCCATCTCGACCACCGCCGGCATGAAGAAGCTGGTGCCGAGCAGCTTGTCGAACAGCATCATGACGCAGGCGACGAACAGCGCCGGGAAGGCCAGCATGGCCATGATCGTGGCGATGAAGATGCCCCAGACCGTCAACGGCATGCGCATCAGCGTCATGCCGCGGGTGCGGCCCTGCAGCACGGTGACGATGTAGTTGAGCCCGCCCATGGTGAAGCCGATGACGAACAGGATCAGCGACACCAGCATCAAGACGATGCCGCCCTCCTGCCCCGGCGTGTTGGAGAGGATGGCCTGTGGCGGATAGAGCGTCCAGCCGGCCCCGGTCGGCCCACCGGGGACGAACCAGCTCGCCACCAGCACCAGCACGGCGAGCAGGTAGGTCCAGTAGCTGAGCATGTTGACGTAAGGGAACACCATATCCCGCGCGCCCAGCATCAACGGGATCAGGTAGTTGCCGAAGCCGCCGAGGAACAGCGCGGTGATCAGGTAGATCACCATGATCATGCCGTGCATGGTGATGAACTGGTAGTAGGCGGCAGCATCGATGAAGGTGAGGAAGCCGGGAAAGGCCAGCTGCATGCGCATCAACCATGACAGCACCAGCGCCAGCATGCCGATGGCCAGCGCCGTGCTGGCATACTGGATGGCGATTACCTTGGCGTCCTGCGAGAAGACGTAGCGCGTCCACCAGCTTCGCGGATGGTAGAGTTCGACATCCGGAAACTCGGCAGCGTGGGCATCGGGCCCGTGAGTGGCGTCGACCATCAGAGTGCCTCCTCGCACGTCATCTGATGCGAAATCGCGCCCGGAAGTCCCGGCGGCCTTACTTGATGTCGGCCGTCTTGAGCACCTCCGGCGCATAGAGTTGGGCGTAGGTCTGCTGGCCGGCGAGCCAGGCGTCGTAATCTTCCTGGGTGTCGACCACGACGCCGCCCCGCATGTAGGGGTGGCCGGTGCCGCAGAGCTCGGCGCAGAGCACTTCGAACTGGCCGGTGCGGGTGGGGGTGAACCAGAAATAGGTGACGGCGCCGGGGATCATGTCCATCTTGGAGCGGAACTCGGCGACGTAGAAATCGTGCAGCGTATCCACCGAGCGCAACAGCATCTTCACCGGCCTGCCGATCGGCAGGTGCAGGTAATCGGCCTCGATCAGCACGTCGTCGTGGCCGTTGGGATCGTCGGGCTTGATGCCGTAGGGATTGTCGGCGGCGACGAGGCGCGTGTCGGAGAGCCCCAGCTTGCCGTCGGCGCCAGGCAACCGGTAGGCCCATTGCCATTGCGCGCCGACAACTTCGGCTTGAGTGGCTTCGGCCGGCACGCTGATGAACTGGCCCCAGACGAACAGGCCGGGGATCAGCATGGCTGCGACGCCAACCGCAGTCAGCCCCATCAGCCAGCTCTCGAGCCGCTTGTTCTCAGGTTCGTAATCGGCCTTCTGCCCCTCCTTGTGGCGGAAGCGCCAGACGCAATAGGCGACGAACAGCACCACCGCTGTGAACACCGCCCCGGTGATCCAGAAGGTGATGATGATCGTATTGTCGATATAGCCCCAGTTGGAGGCGATCGGCGTCCACCACCAGGGGCTCAGGAAGTGGAATACCACCGAGCCGACGACGATCAGGACGAGAACGACTGCTACGACCATCCCACTCCTCCTCCAGAGGGCAGACGATGAGGCAGTCGGCGCCTAATGCGGGGCGCAAAACAGACATCGGGCGAGGCAGGGGCTCTGCTCGTCTTCAGCTATGCGTGGCGCATCGCTATAGAGCAAACATGGCCCGGATGGTCTGAGGCCAATTAGAATCGGAGCCATATTTGCTTTAGGCACCGGCACTTAGGATTTGATGATCACATCGGCACACGGGCTTGTCAATTGCGACCTATTCTCGCAGCCTCACCGATGACAGCAGCACAGCGCTCCCGAAGCCGTGGCTTGTTTGGGTCTCTTCTGAACGCTAAGGTACCGACAGGACTTGTAGCCGATGGGCTTGATGTCCGATCGGCAGGTCCATCGAGAGATGGCGATGCAGACGTGTCTCAAGTGCGGTTTCAGCAACCCGGACGCGGCTAAGTTTTGCGCCAATTGCGGTAATGCGCTCGAGGTCGCGCGATCCGTGGAAGGCGAACGCCGCTTTGCGACGGTGCTGTTCGCAGACGTGGCCCGTTCCACCGCCATAGCCGAGCAGATGGATCCGGAGGATTGGGCCGGCATCATGAACGGCGCCTTCGCCTTCATGAATGCTGCCGTCTCCCACTATGGCGGCACGGTCTCGCGGCTGATGGGCGATGCGGTGCTGGCGCTGTTCGGGGCGCCGGTGGCGCATGAGGACGATGCCGAGCGGGCGGTGCGCGCCGGGCTCGAGATGCAGGACGCGGCGATGCGCTATGCCGGCGGCATCAGGCAGCAGCACGGCGTCGATTTCGACCTGAGGGTCGGGATCAATACCGGTATGGCGGTGCTGGCGTTCGTCGGCGATGCGATCAAGACCGAGTACACGGCGCTCGGCGACGCCGCCAATGTCGCGGCGCGACTGCAGTCGGCGGCAGAACCAGGTACCGTGCTGATCAGCGCCGACACCTACAAACTGGTGCACGCGCTGTTCGATTTCCGGCCGCGCGGCCGGATCGAAATGAAGGGCAAGACCGAGGCGGTCGAGTCCTACGAGGTCACCGGCATTAAGGCGGTGCCCGAAGCGACGCGGGGGCTCGAGGGGCTGTCGTCGCCGCTGGTGGGGCGCGCACGCGAGATCGGACTGTTGCGCGACCGATTGGGTGACCTGACGATGGGCATCGGCTCGGTGGTGGCAGTGATCGGCGAAGCCGGCCTCGGCAAGTCGCGGCTGATCGCGGAGCTGAAGCACCTGCGCGATGCGCTGCCCGAGCCGCGGCCGATCTGGCGAGAATCCCGGGCGATCTCCTACGGTCAGTCGGTGCCCTACTACCCATGGCGACAGCTGGGCCGGGCCATAGTGGGGGCCGACGACATGGACGCGGCGCCCGCCGTGCGCGAGAAGATCGCCGCATGGGTGACGCGGCTGGGGCTCAAGCAGAGCGACATCCCGTTCTACGAAACGATGATTGCGGTCGAGGGCGACGCCAGCCGCATGGCGCTCCGCGCCATGTCCGGTGAGGCGGTGGTCAATGGCGTTGCGGCGGCGATCGTCAACGCCATCAAGACCGTGATGCACGCCGACGGCGGCATGACGCCTTACGTGATGGTGATGGATGACCTGCACTGGTCGGACTCGGCGACACTGGAACTGATCGCCCAGGTGGCGACGCTGGCAGCGTTCGAGCCGATCATGCTGGTGACCATCATGCGGCCCGACCGCAAGGCGGAAAGCTGGCAGTTGCTGGATCGGTTGCAGGGGAGCCTCGGCAGCAGTTTCTCGCGCATCGACCTGGAGCCGCTCGATGCGGCGGGTTCGAGCGAGTTGCTGGGAAACCTCCTCCACATCGAGGACTTGCCCGAAAGCATCCGGGCACAGATCCTCGAGCGCTCCGAGGGCAATCCGTTCTACCTCGAGGAGGTGCTGCGATCGCTGATCGACGGTGGCCAGGTGGTGCGCGAAGGCGAACACTGGCGCGCCACCCGCGCCATCCTCGAGGCGACCATCCCCGATACGTTGGCGGGCGTGCTCAGTTCGCGCATCGACCGGCTGCCCGACGCCACCAAGCGAGTGGCGCAGACGGCGGCGGTGATCGGTCGGGTGTTCCAGCACCGGGTGCTGGAATCGGTGCTGCATAGCGGGCCGGCGCTGGAGCGGATCGAGCATATCGAGCCGCATCTGGCGACGCTCAGCTACGAGCAACTGGTGCGCGAGAAGGCGCGTGACCCCGAGCGGGAGTATATCTTCAAGCACGCGCTGACCTGCGAGGCGGCCTATGACCTGCTGCTGCGGTCGCGGCGCAAGGACCTCCACGCGCGTTGCGGCTCGGCGCTGGAACTGCTGTTCGCCGAGCGGCGCGACGAGTTCGCGGCAATGCTGGCGCACCATTTCGAGGAAGCCGGCGATCTCGAGCGGACGCTGCAATATGCCAGGGTCGCCGCCGACAATGCGCGCCGGCTCTACGCGGTGCGTGAAGAGCTCGAGCATCGCGACCGGATTCTGTCGACGCTCGAGAAGATGCCGGCCGCCATGCCCGCCGACCTGATCGATGCCGTGCTCGAATGGGCCTGGGTGCGCAACCGCCGGGGCCAGTACGAAGGCATGCTGGAAAAGATGGAACGGGCGGTGCAGATCGCCCGCGAGCTCGGCGACAAGCGGAGACTGGGTCTCGCCCTGTCGTGGGTGGGCAACGTCCACATGGTCACCGGCTTCCCGTCACGCGGCTTCCCTTACCTCGAAGAGGCGCAGGCACTGGCAGCCGAGACCGGCGACGACCAGGTGCTGCTGCTGCCGCTGTTCATCGCCACCTGGTCGCTGGTGGAGCGGGATGCCCGCTCTGGGGAGGAAAAGCTGGCCGAGGTGATCGATATGGCGCGCAAGCAGGACGCGCCGGATATCCTTGGCCACGCGCTGACCTATCGGGCGATTGCGCTGGCGCGATTGGGCCAGTTCGACGAGGCCAGTGCACTGGTCGAGGAGGCTCTGGCACTGATCCCCAGCATTGGCTCGCCGGTGAAGCGCGCAGACGTGCATATCGGCGCGAGCATGGCGTATTACGACATGGGTGACATCGAGACGGGGCTCGAGCACGCGCATATCGGGGCGGATCTGGCGATGTCGGCCAACGGGCTCGAATGCGCCTGCGCTGGCTATTTCGGCGTCGGCCGCGGCGAACTCGACAAACGCAACATCGACGATGCGCTGGCGCAGTTTCGGCGGTCGCTGAAACTCGCCGACGCCGTGGGCATGGACTACTACATCAACCTGATCCGCGCCGGCGTGGCGGAGGCCGAGTTCGAGAAGGGCTCGACGGATTCGGTCGAAAAGCTGCGCGGCGCCATCGACAGCGCCCGATCGACCGACGACGATTTCGTGGTGGCGGCGCTGGCCATGCCGTTCTCGCGGGCGCTGCTGCGGCTCGGCCGGGCGGCCGAGGCGCGCGACACCATCAGTTCGGCGATCGCCTATTTCCGCCGCATGGACCTGAAGCCATATCTCGCCAACGCCCTGAGCGTGCTCGGCGACGTCGCCGATGCGCTGGGCGAGCGGGAGGCGGCGGCCGGGGCGCGCGAGGAGGCAGCGAGCCTCAGGGACGAGATCAAACTGCCTCCGCCGGCGGCCGCCCTGCCGCAGATTCTCCAGGCCTAGCCCATGGAAAAACCGGTGATCCTTGCCGTCGACGACGAACCTTCGGTTCTCGCCGCGGTGACGCGCGACCTGAGGCGGCACTACGCGGCAAATTACGACATCGAACGCGCAGCCTCCGGGGCGGAGGCGCTGGAGGTGCTGGGAGAGCTCAAGCTTGCCAACCGGGTGATCGCCCTGTTCATCGCCGACCAGCGGATGCCTGAGATGAGCGGCGTCGAGTTTCTGGCGCGGGCCATGGAGCTCTATCCCGAGGCGCGGCGCGTGTTGCTCACTGCCTATGCCGATACCGACGCGGCGATCCGGGCGATCAACGAGGTGAAGCTCGACCACTACCTGATGAAGCCGTGGCACCCACCGGAGGAGCAGCTCTACCCGGTGCTCGACGACCTGCTCGACGACTGGCGGGCCAACTATCAGCCGGTGTTCGAAGGGGTGCGGGTGATCGGTCATCGCTGGCTGGCCGACGGACATCGGGTGCGCGACTTCCTCGCCCGCAACCTGGTGCCGTATCGCTGGCTCGACATCGAGACCGACGCCGAGGCGACAACGCTGCGCGAACTGGCGGGGGCTGCGGCTGAACCGTTGCCGCTGGTAATCCTCGCCGACGGCACGGCGCTGTCGCGTCCGACCATCGCGGCGCTGGCCGAAAAGGTCGGGCTGCACACTCATGCGGTGGCCGAGACCTACGATCTGGTGGTCGTCGGTACCGGCCCGGCGGGGTTGGCCGCAGCGGTGTACGGAGCGTCGGAAGGGCTCAGGACCTTGCTGATCGAGCGCGAGGCGCCCGGCGGACAGGCGGGCACCAGCTCGCGGATCGAGAACTATCTCGGCTTTCCCGTCGGGCTCAGCGGCGCCGACCTGGCGCGCCGCGGCGTGCAGCAGGCGCGGCGCTTCGGCGCCGAAATCCTGACGCCGGTGGAAGCGCTGAACCTCGAGACGCAGGACGGCTACCATATCCTGACGCTGAGCAACGGCAACAAGGTCGCGGCGCAGGCCCTGATCGTCGCGACCGGCGTGTCGTATCGGCTGCTGGACGTGCCGGGGGCGGAGCGGCTCTCGGGCGCCGGGCTCTATTACGGTGCGGCGATGACCGAGGCGATGGGCACCGCCGGACAGGATGTCTTCGTCGTCGGCGCCGGCAATTCCGCCGGACAGGCGGCGCTGCACCTGGCTCGTTTCGCCCGCTCGGTGACGCTGCTGGTGCGCGGCAAATCGCTGGCCGACAGCATGTCGCAATATCTGATCGAGCGGATCGAGGAGGCCGAGAATGTCGCGGTAGAGACGGGCGCCTCGATCAGTGCGCTGATCGGTGAGGAAAGTCTCGAGGCGGTAGCGGTGCTCGACAGCGCCAGCGGGTCGGTCACCGAGGTGCCGGCGCGGGCGGTGTTCGTGTTCATCGGCGCCTCGCCGCGGACCGACTGGCTGAAGGACAAGCTGCAGCTCGACGCGCAAGGCTTCATCCTCTCGGGGCCGGACCTGGTGCGCGAACCCGGCCGCAAGCCCGGGGGTTGGCTCGTGGAGCGGGAGCCGTTCTGGCTGGAAACCAGCGTGCCGGGAATCTTCGTTGCCGGCGACGTGCGGCGGCAATCGACCAAGCGCATCGCTTCGGCGGTCGGTGAAGGGGCGATGGCGGTAACCTTCGTCCACCAGCATCTGCGCGGCCCTGCCCCGGCGCAACGGCCACCGCCGGCAACCGGTGGCTGAGCCATGTCCGCCGCCGCCACCGACGCTGGGCACAGCACCGACCTGATCCGCCAGGTGCCGATCTTTGCCGAACTGAGCGAGGCGGAAGCCAGCGAGCTCTGGCATGCCGGCCAGCGGGTCAACGTCGCCCCCGGCGAGGTGTTCATCCGCGAGGGCGAGCAAGGCGGCTCGCTCTACATCATCCTCGCGGGCGCGGTTGAGGTGACCAAGGAGGATGGCGGTCACGAGGTGACTCTGGCGACGCGCGGACCAGGCGAGTTCCTCGGCGAAATGTCGCTGCTAGAGCAGGCGCCCCGCACCGCATCGGTGCGGGCCACCGAGCCGAGCGAGTTGCTGGCCATCGGCTCGGAGGCGTTCCGCCAGTTGCTGGCGCGCCGGCCGGAGGCGGCGGCAACGCTGCTGCGCACGGTGACCTCGCGGCTGAGGAGCACCGAGGCCTCGCTGGTGCAGTCGGACAAGCTGGCGGCGCTCGGCACCCTGGCCGCCGGGCTGGCGCATGAACTCAACAACCCCGCCGCAGCGATCCAGCGCTCGACCGGATATCTCAGCGAAGCGTTCGAGGGGTGGCGGCGCCGCACGGTCGAACTCAGCATGCTGGAGATGACACAAGAGGAGCGGCAGGGGCTGGCGGAACTCGAGCGCAGCATCGCCGATTGCCGGGCGACCCGCTGCTCGGATGCCGAAGCACGACGGATCGAGTCGCGGCTGAGCCAGCGGCTCGAAGCGCTCGGAATAGCCGAGCCCTGGGAGATCGCTCCGGCCATGGCGGCCTATGGCTGGTCGGTGGAGCGGCTGGAGCCGGTGCTGGCCACCTTTGCGACGGCGCATGTCGATCCGGTGCTGCAGTGGCTCGGGCGCGGGCTGGCAGCGCAACAACTGATGGAGGAGATCGAGGTCGCCTCCAAGGCCATCTCGGGCATCGTCAAGTCGGTGAAGGCCTATGCCTACCTTGACCAGGCGCCGGTGCAGGATGTCGACATCGCCATGAGCCTCGACGACACGCTGATGATCCTCAATCACAAGCTGAAGCATGGCGTGGCGGTCACGAGGATGTACGAGCCGGCCCTGCCCCGGATCGAGGCCTATGCGGGCGAACTCAACCAGGTGTGGACCAACCTGATCGACAACGCCGTGCAGGCGATGGGCGGCGAGGGCCGGCTCGAAGTGGGGGCCAAGCGGCTGGGCGAGGAGGTCGAAGTGCTGATCGCCGACAGCGGACCGGGGATCCCCGAGGAGGTCGGGCGGCGCATCTTCGAGCCGTTCTTCACCACCAAGGCACAGGGCGTCGGCACGGGTCTCGGGCTCCACATCGCACACAATATCGTGGTCAACCGGCACCGCGGGCGCATCAGTTTCACTTCGCACCCCGGACGGACCGAATTCCGCATTGTGCTGCCGCTGCGGCTCGGTCGCCCGGCGACACCGGAGAAGCCCCATGTCGTTCGATGAGGTCGGGCGCTGCGCCCATGACGCGTTGATCCGCGATGTCGAGCCGAGCTCGGCTGACACCTGTCCCGAGTGCGTGGCGCGCGGCGACGAATGGATACACCTGAGGGTCTGCCTCGTCTGTGGCCATGTCGGCTGCTGCGATGAATCGCCCAACCGCCACGCCCGCCGGCATTTCCACGCCACGGGCCATCCGGTGATCCAGTCCTACGAGATCGGCGAGACCTGGCGTTACTGCTTCATCGACGACATCGAGCTGCCGCCCGGCGAACCGCTGCGCCGGCGTTAGCCTAGAGGCAGGTGAGCGCAAGGCGCGTCAGCAGCGACACCAGTTCGGACTGCCGTCGCGTGCCGGTCTTGCGCATGACCCCCACCAGCTGGTTGCGCAGGGTCTGCTTGGAGACCTCTCGCTCCCTGGCGAAATCCGCCAGCGTGGCGCCGTTGAGCAGCGCCTCGGCCAGCCGAGCCTCGGATTCGGTGAGCGAAAAGGCGCGCCACAAGAGATCGGTCGGCAGCGACGACATTTCGAGGCTGCCGTGGATGATGAGCATCACCAGGGGCCCGGGGTCGAGGACAGCGTCGTGCAGCTGGTAGTGCTGGTTGCTGCGCAGGGCCAGGCGCGCAATGGCGAAATAGCGCTCGTCCATCCCACCCAGTACGATCTGCTGCACCGAGGTCGGGGCACGCTTCGACGTGGTCACACGCTCGACCAGGGTGCGCAGCTGGCCGTCGGCCTGCTCGTCGGCCGCGCGCAGGATGCCGTCGGCGCTGCTGAACGGACCGCCATGCTGGCGGCGCAGGGCCTCACCGTGGAAGTTGGAGTAGTGAATTCGCATGTCCTCGGAAACGAAGAACACGCTGAACGGCAGGTCGGCGACTACACCCTCCAGATAGCCGCGGCCGCCGGAGAAACGCGTACGACTGGCGATCTCGAAAGCCCGTTCGAAGTGCTGCGCGGCCTCCGACAGCACGCCGGCGATAATGGGGCGAAGCTCGGCCTGGCGCTGCGTCGAGTAGCGCACCTCGAGAGTCAGCTGGCGGGTGCCTTGGCGGAGCAGCACCACTCCCGACGACGCAGCGAAATCTCCCAGCCGGGCCACCCACTGATTGAACGGCGCTCCCGCCATCGCGGTGCGGTCGAGCAGGTGGTTGTCGTGGAAAACCTGGTTGGGGGCGAGCGCGGCGGTTGCCGGCAGGATCGGATTGAGTGCGGCATAGGTGGAGACGTAGCTCGCGACGGCGGCCGAGGCCAAGCCGCGGGACGCAAAGGCGAGGTTCGTGCCGGTTGCAACATTATCCGCCGAGGCGGTGACGATGCAGCCGGGAAAGCTCGCAGCGAGGATATCGAGAATGGTGTCCCAGTTCGAGCGGCCCAGCGCCATGTCATAGATGCAGCTGGTCAGACTGTTCTGCGCAAAGCCCATGCGTTTGTACTCTTCTTACCAGCGCCGAGAAGGTCACGCCCTCCTGCCGCAAGAACGTTGCCGTCCCGATTCTGCTGAGCTTCGGCGGTGGCCGTCGCCTGCAGTCCATCCTCGAGCTCACGGCCACTTCTAGCCCGGTTCCTGGCGTTTACCGCATGTATACCATGAGGATGGTTACCGGCCGCTGGGACCACAGCCAGGCACGCCGCTCCGATCAGGACACCGCACCCACGGCAACCGCTCGGCGGCCGGGCCGGTCCACCCGCGCTCGGGCAGGACGTGGCACCAGACAGTACATTCATACCAGGTTGGCGGATCGTTCGCACCGCGAGCACCGGACGGCTCGGCCTTGCACGTCTTAAATGAATGGTCGCGACGCACAGCTCACCCATAAGGGCAATCCATCCCACAATTCGGATTGGTAAATATGACGCTTCAATGTCATTTGCCTCATCATCGCCCTACGATAACTTTATTGTAGACGTTGTTCTTCTGAGTTCTTTTGCCGGGCGACAGCGGCGGGGGATTTCGGTCGCTGTTTATTTTCAAAGCGACTTTAATTCTCAGGAGAATAGAAGATGTATCGCGTTCTGCTTTCTGCCGCCGCCGTGCTTCTCGCAACCAACTCCGCCTTCGCTTGGGGCATCAACACCGCCTATATCACCCAGTCCTCACCCTTGGGGAGCAACGTCCAGATCGCCGTAACCAGCCAGAAGGGTGCGGCCAACTACTCCAACACCCTGCAGGTCGGTTTCCCCGGCTACCAGGCGGTGCATACCAAGCAGCGCGGTGTTGGCAACTTCTCCCACACCGAGCAGTGGGGATCCCTCCAGGCTTCGAGCACCACGCAGCACGGCGATTTCAACGAGGCCGTGACCATTCAGGATGGCCTGCTGCAGCTCTCCATCATCGATCAGAAGGGCACCGGCAATACCGCCGTCGTCAGCCAGGTCGGCGTCGGTCAGATCGCCATCATCACGCAGGAATAACCTGCGCGGGGCTCGCGCCCAGCGCGAACCAAAAACAAACGGGCGACGCCCTGCGCCGCCCGTTTTGCCCATATGCCGGCGTCTGATCAGAACTGCCCGGTAATTCCGGCGGTCAAGGTGAACGACCACATATCGCCGAAAGTCAGGAAGCTGCCGCCACGGTTGTCGTTGGGCCCCACATATGTGGCGTCGTCCCCAGCGACCGGGTCGGGGAATGCACTGGCGATTGCTGCCGGATCGCGCCCGATGGAGGCGACCCGCGACAAATACTCACCACCGACGCCGAAGCTCAACTGCATCGCCTCGCCGATGGCAGTCGTGTAGTTCGCCTGGGTCCGCACCGCGTAGGCGAAGCCGCTGTCATCGCCCATCTCGACGGCGTTTTCGACTGAGTGGTCGACAGGGCTCGGTACGCCGCCGGAGACGGCGTAGGTCTCCCGCACATCGTAGCTGGTTCCCATGAAGTAGGCGCCGCCTTCAAGACCTAGAGTAAGGCTCGCGGTCTCGGCGACAGGCATGGTGATGTTGCCGCCGACGATGCCGCCGACATAATGCGAGTCCAGCGTCTCATCGGTGGTCTGAGTATAGAGCGGATAGGCGAAATTGGCGGGCGCCGTGGGCTGCAGCTCGGCCGCGTCAACCGAGATCTCGGTCGCGATGCCCTGCCCCAGGAAGCGGTAGCTTGGTCCGGCATAGCCGGTGATGGTGGGTTCGCCCGCCTCGGGGGTCTTGGTGAGAGCGAAGGTCACGTCGCCGCCGGTATAGACGATGTCATGCGAGACGTCGGTGTTTACCGTCCAGCCTTCGAGGTCGCCGACCGCCAGGAAAACCCCGCCGGTTTCATCGGCGACGGCGCCGAAGGCATAGGCGAGGTTCGGGGCGCCCGTCTGCGTCGCGATGCCCACATAAGAGAAGCCGCTGCCCCCTGCGTCAGGATTGACGGCGTAGCCGTTGGTGGCGCCACCCGAGTTGGACAGGATGGCTGCCACCTGGTTCATGTCGGCAGTACCGCTGACCACGGCGGCAGCCGTCGGCCCCGCCGGATCGGTGGTCAGAGTAATCGTGCCTGTCGGCGTCGTGATACCCGGGATGAACAGCGAGCTGTCGTTGCCCAGCGCAATGGTGCTGCTGGAGCTGCGGGTCGCGAAGGACATGAAACCGGAGATGCCGAGCGAGCTGATGGTGCCATCCTTCTCACCCAGCTGCGTGGACGCGCTGACACCAACGAGCCCCCCCAGCGCCAGTCCATCGGACTCCAGCTCGACCTGACTGCCATCGACCTCGAAGTAAGATCCGACGACGCCGGGCAAAGCGTAACCCGCCACACCGGCGCCGATGGTCACGACCCAGGGGTTCCCGGGCTCCTCGATGACCAGTTGATCCAGGTCGGCGGCGCTGGCGGCCGTCGTCCCCAGCAGAACCGCGTTGATACCAGCCAAAAGCGCAACCTTCAGGCGCATGCCCCCACCCACCTTCAAATGAGCCAAGTATGATCAATGCCGGCAAAACCCCCGGCTTGCGCCACATTGTCGATAACCTGTTGAGAATTACTTAACCTTAACGAAGATTTGCGCAGGCACGGTTACGGGTGACTTGGCAACCAAGCAAGTGTCTGAAATCACTGCATAACGATTGGCCGCGACGGCCTATGCGGGAGGACAACGCAGGGCGGACAGACTTGCCCGCGCTGCCTGATCGACAGTCGGCGCAAGTACATTCGTCAGTACGGGAGGTGCGACCTGCTCAGCGGCGCTGTATGCGACCGAGCAGGCGTAGCTGCGGCGCCAGCGGGCGCGACCGGCGTCGGCGCTACAGCGCGAACGGCTTGAAGTGCTTGCTCAGCTTCAGCGTCTGGGCCTGGTAGTTCGAGCCCAGACCCGTGCCATAGAGCCGATCGGGGGCCTCGGCGAGGCGCTCGTAGATCAGGCGGCCGATGGTCTGGCCGTGGCCGAGCAGGAACGGCACTTCGCGGCTGCGGACCTCGAGCACGGCGCGGCTGCCGGTGCCGCCGGCGGCGGAATGGCCGAAGCCGGGATCGAAGAAGCCGGCGTAGTGGACGCGGAACTCGCCGACCAGCGGATCGAACGGCACCATCTCGGCGGCATAGGCCGGCGGGACGTGCACGCTCTCGCGGGATACGAGGATATAGAACTCGTCGGGATCGAGGATGAACTCGTCGGCGCCGCGCTTGATCAGCGGCTCCCAGTAATCGAGCACATCGAGATTATCCTTGATGTCCATGTCGATGACCGGGGTGTGGCGCTTCGAGCGGAAGCCAATCAGACCGTTGCGGTCGGCGCCCTTCAAGTCGATCGACAACAGCACGCCGTCACCGACCTCGGCGTTGGCGTCGAACACCAGGGTTTCGACATTGTGCAGCGATTTGTGCTCAAACAGGGTCAGCCGGCTGTCGCCGACGCGGAAGCGCATCTGGCTGAGGCGCGAGCCGGTGCGGACACGCACCGGGAAAGTGCGCGGGCTGATCTCGAGATAGAGCGGGCCCTTGTAGCCGTGCGGCAGGGTATCAAAGCCGCGGGCGTGGTCGCCGATGACGCGAGTGAAGACGTCGAGCCGGCCGGTGGAGCTTTTGGGGTTGGCGCCGGCCGACACGGTATCCGGCAGGTTCAGGCTTTCCTGCAGCGGCACCAGGTAGACGCAGCCGCGCTCGAGCACGGCGCTGTTGGTGAGATCGAGCTCATGCAGCTTCAGCGTCTCGATGCGCTCGGCCACGGTGTGTTCGCGACCCGGCAGGAAGCTCGAGCGAATGCGATAGGCGACCTTACCCAGCCGCAGGTCGAGGCTCGCCGGCTGCACCTGGTCAGCGTCGAAGGGGCGATCGGTGACGATGTTGCCGCGCGCCGCCAGACGCTCGATGAAACGGGCGGGAAACACGCCCTTGGCCCAAAGCTCACTATCCAATGGTCTACCCCGCAACCTGGATACATCCCCTAGCAACCTGAGGCGTTGACGCCAAGACGGCATGGGTCGTATATCCACGCTATGCGCCTTTGCGGTGACGCTTGGTGCATGGTGGTGATTTGGCCGGTCTGATTGCAGCCACCTAAAACAAGTCGCTAAAGGGACCTTCGAGCCGGCCGCCCATGCGTGCCGGCTTTTTTTGTTTTCGAGGCAAGGACATGTCGAAGTCGAAGAACCCGCTGAGCGACGAAAAGAACCGCGCCCCAGCCACGATGCTCGTCCATGGCGGCACGCAGCGCAGCCAGTTCAAAGAGACCTCGGAAGCCATCTTCATGAACTCGGGCTATTCATACCCGAGCTCGCAATATGCCGAGGACCTGTTCCTCAACAAGATCAACAAGCCGGCGCATAACTACTCGCGCTTCTCCAACCCGACGATGGAGATGTTCCAGGACCGGATGGCGCTGCTCGAAGGGGCGGAAGCGGCGCGAGCCTTCGCCACCGGCATGTCCGCCGTCACCAACGCGGTGATGAGCCAGGTGCGGGCCGGCGATCACATCGTCGCGGCGCGGGCGCTGTTCGGCGGCTGTCGTTATGTGGTCGAAGACCTGATGCCGCGGTTCGGGGTCAACTCGACGCTGGTCGATGGGCGCGACCCCGAGAACTTTGAACGGGCGATGCAGCCCAATACCAAGGTGATCTTCATCGAGACGCCGACCAACCCGACGCTCGAGCTGGTCGACATCGCCGCGGTCGCAAAGATTGCCAAGGCGCATGGCGCCAAGCTCATCGTCGACAACGTGTTCGCCACCGCCATGCTGCAGAAGCCACTGCAGCTGGGCGCCGATCTCGTCACCTATTCGGCGACCAAGCATATCGACGGCCAGGGCCGGGCGCTGGGCGGCATCGTGCTCGGCTCGAAGGCGCTGATCGAAGGCGACGTGCACACCCTGCTGCGGCAGACCGGGCCGTCGCTGTCGCCGTTCAACGCCTGGGTGCTGCTGAAGGGGGTCGAGACGCTGCCGATCCGCGTCAGGCAGATGACCGAGAGCGCCACCAGGGTAGCCGACTTCCTCGCCAACCATCCCAAGATCGAGCGCATCTCGTACCCATTCCACCCCTCGCACCCGCAATACGAGCTGGCCAAGCGGCAGATGGCGAATGGCTCGACGCTGGTGGCGTTCGAGGTGAAGGGCGGGCGCGAGGCGGCGTTCACGCTGTCGGACTCGCTGGCGGTGATCCTGATCTCGAACAATCTTGGCGATGCCAAGTCGCTGATCACCCATCCGGGCACCACCACCCACGCCCGGTTCACCGAGGAGGTTCGGCTGGAATCGGGGATCACCCCAGGCCTGCTGCGCCTGTCTGTGGGGTTGGAGGATGCGGACGATCTGATCCGCGACCTCGAGTACGGGCTCAGCCAGGTCTAGTTTGCCTGACTAGCTGGCGAGGAGTTCGGCGACGCGTCGGACGGACGAAATCGAAGCGATCTGCTCGGCCGTGAGGCTACGGCCGAGTTCGCGCTCGATGCCGGCGACAATCGCCATGTGGCCGAGGCTGTCCCACGCAGCGACCGAGGCCATATCGGCGCCGATGCCGATGCTGCCCGGGCAGTTGAGTGCCTCCCCAACGATGGTGCAGGCGCGTTCGTCAATGCCCATCGGGCGCCTCCCAGAACGGCCCGCGCATCCATTGATCGCGGAACATCTCGAAGTTGACGAAGTCGATGACGTCGCCGGTGACCGGGTTCTGCTTCTGGCGATGCCAGGTGCCGACGTGGTCGAACCCCAGCCGGCGGTAGCTGAAGATCGACGAGACATTGCGTGAATCCACCACGCCATAGAACCGCTCGATGCCGCAATGCGCGAAGAAGTGATTGAGCAGCCGGGCGCGGACCTCGACCACGACGTTCTTGCCCCACCAGTCGCGATCGTGCAGCGCGACTGTGCCATAGGCCGAACGATATCCCTGGAGCCGCACCATATGCGCACCGATGGCCATCTGCTTTCCTTTCGGAATGATGGCGAAGGCGAAGCGGTTTCTGGTGCGCGGCAGCGGGCCCCGCAGCACCCAGTGTCCCAGCGAACGGGGCTTGGAGGTCTGCATCAACCCGTTGAGGATGTCCGCGTCATGCCGCCAGCTGTTGGTGACGCGCAGCGCCTCGATCATCCCCATTGGCTTGAGGATGAAGCGCTCGGTTTCCAGCGGACCGATGACCAGCTTGCTCATTGGCGTTCGACCATGGCGCGGACATCGGCGCGCACGATCTTGCCGCGATCATTGCGCGGGATGGCCGGGACGGCGAATAGCCGGGACGGTACCGCCTCGTCGCGGACGCGGGTCCGGCACCAGGCCTTCAGCGCGTCAGGATCGAACTGCGCGCCGTCAGCCAGAACGATGGCCGCCGCTACCGCCTCGCCGGCAATGGCGTCCGGAATGCCGAAGGCGCAGGCCTCGGCAACGGCCTCGTGCCGCTCCAGCAGCATGTCGATCTCCTCGGCCTGGATCTTGATGCCACCGCGGTTGATTTCGGACTTGCTGCGCCCGACGAGGATGAGGTTACCCTGCCCGTCCAGCTCGCCGATATCGCCGGTACGGAACCAGCCGTCGGTAAACGCGGCCGCATCCAAGTCGGGGCGCTGCCAGTAGCCCAGCATCATCGAGGGGCTCTGCACCAATACTTCGCCGCGACCGCTGCCATCCGAGGCGATGGTGACGCTGCCGCCCCAGAGCCGGCCGATATAGCCGTCGCGCGCTTCGGCCTCGTCGAGGCTGCCGCCGCCGATCCAGTTGGCAGTCTCGGTCATGCCGAACATGTTGAACACCTGGCGCGTGCCGCACCATTCGGCGATGGCCCGCCAATGCTCGATCGAGAGCGGCGCCGAGCCGACATGCACGCGTTCGAGCACCGGCTCCGGTCGGGCCGAGAGGCGCAGCGCAAGCTTCCAGAAGGAGGGGACCGAACTCATGAAGCTGATGCGGTGCGACGTCATGTAACCGGAAAGACCGGCGAGTTCGTTGAGCGCCGGGCTGGGCCAGAGATGCACCCGCCCACCGGCCAACAGTGGCGTCAGCACGTTGCCGATGAGGCCGTGGCCGAAGAATACCGGCAGCACGCAGAGCGTTTCGCGCAGCACATGCGGGCCGATCTCGGCGATGTTCAGCGATGCCCGAGCGAACAGGCTCCGCACCGAATGAACGATGCCCTTGGGGCGGCCCGTGGTGCCGGAGGTCATCAGGATGAGCGCCGGATCATCGAGGCCCAGCGGCGCGGGCTGTGCCGTTCCCGTGGCCTCCAATCCCGGCCGCTGCGGCCCGAGCCAGAGCGCTGCGCCGGTGGTCCGCAGGACGTTGTCGCACTCTTCCGGCCGGAGGCCTGGATTGACCGCCACTGCGACGAGTCCGACTTCCCAGCAGGCGAAGATAGCGATCAGATAATCGACCGGGTTGGTCTCGGCTACCACGGCCCGCGCGCCCCGCGTCACGCCATGGCGCGACAGCTCGGCGGCCTTCTCCCTCGCGCGCTCACGGATACCCCCGGCGTCAAGCGTCGCGCCCGCACGGACATCGGTCAGCGCGGCGCGGGCCGGAAGCATCGCGATGAACGAGAGGTTCCCGATCATTGGGTGCCCCGCGGCACGATGCGCTGCAGGCCGCGGAAGGTGTGGCGGCGGACCTTGGAGAGGAAAGCCGTCGGCGCGGCCAGCACCGTGGCACCATCGACAAGGCGGGTGGCGAGACTGCTGGCGCCGCCGCCGGCGATGCGCCGGGCAACGTCTTCGGCCCCGGGAACGTCGAACAGGTCGGCGATCAGTTCGAGGCAGAGGCGCGCTTCGAGAGCGAGGCCCAGTTGCTGCGCCAGCTGTGGCAACGCAGCCACTTCATCGGCGGAGAGGTGGCGCCAGGCCTGTAGCACGTCGACCAGAAGGCGGAGTTGGTGGAACTTGTGGCCGAGAGCCGCATGGACCACCGCGACGAAGAACTGCGGCAGGCCGGCCGTCGCGTCGCGCCGACCACTGGCGGTGAACTCGGCATAACCAAAGCTGATGCGCCGGCGCAGGCCCTGATAATGCACGAGGTTGCCATGCACCTCGATCAGCAGTGCATCCATGTCGGGCTGGATCCACTTTTCTTCCTGGTTCTGCTCGGTGTGATCGAGCAGCGGTTTCCGGAACAGCTGGTAGCCGAGTCCGGTCAGCAGTTCGCCGATCGGCGCGCGGGCGGACGGCGCGACCATGATGTCAATGTCGGTGAACGGACGATCCGATGGCGTCGGGTAGATCTGGCGGGCGAAAACCGGGCCTTTGACGATCACCGCCTCGAGTTGCCCGTCGGCGATGTGGCGATCGACCTTGGTGGCGATGCCGCGCAGGTGCATCGACAGGCCGACGAGAAGCGTCAGCTCGCTCCGCGCGGCCCGAAGGTCGGGGGTGCTGTGCTGCGCGGCGAGCTTCCGCGTCACCACCGGCAGCACATTGTGATCGCGCGCCAGCTTGAGCAGCGGATCGACCGCGTCGGGGGGTAGCGCCGGGGCGGGCGCCTCGGGGTCGGCCAGGCTGCACAGCAGCTTGTCGAGCTCGGCAGGCATCATACGATGATCTTCTCGATATCGAGCGCCGCCAGCATGACCGGCGCCAGGTCCGTTGGGTTGGACCCGGCGGACAGCCGATAGGTGGGCACTGCCCGCACCAGCTCGCCGAGCCGCTTGAACAGTTCTCGTTCGCCCTCGGGCACCCCCACGCGGGTGGAGCGGACGTTGTCGGCGGCGGCAAGCGCCAGCACCTCGGCCTTGCTCACCGGCTCGCAGTGGCTCGTCGCCCTGCCGCTGCGTTCGAGCACGAAGATCGCGGCGATCTCGCGAGCCGCGATACTCTCAACGCTGACCGTGGTGCGGAGCGCCGACAGGGCCAGGGGGCGCTCGTCCTCGGCACTCCAGTCGCCGCTCAGCAGCGGCTGCACCCAGGGCAGCATCTCGGCGGTGCGACGGTGCACTTTGAGGTTTCTCGGCATGCCCCAGGCGGTCGGGCGATCGCCGCTGACGTTGCACGCCATCGCATCGTCGGCGCAGAGGCCAAGGCCACCGGCCGCGAGCGCGAGGGTCGAGGTGGTCTTGCCGGCTCCGCTCTTGCCGAAGATCAGCGCCACGCGACCATCCGGCAGCGTCAATCCGGCGGCGTGGACCAGAAACTGCTTGGCCGCGAGGAGCGCAGCCTGCAGGGCCAACTGCCCACAGGTCATAACGATGCGCTCCTCGGCGCCCGGCGCCACGATGATGGTGGCCTCGCGCGCCTGGTCCGAGAGGGTCAGTGAGATAACGCCTGGGAATACCAGGACGCGCCCTTCGGGACCCTGCCAGAAGCAGGCGTCACCCTCATCGAGGATCGGCCCTTCATAGAGCAGGTCTGCTCCACCCGGCACCGACAACGGTTCGCCGGAAGTGATGGTGACGCCAAAAGCCAGCGGCGCGGTCGGCAGCGGGCGCGAGCGGCCGGCGAAGATGCGGCCGAAGAAATCCACCAGCACCGGCTGGATGGCGCTTACGCGCAACGAAGCGCCCTGCAGGTCGAAGAACTTCTGGATCAAACACTGGCTCCCTGCGGGTCCGCAGGCCCGATCGCCGGAGCCGCGTGCACGTGGATCTGCACCTGGCCTCGGATGCGGGTATTGATGACTTCGACGCCGTCCAGCGTCACCCAACAGTGGGCGCTCAGACTTGGCTGACCCATGGACTTTGGGTCGACAGAAAAATGCAGCCGCGGCTCGTATCCACAGCGGCGCAACGCGGCAAACCCCACCAGCCCGGTGCGGAGGCAGCGATTTTTGCGCAGCAGGATCGGCCAGCGCGCGACGCGGCGGACGGCCCGAGCGATATATGGCACGGGGAACTGCGGCCAGCTATTGGGCGGCACCGACGAGGCGTCTGCGAGGATCTCGGAGAAGTCGCGCCCGGCGATGCGCGCGGGGAGCGTGCGGGCGTTGATCCAGAGCCGCAGGCGGAACGCCAGCCGGTCTAGCGGCCCGGGGCGTGGCGTGTCTCGGGGCTCACGCGGCATGCACGATGATGCCTTCTGCAACCAGACCGGCAATCAGCTCGGGCAGGTCGTCGGCAACCGTCGCGGCGTCGATCTCGAATTCATCGGCCATACGGCGCGCCACGTCTTCGACATTGCGGACGCCATCGAGATGCTGAAGGAAGGACAGCGAGGTGTCGTTGCACGAGTAGAGCTGTCCGCTGCCAAGCAGCAGGATAACAGCGCCCTCACCTACCTGTTCGAACGAGACATCGTCGCCGAGGCGGTACACTGCATCCATCTACACACCAGATCTAGATCAACAGGGCTGGATCGGCTGCCGGTCCAGCGGTCTACGATGCCGATCCCAGACAGGAGATCGGGCACATGACGCAAATACGGGATTGGGGCGGGCAAGAAGCCCACCCCAATTGATCGTCACGCAGGCTTGCTGCTGGCGGCCGAGATCGACGCAAGCTTCTGCTGCTTGACGAGCGCGGGCTTGTTGTATGGCTTCTTCATGTCAGGCACCCCTGAAGTCTGCCCCAATGCAGACACTCAGCGGTAAGGTACCAAATCCCAAGGCGGACGTGAACTCACGTCTGCTGCACGGAGCGGGGAAAACGCACAACAGGCCGACGCAAACAGCGCACGGATCGCGTCAGCCGGAGTGGTCTAGACGGATCAGATTGGAGGCTTGCTCGCAATCGTGGCAGTGATCGAGGTCAGCTTCTGCTCTTTGACGAGCGTCGGCTTGGAATAGGTCTTCTTCATACTGATCCCCAATGTTTGCGGTAGGCAATTCTGGTTCTAACGCGGTTGTCGCGCCGCCTCAGATCACGGCGGCGGCGGTGCACCTTTGCTGGACACGGCAGTGATAGAGGTCAACTTCCGCTCTTTCACGAGAGTCGGCTTGCTGTAGATCTTCTTCATTCTCATCCCCAATTCGATGCTCGGGCTAACCTCGTTCAACCCGGATCATCGGGTCCACGGGTCAGCCTGGCGGGAGCGAACCCTTGCTGGAAACGGCAGTGATCGCGGTCAGCTTCTGCTCTTTGACAAGCGCCGGCTTGGCATACGTCTTCTTCATAACTCTTCCCATGCGCCCCCAAAGGCGCTGTGACGGCGGATCAGCGAACTATCGCGAATCTGAAAACTCACTCCGTGCTGTTGACGGAAAGGGAAACCGGAGCAGCGCTCCGGTTCCTCCAGATCACGATACCTTGCTGGAAACCGGCTCGGCAGTGATCGTAGTCAGCTTCTGCTCTTTGACGAGCACCGGCTTGGAATAGGTCTTCTTCATAGTATGCCTCAAGAAATTCCCCTGCCTGAACAGCAGGGTAGCTGCAAGTTAGCAGAGTCGAGCCGAACCGCAACTGCCAGGTCTAGGGTTTGCGGTAGAACATCACCCGTTGGGCAAGCTCTTTGCCCTCGAAGCGCGTCACTTCGGCGATCAGGTTGCCGAAATGGCCGTTCAGCGCCAGGGGCTGGTCGGTGAGTTGACGCGCCGCCGACATCGGTTCGGGCGCCTCCACCGTCTGCGGCAGGCTGACGCTGGGTGGCTTGGCCCGGAAGTCGTACAGCGTGACGGTATATCTGGGCATCGACATTTCCATCGCCTGAGCTGGGATCGCGATGCCCCAGGATAGCGAAACCTTCCTGACAGTTGGCTGAACTCGCCCGACCTTGCGAAGAATTCACCCACCTTACCAAGCCCTAATGCGACTTCTTGACCGGCACGCTCTACTTTAGGTGCAATGGGCATTGGGCTTCCAAGGTGCGGCGATGAAGCGGTGGTTGAAATGGATCGTCCTGGTGGTGCTGCTCGGCGCAGGCGGCGCCGGCTGGCTGGTGTTCAGCGCGCCTGCCAAGGATGAGGTGCCGCGGACGACGCCGGTGGCGCGTGGCAATGTCGAGGAGACGGTGCTGGCGTCCGGGGTGATCCAGGCCAGTTCGCTGGTCAGCGTCGGCGCCGAGGTTTCGGGCCGGATCAAGACACTCAACGTCCAGTTGGGCGACGATGTGAAGGCCGGCGACGTGATCGCCGAAATCGACTCGCTGAACCAGCAGAACGCCGTGAAGGCGGCGCAGGCCTCGCTCGCCAATACCGAGGCG
Organism: Devosia sp. GW821-FHT12F11; assembly: GCF_058806655.1. Classification (NCBI taxonomy): domain Bacteria; kingdom Pseudomonadati; phylum Pseudomonadota; class Alphaproteobacteria; order Hyphomicrobiales; family Devosiaceae; genus Devosia; species Devosia sp. GW821-FHT12F11. The sequence goes on from NZ_JBXAPX010000002.1 coordinate 419,066, forward strand.
CAGAAGACCATCCAGACCGCCAACCTCGGACAGGCCAAAACCGCACTCGAGCGGGCCGAGAAGCTGAGCCCGCAGAAGCTGATCTCGGACGCCGACCTGCAGGCGGCGCAACTGGCGGTGCAGACGGCCGAGGGCCAGTTGCAGGCGATCGAGGCGCAGATCCAGCAGGCACAGATCAATGTCGAAGCGGCAGAGCTCAACCTCGACCGCACCAAGATCGTGGCCCCATCCGACGGCACGGTGGTCGCCGTGTCGGTGGAAGTGGGACAGTCGGTCAACGCCAACAATTCCTCGCCGACCATCGTCAAGCTCGCCAACCTCGACAAGATGGTGGTGAAGGCCGAGATCTCGGAGGCCGACGTGCCGCGGGTGGAGCCGGGACAGCAGGTCTATTTCACCATCCTCGGCGACCCCGATACCCGCATCAACGCGACGCTCCGCGCCGTCGAGCCGGCGCCGGATTCGATCGCCTCGGACGACGCCACATCGAGCTCGTCGAGCACTGCAGTCTATTACAATGGCCTGTTCGACGTGGATAATCCGGGCCACAAGCTGCGTATCTCGATGACGGCGCAGGTGACGATCGTCCTGAAATCGGCCGATGACGTGCTGACGGTGCCCGCCTCGGTGCTGGGTCGCAAGGGTCGCGACGGCAGCTATACGCTTCAGGTTTGGGACCAGCAGCAAGAGGCCGCCGAGCCCAGGCAGGTCACCATCGGGCTCAACAATAACGTGACGGCGGAGGTGCTCTCGGGGCTCGAGGAGGGCGATCTCGTGGTCAATACCACAGCAGCCGCTCCGGCGACCCGCAGCGGTAACGGCCAGGGCGCCAACCGGAACATCCTCGCCGGCGGTGGCCCGCCGGCTGGGTTCGGGCGCTGAGGCCGAGGCGATGACCGAACCGCTGATTTCCATCCGGCAGTTGCGCCGGGAATACCCGGTCGGCGCCGAGAGCATCACGGTGCTCAGGGATATCGACCTCGACATCGAGGCTGGCGAGATGATTGCCATCATCGGCCAGTCGGGCTCGGGCAAATCGACGCTGATGAACGTGCTGGGCTGCCTCGATAATGGCTGGACCGGCGCATATCGGCTGGCCGGACGCGACATCGCCCGGCTGGCGCCGGACGAGCTGGCGGAGCTGCGGCGCGAGCATTTCGGCTTCATCTTCCAGCGCTACCAGTTGCTGGCCGATCTCGATGCGCTCGAGAATGTCGAGGTGCCGGCGATCTATGCCGGGGCCCGCAAGGAAGCGCGGCGGGAGCGGGCGCATAAGCTGCTGGAGCAGCTGGGGCTGGGCGAGCGGCTCACCCATCGGCCCAATGCGCTGTCCGGCGGCCAGCAGCAGCGGGTGAGTGTGGCGCGGGCGCTGATCAACGGCGGCGAGATCATCCTCGCGGACGAGCCGACCGGAGCGCTCGACTCAAGGAGCGGCAAGGAGCTGATGGCGCTGCTCAAGGAGCTCAACGCCGAAGGCCACACCATCATCATCGTCACCCACGATCCGACCGTGGCGGCGCAGGCCGACCGCGTGGTGGAGCTGAGCGACGGCGTGATCATCGCCGATCGACGCAAGGACAACGCCGCCGGGCCCGTGCGGAAGGCCGCCGAGACGATTAGACGGATCCCGCGCTGGCGCGAGGCGCTGGACCGGGTCGGCGAGGCGTTCCAGATGGCGCTCCGGGCGCTGTCGAGCCATCGGCTGCGCACCTTCCTCACCATGCTCGGCATCATTATCGGCATCGCCTCGGTGGTGTCGGTGGTGGCGCTGGGGCAAGGCAGCCAGCAGACGGTGCTCGACCGGATCAGCTCGATCGGCACCAACACGATCAACGTCATGCCCGGTACCAACGCCGCCGACCGGCGGCGCGATGCGATCCGCACGCTGGTACCTGCAGATGCAGCGGCGATTGCGGCCGAGAAATATGCCGACAGCGTCACGCCGCAGGTGTCGAGCAGCGGCCAGGCGCGCTATCGCAATGTCAGTGCTGCCGCGCAGATCCAGGGTGTTGGCGCCGATTACTTCCGGGTGAACAACCGCAGCTTCGTCGAGGGTGCCGCCTTTGATGAGGCCAGCACCAGTTCGCTCGCCCAGGTGGCGGTGATCGACACCACGGCGCGCGATACCCTGTTCACCAATGGCGAAGATGCGGTCGGTCAAGTCGTGCTGGTCGGCAATGTGCCGCTGAGGATCATCGGCGTCGTTGCGGCGAGCACCAACAATTTCGGGCCGCAGTCGAACGCGATCAGCATCTGGATGCCCTACACCACCGCAATGTCGCGCATCCTGGGGCAGAGCTGGCTCTCTACCATCACCGTCCGCGTCGCCGACAGCGCTGATGTCACCGAGGCACAGGCGGAGATCCAGGCGCTGCTCGAGCAGCGGCACGGCACGGTAGATTTCAGCCTGCAGAACACCGACACGATCCGCGAGACCATCCAGTCAACCTCGCAGACGCTGACGCTGCTGATTTCGGCGATTGCGGTGATCTCGCTGATCGTCGGCGGCATCGGGGTGATGAACATCATGCTGGTGTCGGTGCGCGAGCGGACCCGCGAGATCGGGGTGCGCATGGCGGTGGGGGCGCGACAGGGCGATATCCTGCAGCAGTTCCTGATCGAAGCGGTGCTGGTCTGCCTGATCGGCGGCACGGTGGGCGTATTGTTGTCGCTGGGGATCGGCTTCGGCGTCGAAAAGCTGGTGAGCGGGCTGAGCTTCATCTACTCGCCGACGACGATCATCGCGGCGTTCGTCTCTTCGAGCCTGATCGGCGTGCTGTTCGGCTTCATGCCGGCGCGCGCGGCGGCGCGGCTCGATCCGGTGGTGGCGTTGGCGAGCGAGTGAAGCGACCGCCTCGTCACCAGATGCCGGGGACCCAGCGGAAGCGGACCCTGTGCATGTAGTCGGTATAGCCCGCGAGTTCCTCCCTGAGGGTCGCTTCCTCGGCGAGGGTGCGCAAGGCCAGGGCGACAGCGCAGAAGACGGCGGGGATGACTGCCACCAGCGAGCCCAGCGCCAGCGCCGTACCGATGCCGAGCGCCACGCCGCCGACATAGCCGGGATGGCGGACCGTCGCGTAGGGGCCGGCGTCGATGACCTTGTGGCCGCGATCGGTCTGGATGCGCACCGTAAGTTCGAAGTGCCGGTTGACGCCCTGCGCCCAGGCGGTGAGCCAGAACCCGGCGGCAAAGATCAGGTAGCCGAGCCAGACCACGCCATCAGACAGTTGCGACCAGCCGAAGCGGTAATCGAGTCCGGCCACCGACAGGATGGCCGCCATCGAGGTGAGGGTCACCGCGACGAAGGCGAGGTCCCATGGCTTGCTGCCAGCCTGGGGCTTCCGCCTGATGGCGAAGAGTTCGGGGTCGACGCGCCAGATGTAGACGATCGCCACGAGGATCGCGACGACGAAGCTGGCGAGGTACCACCAGCCACGGTCCCAGGCGAGCGTGCCCGCAGGCGGGAACAGCAGCGCGGCCATGACGAGGAGCGTGATGGCGAGTGAGCCGAGCGCGCGGTACTCGTCGGAACCGAACCTGGGATGTGTGGCGTCGGACATGGGAGGCCTCCGCAGACAAGGGGATTTTACTCCCGTTGATGTGACGGAGTCACGCGCGATGCACACCGGCCCTCCCTACGCTGCCCGATGGATGGGGAACGGAGAGCTCATCCAAACTCGGTGTCATCCCAGCGAAAGCTGGGACCCAACTCGCCGCAGCGCAAGTGGATGAATGGGTCCCAGCTTTCGCTGGGATGACACCTTGTTGGGGGCGCAACATCGCGCCCACCCGGGTTACCAGGTACGGCAGTCCTAATGCTGGTGCGAGTGCTGCTCGTCGAACTCGTGCGGCTTGAAGTGGTAATCGGCCGAGCAGAACTCGCACACCACCTCGATCTCGCCGTCGACCACCATCTCCTGGCGCTCCTCGGCCGAGAAATTGTCGCGCAGCATGGCCTCTATCCGTTCGGCCGAGCAGGTGCAGCGCTCCTCGAGCGCGATCGGCTCGAACACGCGGACGCCGGTTTCGTGGAACAGCCGGAACAACAGCCGCTCGGCAGAGACATCCGGGTCGGCCAGTTCGTCGTCGCCGACGGTCGAGAGCAGCGCCCGGGTGGTCGTCCACTTGTCGTCTTCGACGAAATCCGGATCGGCCGTCTCGGGGTTGTCGAAATCGCCGTCGCCCGGCAGGTCCGGCATCACCGACTGACCGTGCGGCGGCAGGAACTGCACCAGCGCGCCACCGGCCCGCCACTGCGGGCCACCGGCGCCGCGCACCGAATGCTCAGCAACAGCGAGGCGCACCAGCGTCGGGATCTGCTCGGACTGCTGGAAATAGGCGTGCGCCACATCCTCGAGCGTACCGCCCTCGAGCGCCACGATGCCCTGATAGCGCTCCATATGGACGCCCTGGTCGACGGTCATGGCGAGGTGGCCCTTGCCGAGCAGCTGGCCCGGCTTGGTCTCGCCGCGCTCGATCGCCATCATCACCGCGTCGGCATCGAAGCGGGCATAGCCGCGCAGGCCATCCGGCGCATCGAGGTCGACGACGATCAGGTTCACCGGACCATCGGTCTGGGTCTGCATGATGAAGCGGCCCTCGAACTTCAGCGACGAGCCGATCAGCGAGGCCAGGACCACGGCTTCGCCAAGCAGGCGCGCCACCGGAGCGGGGTAGTTGTGGCGGGTGAGGATCGCATCGAGGGCCGGCCCGAGGCGGACCACGCGGCCGCGGCTATCGAGCCCTTCGAGGGTGAAGGGCACCACGACATCATCGCCCGACTCCGGGCGATCGAGGCCATAGGTGCTGAGCTCAGTCTGAGTCATCCATAATCCAATCTCGCGGGAACGACCCCGCTCCGCTATCGGATCGGGGTCCCGCGCTGGTTCGTGTCGCGCATAACAGTGTCGCAGAACGGCTAGATGTTCTGCCGGTCAGATATTCTGCCGGTCTTGGCCCAGGGCCCAACAAAGGATCGCCTTCTGGGCGTGAAGCCGGTTCTCGGCTTCATCAAAGACCACCGATTGCGGCCCGTCTATGACCTCGTCGGTCACCTCGTCGCCGCGATGGGCCGGAAGGCAGTGCATGAACAGCGCGTCCTTGTCGGCCAAGCCCATCAATTGGGTATTCACCTGGTAGGGTTTCAAGGCCCGGCGGCGTTCTGCGGCGTCGGTGTCGCCCATCGACACCCAGGTGTCGGTGATGATGAGGTCGGCGCCGCGCACCGCTTCCTGGGGATCCTCGATCAGCTTGACCGCCGCGCCGGCCTTCTTGATGTCGGCGAGCAGGTCCTTTTCCGGCGCGTACTCCTCGGGAACCGCGATGGTCAGCTCAGCGCCGAACAGCTCGGCGGCGTTCACCCAGCTGGCCAGCACGTTGTTGCTGTCGCCGACCCAGGCCACCTTGGCGCCCTTGATGCTGCCGCGGTGCTCTTCGAAGGTCATGACGTCGGCCATCACCTGGCACGGATGGGCGCGGCGGGTCAGGCCGTTGATCACCGGTACGGTGGCGGCCTCGGCCAGATCGAGCAGATCCTGGTGAGTGAGGATGCGGATCATGATCGCATCGACATAGCGCGACATCACCTTGGCGGTGTCGGCGAGCGTCTCTTCCCGGCTCAGCTGCATTTCCTGGCCGGTGAGGAAGATGGTTTCGCCGCCGAGCTGGCGCATGCCGACATCGAAGCTGACGCGGGTACGGGTGGACTGGCGCTCGAAGATCATCGCCAGCACCTTGTCCTTGAGGAGCTGCGGTCGATCGCCCTTTTTCAGTCGCTCTTTGAGTTCGACGGCCTGGTTGAGCATGCCGCGCAGCGTCGTGGCATCGAAATCGTCGAGATTGAGGAAGTGCCTAGGTGGGGTAGCGGTCATTTCGGGACCTCTCCTTTTCGGAACGCGCCGAGCGGGAGCTGCTGTCTCCCGCCCTTCAGATCGCGTGCCGTGAATGGGATCAGGCGGTTGCCTTGCTGGGGGCCTCGGCCTCGATGGCCTCGAAGACGGCCGCGAGCTTGCCGACCGCCTCCTCGATGTCGGCTTCGGTCACCACCAGCGGCGGCAACAGGCGAAGCACGTTCTCATTGGCAGTCATGGCCAGCATGTGATGCTCGTCGCGCAGCCGGGCCGCCACGTCGCGCACCGGCGAGGCGATGCGGATGCCGGCGAGCAGGCCCTTGCCGCGTAGCTCGAGGACCTGGCTCGGGAAGCGCTGCGCCAACTGCTGCAGGTGCCAGTTGAGCCGCTGGCCCATCTTGTCGACGTGATCGAAGAAGCCGGGCGCCAGCATGCGATCGAGCACGGCGTTGCCCATGGCCGAGGCCAGTGGGTTGCCGCCATAGGTCGAGCCGTGCGTGCCGGGGATCATGGACTTGGCCACCTCGCCCTTGGCGAGGCAGGCGCCCAGCGGGAAGCCGGCGCCGATGCCCTTGGCCACGGCCATGATGTCGGGCTCGATGCCGCTCCACTCATAGGCGAAGAACTTGCCGGTGCGGCCATAGCCGCACTGCACTTCATCGAGGATCAGCAGCATGCCGTGCTTGTCGCAGAGCGCGCGCAGGCCCCGCATATACTCGGCGGTCATGGCGGTAACGCCGCCCTCGCCCTGTACCGGCTCGATCAGGATGGCGCAGGTTTTTGGCGTGATGGCAGCTTCAACGGCCTTCAGGTCGCCGGGCGCCAGGTGCTTGAAGCCCTCGAGCGGCGGGCCGAAGCCTTCGAGATAATGCTCGTTGCCGGAGGCGGCGATCATCCCCATAGTGCGGCCATGGAAGGAGCCGGTGAAGGCGATGATCTCGTAGCGGTCCTTCTCGCCCTTGGCCCAGAAATAGTGCCGGGCAGTCTTGACCGCGCACTCCACCGCTTCGGTGCCCGAGTTGGTGAAAAAGCACGCATCGGCGAAGGTGTTCTCGACCAGCCGCTGGCCGAGCCGTTCCTGCTCGGGAATGGTGAAGGTGTTGGCGGTGTGCCAGACCCTCTCGGCCGCCGCCTTGAGCGCCGCCACCATGTGCGGGTCGCCGTGGCCCAGCGCGTTGACCGCCACGCCGGCGTGGAAATCGAGGTAGGGCGTGCCGTCCTGCGCGAACAATCGCACGCCCTCGCCCCGCTCAAAAGCGAGGTCGGACCGGGCATACGTACCGTACAGCGCAGACATATTCGCACCCCTTTCATGGGCTCGTTCCGGGACTGTTGCAAAAGCCCCACAAAAACCAAAAACGCGCTGCGAAAATGCGGCGCGTTGCAGGCTCTCCATATGCCTTTGTGGAGTACTTAAGTCAACGGAAACGGGGCTTGCCGCCCTCAAGTGCCTGATTTGAAGCGGCTTCCGACGACGGCCAAATTGCAGACGCTTTTTCCCCGTGTAAAACGGCAGCGACTCTTGCACCGGATTCCGCGACCCGTGTAGTATCAAGGCATTGGGACACGATATCTCGTGTGGCGGACCCATCAGACCTACGATGCGTAGCGTATCGGGCTGTTGCTGAGGCAACGGCACGGCTGAGGAGTCTGTCAGAGTCCTGAATGGCGGTTTAGGAGCGGATAGTTGATGGGCTGGACTGAAGAACGCGTCGAGCTGCTCAAGAAACTTTGGCTTGAGGGGCTGAGCGCCAGTCAGATCGCGGGCGTATTGGGCGAAGGCGTTACCCGTAACGCGGTGATCGGCAAGGTGCATCGGCTGAAGCTCTCGGGCCGCGCCAAGCCGGCGACGTCGACGCCGCGGGTGCGCAGTGCACCGCGTCCCGCCGCCCGCCGCGTTTCCTCGCCGGCCAGCACCTCGCGTTCGAGCGGGTTGGGCACGGTGATGAAGACCCGCAACTCGATGAATGTCGGGAGCGGCGGTGGTGGCGGTGGCGCCATTCACGGCGCAACGGCCCTGAAGATGGAAGAGGAATTCGCGGTCGAGATGGAGATGGCGCCGCAGGCGGCCGAGCTCTTCATCCCGGTGGAGCAACGGCTGACCCTGCTGCAGCTCAGCGAACACACCTGCAAGTGGCCGATCGGCGATCCGCTGACCCCGGACTTCTATTTCTGCGGCCAGCACTCGAACGAGGGTAAGCCCTACTGCGAGTTCCACTCGCGCCGGGCCTACCACCAGATCGACAAGAAGAAGCGCTGAGCGTCGCATTGATTTCAACAAAGGCCGGGAGCGATCCCGGCCTTTGTCATTTTGAGGGTCTCGACGAAGCGGGAGGACAGCATGGCGACAACCACCTACCTGGCGCTGCTGCGTGGCATCAATGTCGGCGGCAAGAACAAGGTGCCGATGGCGGGGTTGAAAAAGCTGCTGGAAGAGATCGGGCTCGAGGATGTCTCGACCTACATCGCCTCAGGCAACGCCATGTTCCGCTCGAAACTCGCGGCCCCCAACATTGCCAGAGAGATCGAGGACGGGCTGACGGCGACGTTCAAGCTCGATGACGAGCTGGTCAAGGTGCTGGTGCTCAGCCACGAGCAGCTCAGGGCCATTGTCGACAAACGGCCCAAGGGGTTCGGCGACGAACCCGACACGTATCACAGCGACGCGATATTCCTGATGGATATCGACCGCGACGAGGCCTTCGCGGTGTTCAAACCGCGCGACGGCGTCGACAAGGTGTGGCCCGGCGAGGGCATGATCTACTCGCAGCGGCTCAGCGCCGAACGGACCAAAAGCCGGCTCAGCAGGATCATGGAGTCGCCGCTCTACAAATCGATGACCATCCGCAGCTGGCAGACGACGCGGAAGCTGCTGGAATTGCTGGAGGCGATGGAGCGGTAGTCGCGCTCGAGCCCCCTCAAACCGCCACATCTCGCCTGTAGCCCCACCCCTCCCATCCTCCCCCATCAAGGGGGAGGTGCCGTTCAGTGTATGTGGCGCGATCCAGTCCAATCCACCGGCCCCCACCTCCCCCTTGATGGGGGAGGCAAGCGCAGCTTGTCGCGTCAGCGACTTAGCGCAGCTCGGAGGGGGTGGTGCCGCCCTCTCCAAGGTAGGCCTCCAGCGCCGCCGCCAGCACCTCGTGCACGTCCTGCCGGCTGCCATCCGGACCAATGATGCGCAGGCGCTGCACGGTGTGGCCGTTGTAGAGGCTGACCATAAAGTCCTCGACGCCGAGCTTGCTATACTTGGCGAGCGGCACTTCGACGGCTTCGGTGACGAGTTCGGCCCGGCCGCCGACGAGATCGAAGAGGCTGGCGAGTGCCGGGTGGGCGCCAGCGAGCGCGGCGCGAAACTCCAGCACATCGGCCGCCGGCTCGGCCCTCGCCCTGAACAACCGGTCGGCGTAGGCATCGACCAGATAGGCCGCCAGCATCGCTTTCCTGCGCGACAGCATGGCCGTTCGTGCGTCGGCCACCGCCTCCTCAAGATAGCCGAGGTGGCGGGCGAGGTCAGCCAAGGTGCTTATGGAAGAACTCCAGCGAGCGCACCGAGGCCTTGGTGCAGGAGGCTTCGTCGAACTTGTCCGGACGGTCGCTGTTACAGAAGCCGTGATCGCCGCTGTAAACGTAGATATCCGCCTCCGGGTGGCGGGCCTTCAACTGCTCGACCTGCTCGAGCGGAATGCCCTGGTCCTTGTCGCCAAAATGCATCTCGATCGGCACCTTGGGCGTCAGCTCGATGTAGTTCGGCACGCCACCGCCATAGTAGGCCGATGCGGCGCTGAGGCCGGACAGCCTGCTGGCAGCGATCCAGCTCACGCGGCCGCCGAAGCAATAGCCGGTGATGCCGACCTTGCCAGCTTCGGAAGCGGCCTTGATGCCGGCCTCGACGTCGGTCATGGCGGTCTCCATCGAGAACTTCTTCATCAGCTCGCCGACCAGAGGAAAGTGGTCGGCGCCATAGTTCTCGCTCTCGAAGCCGTATTCGGCGCGGTCGAACATCGCCGGAGCGATGGTCAGGTAGCCGTGACGGGCCCAGCGGTCGGCGACACTGCGGACCCAGTTGCTGAGACCCCAGACCTCCTGGATCAGCACGACGCCGCCGCGCGGCTTGCCTTCCGGCGCGGCGCGGTAGGCGTTGAGGACGAAGCCATCGGAAGCAGTGAGTTTGATGCGTTCGCCCATGGGGGCCTCCGGGGTGGTTGGAAGTTTCGAGCGTATCCTACGCCAGTATCGGGGTAACGGGGCCCGGCGCATTCGGATGCAGCAGGCCCGCCGACCGTAGCTCGGCCCAGAGTGCGTCGGGGATGGCTTTGCGATAGCCGGCAAGGTTGTCGTTGAACTCGGCGACGTTGGAGAAGCCAGGGATGATGGCGGTGATCGCCTCGTGGCCGAGCGGGAAGTTGAGTGCGGCGCGGATCAGCGTGGTGCCGTGCTTGCGGCACAGTTCCTCGATGCGGCGGGTCTTCTCGATCATCTCGGGACTCGCCTGCGCGTAGTCGTAAATCGCGTTTGGAACCGGACCCGTGGCGAGGATGCCGCTGTTGAGCGGAGCGCCGTCGACGATCGCTACGCCTTCGCGCCTGACCCGCGGCAGTAGCGTGTCGATCACCTGCTGGTCGAGCAGGGTGTAGCGGTTGGCGAGCAGGAAAATGTCGAAGCGAGCATGGTTCATCAGCTCATCGATGATCTGCCACTCGTTGACCCCTGCCCCGATCGCCTTCACCGCACCCGAGGCGCGCAACTCTTCGAGCGCACGGATGCCGCCGCCTTCGAGTGCCTGCTTCATGGTCTCGGCATGGCGCTCGCGCTGGCTGAAGGCCCCGATATCGTGGAGAAACAGGATGTCGATGCTTTCGAGCCCCAGCCGCTGCAGCGAGTTATCGTAGCTGCGCATCACCCCGTCGTAAGTGAAATCGAACTTCGGCCGGAACGGCAGGGCGCGCGGATCGCCGTGGCGTTCCATCGCAAAGGCGCGGTCGGGGACCAGAAGACGCCCCACCTTGGTCGACAGAACGTAGCTCTGCCTTGGTTTGTCGCGCAGGAAATCGCCGATCCGACGCTCCGACAGGCCGGCGCCGTAGAACGGGGCAGTGTCAAAGTAGCGGATGCCGGCATCCCAGGCGGCCTCAAGCACTTCGCGGGCCCCGGCATCGGTCGGCGCCCGCTTCAAGTCGCCGAGCGGCGCGCCGCCGAAGCCGATGCGGCTGATGTCGAGACCGGTCGCGCCGACCGGACGGGAGGGGATCAGCGGGCTGCCCATAGCAGCCCCCGGTGCAGGATGGTCTTGATCTCGGGCTTGTCCAGCTCGGCCGGCTTGTGGCCGAGCGCGGTGTAGAAGACGCGACCGTGGCCATAGGCGGATTTATAGACCACCGGCATCTCGGCGCCCTTCTTCCAGAAGGCGTGCTCGCCCGAAAAGGTCGTGGTGGCGAGAACCTCAACGGTGGGGTCGACATGCATGTAGTACTGCTCCGAGGTGTGCTCGAAGCTCGTTATGCCGGCCATGATCGGGTCGTCCGTCACCTTGGGGTCGACCCGGTAGCTGATGATATCGCCCGGGTGGGTGGCGAAGGTGCAGCCGCCGAGAAAGCGCATCCGCGCATTGCCGGGAAAGCTGGTGGCCAGCGCGTGGTGGAAGCCCGCGAGCCCGGTGCCGGCCTCGATGGCGGCGCAGAAGCGGATCGAGTTCTCGCGGTCGAGTTCGCCGCCGGTGATCTGCGGCACGATCAGGTCGTAGGAGCCGACATTTTCGCCACCCAGCGCCGTGTAGTCGCCGGTGACGTCGACCTCGAAACCCTCGCCCTCGAGGATTTCGCGCACGATATGCGCGCCTTTTTCGGGCTCGTGCAGCTCGAGCCCACCCCATACGACCAACGCTGTCTTCATCTTCCTCATCCCTCGCCGCAACCGGCCGTGGACCTGAACAAAAGCAGCGGGTTAAGGCAAGCAGGAATTGGTATGGTAGATCAGCGTTCCCCGTCGAACGGTGCATTGTGCGGGGCCCGCTTTCCCGTCGAGTATCCTGCCCGGAAACAAGAGGGGGACGCGACGTGTCGAGTGACTATTCCTATGTGAGCGCTGCCGAAATGGCGCGACGCATCCGCCAGCGCGAAGTGTCGCCGGTCGAGGTGATGGAGGCAACGATCGCGCGGATCGAAGCGCGCAACCCCAGCCTCAATGCGCTGATCTATCTCGGTTTCGACGATGCGCGTCGCGAGGCGAAGGCGGCCGAGGCAGCGGTGATGAGCGGAGCGGTCCTGCCGCCGCTACATGGCGTGCCGTCAGCGATCAAGGACCTGTTCGATTTCAAGCCGGGCTGGCCGACAACCTTCGGCGGGGTGCGGGCACTCAGGGACAACATCGCGCAGTTCTACTGCCCGTTCGCCGAGCGGATCGAAAAAGGCGGCGCCATCCTCGTGGGCAAGACCAACGCGCCGGTGATGGGGTTGCGCGGAGTGACCGACAACTACCTGTTCGGGCCGACCAGCAACCCGTTCGACACGACACGCAACCCGGGCGGTTCCTCCGGTGGCAGCGCAGCGATCGTCGCCGATGGCCTGGTGTCGATTGCCGAGGGCACCGATGCCGGCGGCTCGATCCGCATCCCCGCGGCGTGGTGCGGGGTCTATGGCTACAAGCCGGCCTTCGGGCGCGTGCCGGTGGTGATGCGGCCCAATGCGTTTGCCGGCGACCTGCCCTATGTGTTCGAGGGACCGATCACCCGCACGGTCGAAGATGCGGCGCTGGCGATGAGCGTGCTCGGCGGCTACGATCCGCGCGACCCGCTGAGCCTAGACGAAACGGTTGACTACCTCGGCGCCCTGAAGAAGTCGATCAAGGGGTTCCGGATCGGCTACAGCCCTAATCTCGACGTGTTCCCGGTCGATCCGCGGGTGGCGGAGACGGTGAAGCGGGCCGTCGCCGCGTTCGGCGAAGCCGGCGCAGAGGTCGAGGAAATCAAGCTCGGCATCCGCTATTCGCAGCGCGAGCTGAGCGACCTCTGGCTACGGCTGATGATGCCGCTCAACCTGGGAACGCTGGAGGCGGTGAAAGCCGGTGGGCTCGACCTGCTCGGGCAGCATCGCGGGGATTTCCCACCGGAGTACCTGCACTGGATCGAAAGCTACGGGCAGACGATGACGGCGGCGGACCTCCGCCGCGACCAGGCGATGCGGTCGGAGATTTACGACGCGTTCCAGGCTGCCTTCGCCACCTATGACCTGGTGATCACCCCGACGGTCGCCGCGCTACCAGTCAAGAACGAGGTCGGCGGCAACACGCACGGGCCGCGCGAGGTCAACGGCGAGGCCGTCGACCAGGGGATCGGCTGGTGCCTCACCTACCCGCTCAACTTCACCGGGCATCCGGCCGCGTCGATCCCGGCCGGGCTGGTGGATGGGCTGCCCGTCGGCATGCAGATCATCGGGCGACGCTACGCCGATGCCGATGTACTGGCGGCCAGCGCGACGTTCGAACAGCTGCGGCCGTGGGCGGACAGTTATCGGATCTGTGCGGAGCGGGTGATTTAGGGGACTCGGTTCCACCCACCGGCGTCATTCCCGCGCAGGCGGGAACCCAGTGCGGACTATCGGCCCTCGCTGGCGTTGAGACATCCCACTGGGTCCCCGCCTTCGCGGGGATGACGCCGGTGGGTTTGGCGCTCAACTCACCGCCGCAAAGCGCTCGTCAAAGGCGTAGCCGGCGCCGCGGACGGTGCGGATCGGGTCGGCGTCGCGGTGGCGGTTGATGGCCTTGCGCAGGCGCCCGACATGCACATCGACGGTGCGCTCGTCGACATAGACATCGTTGCCCCAGACGCCGTCGAGCAGCTGCTCGCGGGAGTAGACGCGGCCGGGGTGGCGCATCAGGTATTCGAGCAGGCGGTACTCGGTGGGGCCGAGGTGCACTTCGCGGCCGCCGCGACGGACGCGGTGGCTGGTGCGATCGAGCTCGAGGTCACCGGCTTTCAGCACCGCAGTGACGAGCTGCGGGCTCGAACGGCGGAGCAGCGCGTTGATGCGGGCGAGGAGCTCGGGGATCGAGAACGGCTTCACCACATAATCGTCGGCGCCGGTGGCGAGGCCGCGGACGCGCTCCTCTTCTTCGCCGCGCGCGGTGATCATGATGATCGGGGTGCGCGCGGTTTCCTCGCGAGAGCGCCAGCGCCGGCAGAGTTCGATGCCAGAAAGGCCAGGCAGCATCCAGTCGAGCAGGATCAGATCCGGGACGCCGTCGCGGATGCGCTCCACCGCCTCGTCGCCCGAGGCGGCGGTGGCGACCCGGAAGCCTTCGGCTTCCAGGTTGTAGCGCAGCAGGACGGCCAGATCGGCTTCGTCCTCGACGATCAGGATGGTAGCGGACATCGGATCACCCCTAGAGTGCTTTCAGGACAGCTACGGACCTGAGAGCTCTGGAAATCAAAGGCTTAGACCTTCGCCGTCGCAATGAGACGGCGAAGGGATTCAGCGCGGCTGGCGCTGCTGTTCGTCGGCGCCGAGGTGGCGGCCGGTTTCGAGATAGTAGGCGGCTTCGGCGATGTTGGTGGCGTGGTCGCCGACGCGCTCGAGGCTCTTGGTGCAGAACAACAGGTGCGTGCACTGCGTGATGTTGCGCGGATCTTCCATCATATAGGTGAGCAGTTCGCGGAACAGCGAGTTGTACATCGCATCGACCTCGTCATCGCGGCTGCAGACCTCGACCGCCGCGGCGGAGTCGCGATTGAGGTAGGCATCGATGGCGCTCTTCAGCTGCCGCGCCACCAGTTCCTTCATGTGCTTGACGCCATTGTAGAACTTGGGCGCGAGACCGAGCGACTCGATCTGCATGGCGCGCTTGGCCAGCTGCTTGGCCATATCGCCCGTGCGCTCGAGATCGTTGGCGACCTGGATCGAGGTCACCACCATGCGCAGGTCCGCGGCCATCGGCTGGCGACGCGCGATGATCGACACCGCAGCGTCGTTGATGCGCTGCTGCATGTCGTCGATCTTCTTGTCGAACAGGCGCACGTCCTGGGCCTGCTTGTGATCGAGCTTGAGCAAGGCGACGGCCGACTCGGTGATGGCCTGTTCGACCATGCCACCCATCTCGGAAATGGCCTTGTTGAGGTTGGTGAGTTCGTCCTCGTAAGAGGAAACGATGTGCTCGTTGAGCGATGCCATTCTCGAATTCCTCTCGGATCAGCCGATACGGCCGGTGATGTAGTCCTGCGTCTGCTTGTTCTTGGGATTGGTGAAGATGTCCTCGGTCTTGCCTTCCTCGATGAGCTTACCGAGGTGGAAGAACGCGGTCTTCTGGCTGACGCGGGCGGCCTGCTGCATGGAGTGGGTGACGATGACGATGGTGAAGTTCTCACGTAGCTCGTCGATCAGTTCCTCGATGACGGCGGTGGCGATCGGATCGAGGGCCGAGCACGGTTCGTCCATCAGCAGCACTTCTGGCTTGGTGGCGATGGCGCGGGCGATGCAGAGGCGCTGCTGCTGACCACCGGAAAGGCCGGTGCCCGGCTCCTGCAGGCGGTCCTTCACTTCGTTCCACAGGCCGGCGCGGCGCAGCGAGGAGTGCACGATCTCGTCGAGATCGGCCTTGTTGCGGGCGATGCCGTGGATCTTGGGGCCGTAAGCGACGTTCTCGTAGATCGACTTGGGGAACGGATTGGGCTTCTGGAACACCATGCCAACGCGGGCGCGCAGTTCCACCACGTCGATCGACGGATCGTAGATATCGTCCTCGTCGAGGTTGATCTTGCCGGTGACGCGGCAGCCGTCGATGGTGTCGTTCATGCGGTTGAGCGAGCGCAGGAAGGTCGACTTGCCGCAGCCCGAGGGGCCGATCAGCGAGGTGACGTTGAACTGCTCGATCTTCAGGTTGACGTCGAACAGCGCCTGCTTGGCTCCGTAGAACACCCCGACATTCTCGCCGGTCATTTTCGGCAGAGCGTTGGGACGCGAGACGGGAGCGGCAATGGTCGCAGCGGATTCGAGGGACATGTCGGTCATCCAGGTCAGAGGTTACCAGCGGCGCTCGAAGCGGCGGCGGAGGAGAATGGCGGCAAGGTTCATCAGGGCGAGGAACAGCAGCAGCACGATGATGGCGCCCGAGGTGCGCTCGACGAAGGCGCGCTCGGCCTCGTTGGCCCACATGTAAATCTGCACGGGCAAAGCGGTCGCCGGGTCGAGCGGCGTGGTCGGGCGGTCGGCGACGAACGCCACCATGCCGATGAGCAGCAGCGGCGCGGTTTCACCGAGTGCCCGAGCGAGACCGATAATGGTGCCGGTGAGGATGCCCGGGGTGGCGAGCGGCAGCACGTGGTCGAACACCATCTGCATCTTCGAGGCACCGATGCCGAGCGCCGCAGAGCGGATCGAGGGCGGCACCGAGCGGAGCGCGGCGCGGGTGGCGATGATGATGGTGGGCAGGGTCATCAGCGTGAGGACGAGGCCACCGACGATCGGCGCCGAACGCGGCATGCCGAAGAAGTTGATGAACACCGCCAGCCCGAGCAGGCCGAAGACGATCGACGGCACGGCAGCCAGATTGTTGATGTTCACCTCGATGAAGTCGGTGAAGCGGTTCTTCTTGGCGAATTCCTCGAGATAGATCGAGGCGGCGACACCGATGGGAAGCGCGCAGAGCAGCACGATCGCCATCATGTAGAGCGAGCCGACGAGCGCCACGCCGAGCCCCGCGGTCTCCGGGCGGCTGGAGGCGCCGAAGGTGAGAAGGCCCCAGTTGAACGGCGTCGAGATGGCGCCTTCCTGCTTGAGCTGATCGAGCCAGGCGACCTGCTGGTCGGAGACCTTGCGCTTGCTCTCGGGGACGCTGAGATCGATCTGGCCCTTGTTGGCGCTGTCGATATCGGCGGCGGCGAGGAGCGTGACGTTGCGGGTGGTGCCGATCACCGAGGGGTCGTTGACGACGATCTCGCGCAGGGTCGAGCGCGAACCGTCGGAGACGAACTTGCCGATATCGCGCATCGCCGCCTTGTCGTCGGGCGAGACGCCAAGCGCCTTGGCCACGGCATTGCGGGCGATGATCGGGTAGTTGGCGGAGACGAGGACGCGCGGGTTGGTGGCGCGCTCATTGTCCTTGTCGATGATCGAGGCCGAGAACTCCACCGGAACGGTGATCGCGGTCTGGACGAAGGCCGTGTAGCCCTTCGAAAAGATCGAAACCAGCAGGACGGCGAGGAAGCCGAGGCCGATGACGATGGCTACGATGCCATAGAGGCGGAAGCGGAACTCGGCGGCGTGGCGGCGCTTCAGGCCGAAATCACGACGGGCCGAAGCCGTGGTGGCCACGGTGGCGTGGGGCAAGGCTGCGTCGGTCATTCATACTGCTCCCGATACTTGCGCACGATGTAGAGCGCGTAGACGTTCATGCCGAGCGTCAGCGTGAAGAGGGTGAGGCCGAGGGCGAAGGCGACCAGGGTCTGCGGCGAGTTGAACTCGAGGTCGCCGGTGAGCTGGTTGACGATCTTGACCGTGATGGTGGTCATCGCCTCGAACGGGTTGAAGTTGATGCGGGCGGCGACACCGGCGGCAAGCACCACGATCATGGTTTCGCCGATGGCACGCGAGGCGGTGAGCAGCAGCGCGCCGACGATGCCGGGGAGCGCGGCCGGCAGGATCACCTTGCGAATGGTCTCGGACCGGGTGGCGCCGAGCGCCAGCGAACCGTCGCGCATGGAACGGGGTACCGCGGTGATCACGTCATCGGAAAGCGAGGAGACCACCGGGATCAGCATCACGCCCATGACGATGCCGGCGGTGAACACCGACTGCGCCTGGATGAAGGAAAACCCGCCGGCGAGCGCCGCCGAGAGATCGCGGAAGAACGGCCCCAGCGTCACCACGGCGAAGATGCCGTAGACGATGGTGGGGATACCGGCGAGCAGTTCGAGCAGCGGCTTGACGGTCGAGCGCACCCGGTTCGAGGCGTACTCGCCCATATAGACGGCGGCCATCAGCCCGACCGGCACGGCGAACAGCATCGAGACCAGGGCGATATAGAGCGTGCCCATGAGCAGCGGGATGAGGCCGAACTGGCCGTTGGTCGCGCCTGCACCGGCGTCCGCGAAGCGCGGGTCCCACACGGTGCCGAAGAAGAAGGTCAGCGGGTTGACCTCGGAGAAGAAGTGGATGGTCTCGCCCAGCATCGACAGAATGATGCCGACGGTGGTGAGGATGGCGACCGACGAGGCGGCCAGCAGCGACCACAGCACAACCCGTTCGACCTGGTTGCGGGCCCTGAGGCGCAGCCGGATGCGGGAGTAGGCGAAGGCGGCGCCGGCAAGCGACAGCAGCAGCGTCAGGCCCTGGCCGATCAGCTTGTGGACGCCGGCATCGGCATTCACGCTGGCAGCGAGCGGCACCATGTAGTCCTCACCGCTCTCGGCAAGGCTGATGCCGGCCGACGTCGCCATATCGCGCAGCGCGGCATAGGAGGTCGGGACATTGGCGCCCGAAAGATTGAGCTGGGTCAGCGCGTTCGACGCATTGCGGACAATGCCGATGGAGAGGCTGGCGGCTGCAGGATCGGCGATGTGGGCCGTGACCTCCGAGCGGATGCGGCTGTCGAGCAAGCCGGCCGAGACGGAGCTGACAACGAGAAAGACCAGCAGCGCCGGGACGGTGGCGAAGATGAAGGCGAGCCAGCCGTGATAGGTCGGCAGCGAGTGCGCGACTTCCTTGGACCGGTCGGTGCCGTCGCGCTGCACGCGGGCGCGCTGGGCGGCAAAGAAATAAGCCACGGCACCAATGGCCAGAACGATTGCTACTACCCAGCCTGCTGACATGACGCCTCACTTGCCCCGGTTAGACCGCCGCTACGGGCGGGTAGACCCGCGCTATGCGCGGGAGACGGCGCGGACCCGAGGCCCGCGCCGAGATGTCGTATCAGAGAGCCGTACCGGCTTCGAACTTGGCGCGGATCTCTTCGCGCTCGGCATCGGGAGCCGCCACGAGGCCATACTGAGCGAGCGGCGAGTCCGGCCCGATCATGTCGTCCGAGATGAAGAAGTCGACATATTCCTTGAGGCCCGGAATGACGCCGATGTGCGCCTTCTTGACGTAGAAGAACAGCGGACGGCTGACCGGGTATTCACCCGACGAGATGGTCTCGGTCGAGGGCACCACGCCGCCGACGGTTGCGACCTTCAGCTTGTCGGCATTGTTCTCGTAGAAGGCGAGGCCGAAGACGCCGACGCCGGTCTTGTTGCTGTCGATGCGCGCCAGGGTCTCGGTGTAGTCGCCATCGATGTCGACGGCCTTGCCGTCCTTGCGGATGGCGATGCAGGTCTTGGCGACAGCATCGTCAGCCACGCCAGCGGCCTTCAGGGCGTCCTTGTCGCAGCCGGCGTCGAGCAGCTTGGTCTCGAACACTTCGCGGGTGCCGTGCTTCTCGCCCGGGATGTAGGCAGCGATATCCCACTCGGGGAACGCCGGGTTCACTTCGTTCCACTTGGTATAGGGGTTGT
The DNA here is from genome assembly GCF_058806655.1 of Devosia sp. GW821-FHT12F11. Lineage (NCBI taxonomy): Bacteria > Pseudomonadati > Pseudomonadota > Alphaproteobacteria > Hyphomicrobiales > Devosiaceae > Devosia > Devosia sp. GW821-FHT12F11. The sequence goes on from NZ_JBXAPX010000002.1 coordinate 438,395, forward strand.
CGACGAGCTTGCCGTCAACCACGACCTGGGCGGCGAGCGCCTTGTAGATGTCGGCGGGCTGGATGGCGAAATCCGGGCCGGCGATGTCGGTGGCAAAGACGATGCCGTCGTAGCCGATCTTGACTTCCTCAACTTCGGCAACGCCGTTGGTCTTGCAGGTCTCGAGCTCTTCCGCCTTCATGGCGCGCGACGAATTCGCGATGTCGATCTTGTCCTCGCCGACGCCTTCACAGAACTGCTTGATGCCGGCGCCCGACCCACCGGACTCGACGACCGGGGTCTTGAAGTCGGGGAAGGCCTCGCCGAACGACTCGGCGACGATCTTGGCATAGGGGAGGACGGTGGACGAACCGGCGACCTGGACCTGGTCGCGCGCCGCGGCCGCACCAAGGCCGGCGGCAAGCGCGATAACCGCGGCGCTCGCGAAAACTGCAATCTTCATGATGATGTTCCCTTTCGGAAGGATCGGCCCCTTCAGGCCAGTCGACGGTCCCGGTTCCTCCGGCCGCCCTGTCTGCAAGGCGGAACCTAGGGGCGTTGTCACAAGGTTTTATGACACTGGGATTGCATTTCTGTGACAGCCTAGATCGTTGATCTATAATGACTATTTTTATCTCTACGGATTTCGGCCTGTGGAAACCCGGGCGACTGTCATTTTCTGAGCAGCACGTCGACGCGGGTGCCCTGCCCCGGCTGGCTCTTGATCGACAGCACGCCGTGATGGCGGGTGACGATGTGCTTGACGATGGCGAGGCCGAGGCCGGTGCCCTTCTTCTTGCGGCTGGTATCGGCATCGACGCGGTAGAACCGCTCGGTCAGGCGCGGCACATGCTCGGCGGCGACACCGACGCCGTGATCGACCACCGAGACGATGGCATCGAAGCCACGACGACCGGCATCCGGTGACAGGGTGATGTCGATGGTATCGCCGTCGGCGCCGTACTTGATGGCGTTATCGATAAGGTTCTCGAACACCTCGTAGAGTTCGTCGCGATCGCCGCTGACGGTGACCGGCTCGTCCGGCGCCTGGACCCTGAGCTTGGTGTCGGTGTCTTCGGCGAGCTTATGCAGGCCCTCGGCGACTTCGCGCAGCAGCGCGCCCAGCTCGACGGGGGCGGTGGGGCGCATGTGCTGGCGCATCTCGATGCGGCTCAGCGACAAGAGGTCCTCGATCAGCTTGGCCATGCGGGCGGCCTGGCCACGCATCAGGCCGAGGAAGCGTTCGCGGGCTTCCTTGTCGTTGGCGGCGGGGCCGAGCAGCGTGTCGATAAAGCCGACCAGAGAGGTCAGCGGGGTGCGGAGCTCATGGCTGGCATTGGCGATGAAATCGGTGCGCAGCATCTCGAGGCGCTTCTCCTCGGTCTGGCTCTGCAACGTGATGACCAGCACCCCATCATTGAGCGGATCGCCGGCTGCGAGCGGCGCGACGGTGGCCTTGTACCAGGTCTCGGTCGGGACGGTCTGATGCAGCTCGATGGTCTGCGAGGCGCCCAGCCGTGCGGCCTCGATGGCGGCAAGCAGTTGCGGAAACCGCATGGTGAAGGCGATCGGGCTGCCGGCGACGACGCCCGGGAAGTGCCGGGCCGCGTGACCGTTGAGATGGACGATAACGCTGCGACGGTCGATGACGATCGAAGGGTCGGGCAGCGCATCGGCAAAGTGCCGGACAGCATCGGCGAAGGCGAGCTCCGTGGTGCTGGCGCCAGGGGCGGCGCCGGTGGCGGACTCACTGGTTTCAGGGACCAGGGCGGCGATGCCGACGATGATGGCGTAGGCGAGGATATCGAGCCAGGGATCGATGAGGTTGAGCCCGGCCAGGGTCATGAACACCAGCCCCATGGCGAGCAGCATCAGCAGCCGGCCGTAAAGCCGGGCCCTGACCGTATCGAGCCACGTGATCCCCGTTGCCGAGCGCTGCGCTTCTTCCGCCATCGAGCCTTCCTTGGGAGCCCTGGGGCGATTCACCCCGGCTTGCCAGATCGGGGTGTTCATAGCACGGTTGTGACACCGTCATGACAGGCCACGGAGTTCGTTCATGTCCGACGCATTGGAGGGCTTCGACCTCGAAGACCCGGTGCTGCCGCGTTCGATCAAGAAGAGGGCGCTCGAGTCCGGGGGCTTTCCCTATGATGAAAAGCTCGACTCGGACGTCTACGAGACCGAAATGCTGCAGGTACAGCGGCAATTGGCGCTGCTGCAGCACGATCAATCAAAGACCGGCAAGCGCATCGTCGTCGTGTTCGAGGGGCGCGACGCGGCCGGCAAGGGCGGCTCGATCGCCAGCTATCTCGAGAACCTCAACCCCCGCTTCAACATGGCCGTGGCGCTGCCCAAGCCGTCGGACCGGGAACGCACGCAATGGTACTTCCAGCGCTATGTCGACTGGATGCCGGCGGCAGGCGAGCAGGTACTGTTCGACCGTTCCTGGTACAACCGGGCCGGCGTCGAGCCGGTGATGGGGTTCTGCACGCCCGAAGAAACCAACCGCTTCCTCGGGGCGGTGCCGGATTTCGAGAAGATGCTGGTGGACGATGGCATCCACCTGTTCAAGTTCTGGCTCACCATCGGGCGCGAAATGCAGCTCAAACGCTTCCACGACCGGCGGCATGACCCGCTGAAGGTGTGGAAGCTCTCGCCCATCGATCTCGAAGCGCTGAAACGCTTCGACGATTACACCAAGGCGCGCAACCGGATGCTGGAGGCGAGCCACACCGAGCACGCGCCGTGGCGAATCGTGTTCAACAACGACAAGAAACGCGGACGGCTGGGGATCATCCGTTCCGTGCTGCACGCGCTCAGCTACGAGGGCAAGGACGACAAGCTGATCGGCGAGGTGGACGGCAAGATCATCGTCTCCCCGCAGGCCTTCATGAAGTCCCACAGCGAGATGTAGCGGGTGGATTGACCAGACGGTCAAAAACCCGTCAACTGCCCGTTAACGATCCGCCCGAGAGGGCCTCGCGCGGATCAGACAGCAGGGGCGAAGGCTTGGGGGCCGGCACGTCCCACAGGGGTCAGTATGGTGGGCCATGAGGCCGGCGTGAGCCACGAGGCGAGCGTCATTCCGCCAGTGCTGGTGTTCAACGCCGAGGGGCGATCGCCTTTCGTGCTGGCCTGCGACCACGCCTCGAACCGTTTCCCCGACCGCTATGGTGATCTTGGCCTGACGCCACACCAGCGGCTGATGCATGTCGCCTGGGACCCGGGCGCCATGGCGGTGGCGCTCGAGCTCAGCGAGTTGCTCGACGCGTCGCTGGTGGCCTCGACGGTCAGCCGGCTGGTGATCGACTGCAACCGCGACCATGACGCGCCGGACCTGATCCCGGTGGTGTCGGAGCGGACCGACATTCCCGGCAACCAGGGCATAGGCGACAACGAGCGAGCGGAGCGGATCGGGGCCTATCACGCGCCGTTTCACGCGGCGCTCGAGGGTGTGCTCGACCGCCGCAAGGCGGCCGGAATCGAGACGGTGCTGGTGACGGTGCATTCGTTCACCCCGCTCTACAAGGATGTGCCGCGGCCGTGGCCGATCGGGCTGATCCATGGGCGGGACAACCGGTTCACCGCGGCGCTGCGTGACGCGCTGGCGGCCGACGAGGCGAGCCTCGACATCGGTTGGAACCAGCCCTACTCGGCGCTCAACGGCGTCACTTACACGCTGGAGCATCACGGCGACGGACGGGGGCTCGAATCGTCGATGATCGAGATCCGACACAACGAAATTCTCGAACCAGAAGGGGTGAGCCTATGGGCCGCCCGGCTGGCCCGATGCCTCACCGCCGCGCTTGGGTCGCGCGGCTGGGCAGCGGCTACATCACCGACCGAGCAGAACACGTCAGTTCACAGGAGGGTTTGATGGCTGACATTCCGTCTAGTGCCACGGGCACGCAGGCGGGTGGTGTGAAATACGCCACCCGCGACAAGACCTACTTCGAAAAGCGCGGCCTGCAGCGCTATGCCGGTATCTGGTCGCTGTGGGCGCTGGGCGTCGGCGCGGTGATCTCGGGTCACTTCTCGGGCTGGAACTTCGGCTTCGCCACCGGCGGCTGGGGCGGCATGCTGGTGGCCGGCATCATCATCGCCATCATGTATCTGGGCCTGACCTTCTCGATCGCCGAGATGAGCCCGGCGCTGCCCCATACCGGCGCTGCCTACTCGTTCGCCCGCAGCTCGATGGGCCCCTGGGGTGGGTTCGTCACCGGTCTGTTCGAGAACGTCGAGTACGTGCTGACGCCCGCGGTGATCTGTACGTTCATCTCGGCCTATTTCGGCTCGATTACCGGGCTCGATACCTCGCTCTACCCGGTGTTATGGATCGTGTTCTACGCGATCTTCCTGGCGCTCAACATCTTCGGGGTGGCGCTGAGCTACAAGGTGACGCTGGCGGTGACACTGATCTCGCTGGCAGGCCTGGCGTTCTTCTACATCAGCGCCTTTGGCCATATCGACTTCTCGCGCTGGGCGCTGAACATCGCCCCTGATGGCTCCGAGCTGCCGGAAGGCGGCGGCGAGTGGTTCCCCAAGGGCCTTGGCGGCGTGCTCGCCACCCTGCCCTTCGCGGTGTGGCTGTTCCTCGCCATCGAGCAGGTGCCGCTGGCGGCAGAGGAATCGGTCGATCCGAAGCGCGACATGCCGCGTGGCATCATGCTGGGCTTTGCCACGCTGGCGCTGTCGGCGTTCCTCGTGGTGCTGCTCAACCCCTCGATCGCCGGCGTCGGTTCGTTTGCTCTGGGCTCGTCGCTGGAGCCGGCGCTCGACGGTATCCGCGCCATGTTCCCGGATGTGGGCTGGGCGGCTTCGGCCTTCGGCGTCGTGGCGCTGATCGGCCTCGTCGCTTCGTTCCACACCATTCTCTACGCCCAGGGGCGGCAGGTCTATTCGCTGAGCCGCGCCGGCTATTTTCCATCGGCGCTGTCGGAAACGCATGCCAAGTACAAGACCCCGCATTTCGCCATGATCGCCGGTTCGGTGCTCGGGCTGGGCGTGATGCTGGTGATCTGGTTCGCCAATGGGGGCGGCGGGCCGGGCGAAACACAGCTGGGTGACGACATCATCGGCTCGGTGCTGCTCAACATGGCGGTGTTCGGCGCAATGCTGAGCTACATCGCGCAGGCGCTGAGCTTCATCATCCTCCGCCGCAAGCTGCCGAACATCGAGCGGCCGTTCAAGAGCCCGGTGGGCGTCCCCGGCGCCGTGCTGACCATCATCATCGCGGCGGTGACGCTGGGCTACCAGATCCAGGATCCGAACTTCTTCAAGGGCGTGATCTGGGTGATCGTCTGGTGCGCGGTCGGCATCGTCTATTTCGCGGTGGTCGGCCGGCACAAGCTCATCCTCTCGCCCGAGGAAGAGTTCGCGCTCGCACACGCCAACAAGTAGGGCCCCGGGGATCGCGGCCAGGCGCCGCGGTCCCCTCCCAACCAACAACAAGACCAGCGTTCCGAGGGAGTTCTGCCATGGCACAAGCCGCCTATACGCTCGATCAACTGAAGGCCGACGTGAAAGCCGGCACCATCGACACCGTGCTGGTGGCGTTTCCCGACATGCAGGGCCGACTGATCGGCAAGCGCTTCCAGGCCGAGTTCTTCCTCGACGGGGCGATCGACGAGACGCATGGCTGCGACTACCTGCTCGCCAACGATATCGATATGGAGCCGGTGCCCGGCTACGAGGCGGCCAACTGGGCCAAGGGCTATGGCGATTTCGTCATGAAGCCCGACCTCACGACGCTGATGAAGGCGGCGTGGCTGGAGGGCACGGCGATCATCCTCGCTGACCTCGTCGACCACCACCATCACGAGCCGATCCCGCACAGCCCGCGCGCCATCCTCAAGGCGCAGCTGAAACGGCTGGAAAAGCTCGGGCTGACGGCGAATTTCGCCTCGGAGCTGGAGTTCTACCTGTTCGACGAGAGCTTTCGCTCGGCCTGGGACAAGGGCTACAGGAACCTCACCACCGCCGGCTACTACATCCAGGATTACCACATCTTCCAGACCACCAAGGAAGAAGGGGTGCTGCGCGCCATGCGGCGGCAGCTGCAGGCCTCGGGCATTCCGGTGGAGAATTCGAAAGGCGAATGGGGCCCGGGGCAGGAAGAGCTCAACGTGCGCTACGCCGATGCGCTGACCATGGCGGACCGACATGTGGTGATGAAGAACGCGATGAAGGAGATCGCGCACAGCCACGGCAAGGCTATCACCTTCATGGCCAAGTGGGACTTCGGGCTCGCCGGTTCGTCGAGCCACATCCACATGAGCCTCGCCAAAGGCGGCAAGAACGCCTTCGTCGATAGCAACGACAAGCTCGGCATGTCCGACCTGATGAAGCATTTCATGCAGGGTCTGCTGACCTATGCCGGCGACATCACCTATTTCCTCGCGCCGTTCATCAACTCCTACAAGCGCTTCCAGGCCGGCACCTTCGCGCCGACCAAGGCGATCTGGTCGTCGGACAACCGCACAGCAGGGTTTCGGCTCTGCGGCGAGAACACCAAGGGGGTGCGCGTCGAGTGCCGGATCGGCGGGGCGGACCTCAACCCCTACCTCGCCTATGCGGCGCTGATCGCGGCGGGGCTGAAGGGCGTCGAGGACAAGCTGCCGCTCGAGCCAGCCTTCACCGGCGACGCCTATGTCGGCGAGAAGCTACGGGAAGTGCACAAGACTCTGCGCGACGCGGTGGCCGCGATGCAGAACTCGAGCATGCTGCGCGAGGCGTTCGGCGAGCCGGTGATCGGGCATTACGTGCATACCGGCAACTGGGAGCAGTTCGAGTATGACCGGCGCGTCACCGATTGGGAGTTGAAGCGCGGGTTCGAGCGCAGCTAGAACTCCGGGCACAACCACATAGGTGACAGATGACCGACAGGGTCCAGATCGTCTCGCCCATCGATGGGCGCGTGTATGCCGAGCGCAAGGTCGCCACCGGCGCCGAGATCGACGCCGCCGTGGCCAAGACCCGGCGGGCCCGCGAGGTCTGGGCCGAAGTGACGGTCAAGGAGCGGGTGAAGTTCCTCGAGCACTTCCTCGATGCCCTGCTCGCCAAAAACGACGAGATCGTGCCGGAACTGGCCTGGCAGATGGGTCGGCCGGTGCGCTATGGCGGCGAAAAGCGCGGCGTCGAAGAGCGCTCGCGCCATATGATCGGCATCGCCGAGGAAAGCCTCAAGCCGTCGATGCGGCCGGACAAGCCGGGTTTCACGCGCTGGATCGCGCGCGAGCCGCTGGGCACGGTTATGGTGATCGCGCCGTGGAATTACCCCTATCTCACGGCGATCAACACGATCGTGCCGGCGCTGATGGCGGGTAACGCAGTGATCCTGAAGCACGCCTCGCAGACGCTGCTGGTGGGCGAGCGCTTCGCCGAGGCGTTCCAGGCGGCCGGAATGCCGGATGGGCTGTTCCAGAACCTGGTGCTGAACCACGCCGATACCGAAAAGCTGATCGGCTCGGGCAAGATCGACCACGTCAACTTCACCGGCTCGGTAGAAGGCGGGCGGCGCATCGAGCGCGCCGCGGCGGGGACCTTTGCAACGCTGGGGCTGGAGCTCGGCGGCAAGGACCCGGCCTATGTGCGCGAGGATGCGAACCTGACGCACGCGGTGGAGAACCTGGTCGACGGTTCGTTCTTCAACTCCGGGCAGAGCTGCTGCGGGGTGGAGCGCATCTACGTGCACGCCTCGGTCTACGACCGCTTCGTCAAGGATTTCGTCGAGAACGCCAGGGGCTGGACGCTCGGCAACCCGCTCGACGCCGACACCATGGTCGGGCCGATGGCGACGCCGCGTTTCGCCGACCTGGTACGCGGGCAGACGCTGGAGGCGCTGCGCAAGGGCGCCAAGGCGCATCTCAATTCGAAGCACGACCTCGACGAGGAGAGCTCGCCTTATCTCGCGCCGGAAGTGCTGACCAACGTCAACCACCAGATGGCCGTGATGCGCGAGGAAAGCTTCGGGCCGGTGGTCGGCATCATGAAGGTGCGCGACGACGCCGAGGCGATCGAACTGATGAACGACAGCCCCTATGGGCTGACCGCCTCGATCTGGACCGAGGACCTCGAAGTGGCGGCGAAGATTGGCAGCAAGGTCGAGACCGGCACGGTGTTCGCCAATCGTTGTGACTATCTCGATCCGGCACTGGTCTGGACCGGGGTCAAGGAAACCGGCAAGGGCGGCGCGCTGAGCGAGATCGGCTACGCGAACCTGACGCAGCCCAAGAGCTATCACCTGAAGAAGGTTTAGGGCCCCACCACGTCGTTTGGGGCATGGTGATGCCACCCTTGCCGGGTCCTTCCCGCGAAGCGGGAAAACCCGTTTGGGTGGTGAGACATAAACAGAGGTTCCCGCTTTCGCGGGAATGACCCGGTGGAGAACTGGGCTATCGGGAGACCGGGAACATGACGACCAAGGCCAACTGGAATTATCCCACCGCCGTGAAGTTCGGCGCCGGCCGTATTGCCGAGCTGCCGGAGGCGCTGAAGGTTGCAGGGATTGCGCGGCCGCTGCTGGTGACCGATGCCGGGCTGGTGAACCTGCCGGTGACGCAGAACACGCTGAAACTGCTGCGCGATGCCGGGTTCGAGGTCGGCGTGTTCGCCGATGTGAAGCCCAACCCGATCTCGGCCAACGTCAACGCCGGCATCGAGGTGCTCAGGCAGGGCGGGCATGACGGGGTGATCGCCTTCGGTGGCGGCTCGGGCCTCGACACCGGCAAGGTGATTGCCTTCATGGCCGGGCAGACCCGGCCGATGTGGGATTTCGAGGATATCGGCGACTGGTGGACCCGCGCCGACCCCAAGGGGATTTTCCCGATCGTCGCGGTGCCGACCACCGCCGGGACCGGCTCGGAGGTCGGACGCGCCGGGGTGATCACCGACGAGACGACGCATACCAAGAAGGTGATCTTCCACCCATTGATGATGCCCAAGGTAGTGATTGCCGATCCGGAGCTGACGGTCGGTATGCCGACCTTCATCACCGTGGGCACCGGCTTCGATGCCCTGGCGCATTGCCTCGAGGCCTATTGCGCCAAGGGGTATCACCCGCTGGCCGACGGCATCGCCGTTGAAGGGGTGCGGCTGGCACTCGAGAACCTGCCCAAGGTAGTAGAGAACCCCAACGATATCGAAGCCCGCGGTCACCTGATGAGCGCGGCGGCAATGGGCGCGACTGCCTTCCAGAAAGGCCTTGGCGCCATCCATTCGCTGAGCCACCCGGTCGGGGCGCTCTACGACACGCACCACGGCATGACCAATGCGGTGTTCATGCCCTATGTACTGGTGGCCAACCGCGATGCGATCGAAGCCAAGATCGCCCGGCTCGCGGCCTATTGCGGTCTCCCGCCGAACTTCGACGCGTTCCTCAGCGCCATCAATGGCCTCCGCGCCAAGCTCAACGTCCCCAATACGTTGAGGGACTTCAAGGTGAGCGGGGAGAAGCGCGAGCTGATCGGCGACATGGCGATCGTCGACCCGACGGCGGGTGGCAACCCGGTGGAACTGACCAAAAAGCTGGCGCTGGAAATCTTCGACCGGGCGATGGAGGGGCGGCTTTAGCCGTCTCGACCTGGAGGCCTTCAGCAAAACGGACCCTTGCGGTTCGGGATCGCAACAAGCCAACGAAATCTAGAACGGGATGAACGTTGCGCTTGCCCGGTCGCCTGAAAACTGGCGGTAGACGAACCGGCCGCGGATCGTCTGGGTGTTGCCGCCGAATGTGAGACTGAGGCTGATCTTGCAGACGAACCCGTCGCGGTGCGCCGAAATGGTGGTCGCGCTGAGCTTGGAGTTGTCGCCGAGATATCTGGAGAGCTGCTGTCCGTCCTCGGATTTCATCCCCTTGAGGTTGGTCTTGATGTAGTCGATGACCTGTGGGTCCTCACAGCGGACCCCGGACGTGCTGGCGGCACTGGCCGCGCTGCTGCACAGCACCGCGATCGCGATGCCAATCAATAGCTTACGCACGACCCATCCCCCTATCGGTCCCCGAGCGAAGAGGGCATCAAAGCCGGCCGCTCGTCAATGCTTGCGAACGGGGTTCGCCTCGCCGGACGCTATCAGCTCAGCCGCTGCACCGCCTCCTTCGCGCCGTTTTCCAGCAGCGATTTCAGGTGATTGGTGACGGTGTCGCGAAAAACTGCGACCTGCGGCAGGTCGGCGCCGAAGACTTCGGTCACGGCGAGAAGGCCGTCCGCCAGCTTCACCGGATCACGTCCTGCCTCGTCGGCGATCGCGCGCAACCGCGCGGCCAACGGGTCTTTGACATCGATGGGCTGGCCGGCTTCGTCGATGCCGGTGACATAGCGCATCCAGGCCGCGACGCCCAGCGCCAGCCGCGGGAACGGCTGCGCCGCCTTGAGCCGGTCGCGGATGGTGCCGAGCAGGCGCTGCGGCAGTTTCTGTGTGCCATCCATGGCGATCTGCCAGGTGCGGTGCTTGAGGGCCGGGTTGGCGAAGCGGGCCAGCAGCTGGTCGCGATAGGCCTCGAGCGTGGCGCGCGCCATCGGCAGGGTCGGCATCGCCTCCTCCGTCATCAGCCCGTGAATGAGCTTCGCGATGCCGGCATCGGCGATGGCTTCGTTGACGTATTGATAGCCCGAGAGGTAGCCGAGATAGGCCATGGTCGAGTGGCTGCCATTGAGCATCCTGAGCTTCATCAGCTCGAACGGCTCGACATCTTCGACCAGTTCGGCGCCGACGGTTTCGAAGGGCGGTCGGCCGGCGGGAAAATCGTCCTCGATCACCCACTGGGTGAAGGGCTCGGTCATGATCGGCCAGGCGTCCTCAAGACCGGTGATCTCGGCGACGATGCTGCGGTCGGCGTCGGTGGTGGCTGGCACGATCCGATCGATCATGGTCGAGGGAAAGCTCACGGTTCCAACGTAATCCGCCAGGTTCGTCCCTGCTCCTCTTAGCTCGGCGAAGCGGCGGACGATGCGGCCGGCGGTTCTGCCGTTCGACGGGAGATTGTCGCAGCTCATCACGGTGAAGGGCACGAGCCCGCGCTGCCGGCGGAGGTCGAGCGCGGCGACGATGATGCCGGGGGCGCTGATCGGCGTCTCCGGATGAGCGAGGTCGTGGACGATATCGGGGTGCTTTTCGTCGAGCTCGCTGGTCGAGGGATCGTGGCAATAGCCCTTCTCGGTGACGGTCAGCGAGACGATGCGGATCGCCGGATCCGCCATGGTCTCAATGAGCTGGGCGCGCTGCGTGTTGGCATCGAGCACATCGAGGATGGCGCCGATGATGCGCGGTTTGGTGCCCGAGGCATCGCGGATGGCGAGGGTGTAGAGGAAATCCTGCGGCTGCAGCGCGTCGCGGGTATCGGGCCGGCGAAGCGAGGCGCCGATAATGCCCCAACTGGGGTTGTTGGCCAGCAGGCTGTCGACATAAGCGGCCATGTGGGCGCGGTGAAAGGCGCCGATGCCGAGGTGGACGATGCCCGGAGTGACCGTCGACCGGTCGTAATCCATCACGTGGATACCGCGCGTGTGGACGGCGTCTGAACGGATTTCGGACATAGACAGGCGTGGCATGCGACGGTTCCTCCCGTAGGCAGACGGCCCTCCCCACCACGCGGCGCGGGGTGGGATCAGGTGGGCGACGTGCATCAATAACGGAGCATGTCGGGGACTGCCATACCAGGCGGTTGCGTGGGCAAAATATCCCCGGCATAAGCATTGGGCAGTTGAGGGGAAAGACGGCGTGACCAAACGGTTCGTGAGTATCGGCGAAGCCATGATCGAAATGTCTGGCGGCGAAGGCGGCATGTACCGCCTCGGCTATGCGGGCGACACGCTGAACACCGCCTGGTACGCACGGGCCCTGCTGCCGGAAGGTTGGGACGTCGACTATGTGACGGCGCTCGGCGACGACATGTATTCGGCCGAGATGCGGGCATTCATCAAGAAAGCGGGGATCGGCACCGAGCGGATACAGACGATCGCCAACCGCCGCCCTGGGCTCTACATGATCCACCAGGAAAAGGGCGACCGGCACTTCACCTATTGGCGCGGCCAATCGGCAGCCAAGCTTCTCGCCGATGATGTCGAAGCACTGGAGGCCGCGGTGGTGGGTGCCGATACGGTGTATTTCTCGGGAATTTCGATGGCGATCCTCGCGCCGCGAGCCCGCGGCAAGCTGATGCGCACCATCGTCAAGGCGCGCGACGCCGGCGCGACCGTGGTGTTCGACACCAATCTGAGGCCGGCGCTATGGACCAGTCCGAAGATCATGGCCTCGACGCTGACGGCCGCGGCGGCGATCGCCGACATCGTGCTGCCGACGCATACCGACGAAGCGCCGCTGTTCGGCGATGCCTCGCCTGAGGCTACGGCGGAGCGCTACCTGAAGCTGGGGGCGCAGGAAGTGGTGGCAAAGGACGGTGCGAAGCCTGCCTTCGTCGCCACCGCCGACGGGGTGCGCCAGTATGTGCCGGCGCCGACGGCCGACAAGGTCGTCGATGCGACCGGCGCCGGAGATTCATTCAACGGCGGCTATCTCAGCGGCCGAGCTCGCGGCCTGTCGCCGGTCGAGGCGGCCGAGCGCGCCCACCGGGTGGCCGGCGTGGTGATCGGCCACAAGGGCGCATTGGTGGATCCGGAGTTGGTGCGGGGGGTCTAGGGGCGCGCCGACACCGACCTGCCGGTCGCGGCTTTCCTGGGAGCTTCAGGCGTCGGAGAGACCGGCTTGAGCCGCAGGCTGAAGACCAGCGGCACCAGCACGGCGTAAAGGGCGACGACGGAAAGCCAGATGGCGCCGGGCCAGTGGTCGCGGAAGACGAAATAGAGGCTCGAGAACAGCAGCGGCGCGCAGATGGAGGCGAGGCTGACCGCCGAGGCGAGGACGCCCTGGAACTGGCCCTGCTGGCTCTCGTCGACCTGCCGCGTGGCGAGCGACTGCAGCGCCGGGGCGCCGATGCCGCCTAGCGCGAAGACCGGCATGATGGCGAAGATCAGCCAGCTCTGGGTGGCGAAGGCCATGACAACGAGCGCAATGCACGCGCCGGCAATGCCGCCAAGGATAGCGCCGCGCTCACCGAGCAGTCTTACCGCGGGGCCGGGGAGGAAGGCCTGCGCCAACGTCTGGCAAACGCCGAATGCGCCGAGCGACAGGCCGATCCACAAGCCGTTCCACTGGAAGGTGTCGCTACCCCATAGGGCCCAGCAGGTGCCGTAAACCTCGCCGGTGGCGGCGAAGGCGAAGAAGATGAAGATCATCGGCCTCAGGCTTTTGAGCGACAGGGCCCAGCGCAGCGAGCGGAGCGGACTGAGCGCGCCGAGATCGAGCTTGTCGCGGCTCGGGGTACGCGACTCGGGCAGCACGAGAAGCGCGAGCAGCAGGTTGGCGCCGTTCAGCACGGCGGCGGCGATGAAGGGTAGCCGCAGCCAGTAGTCACCCAGCGCGCCGCCGAGCACCGGGCCGATGATGAAGCCGATGCCGAACATGGCATTGAGCAGGCCGAAGCGGCGGGCCCGGGTTTCCTCAGGTGAGATATCGGTGACGTAGGCGGTGGCAACCGAGACATTGGCGCTGGTCAGCCCGGCAATGGCGCGACCGATGAACAGCAGCCAGAGGTTCGGCGCGAAGGCGAGAAACAGGTAGTTGATCGCCGCGCCGCCGAGCGAAATCAACAGCACCGGGCGGCGACCGAGCCGATCGCTGAGGGCGCCGAGGATCGGCGCGAAGACGAACTGCATGACGGCATAGAGCGCGGTCATGATGCCGATATAGGCGGCGACGTTGTCGGCGCCGGTCACCTCGGCGAGCAGCGAGGGGAGGATGGGGAAGATGAGGCCGATGCCGACGGCATCGAGGACAATGGCAGTGTAGATGACGGTGAGGGATCTCTGCATGGCAAGCTTGCTCCACGCGAAGCAGGCGGGCGCCACGCAGGCGACGACAGCTTCGCGATCATGCCCGACAAAGCGGGCGACTGGGGTTCTGGGAGACGCTGACCAGGCCATGCGCGGGGCATGAACTGGCGTGTGCTTGACCACCTGGACGACTATTCGTCCACCTGTTTACTCCGCCACTGAGCGGATCAAGGGAGGCGGTCGCTTTTCGCGACGCTTTGCAGATACGCCCGACGCAACAGGCGGGCAAGTGCGATGAGAGAATGGGAGATCGGCGGGACGAGAATGGCCCGACCTAAGCCCTCAGGATCTTTTCCAGCGCCTTGCCCTTGGCGAGCTCGTCGATGAGTTTGTCCATGTAGCGGATCTCGCGCATGGTGGGATCCTCGATGTTCTCGACTCGGACGCCGCAGACGACGCCAGTGATCAGCGAGCGCGCCGGGTTGAGCTGCGGCGCCGAGGCGAAGAAGGTTTCGAGCGTGACACCCCTGGCCATCTCGGCTTCGAGCGACTGCTGGGTGTGGCCGGTCAGCCAGCGAAGGATCGCATCGACTTCAGCCTTGCTGCGCCCCTTGTTCTCCGCCTTGGCGACGTAGAGCGCATAGACCTTGGCGATACTGTACGAGTAGACGCGCTGGTTCATGGGTTCCTCGGGCCTATGCCGCCGCTACGATCAGCCAGGTGCCGGGTCGGCGCCCGATCTCACTTTACCAGATGATTGGGGATGAGTTCCGCCTTCATCCAGTGCTCCTCGTCCTGCACATGGCCGGCCCGCACATACTTGCCCATGCGAACGGGCATCTCGAGTTCCGGGAAGGCGCCAGCGACCCGGACGACAAAGCCCTCCTGCCTCGCACGGTCGAGTGCTGCAGCGAGATCCTCGAACAGGCCTGGTTTGTACGGCCCTCGATAGAGTGTCGGCACCGGCGCGACACCCAGTTCCTCGAACCGCGCCAGCGTCGCATCCCACGACTGGACTTCGTCACCGACGATCCACCCAAAACCGAGGAAATACGATGGCAGCTCCGCATAACTGATGGCGTGTCGAGCGTAGAGATTCTCGCCGATGATGCGTTCGCCATCGTCCAACTGCGGGCTGATCCCGGCGGCGAAGGCCTTCAGCCAATCGCGTGACGGGTGGTAGCGGCTGTCGGGACTGCGAGCATGCGAACCGCCCTGATGAATGGTAGAGTTCTCGCCATCCATCTTCTCGGTGACGAGGAGGTCGCCGACCATCAGCCCGTCCAGACTCGCCATGACCTTGTCGTCGCTGGTCGCCCCAGGCGAGATCGGCAGGTGGTAGGTTCGTCCGTACTTTTTCATGAGCTGCGGGTTGGGCAGAGGCGCTAGCGGGCTTCGACAAT
Organism: Devosia sp. GW821-FHT12F11; assembly: GCF_058806655.1. NCBI lineage: Bacteria > Pseudomonadati > Pseudomonadota > Alphaproteobacteria > Hyphomicrobiales > Devosiaceae > Devosia > Devosia sp. GW821-FHT12F11. The sequence continues at coordinate 453,606 of NZ_JBXAPX010000002.1, forward strand.
AAGGCGGATGCCAAGGATGCCGATGAAGGCGGCGGCGGCCCGATCGACCCAGAGCTTGGCGCTGAGATAAATGGCGCGGGGTTTCGTCGCCGAGAAGGCGATGGCGACGATGCTGTACCACAGGGTTTCCTGCAGGAAGATCAGCGGCGGCAGGGCCCAGTAGAGCCAGGGCTCGGGGTTGGCCGGCAGCAGCGCCGCGAACACCGCGCCGAACACAGCGACGATCTTGGGATTGGAGAGCTGGGTGAGAAGGCCGAAGCTGAAGGCCTTGCGCGGATTGGCGGCGGGAGCGACGCCGGCCTCGACTGTGATCGGGTCGGCGGCGTGGCTCCAGATCTTCCAGGCGAGATAGACGAGGTAGAGCCCGCCGGCGACTTTCAGGGCGGTGAACAGGAGGCCACCGTCCTGCATCAGGGTGCGCAGCCCGAGCACGGCGAGCGCGCCATACACCATGGCTCCGACTCCCATGCCGAGTGCAGCCGCGAGCCCCTCGGTACGCGACTGGGCGACCGCGGTGCGAACCACGAAGACGAAGCTCGGGCCCGGACTGATGGCGCCAAGCAACAGGGCGCCGAGAATGGCGAAAAGCGGCAGGAAATGGTCCATGGGAGCCTCGCGCGGATGACCCGAGCGAGTTGAACGGGAGTTGGCTGCGGGGTCAAGCGGGCGAACTCGGTGTCATTCCCGCGCAGGCGGGAAACCAGTGGGATCTCGCAACGCTGGTGGAAGCTGAAGCATCCCACTGGGTCCCCGCCTGCGCGGGGATGACGCCCGTGGGTAGAAGGACGGCGTCGTCCAAAACCGCTCCCACCCGACCGGCGACGTCCGAGTGGGAGCAATTCAGGGCCAGCGGCCGTTACAGCATCTTCTCTTCCTTCACCGGGGTGCGGCTGACGATTTCGTGGTCGCAGGCGTCGTAGGTGATGTAGTAGGCGACGTACTCGTGCTCGTAATTCTTCTTCTTGGCGGAGAAGAGGTAGATGCCTTCCTCGGCTTCCTTCTCGAGCTTCTCGATGTTCTTGTAGTTGCGCTTCTTGAGGTAGCGGATCGCCTGTTTGACGCTCTGGCAATCGTAGTCGTCGTCGTAGTGCTCCTCGTAGATCGGTTTTGACTGCAGCCCGCCGGCCATGGCGGGCTGGAAGGAAACAGCAACGAGCGAAAGGGCGACAGCGGCGACCGCCGGGCGGGCGTAACGGTTGAGACGTGCGAACACTTTGTCCACTCCATGAAAGCAGGCTCGGTTGCCTGCGGATGGGAGAGGACTAGTCGGGTTCGGCTGAACCAATGCGGACCCAGCGGTTCAGTGGTTATTCATAAGTCGTATTATGACTTTGTGAGTTGCGTCGCGTCAGAACATGCCGTCGCCGGAGTTGATGTACTCGATCTCCTCGGGAGTGGAGGTGCGGCCGAGGGCGGCGTTGCGGCGGGGGTAACGGCCGAAGCGGGCAATGCAATCGCGATGCATGATCTCGTACTTGAGCGTGTCCTCGTCGCCGAGCGCGGTAAACAGCCGAACGGCCTCGTCGTGCACCGCGAGGTCCTCCGAATGCATGTAGGGCATATAGAAGAACATCCGGCGCCGTGGCTCGACCCGCATGTCGTCGCCGGCGGCAACCGCCTCCTGTGCGAGGCGCAGCGCCATGGCATCGGAGGCAAAGGCCTCGGGGCGCTTGCGGTGCAACTGGCGGCAGAACTGATCGAGCACAATGATCTCGGCAAGCCGACCCGACGGGGTGGCGCGCCACCAGGCGGCCTCGCCACGGGCGACGGCAGCATAAGTTTCGCTGAAGCGCGCGGCGAGCAGCGCGTCGAACTCGGGCTTACCGCCGAACCAGTCCGGCTCGCCATGCTCGACGAACCAGAAGTTCAGGATTTCATCGGGGGAGGTCATGAGCTGCGCACCTTCGACAGACGACCCCTCCCTGCCTCCCGCATATCGGGAGGTGACGAAAGAGGTTCACGGTTCATTGTCCATGGGCGGGGCATGATGTCACCGGCCGCACGGCGCTGGGTTATGTGGGGCAGCACTGAGGAGATTTCCATGCGGCTCGTGAAGCTCGATACGCCCGACGGCATCATTTACGTCAACCCCGAGCATGTGGTGGCGGTGGTGAAGGGGTTGCGCGACACCAAGATCGATACGGTGTCGGGCGTGCACGTGGTGAAGGACCCGCCCGAGGTGGTGGCGCGGCTGCTCGGGATGGAAGAGATCGAGCTCGACGTGACGCCCAAGGCAGTCGGCTGGAAGGCCTAGTCGCCCGCCACCTCCTCCCTCGAGGGAGGAGGCGCCGACTGTACCTCCCCTGCCCCCTACACGGTCACAATCGCCTTGATGACACCGGTGCGGTCATGGGCCCAGACCGGCATATCCTGGGGCACGCGGTCCAACGTGGTGGCGTGGGTGGCGAGCTTGTCGGTGGGGACCTTGCCCTGGCGGATCGAGTCCATGACGTGCTCGAAATCGGCGCGGATGGCGTTGCGCGAAGCGCGGATGGTGAGTTCGCGCCGGTGCACTTCTGAATCGGGGAACACCAGATCGCCCTTGATGACGCCGACCAGGGTGTAGCTGCCGCCATTGCGGGGATGGAACAGCGAGGCGTTCATCGCCTTGATCGAGCCGGTGGAATCGAACACCGCGTCGAAGCCGGTCGACTTGATGCGCGTGAATTCGCTGCCCTCGAGATCGGCCGGCGAGAAGGTGCGAAAGCCGAGGGCGCGGGTGGCTTCGATCTTGTCCGGGGCGGCATCGATGACGGTGACATCGGCTCCGGCGATTTTGGCGAAGAAAGCGACGCCGAGCCCGATCGGACCGGACCCGACCACCAGGGCGCGCGAGCCGGGCTTCAGCTCGGCGGTGCGGCGGATGGCGTGAGCGCCGATGGCGAGGAACTCGACCATGGCCGCATCGCGCAGGCTCAGGCCATCGGCCTTGTAGAGGTTGCCTGATGGCATGACAATCTCTTCGGCCATACCGCCCGGCGCATGGACGCCGATCACCTTCAGGGTCTCGCAGCAATTGGCGCGGCCTTCGAGGCAGGCCGGGCAATGGCCGCAGTTGAGGTAGGGGTTGATCACCACTGGATCGCCGGCGGCGAAGGCTTCGCCGTTCGGGTCGACCACGACGCCGCTCAGTTCGTGGCCGATGACGCGCGGGTACTCGAAGTAGGGAAAGTTGCCCTCGAAGATGTGGTAGTCGGTACCGCAGATGCCGATGTGGCGGATGGCAACGCGAACCCAGCCGGGCTTCAGCTCGGGACGGTCGATGTCGATCAGCGCCAGCTGCTCGGGCGCGGTGCAGGATATGGCTCGCATGGGGTCTCCTATTGGAGAGATCATAGCGGGGCGTGGCTTCACCACAAGCACCCGGCAGGCTACAAACCCCGCGTCTTTAGTGGGGTATTTCAGCGTGAATTTTGCGAGCGATAACTGGGCCGGGGCGACACCTGAGGTGATGGCGGCTCTGGCGCGGCACAATGACGGATACTCGCCGGCCTATGGCGGGGACCCGCTGAGCCTCGGCGTGACGGAGCGCTTTTCGGCGCTGTTCGAGCGCGAAGTGGAGGTGTGGTTCACGGCGACAGGGACGGCGTCGAACTCGCTTGGTCTCGCGGCGCTGAGCCGGCCGGGCGGCGTGGTGTTCTGCGGTGAGGATGCGCATGTGCACACCGACGAAAGCGGCGCGACGGAGTTCCAGTCGGGCGGCATGAAGCTGGCGCCGGTGCAGAGCCCGCTCGGATTGATCGATGCGGGAGCGTTCGCGACGGCGCTCGGCAAGCACTCGCCCGGTGGGCGCAGCGTGCCGGTGGCGCTGAGCCTCACCAATGCGACGGAATGGGGCACCGTGTATTCGGTGGCGCAGGTGGCTGAGCTCTCAGCGATGGCGCGCGCCGGCGGGCTCAAAGTGCACATGGATGGAGCGCGGTTCGGCAATGCGGTGGCGGCGCTGGGCGTGACGCCGGCCGAGCTGACCTGGAAGGCCGGGGTAGATTTCCTGTCGTTCGGGGCCACCAAGAACGGCTGCTGGGCGGCAGAGGCGATCGTGGTGTTTACCCCGGGACTGCTCGGGGATTTCGAGGCACGGCGGCAGCGGGCCGGACACACGTTCTCCAAGGCGCGGTTCGTTGCGGCGCAGTTCGAGGGGTACCTCGAGGATGGCAACTGGCTGCGTCGGGCCGGGCATGCCAACGCCATGTCGGATCGGCTGCGCGCCGGGATCCGGGCCAGCAGGGTGGCGCGGCTTGGCTGGGAAAACACGGCGAACGAGGTGTTCGCGGTGATTTCGAAGGCAGCACTGGCGCGAGTGCGCGCAGCAGGCGGCGCGGCGCATGAGTGGCCAAGTAACGGGCTCGCGGCGGACGAGACGCTGGTGCGGTTGGTGACGAGCTGGGTGACGACCGAGGCGGACGTGGACAGGTTCTTGGCAGCGCTCTGACCACCGGCCTCTCGGTCATCTCTCCCCTTGGCGGGGGAGATGCGCTGCGGCGACATCTAGCCCACCACCACCTTCACCAGGTTGCCGGCCGGATCGCGCGTTTCGATCCCCTCATTCGTTTCCGCGTGGCCCGCGCCAATTGCAGTCAGCCTGGCCTTCACGGCGTCCAGCGTCGCCTGATCCGGCACCACGACGTGGAACCAGCGCAGGCCTGCCGAACCTTTCGGCGCCTGGGCGGCGTTCGGGCCGGACCAGATGTTGAAGGCGATGGTGTGCGGCGGGTAGTCGAGGCCAAGGTCGCCCATGCCGAAGCGGCGCATGATGAACAGGCCGCCGAAGCCGAGGCCGTCGCGATAGTAGCGCATGGCCTGCTCGAGATCGTTCACATGCAGGTGGATGTGGCCGATGCGGGTGCCCTCGGGCATCAGCGCCGGCACGGCGTTGACGTCGTCGAGTTCGGCGAGCAGGTCATCGACATCGATGGCCTCGCGACCGGAATGCGGCGAGCCATCGACGGTCTTGACGTAGAACCCGTCCTCGCCGTCGCCGATGGTACCGCGCCACGGCGTCTCGAAGGTGATCTCGATGCCGTTATTGTCGTAGTCCCACAGGTAGATCGCCTCGGAGACGAGGTGATCGGTGGGCGAAATGCGGACGCGGCGCATCAGGGCCCGCACCACCATTTCGGCCAGCGCCTTGCGGGTCGGGACGTGCACGGCGACGTGGTAGAGGCCGAGCGAGCGATCGGGGAAAGGGCTGGTGGCGCCGAGCTCGAGAGTGATCAGCTCGCGGCCGCCGGCGCCCAGGTGCAGCGCTTCGGCATCCTCGGAAATGAGCTCGAGACCGACGACATCGCGCCAGACGGCAAGCGCCTTGTCGCGATCGGTGACGCCGATACGGACAGCGCCGAGATGGGTGGTGAGCGGCAGCGTCGGGGCGGAGCGGACCGCGGCCTGGGATTCGACTGTGATCATGATGGGGTCTCGCGACGGGCGTTGTGTTGACCCTGATATGGCGGAGGCCGAGGGGCAAGCCAATGGTGTCGCGAAGGCGGACAGTCGATACAGATATGCGTGAATGAGGCAGTTGTCAGGTGGATTGGCTACACCGATGGTGCGGCCGCCCACCACGCTACGGGTGGCCCCGCCACGCGGGGGAGGATCACTGCACGGCCGGTGCGGAAAACGACCACCACCCCCATCCCCGTTTGGGGATGGATGGTGGGGAGGGAGTGGTGGCCGTACTGCAGCCGACGGCGCCGAGGTCAGGTGGCGACGATGCGGCGGCGGTATTCGCTGGCGGCGTAGACCAGCAGGGCGGCGGCGATCAGTCCGCCGACGAGTTGCGCCCAGTCGACCGTGGCAAGGAAGCGCGGGATCATCGCCGTGGCGTTGAACTGGGCATCGGCGAATATCTCGCGTTCGAGGTGCAGGTTGTCGGCGCCGAACTTCAGCCGCTCGTTGAGGTAGTTGAGGAAGTAGCCGGCGCGCGGCCCCGTATCGTTGAAGATCAGGTTCTCGGCGAGCCCGATCAGCCCGGGGATGAGGAAGGCGAGCGGGATCGACCAGCGGCGGAATACGGTCGACAGCGCGCCGACCCAGGCGAAGAACGGGGCATACCAGAGCAACGCCGTCACGAGGCAGACGAGCGCGAAGGCGGCGATCTGGAAACCCGAGGAGAGAAACTCGAAGATCCCGGGGACGCCGAGGCGCGGCAGCATCATCGCGGTGATCATGGTGACCACGTAGATGAGAACGCCGGTGATCAGGTACGCGCCAAAGATCAGCGCCGGGAAGATGGTCATGCCGGCGAGCGACTTGGAGGCCAGCACCTTGAAATCGGTGACCGGCATCGACTTCCAGAACAACATGGCGTTGTTCCGCCGATCAGCGCTGAAGGCGTTGGCGTAGTAGAAGAACAGCGCCGCCAGCAGATACATGGACCAGAGCGCCGCCACCGCGAGGAATCCGAACTCGAAGAACTTCAGCGCCGAGGGGACGCCGATTTCCTGGTGCATCTGGAAACGGTTCGAGGCGATGCCGAACACCAGCACCAGCGTCATGATGCCGAGGATCACGCCGGGGGCGTAGAGGAACGCACCCCGATGCTCGAGATACTCGCGCTTGATAAGGGCAACGAGAGACTTCATTTGGCGGGACCGCGCTGCATGAGGGCGACGAACAGGTCGCTGAGAGTGGGAGTGGTGACGTCGCCGAACTGGGCGAGCTGGTCGCGATCGACGCCGTCGAAGACCATGGCGGTCTGGCCGAAGCGGGTTTCGCTGTAGATCGGGCCGAGCGCCGTGGCGGCGGCGACCTGATCGGGGCGAACCAGCACCTGGCTGAACTTCGAGGAGACCGTCTCCATCTGCATGTGGAGGATCAGCTCACCATCACGAATGAACATGATGTCAGAGAGCATGAACTCGATCTCATCCACCTGGTGGGTGGTGATCAGCAGGGTGCGCTCCTCGGTCATGTAGTCCTCGAGCAGACGCCGGTAGAAGCGCTTGCGATAGGTGATGTCGAGGCCGAGCGTCGGCTCGTCGAGCACCAGGAGCTTGGCATCGATCGCCATCACCACCGCGAGGTGGAGTTGGGCGATCATGCCCTTACTCAGGTTCTTGATCCGGGCGTCCATCTTGACGTCGGTGCCCTCGAGGAAACCGCGGGCCTTCGCCTGATCGAAGTTGGGGTGGATGTTGGTGAGCAGCGCGAACAGCTCACGCACCCGCAAAAACCGCGGCAGGCTCGCGACATCGGAGATGAAGGCGACGTTCTTCATCAGCGAAGCGCGCTTCTGGTACGGATCCTCGCCGAGGACACGCACGGTGCCTTCGTAGGAGGTGAGGCCGAGCAGCGCGTTCAGCGTGGTGGTCTTGCCAGCGCCGTTGTGGCCGACGAGGCCGTAGATGCGGCCGGCGGGGATGTCGAAATCGAGCCCGTGGAGGATTTCGGTGCGGCCGAAGTGCTTCTTGAGGCCACGCGCCGAGACGATCGGAGCAGCTGTGGTTTGAGCCAGATCATTCATCTTTACCGCCTTGCTTCAACAACTGTGTGGGATCGAGATCGAGGGCGGCGAGGCGCGCCATGACGCGCGGCCACTCCTCGGTCAGAAATTTCTGGCGCTCGTGGGCGAGCAGGCGCTGGTGGCCGCCTTCGGCCACGAACATGCCCATGCCGCGGCGCGACTCGACGACACCGATATCGACGAGCGACTGGTAGGCGCGGGTGACGGTCAGAGGATTGACCGAGAGGTCGGCGGAGATCTGGCGCACCGAAGGAAGCGCCTCCCCCTCCTTGGTGGTCTTGCTCAGGATCATGTCGGCAATCCTTTCGCCGATCTGTACGAAGATCGGCTGGCTGTCGTTGAACTGGCTCATGCGTGATGCCTTGGTAGTGTGCTAGTTATGTAGCACACCAAATCGGAGGCGCAAGTAGATTCTTCAAGGGGCAGGTTCGGAGGCGCTACTGGTGGTCTTGGCATTGTCGAACGAGAGCGCGTAGTTTCGACAGCGCCGCAGCAGGAAACGCCTTGTGTGACAGCGGCTTCAGGGGGGACGGGGTGCGCATTCTGGTAACCGGCAGTGCCGGATTTATCGGCTTTCACCTGAGCCAGCGGCTGCTGGCGGCAGGGCACGAAGTGATCGGCCTCGACGCGCTGACCCCCTATTACGACGTCCGGCTCAAGGCGCAGCGACACGCTATGCTCGAGGCCAATAGCAGGTTTCGCGCGGTGATCGGGCGGCTGGAGGACGCGGCGGCGATCGATGCGGCGTTCTCCGAGGCGCCGGAGGTAGTGGTGCACCTCGCGGCACAGGCAGGGGTACGCTACAGCCTCGAGGCGCCGTTCAGCTATACCGACAGCAATGTGACGGGGACGCTCGCCATCCTCGAAGCGGCGCGCCGAACGCCGCTCAAGCACCTGCTGATCGCCTCGTCGAGCTCGGTCTACGGCATGGCAAGGGGTCAGCCGTCGCGCGAGACGGATTTGACCGACCGGCCGGTGTCGCTCTACGCGGCGACCAAGAAAGCGACGGAGGCGATGAGCCATTCCTACGCGCATCTGTTCGAGGTCCCAACGACCTGCCTGCGCTTCTTCACGGTCTACGGACCGTGGGGGCGGCCGGACATGGCGCTGTTCCGGTTCTCCGAGGCAATCGCTGCAGGCGAGCCGATCAGCATCTATGGCGAAGGCCGGATGCGGCGGGATTTCACCTATGTCGATGACGTGGTGACGGCGATCGATCGGCTGATCGGGGTTGCGCCGGTGCAAGGGCAACCGGTGTCGGCGGTTGACTCGCTCTCGCCGGTCGCCCCCTGGCGGGTGGTGAACATCGCCGGTGGCCGGCCAGTGGAGCTGATGCGGTTCGTCACGGCGATCGAGAGGGCGATGGGACGCGAGGCGAAGAAAGAGCTGCTGCCCATGCAGCCGGGGGATGTGACGGAGACAGCGGCAGACGTAGGCCTGCTGCGAGCACTGGTGGATGAGGTGCCGCAGACGGAAGTGGAGGATGGGGTGCGTGCGTTCGGCGAATGGTTCAGGGGGTGGCGGGGCGTTTAGGCTTGCCGCAGTGTCCAGTGACTGTGGCCCCCGCGGTCCCGGGTAGTGTCGTCGATCGCGCCAACTCCACCGGTGTCATCCCGACGCAGGCCGGGATCCATCCTGAGATGTTCCGGCTCCAGCGCTTGACCCGCACCACCTCAGGATGGGCCCCGGCCTTCGCCGGGGTGACCCCGTGGGTGTGGAGAGTGCTGGTTACAACAGTCACCCAACCGAACGGAAAATCGCTTGAGTGCTAACGACTCGGGTCGACTGACATGTTAGGGACAAGTATTCGTTTCTGATCGGCACCCGCCGACCATCCTGCATTCCTGGATTCCCAAATTGACGGCCACAGCTTCGGCACCGGCGACTTCGATCGCCAGCAAGACCACGCTCTCGATCATCATCGCGGTGTCGGTCTGCCACCTGATCAACGACACCATGCAATCGCTGTTGTCGGCGATCTACCCGATCCTCAAGGAGAGCTATGGGCTCGACTATGTGCAGATCGGGCTGCTGACGCTGACCTTCCAGTGCACGGCGTCGCTGCTGCAGCCGGCCATCGGCATGTATACCGACAAACGCCCCCTGCCCTTCTCGCTGCCGGTGGGTATGGCGTCGAGCCTGATCGGGCTGCTGATCCTGGGGTTCGCGCAGAGCTACTGGCTGCTGCTCGTCGGTTCGGCCTTCGTCGGGCTGGGCTCGGCGATCTTCCATCCTGAGAGTTCGCGGGTGGCGCGGCTGGCTTCAGGCGGGCGGCACGGCCTCGCGCAATCGCTGTTCCAGGTGGGCGGCAATGTCGGCTCGGCGATCGGACCGCTGCTGGCGGCGTTCATCGTGTTGCCGCGCGGCCAATCGAGCGTTGCCTGGTTCGCGGCGGGCTCACTGGTCGGCATCTTCATCCTGACCCGCGTCGGCATGTGGTACGCGGCACACCGCAAGGCCAATGCCGGCAAGGCGCCAGTGAGCACGGCGCTCTTGTTCGACAAGCGCACCACCGCCATTGCGCTCACCGTGCTGACGGTGCTGACGCTGACCAAGAACGCCTACATGGCGGGCCTCTCGAGCTACTACACGTTCTTCCTGATCGACAAGTTCCAGGTCGGCGTGCAGGACGCGCAGCTGTTGCTGTTCGTCTATCTCGGCGCTTCGGCGGTTGGCGTGTTCCTGGGCGGGCCGATCGGCGACCGCTTCGGCGCCAAGTTCGTGATCTGGTTCTCGATCCTCGGCGTGCTGCCGTTCACCCTGGCCCTGCCCTATGCCGACCTCACCTGGACGGTGATCCTGACGGTGCTGATCGGGCTGATCTTCTCGTCGGCGTTCTCGGCCATCGTGGTGTTTGCGCAGGAGCTGCTGCCGGGCCGGGTCGGGATGATCGCCGGGATCTTCTTCGGCTTCGCCTTCGGCGCCGGCGGTATCGCCGCTGCCGCGCTCGGCGCGCTGGCCGACGTGACCGGCATCCAGTACGTGTTCTGGCTCTGCTCGTTCATGCCGCTGGCCGGGCTGCTGACGGTGTTCCTGCCCGAGATGCAGCACAAGGTGCGGTGAGGGCACGTTCTTCCTTCATCTCTCCCCTTGCGGGAGAGAAAGCGATTTCTTGGGCTTAGCCCTTCGCTAAGCCTTAGAAATCGCCAGAGAGGGGATCGAGGCGGGCACGATGGCTCCGCACCCCCTCTCTGGCGAAAACTAAGGACTTAGCTGCGCTAAGCCCAAGTTTTCACTTTCTCCCCCGCCAAGGGGGAGATGACGACTGAGAGATACGATCAGATCTGTAGCAACGCCACCGGCTTCTGCAGCTTGAACAGCTTGCCGGTGGGCCTCAGCGTGCCGTCGGTGGCAACGTCGAAGACCACGAGGTCTTCGCTTTCCTGGTTGGCGACGATCAGGTGCTTATCCAGCAGGAGGAAGAAGCGGGGCCAGTTGCCGCCGCAATCGATGTTCTGCTTGAGGCTGATCGTGCCATCGGCGGCGATGGCGAAGGCGGTGAGCGAGTTGTGGCCGCGGTTGCTGACATAGACCACGGTGCCGGCGGCATTGATCTGGATGTGGGCGCCGGTCGAGGTGCCCTTGAAGTCGTCGGGAAGTGCCGAGAGGGTGTTGAGCTCGGTGAGCTTGCCGCCCGGCTCGCGGGCGAGCGCGGTGACCGTCTCGGCATATTCGGTGAACAGGTAGGCGAACTTGCCGTTGGGGTGGAACGCCAGGTGGCGCGGACCGGCGCCCTTGGGCGTCGCGAACGCCGTCTCCGGGCCGCCGACGAAACTGCCGGCCTCGTAGCGGACGCTGCGCACTTCATCGTGCCCCAGATCGACCACGTAGAGCCGGTCCGCCTCGGGCGACCACTGGGTCCAGTGGGCGTGGCCCTTGTCGTGGGCGTGGGCGCTGCGCAGTACGGTGGGGTCGGCCTTGAGCGCACCCGTCGCGGCATCGATCGAAAACACCGGGGTCGAGTCGTCGCCGTAATTGGCGACAGCGAGCTTGGTGCCCTTGGGGCTGATGCGGAGATAGCAGGGGTATTTGGCGCCGGTCGACTGGTAGCCGAGCGCAGTGACCGTGCTGTTGTCGCCGGCCAGCGTGAAGGCGCCTGCCTTCTCGGCCATTTCGTCGGTGACGTAGACAGTGCGCGTCGTGGGCGCGAAGGCAATCCACGAGACGTCAGGCGTGCCGGGAAAACTGCGGACCAGCTCGATGTCGCCGCTGGTGGTGTCGAAGCTCAGCAGCTTCAGGCCTTCGCCATTGGGGCCGGTATAGGATCCGGACAGCAGCTCAATCTTGGTCACGCGGCACTCCTCCTCGCGCTCGCCGCGGGACGGGGAGCGCCGCGTTCACGGCAAGCTTCTTACGAGACTCGCCGGCCGAAATCTATTGCGGCGCCTTGGGTTGTTTCGGGTCGTAGCCGACGCAAGTGGTGATGCCTTCGTCGCGCGAGCAGGTGATGTTGTAGCCACCCGATTTCGAACAGGTCCCGGTATTGTCGTCGTGCGACTCATAGGTGCCGCCTATGCTGGCGCAGTTGGCGCCATACTGGCCGAGGCTCAGGGTCTTCGAGGTCTGGTAGACATTGTCGGTAGCACCGACAGCGGTGGTGAGCCCAAGTACAGCAACAAGAACAAGAAGCGTTTTCATGATCGATGTCCCTCATTGGAGCCCGCGCGGGTTGCGCGTCGGGCTTGAGGGTGCGCCTCGGCCGATGTCGTGGCGCTGAACGGCGCGTTCAGGCGATCAGCGCGCCCGGTCCCAGCCCTCTCGCATCAGCTTGAAGCCCTTCTCGTAGACCTCGGCTTCCGAGGTGAACAGCGGACGCCAGATCTTGGTGGCGGCGGCGAGATCCGGCAGCGCGGAGCCGAAGGCTTCGATGGTCATCCAGCCGTCGTAACCAGCCCGCTTCAGAGCGTTGAACACCGACTGGAAATCGATGTGCCCGGCGCCGGGAACGCCGCGATTGTTCTCGGAAATGTGGACGTGGTTGATTTGGTTGATGGTGGCCGGGATCACTGACGTGATCGAGTTCTCTTCGATGTTGAAGTGGAAGGTATCGTAGAGATAGCCGTAGTTCGGCTCGTCGACCGCCCTCACCAGCTCAGCGGCCTGGGCCGCCGAGTTGAGGAAGTAGCACTCGAAGCGGTTGAGTGGCTCGACCGAGAGGGCGACGCCCTGCTTCGCCGCGTATTGCGCCGCCTGCTTGTGGATGTCGCGGACCCGGGACTTCTCGTCAGGGGTGGCGCCGCGGCCGGTGAACTCGCCGAGCGGCTGGTGGAACGGGCCGGCGGCAAGGGTGCCGCCGAGCGCGGCGGTGCAATCGGTGAGCCATTGCAGGTGGCTGAGGGCACCGGCGCGCTCGGCCAGATCGGGGGAGACGGCGGATTTGCCACCGCCGGGCATGACGCCGATGCCGGTGGCGCCGAGACCGATATCTCGGAGCCGGCGACCGAGCTTTTCGTAATGATCGGGCGTCCCTTCGAACATCGGAACCTCGACGCCGTCATAGCCCACCGCCTTGAGGCGCTCGATGATCGGCCAGTGTTCGTCGGTGACGTGGGTGGTCCAGAGCAGGAGATTGAAGCCGAGTTTCATGGTGTTCTCACGATTGAAAGTAGGTGGCTCAACCCCTCACCCGCCTCGGCCTTCGGCCGAGCCACCCTCTCCCCGACGGGGAGAGGAAAAGAGGTGATCGCCGCGCCCTCCGGGTTCTTCTCCCCGTCGGGGTCGCGGGACGAGGGCGCAGCCCTCGCCCGAAGGTGGCGCGTAGCGCCGGATGAGGGGTTGTGGCACCCCGGCTACAAGTTCACCCAGCTGCCCGACTTGCCCGAGCTGATGATGGCGTCACAGAGCTTGTTGGTCGCCAGCGCATCCCTGAATGTCGGCGCTGCCGGTTTGCCAGTCTTCAGCCCCTCGAGGAAATCGGCTGCGGTGTGGGTAAAGCTGTGCTCGAAGCCGATGACCAGGCCTGGGACCCACCATTTGCCGAGATAGGGGTGGTCGCCGTCGGTGACGAGGATGTTGGTCCAGCCGCGCAGCCGCCCCTCGGTCGAATGATCGAACCACTGCACGCGGTTCATGTCGTGCAGGTCCCAGGCGAGCGAGCCCTTCTCGCCGTTGATTTCGAGCGTATAGGCGGCCTTGTGGCCACGGGCATAGCGGGTGGATTCGAAGGTGCCGAGCGCGCCGTTGCTGAAGCGGGTCAGCACTGCCGCCGCGTCGTCGATGCCCACGGTCTGCTTCTTGCCGGTGTCGGCGTGGGTACGCTCCTTGACGAAGGTCTCGGTCATCGCGGTGAGCGATGCGATATCGCCGTTGATCCACAGCGCACTGTCGAGGCAATGGGCAAGGAGGTCGCCGGTGACGCCGGAGCCAGCGGCATCGACATCGAGACGCCAGGTGCCCTGCCCGCCCTGCGGCACATCGGGGGAAATGGTCCAATCCTGCAGGAACTTGGCGCGGTAGTGGAAGATGCGGCCGAGCTTGCCCTCGTCGACCAGTTGCTTGATCAGCGTGACGGCGGGGACGCGGCGATAATTGTACCAGACGAGGTTGGCAACGCCGGCCTTCTCGACCGCATCGACCATCGGCTGCCCCTCGGCGGCGGTGCGGGCCAGCGGCTTCTCGGTCAGCACCATCTTGCCGGCCTGGGCGGCCGCGATGGCGATCTCGGCGTGCAGGTCGTTGGGCACGCAGATGTCGATGGCGTCGATGTCGCGACGCTCGATCAGGGCGCGCCAGTCGTGCTCGACGCTCTCATAACCCCACTGCTCGGCGAAGCGGCGCACCTTGCTGTCGTTGCGCGCCGCCACCGCCTTCAGCACCGGATGATAGCCGGTATCGAAGAAATGGCTGACGGAGGCCCAGGCGTGCGAGTGGCAGCGGGCCATGAAGCCGTAGCCGACCATGCCGATATTGAGTTGTTTGGTCATTGGAGTGTTCCTAGTTCGCGGCTACCCACGGAGTCATTCCCGCGCAAGCGGGAACCTCTGTTTGGGCGCACGCCGAGAGATCGCAAACGGAGGTCCCCGCTTTCGCGGGGATGACCCGGTGGGTGGGGAAAGTGCAGCGCCTCTTCCCCACGATGGCTATTCCCGCCAGCCGTGGGCTTCGCGGACTTTGAGCATGGCGCCGAGGATCTTGTTCCAGGTCTCCTGCTGCTCCATCACAGCGTTGGGGAACATGCAGCCGTCCCAGCAGATGTGGCGCATCTTTCTGGTCAGCTCGCCCTTGTCGTCGCGCAGCCAGTAGCCGGCGTGTTTCACCACATCGAGCCGGCCATTGGGGTCGTCGATCTGGCAGTGACGCCCCGTCTTTTCGTGGTCGCCGGAACCGAAGGTGGTGCCGTCGTTCTGGGCAACGTGGAAATCCAGCGTCCAGGGCCGGAGCGCGTCGGCAACCTTGTGATAGGCGGCATCGAGCGCCGCCTTGTCGCTCCACTCGAAATCCGTGGGCAAGATGCGGTCCTTTTCGGCATTGGCGCCGAGAACGAACAGCATCGAGTGCGCCATGTCGGCCTGGTAGCCAACCACACCGGGCATATTGACCAGCTCAAGCAGCTTCACGTTCTCGCGCCAGGAGTGCATGCCGCCCCAGCAGATCTCACCTTCGGCGACGATGTACTCGCCATAATGCTGGGCGATACGGCCGGCTTCGCGGAAGGTATCGGCGATCTTCCTGGTGTTGCCCGTGGGGTCCTTGTCCCAGGCTTCGACGCCGGTGGAGCTGTCGACGCGGACACCGCCGGTGGGGCGGATGCCGAGCTCGCGCATCTGCTGGCCGATGCGGCAGGCCTTCTCGACCTGGGTAAGGAAGCGCTTGACGTCATCGGCATCGCCCATGGCGGAGCCGCCGCCGGCGCCGCCCCAGATCGGAGCCACGAACGAACCGACCTTGAGGCCAAAGCTCGCGATGTGGTCGGCCATGCGCTTCACATCGTCCTTGGAAGAATCGATCGAGATGTGCGGGTCGGCTAGCCACAGATCGACGCCGTCGAACTTCTGGCCATCGACCTCAGCATTGGCCGTGAGCTTCAGCAGCGTATCGAGGGGGATGATCGGCTCAGCGCCGGGAGCGCCCTTGCCGACCACGCCGGGCCAGGTGGCGTTGTGGAGTTTCGGGTAGTTGTTGGATGCCATGGTCCCCCTCCCCTGGGGATTATTACTTTGTCGAAATTCTTAACGCGGCGCTGGTGCGAGCCGGACGCCGAAATCATCACGCTGCCTGCCCCCTGAGGTTCAGGCCGGTCTTGGCATCGAACAGCATCACCTTGTCGGGGTTCCAGCTGAAGCGCACGGCTTCTTCGACCTTGACCTCGACGCGGGCCGGGACGGCAGCGCGCATCAGGTTGTCGCCGACGCGCAGGGTGACGATCTTTTCGATGCCGTGGTTCTCGACATCGTGGATGCGCGCCTCGTTCGGGGCGCCGGCGGCGACCTCGACGTCTTCCGGCCGAATGCCGAAGGTGACCGGCCCTTCCACCGCGGCACTTCGGGTGATGGGCATCTGAAAGGCCTGAGCGACGCTCGCCACATCGCCGGCGAGGCTGCCGGGCAACAGGTTGATGGCAGGCGAGCCGACGAAGCTCGCGACAAACGTGTCGCGCGGGTTGGTGTAGACGTCGCGCGGCGTGCCGACCTGAACGATCTTGCCCTTGTTGAGCACCGCGATGCGATCCCCCATGGTCATCGCCTCGACCTGGTCGTGGGTAACGAAGATGAAGGTGGCGCCGAGCCGCATCTGCAGGTCCTTGAGCTCGGAGCGCAGCGACTCGCGGAGCTTGGCGTCGAGCGCCGAGAGCGGCTCGTCCATCAGGAAGACCTGCGGTTCGCGCACGATGGCCCGGCCGATGGAAACGCGCTGCATCTCGCCGCCGGAGAGACGGTCGGTCTTGCGATCGAGCAGGTGGGTAATGCGCAGGGTTTTGCTGGCGTAGTCGATGCGCTTGTCGATATCGGCTTCGCTCATCTTGCGGATGCGCGAGCGCAACGGGAAGGCCAGGTTGTCGCGCACGGTGAGGCGCGGATAGAGCGAATATTGCTGCAGCACCAGAGCCACGTCGCGCTCGGCCGGCCCCCAGGCGTTGACGTTGACCTGGTTGATGTGGATGGCCCCTTCGGTGGGCTTTTCGAGCCCGGCGATCATCCTGAGCGTCGTGGTCTTGCCGGCGCCGGTGGGGCCGAGCAACACGAAGAACTCGCCATCGGCGACATCGAGATCGAGCCGATCGACCGCGACGTGCGGGCCGAAGGATTTGGTGATGTTTTCGAGGTGGATGCGGGCCATGTCAGTTGCCTAGCCGGATGCCGAGCGAGGCGCCCGAGCGGGTATCGAAGAAATGCGCCTGAGCGGGGTCGATCCGGGCGAACACGGTGGCGCCGGGCTTGTCGACATAGCCGGAGGCGGTGCGGGCGCGCAGGATTTTTTCGCCGAATTTCAGATCGATGATGTCGAAGCCGCCGAAGGGTTGGATGATGTGCGCCTCGGCGGGACGGTAGCCCGGCTTGTCCTCGCGGCTGACGATGACGCCCTCCGGGCGGACGCCGAGGGAGAGGTCGGAGGCAGCCTGCTTCTGTTCGAGCATCCCAAGCAGTTCACGCGGCAGGTCGAAGCTCGCGTCATCAAGCGCGATGCGGGCGCCGCCGTCGGCCTCGCTGACCTTGGTGGCGGCGATGTTCATCACCGGCGAGCCGATGAACTGGGCGACAAACAGGTTGGCCGGATAAAGATAGACCTCGGAGGGGGTGCCGACCTGCTGCAGCACGCCATCGTTCATCACCACGATGCGGTCGGCGAGCGACATGGCCTCGACCTGGTCGTGGGTGACGTAGATCGAGGTCGAGCCGTTCTCGAAATGCAGGCGCTTCAGTTCGATGCGCATGGTTTCGCGGAGCTTGGCATCGAGCGAGCCGATCGGCTCGTCGAGCAGCAGCGCCTTGGGGCGGCGCACCAAAGCGCGGCCGATGGCGACGCGCTGCATGTCGCCGCCGGACAGCGCCGATGGACGGGCGTTGAGCAAGTGCAGGATGCCGAGCGACTTGCCGACCGAGCGCACAGTGCGATCGACCACATCCTTGGCGGTGCCGACGGCGCGCAGCGGAAAGGCGAGGTTCTCGTAGACGGTAAAATGCGGGTAGAGCGCGTAGTTCTGGAACACGAAGGCGATGTCGCGATCGGCGGCGCGAAGGCCCTGGATCGGCTTGCCGTCGAGCAGGATATCGCCACTGTCGATTTCCTCGAGGCCGGCAATGGCGCGCAGCGTCGTCGTCTTGCCGCAGCCGGAGGGGCCGAGGAAGACGACGAACTCCTTGTCCTTCACCGTCAGGTTCACGTCCTTGATGACGTGGACAAGACCGAAATGCTTGTCGATGTGCCTGAGTTCGATCTCAGCCATGGGTGCCCCCATGCATGCCGGCAGAGAGCGGGCCGGTATCGTCCTCGTCGATCACCTGCTTCTCCGGCGCCGGGATGTGGACGGCGACATTGAAGCCGATCAGCCCGATCAGCATGATGGTCACCGAGTACTGGTGCAGCACCTCGATCCACGGCTGGCAGAGGAAGATGATGCCGAGGATCATCAGGGTCATCGAGCCGGGCTCGAGGAACTTCTGGTTGAACACGCGCAGGTTCATTTGCGGATCGCTCCGAAGCTCATGCCGCGCAGCAGGTGGTTGCGCAGGAGGAAGGTGAAGATGGCGACCGGCAGCAGGAACAGGAACGTGCCGGCGGCGATCACCGTCCAGTCAGGCAGGCCCGCGCCGATCTGACTGGGGATGAAGGGCGGCGCGGTCTGGGCGCGCCGGTTGGTCATGATCAGCGCGAAGGCATACTCGTTCCACGCCGTGATGAAGCAGAACACGGCAGTGGCGGCGATGCCGGTCGCCGCTTCGGGCAGCACGATCTTGAAGAAGGCCTGGATGCGGGTGTAGCCGTCGACCAGCGCGGCCTCCTCGTACTCCTTGGGAATTTCGTCGATGAAGCCCTTCATCAACCACACCGCGAACGAGACGTTGAAGGCGGTGTAGAGAATGATCAGGCCCAGGTGTGAATCGTTGAGCCCGGCCGCGCGGTACATCAGGAACATCGGAATGGCGACGACGATGGGCGGCAACATTCGGGTCGAGAGCACGAAGAACAGCAGGTCCGCCTCGCCCTTCACCTTGAAACGCGAGAAACCGTAGGCGGTGATGGTGCCCATCGAGACGGCTAGCAGCGTCGAGGTGACGGCGACGATGAGCGAGTTGATGAAGCGATCCGGATAGCCCGAGAGCTGAATCTCGCCCTTGCCCGAACGGGTGATGCGTTCGCCGCCGTCGAAGACCAGCCGCTCGAACCACGGCGCGTTTTCATAGTCGACGACTTCCTTGGGCTTGAGCTGCACGCGCTTGGTGAAGAGCTTCACGAAGGGCGACACCTCGGGCTCGAACAGAATGGTCGGCGGGTTGGTGGTGGCAAGATTGCGCGGCTTGAACGAGGTCGACACGATCCAGTAGATCGGCGCCAGCATGATGAAGGTGACGACGATCACCGCCGCAATGGCGAGAAGGTTGCCGACGCGTTGACCGCGTGAGGAGACGACGGCCATCGCTAGCGTTCCTTCGCCTTGTTGAGATACTTGACGTAGACGTTGGTGATGCAGAGCACCATGATCAGCACGATGTAGGCGAGGGCGCAGCTCTTGCCGGTCTGCCACTCCTGGAACGCCATCTTGTAGAGCCGGATCGACACCACCTCGGTGGTCGGCTGACCCGACATCACGTAGGCCAGGTCGAAGGTCTTGAAGGCCTCCATGGTGCGGAAGATGATGGCGATCAGCAGGATCGGTGCGACCAGCGGCAGGGTGATGCGGAAGAAGGTGTAGAGCCGGCTGGCGCGATCGATCGATGCCGCCTCGTAGAGGTGCTTGGGCACGGCCGACAACCCGGCCAGCGACAGCAGCATGACGAAGGGCGACCACATCCAGATATCGGTGAGGGCGACCGCATAGAGGGCAATGTTGGGGTCGCCGAGCCACTCGAGCTTACCCAGGCCCAGCGAGTAGTTGATAATGCCAAAGTTGGGGTCGTAGAGCAGCTTCCAGAACAGGCCGACCACCGCCATCGAGAGCATCATCGGCAGCAGCAGCAACGTGGTGATGAGGCCCTTGAGCGGAAAGCTCCGGTTGAGCAGCAGCGCCAGGCCGAACCCGACGATCACCTGGCCCGAGACCGAAACGATCACGTACTGCGCGGTGATAGTGAAATTGGACCAGATGTTGGGATCGCTGAGCAGATCCATGTAGTTCTTGAGGCCGACGAAATTGACCGGGTCCTTGGTCGACGCACGGAAATCGGTGAACGAGTAGCCGAGCGAATAGAGCAGCGGAAAAATGTTGAAGACGATCAGGAACAGGATCGTCGGGATCACGAACAGGTTGCGTATCGTGATGTCGCTCCAGCCGCGGTAGGCGGCCCGCGAATGCGGATCGAGCGTGGTGATCATGTTGTTCAAGGTAGGCCCTTCCCCTGACGGTGTGCTCTGCCACCGGCTCGTTGCCGCCATCTCCGCCGGATCATTCCCGCGAGAGCGGGAAACTCTGTTCTGGTGGGCGCTGATCGTCCCGAAACGGAGGTTCCCGCTTTCGCGGGAATGACCCGGTGGTGAAGGCTCCATCCCGTTCTGGTTGCGGATCCCGGGGAGCCGAAGCTCCCCGGGCAAATCGCGATTTACGAACCGCGGCCGTACTTGGCGAAGGTCGCCTTCCAGTCGGCAGCCAGGGCGTCGAGAGTCTCCTGCGAGGTCCCTTCGCCACCGACGATCGCCGGATAGACGCGCTGGTTCATCTGGGTCAGCAGTTCGGCATATTCCGGCACCGCCCAGAAGTCCTTCACCTTGAACATGGTCTGGTAGAAGGCTTCGTTGTACGGGGTGGCATTACGGAAGGCTTCGCTCTCGAGCACCTTGGCCGAGCAGGTATAGCCGCCGAGGTCCGCCCATTTCTGCTGCGTATCGTCCTGGATGAACCACTTCAGGAACTTGAAGGCTTCGTCCTTGTTCTGGCTGTAGCTGACGATCGAGATGCCCTGCCCGCCGAGGGCAGCGTACTGATCGCCATCCGGACCCGGCGGGTTGGCAAAGAAGCCGGTGTTCGCCGCGTTCGGGTTGGACGCTTCGTTGATCAGCGCCGGGAAGAAGGCGAAGTAGTTCATGGACATCGCCGCGAGATTCTCGGTGATGGCCTGGTTGTTCTCGACGAAGAAGGTCTTGGCCCAGCCCGGAGGCGTGAAGCTGTAGAGCTTCTTGTAGGCATCGAGGGCGGCAACGGCCTTGGGGCCATTGATGTAGCCATCGACCTTGTAGGTCGCCATGTCGCCAAGCTCGCCACCATAGGAGAACAGCGCGTTCTCGAAGCCCATGGCCATGGCGTCGTAGGAGTTGTCGGTATAGATCGCCACGCCGTAGCGGTTCTGGTCCGGACGATGGAAGAACTCGGCGATGTCGGTGAGCTGCTTCCAGTCCTTGGGGACGCCCAGGTCGTAGCCGTACTTGGCCTTGAAGTTGGCCATTTCGGTCGGATCCTCGAACCAGTCCTTGCGATAGGCCCAGCCCACGGCGTCGCCTTCGGCCGGGATCGACCAGTACTTGCCGGAATTGCCGGGGTACTCGGCGTAGAACTTCATGGTGGCCGGAGCCATCTTGTCGAGGACGCCGTTCTCCTTCACGAAGTCGGTCAGGTCGACGTAATGGCCAGCTTCGGACGCAGCACCGAGCCACTGGCTATCACCAACGATCATGTCGTAGGCGGAACCCTGGGCGTTGAATTCGGTGAACGCCTTGGTCTGGAAATCACCCCACGGCGTGGTCTCTACCGTGACCTTCACGCCGGTCTCGGCTTCGTACTGGTTGGCCAGTTCCTGCAGGTAGTTGGCCGGATCCCATTCGGCCCAGAAGATCGTCAGTTCCTGCGCCAGCACGGATGTGCTCGACGCAAGCATCAGGCCCAAACCGGCCAGCATGCCCTTGGTAGCAGTGCGCATTATGGTCCTCCCTCTAGCGCTTCCGACGGCCGGCAGATGCGGCACCAGCCGAAGCCCCTCCTCCTTGCCGGGGGCCTTCACAGCAGCGAACCGGCCAAAAGCTCTCCCAAGCTTCGACGGCCGGCCGTTCTCTGGCGACGTGCGGGATAGCCCCTCCCTCATCACCGGGACTGCGGCGGCGACCTCTCCCAAGGCCCGCGCGGTCACCAGCTATGGCGCTCCTCCAAGCGCCCGTCGCACAAACTGATGCGCTTCCTCAAACGCACTCAGTTCCAAGTACTTTCGCGTATCGCGGATCGAACCGGAAAAGTCTCCCAACTCTTCCTCCCCCGCCTCCGATCTCCCTCCTTGATCGACGTGCGTCAGAACTACAAATTCAACGTTTTTCCGGCCTCGTCAAGCTAACATGCTAGCATTTATGCAAGTCGAGTTCCGGTTTAGGAAAATAGTTTCCTTTGCCGGATCAGGCAGCGGACTCTGCGACCGCGGCGCGGACTAGCGCCGAGGCGGCCCAGGTCGCGATCTCGGTAGTCTCCTCGAACTCAAGGCCCCACAAGTCTTTGAGAACAATGAGAACTTCGAGACCGTAGACCAATGACAACGCCTTTGCGAGTCGCTGGAACTTGGCCTCGGGCAATTTATTCTTGAGTGGCGCTATCGCCATTTGCAAGAGCTCGACGCGATGGCCGCGCTTGAAGGGCGGCTCTGCCCCGAGGGTGCCGGCGCGACGCTGCGCCCACTGCTCGAGCGACAGCTTGAGCGCCGCCTTGAAGGTCGCCTCGAACTCGGCCACGCGCGGCATGGTGAGCGCCAGGAGGTCGAGCACGCGGGTCTCGGGATCGTCGCTGGCGCTCTGCCAGTTGAGGATCGGCCCCAGCCCCTCATCGACGACGGCGTGGACCAGGGCCGCCTGGCTCGGAAAGTACCGATATGCGGTGGCGCGCGACACCTGGGCGGCTTCGGCGACATCGCTGACCGAGGGTGTCTGGCCCTGCTGCATCAGCGCGATGGCGGTTTCGAGCATGAGTTTACGGGTGCGCGCCCTGGCGCCCTTCGGCTCGGAGACCTGCTGCTCATCGGGTTGTGAGACGTCCATATCGAAATGATACGCACATCTCAAAATGCTTTGCAATGGCGCCGGGCCTCTGCCATGACAGGGCGGCGAGAGCACCGGCGGGCGTCACCCGAACGGTGTCGGGAGGGGTGCGATGAAGCGCATCTACGTCGTCGGCACAGCCGATACCAAAGGCGAGGAACTGGCTTTCCTGGCCGAGAAAATCCGGGCGCTCGGCGCCGATCCGCTGGTGGTCGATGTGGGGATCCGCGCGCCGACCATTCCGCCGGAAGTCGGAGCGGCGGAAGTGGCGAAGTTCGGACCACCCGGACTGCTCGAGGGCACCGACCGCGGCGTCGCCGTGGCCGGCATGGCGGAGGCCTTTGCACAGTTTGTCATAACACGTGATGATATCGCCGGAATGGTCGGGATCGGCGGCGGTGGCGGCACCTCGATCGTCACATCAGGGATGCGGAAACTGCCGATCGGCCTGCCCAAGGTGATGGTCTCCACCCTCGCCTCGGGCGATGTCGGGCCCTATGTCGGGGTCAGCGATATCGTGATGATGCCGTCGGTGACTGACCTTGCCGGGCTCAACCGGATATCGCGTGTTATCCTCTCCAATGCAGCGCTTGCCGTAGTGGCGATGAGCGCCAACCCGACCATGGTGGAACCGGCGACCAAGCTGGCGGTCGGGCTCACCATGTTCGGGGTGACGACGCCGGCGGTGACGCAGATCGTCGAACTGTTGACCGGGGCGGTCGAGCCCTTGGTCTTCCATGCCACCGGCACCGGCGGCAAGACCATGGAGATGCTGGTCGATTCCGGGCTGGTCGGCGCGTTGATCGACGTCACGACAACCGAGGTCTGCGACTACCTGCTCGGCGGCGTGCTGCCGGCGGGGCCGGAGCGGCTCGACTGCCTGTCGCGGCGGCCGGTGCCCTATGTCGGCTCGGTCGGAGCCTGCGACATGGTCAACTTCTGGGCCCCGGAGACAGTGCCGCCGCATTATGCCGACCGGCTGTTCTACGCGCACAATGCCAATGTGACGCTGATGCGCACGAGTGCCGACGAGTGCCGGGCGATCGGGGAATGGATCGGCGGCAAGCTCAATGCCGCGGTCGGGCCGGTGCGCTTCCTGCTGCCGCTGCGGGGCGTTTCGGCGCTCGATATCGAAGGTGGCGCGTTCCGCGACGCGGAGGCGGATGCCGAGTTGTTCGAAGCGATCGAGCGGACGGTGCAATGGAGCAGCGACCGGCAACTGATCCGGCTCGACTGTCACATCAACGACCCCAGTTTTGCCGAGGCCGCTGTGCGCGCCTTTCACGAAATCACCTCATAATAACCTCTTGGGAGACAGCATGGCTGCCATCGCGCGCGCCGAAATCCTGAACAAATTCCACGACATGGTGGCCCGCGGGCAGCCGATCGTGGGGGGCGGGGCCGGCACCGGCATTTCGGCCAAGGCCGAAGAAGCCGGGGGCATCGACCTGATCATCATCTACAATTCGGGGCGCTACCGCATGGCCGGACGCGGCTCGGCGGCGGGACTGCTCGCCTATGGCAACGCCAACGAGATCGTCAAGGAGATGGCGCGCGAGGTGCTGCCGGTGGTGAAGCGCACCCCGGTGCTGGCCGGAGTGAACGGCACCGATCCGTTCGTGCTGATGCCGCAGTTCCTTGCCGAGCTCAAAGCCATGGGGTTCTCGGGGGTGCAGAACTTTCCGACCATCGGGCTGTTCGACGGCGTGATGCGGGTCAGCTTCGAGGAGACCGGCATGGGTTATGGGCTCGAGGTCGAGATGATCGCCGAGGCGCACAAGCTGGACCTGTTGACGACGCCCTATGTGTTCAACCCCGACGAAGCGGTGGCGATGGCCAAGGCGGGGGCGGACATCATCGTGGCGCATATGGGGGTGACGACCGGCGGCGCGATCGGCGCGACAGCGGCGAAATCGCTGGAGCAGTGTGCGACCGAGATCGAGGCGATCGCCGCGGCGGCGCGCCGGGTGCGGGATGACGTGATCGTCCTCTGCCATGGCGGGCCGATCTCGATGCCCGACGACGCGAAATTCATCCTTGACCGGGTGAAGGGCTGCCACGGCTTCTACGGGGCGAGCTCGATGGAGCGGCTGCCGGTGGAAGTGGCGATCAAGGCGCAGGTGGAGGGGTTCAAGGGGCTGCGGGCCGGGGCGTAAGGCTGCAACGCCCGGTGGCTGTGCCCCCCACCACGTCCCCTCCCCGCAAGGGGGAGCGATCAAGGGTGGGGTCAGGTTGCACGGCGTAGCGAATTTCAGGAGGAGCAAACAATGGCCGAGAACAATTTCGTCTATCCGCGCGATGTGAGCGCGTTCGGGTTCGACTGGGGAAAGCTGGCGCTGACGGTGGCGCCGGAGGTGAATGGGGCGAAGCGGTTTTCCGGTGGGGTGGTGGATCTGCCGCCGGGCCAGGGGCACAGCCGGCACAACCATCCGGGGGCCGAAGAGATCATTTTCGTGATCTCGGGCGAGGGTGAGCAGATGGTGGAGACACCCGAAGGCGTGCCGGTGGTGCAGAAGGTCGGACCGGGCTGCACGGTGTTCGTGCCGGAGGACCGATTCCACTCGACGCTCAATACCGGGAGCGGACCGATGCAGCTGTTCGTGGTCTATTCGCCAGCCGGACCCGAGCTCGGACTGCGGGATCTGCCGGATTTTCGGCTAATCCCGAAAGCAGAGTGAGCTTACGTTTCCACTTCCAAGTAACAACTCCACGCTTTACCCTGAGACAGGGCGCGGTGACTCCGCCTAGGAAGCGGAAATGGAACATGTTTTGTCGCGCCGCCTGGCGGCGGTGTTGTGTGCGGACGTAGCGGGATACAGCGCCCTGGTGGGCGCTGACGAATCCGGCACCGTCGCTGCGCTTAAGGGACACCAGACGGCCGTGCTCCAGCTGCTGCAGCGGCATGGCGGGCGGGTGGTCGACCTTGCTGGTGACGGCATCGTGGCGGAGTTCTCCAGCACAGTCTCAGCCGTTGAAGCCGCAGTCGCCATGCAGGCGCTGATGGCCGAGCGCAATGCTGATGTGCCGGCCAACAAGCGGCTGATCTTCCGCGTCGGCGTCAACCAGGGCGATGTGGTGCACGATGATTCCCACATCTATGGCGACGGCATCAACGTCGCGGCGCGGTTGCAGCAGATCGCCGAGCCCGGCGGCGTCTACGTTTCGAGCAAGGTGTTCGAGGAGGTCCGCGACCGGATGAAGACCGGGTTCCGCGACCTGGGCGAGCGCGAGCTGAAGAACATCGCGCGGCCGGTGCGGGTGTTCGAGGTGGTGACCGGGGTCGGCCGAAGTACCCGGTCGCCGGAGTTCGGTCCGGTGACGCCGCGGCGGCCGACGGTCGCCGTGCTGCCGTTCGACAATATGGGTGGGGACAGCGAACAGGAATATTTCGCCGACGGAGTGGTAGAGGACATCATCACCGCCTTGAGCCGCTTCCGCGATTTCGCGGTGGTCGCCCGCAATTCGAGCTTCGTCTACAAGGGCCGCGCCGTCGACGTGCGGCAGGTGGGGCGCGAATTGGGGGTGCGTTACGTGCTCGAGGGCAGCGTGCGGCGGGCTCGCGACCGGCTGCGCATCACCGCACAGTTGGTGGACGCGATGACCGGCGCGCACCTGTGGGCCGACAAGTTCGACGGCAAGCTCGACGACGTGTTCGAGTTCCAGGACCAGATCACGCTCAAGGTCGCCTCGGTGGCCGAACCGACGATCCGCTGGGCCGAGATCGAGCGCTCGCGGCGCGAGCGGCCGGACAGCGTCGAGGCCTATGACCTCTATCTGCGCGCCCTGCCGATGCACCTGTCGCAGACGCGCGACGCCAATGCCGAGGCGATCGCCCTGCTGCTTCGCGCGATCGAGCTCGAGCCGAACAACCCGACCTTCCTCGTCTATGCGGGCAACGCCATGCTGCACCGCTCGACCATGGGCTGGCCGGCGATCGGCACCGACGACACGGCGCATGGCATCGAGCTGGTGGAGCGGGCGCTGGCCAATGCGCGCGACGATGCGGTGGCGCTGTCGCTCAGCTCGATGATGCTGATCCATAACCTGCGCGATTACGACCGCGGGCTGATGCTGACGCAGCGGGCGGTGGAGGCCAACCCGAACAACCTCACAGTGATGATCTTTGCCGGGATCACGCACCTGCATATCGGCAATGTCGATGACGCGATCGCCTTCAGCGAGCACGCGATCCGGCTCAGCCCCAGCCTTGATGGCGCGCACTGGCCGCTGACGGCCATCTCGCATGCGCAGATGATTAAGGGGAACTACGAAGAGGCGCTGGTCTGGGCCAAGCGTTCGGTCTCGGCCAACCCGAGCTTCGTGTGCACCTACTGGATGCTGGTCGCCGCCAACGCGCATCTGGGACGGATGGACGAAGCCAAGCGCCACCTGGTGACGCTGAAGCGGCTGTCGCCAGGCGTAACGATCGCGCAGGTCTGGGCAGCGCAGCCGCAGAAGGATGCCTCGCGGACGCAGGCGATCCTCGATGGGCTGCGGCTCGCGGGCGTCGCCGAGCAGTAATCGCATTGCACCGGGGACGGCCCGGCAAACGGTCACAATAGGTTCATATGGAACGGGCACCCCTCCCGGCGAGCTATCCATGGGTGCACCGATGAACGACCACGACGCCAAGACCCCGGCCGAACTCGAGCGGATCAAGCAGGCGATCGCCGACGATTTCGACGAAGAGCTGGAGATGCAGATGGAGGACGACCGGCTCGACGAGCTGGTCGCCGAAGGCATGGCCGGCCCGGCCGACGATACCATCGACCGCAAGGTGTATTTCCGCGAGTTGTTCCGCCTGCAGCACGAGCTGGTGAAGCTGCAGGACTGGGTGGCCTACAAGAAGCTCAAGATGGTGGTGCTGTTCGAAGGCCGCGACTCCGCCGGCAAGGGCGGCGCCATCAAGCGGGTGACGCAGCGGCTCAACCCGCGGGTGGCGCGGGTGGTGGCGCTGCCGGCGCCGACCGAGCGCGAACGGCACCAGTGGTATTTCCAGCGCTACGTGCCGCACCTGCCGACATCAGGCGAAATGGTGCTGTTCGACCGCTCCTGGTACAACCGCGCCGGGGTCGAGCGGGTGATGGGCTTCTGCACGCCGGACGAGCTCGAAGAGTTCTTCCGCACCGTGCCGGAGTTCGAGCGCATGCTGGTCCGCTCGGGCATCATCCTCGTGAAATACTGGTTCTCGATCACCGACGAGGAGCAGGAATTCCGCTTCAAGATGCGGCTGCACGATCCGCTGAAGCAGTGGAAGCTCAGCCCGATGGACCTCGAAAGCCGGGTGCACTGGGAAGAGTACACCAAGGCCAAGGAAGAGATGTTCGACCGCACCCACACCGAGGAAGCACCCTGGTGGGTGGTACAGGCGGTGGACAAGAAGCGGGCGCGGCTCAACTGCATCGCGCACCTCTTGAGCCAGGTGAACTACGAGGACGTGCCCAAGCAGGACGTGCAGTTGCCGGACCGGGTGCGGCATGCCGACTATGTGCGCCACGCGGTGAAACCGGAGCTCTATGTGCCGGAGGTTTATTGAGGCAGATCGGCCGGTGGCTGTGGCCCTCACCCCTGTCCCTCCCCGCAAGGGGGAAGGCGACCAGAACTGGCCATTGTGGAAGCGTCTCCCTCAACGCGCACCAGCGCCTAAGTGCATTCCCGCCATGCGGCCATTGCCATGTGCGCTTCATCTGCTGCGTGCAACAGTCAGTGCCTGGGGGACAGTGGCATGGACACATTCGATCTGATCGTCATCGGCTCGGGGCCGGCGGGGCGGCGGGCGGCTATTCAGGCCGCCAAGCTCGGCAAGGCCGTGCTGGTGGTGGAGAACCGGCTGCGGGTCGGCGGGGTGTCGGTGCATACCGGCACCATCCCCTCCAAGACGCTGCGCGAAACGGTGCTCAACCTCTCGGGCTGGCGCGAGCGCGGCTTCTACGGGCTCGCCTACCGGGTGAAGAAGGAAATCGAGGGCAAGGATCTCGGGGCGCGGCTGCGGATGACGCTCGACCACGAGATTGACGTGCTGGAGCACCAGTTCGCCCGCAACGGGGTAAAGACGGTGGCCGGGCGGGCCCGCTTTGTCAGCCCGCACCGGATCGCCATCAAGAACGGCAGCGAAAGCGAGTACGAAGCCGAGCGCTTCGTTATCGCCGTGGGCACGGCGCCGTACCGGCCCAGCCATATCCCGTTCAACCAGACCAATGTGTTCGACAGCGACGACGTGGCGTCCGACCCCCGGGTGCCCAAGAGCCTCACCGTGGTGGGCGCCGGGGTGATCGGCATCGAGTATGCGACGATCTTTTCGGCGCTCGACGTGCCGGTGACCCTGGTAGAGCCGCGCGAGAACTTCCTCGAGTTCATCGACCGCGAGATCATCGATGAGTTCGTGCACGAGCTGAGGAAGCGCGGCATGCAGCTGCGGCTCGGTGTGAAGGTGGAAAAGGTCGAGGTCGACGATGCCGGCTTCGCCGTGAGTTCGCTGAGCGACGGGCGGCAGATCCGCACCGAGGCGCTGCTCTATTGCGCCGGCCGGGTGGGCGCGACAGCGGCGCTCGAGCTCGCAGCCTGCGGGCTGACGGCGGATGATCGCGGCCGGCTGACGGTGGACCCGCGGACTTTCCAGACCGCGGTGCCGCACATCTATGCGGCGGGCGATGTGATCGGCTTTCCCTCGCTCGCCTCGACCTCGATGGAACAGGGGCGGATCGCCGCCTGCCACGCGTTCGGCGCGCCGATGCCTCCTGCCCCGGAATACTTCCCCTATGGCATCTATGCAGTGCCGGAAATCTCGACGGTCGGGCTGACCGAGCAGCAGCTCAAGGCCAAGGGCATCCCCTATGAGTGCGGCGTGGCGCGGTTTCGCGAGACCTCGCGCGGCCACATCATGGGGCTGCAATCGGGGATGATGAAGCTGTTGTTCTCGCTCGACGATCGCAAGCTCATGGGCTGCCACATCATCGGCGAAGGGGCGACCGAGCTGGTGCATATCGGTCAGGCGGTGCTGAACCTCGGCGGTACGGTCGACTATTTCGTCGAGAACACCTTCAACTACCCGACCCTCGCCGAAGCCTACAAGATCGCGGCGCTCGATGCGTTCAACCGGATGCCGGGCCGGGCGGCGACACTCTGATAGCGGTGTGCTTGGCGCGCTCGATTCCCAAAATGTCGAATCCTCCAAAGCCAGCTCGACCATCCCTGTGAGAACCACAGGAGATGGACATGGACTGGACGCGGATGGGGATGCAGTGGCCCGATGACGAGGCGATGGAGCGGTTGGCGGCAAAGCGGGCCTGGCTGCTTGGGGTCGGCACCAGGATCGAGCGCGGCGATGACGAGTTACGGCATCTCGCCGCCTTGAAGCGGGCCGACGTGAGGCGTATGCCTCTCGCTCCTGTTTTTGCGAAGGTTTTCCAATGGCTCAGGGTAATAGCCCAATCGATCCGGTCAAACTCGACAAGCTCGCGGAAGTCGCGATCAAGGTGGGGCTCCAGCTCCAGCCCGGGCAGGACCTGGTCCTGACGGCGCCGATGGCGGCGCTGCCGCTGGTGCGCAAGATTACCGAGCACGCCTACAAGGCCGGCGCCGGCATCGTGCAGCCGATCTTTTCGGACGAAGAGATCACGCTCAACCGTTACCGCTACGCAGCGGATGCCAGCTTCGACAAGGCGCCGGGGTGGCTGTTCGAGGGCATGGCCAAGGCGTTCGACGGCAATGCGGCGCGGCTCGCCATTTCAGGCGACAACCCGATGATGCTGGCGAGCGAGGACCCGGCCAAGGTGGCACGCGCCAACCGCGCGACCTCGATTGCCTACAAGCCGGCGCTGGAGAAGATCACCGGCTTCGACATCAACTGGAACATTGTGTCGTACCCCAATGCCAGCTGGGCCAAACTGGTGTTCCCCAACGATCCGGAAGAGGTGGCGGTGAAGAAACTCGCCGACGCGATCTTTGCGGCGAGCCGGGTCGACGTCGAGGATCCGATCGGCGCCTGGAAGGCGCACAATGCCAGGCTCAAGGAGCGCTGGACCTGGCTCAATGGCCAGCAGTTCGCTTCGCTGCACTATACCGGACCGGGCACCGACCTCACCATCGGACTCGCCGATGAGCACCGCTGGAAGGGCGGCGCCTCGGAGGCCAAGAACGGCATCACCTGCAACCCCAACATCCCCACCGAAGAAGTGTTCACCACCCCGCACAGCCAGCGCGTCGAAGGCTATGTCCGCTCGACCAAGCCGCTGAGCCACAACGGCACGCTGATCGCCGATATCGAGGTAAAGTTCGAGGGCGGGCGGATCGTCGAAGCCAAGGCTTCAAAGGGTGAGGCAGTGCTGCAGAAGGTGCTCGACACCGACGAAGGCTCGCGCAGGCTGGGCGAGGTGGCGCTGGTGCCGCATTCGTCGCCGATTTCGAAGAGCGGCGTGCTGTTCTACAATACCCTGTTCGATGAAAATGCCGCGAGCCACATCGCGCTCGGCCAATGCTATGCCGATTGCTTCATCAACGGCACCAAGATGAGCCCGGATGAGATCGCCAGCCGCGGCGGCAACAAGAGCCTGATCCACATCGACTGGATGATCGGCTCGGACAAGATCGACATCGACGGCCTCAAGGCCGACGGCTCGAAAGTGCCGGTGATGCGCAAGGGCGAGTGGGCCTGATCGAGAGGATACGCTGGACCCGCGTTCAGCGAACCTTAACCAAGGGCACAGTTGTCATCACGGCGGCGAAGATTCGCCGCCGTTCCGTGTGTTGCGATTAATGTTTTGGCGCGTTTCGGCTGCGTAGCATCCAGCTGAGGCTGAGGATCGCATGCGCAACACAGGCACCGTGTCGAGGGGCACACCGCCGGCCGAGGCTGCGGCAGAGACGCTGCGCCAGATCGGCAACGCCACCGGCATTTCGGTGTGGACCTGGCACGCGTTGACCGACCAGGTCTACCATTCGGCCACCACCATTCGCGGCGAAGTACTCGACCAGGGTGTGCCGCTTGCAACGACGCTTGCCAACCTGCATGCCTCGGATCGCGCGCGGGTGCGGCGGCGGATGCAGGCGGCGGTGCGCAGCGGCAAATCTGGTGTCTTCCGGTTCCGCAGCCTGCCGGCCGGCGGGGCGGCCCGCGAATACAGCGCCGCACACTTTCCGCTCGGGCCTAACGAAGTGCAGGTGATCGTGCAGGACGTGACGCGCACGACGCTGGCAGAGCGGGCGCTGCGCGAGAGCGAGGACCATTACCGCACGGCCGTCGACCTCAACCCGGAGGTAATGTGGCTCGCCGACCCCGAGGGCAACATCATCGAGTTCGGGCCGCGCTGGCTCGAGATGGTCGACCTCAACACTCAGGAGACGCTGGGCCAGGGCTGGGCGAGCGTGGTGCACCCCGACGACCTCCAGCCGACCATTGCCGACTGGACCCGCTCGCTTGAAAGCGGCGAGCCGCTCGACATCACCTATCGCATCCGGCTCAAGAGCGGCGACTATCGCTGGATGCGGGCGCGGGCGGCGGCGCGGCGCGACAAGCTTGGGCAGATCGTGCGTTGGTACGGCACACTCGAGGATATCCATGATCGGCGGGTGGCAGAGGCGGCGCTGCGCGAAAGCGAGGAGTTCGCCCGCTCGATCCTCGAGGCGAGCACCATGGCGATCGAGGTGCTGGATGGCGCGGGTCGACTGATCTTCATGAACGGACCGGGCGTCCGCATCATGGAGGTCGATGACTTCGAGGCGATCCGGGGATTGCCGTTCGAGCAGTTCTGGCCGGCGGACCAACGCGCGACCGTCCGCGCCGCGATCGCGGCGGCGCAGCACGGCAAGACGGTGCGCCATACGCTGTTCGGCCCGACGGCCAAGGGCAAGGCGCGCTGGTGGGACATCAGCGTATCGCCGATCCTCGGTGCCGACGGCCAGGTGGCCCGGCTGCTGGCGCTGTCGCGCGATGTGACCGAAGCCAAGCAGAACGAGGCCGAGGTCGTGGCCGGGGCGAAGCGGCTCGAATACCTGGCGCGGCACGATACGCTGACGGGCCTGCCCAACCGGATGCAGTTCCAGGAGGGGATGGACGCGGCGCTGCTGGGGCTGCATACCGGCAAGACGCTGGCGGTGCTGTCCATCGATCTCGACGACTTCAAGCTGGTGAACGACACGCTAGGGCACCTCGCCGGCGACGTGCTGCTGCGCGAGGTGGCCGGGCGGCTCAACCGGTGCGCCAGCAAGCGCGACCTGGTGGCCCGCCTCGGTGGCGACGAGTTCGCGCTGCTGATGCCGGTGGAGCGCCCGGAGGATGCCGCGACCACCGCACAGGCCATCCTCGCGGCGCTGGCCATCCCGTTCGAGATCGACGGCGAAACGGTGAGCATCGGCGCCAGCATCGGCATTGCCATCGCGCCCCGCGACGGGCTGACCACCGAGAGCCTGCTGCAATTTGCCGACGTGGCGCTCTACCGGGTGAAGAGCGAAAAGGGTCGCGACTTCCGCTTCTTCGAGCCGGCGATGGACCAGGCGCTGCGCGAGCGGCGCGAGATGAAGCGAGACCTGTCGCTGGCGCTGGGTCGGGGCGAGCTGTCGGTGGTGTACCAGCCGCAGATCGATATCGGGAGCAACCGGCTGGTCGGCTTCGAGGCCCTGCTGCGCTGGGAGTGTGCGGCGCATGGCGTAGTCTCGCCGATGGTGTTCATCCCGCTGGCCGAGGAGAGTGGGCTGATCGATGCGATTGGCGCGTTCGTGTTACGCGAGGCCTGCGCAGAGGCGACACATTGGCCCGAGGCGCTGTCGCTGGCGGTGAACCTGTCACCGGCGCAGTTCCGCAACCGCGCCGTGGTGCGCACCGTCACCGATGCACTGGCAGAGACCGGCTTCAAGCCAGCGCGGCTGGAACTCGAGATCACCGAGTCGGTGCTGTTCGATGAGAGCGCCGAGGCGCTGGCCTCGCTCGAGGAACTGCACCGGATGGGCATAAGGGTGGCGCTCGACGATTTCGGCACCGGCTACTCGTCGCTGAGCTATCTCAGGCGTTTCGCCTTCGACAAGATCAAGATCGACCGCTCGTTCGTCGTCGATCTGCCGGGGGCCGAGGACTCCTCAGCGATTGTCCGCGCCATCCTCGGACTCGGCCGCTCGCTGAAGACGCGGGTCACCGCCGAGGGCGTCGAGAGCTGGGAGCAGTTGCTGATGCTGAGGGCGGAGGGCTGCAACGAGGCGCAGGGCTACCTGTTCAGCCCGCCGCTGCAGCAGGCGGAAGCACGGGCGCTGGCAAAGTCCGGCCTCCAGGCACCTCACGCAGCGAGCGAACTCCGACAGCGGCTCGGCTGATACATACCAATACTTAACCGGGCTGCGGCTAGCGTTCCCGGCACCTCCCTCCTGCCCCCGTCACGGACCCCGATGTTCGACAAGCAGTTGATCGCCACGCCGTCGGATTCGCTTGCCGAGATCGAGCCGGCGGCGCCGATCACCGACGCCGACCGGGTGCTGCAGCTCTACGAGCTGCACGAAGGCTACGGGCTGTGGAAGGTGATCTTTCCCGGCACCGTGGTGCTGTCAGACCGGGTGGCGCTGATCTACGGGCTGGCGGTCGATGGTCCGGTACCGCTGCAGGACATGGTGAAGCTCTATGTCGCCGAAGATCGTGGCAAGCTGCTGACGCTGATCGCGCAGGCTTTGCAGGATCGGCGGGGCTTCCGCTGCCGGCTCCGGATCGAGCGGCGCGACGGCGAGATCCGGATGATCGAGACCATCGCGGACCTCCGCACCCGGGATGGGCGGGTGATCGAGCTGTTCGGCGCCAGCCGCGACGTGACCGCCGAGATGGAGCGCGAGCTGCAGGTGCAGGGCCGGCTGAAGCTGGTGCAGGATCTCGTCGGCGACATGCCGGCGCCGATCGCCGTGCTGGACGAAAGACTCCGGGTGGTCGACTGCTCGCTCTACTGGCTGAAGGCGCACCGCTATGTGGAGCGGCGGGAAGTGATCGGCAAGACGCTGGCGCAGCTCTACCCCGAGATGCCAGCCGAGCAGGCAGCCGAGTACGAGGCGGCGCTGAAGGGCCAGACGGTGAAGACCCGCCGCAGCTTCATGAGCCCCAGTACCGGCACCGCAGTGGCCTTCAACACCATCATCCGGCCGTGGTTCGCGACGGATCGCAAGGTGGGTGGCATCACCGTCACCATCGGCTGGGCCGAAATCGCCACCACCAAGAGCGCCGCCCCGGTCGCCGCGCCGGTCGAGGATTTCGACGGCTCGCTGCTCGATATGCTGAAGACGGTGGTTTGACGGCACTGCCGTTTTCCCCGATTGAAGCGGCATGAACCTGCCGCCCCTCCCCATCGATGAGGCCCTGCCCCGGTTGCTGGCTGCGCTGGCGGCCGGACCCTACGCGGTGCTGGTGGCGCCGCCGGGCGCGGGCAAGACAACGCGCGTACCCTTGGCCCTGCTCGATGCGCCTTGGCGCGGCGATGGCCGCATCGTCATGCTGGAGCCGCGGCGGCTGGCGGCACGGGCGGCGGCGCGGCGGATGGCGCAATCGCTCGACGACGAGGTCGGCGGGGTGGTGGGCTATCGCGTCAGGCTCGATGCCAGGGTCAGCAGGCGAACGCGCATCGAAGTGGTGACCGAAGGGGTATTCACCCGGATGATCCTCGACGATCCGGAGCTCACCGGCATCGCCGCGGTGCTGTTCGACGAGTTTCACGAACGCAGCCTCGATGCCGACTTGGGGCTGGCGCTGGCGCTCGATGCGGCGGCGCTGCGCGATGACCTGCGTGTGTTGGTGATGTCGGCGACGATCGACGGGGCGCGAGTGGCGGAGCTGCTCGACGGCGCGCCGGTGGTGGTCTCCGAAGGGCGGGCGTTTCCGGTGGAGACGATCTGGCGCGACCGCGACCCGCTGGTGAAGATCGAGGACCAGGTGACCAGCGTGGTGCTCGAAGCGTTGCGCGATCAGCCGGGCTCGGCGCTGGTGTTCCTGCCCGGGCAGGCGGAGATCGGGCGGGTGGCGGAGCGGCTGACCGGGCGGCTACCGGCCGATGTCGACGTCGCGCCGCTCTATGGCCAGCTGACGCCGGAAGAGCAGGATCGCGCCGTGCAGCCGGCCCGGCCGGGTCGGCGCAAGGTGGTGCTGGCGACCTCGATCGCCGAGACCTCGCTGACCATCGAGGGGGTGCGGATCGTCGTCGATAGTGGCCTCAGGCGCGCTCCCGCCTACGAGCCGGCGACCGGCCTGTCAGTGCTCGAAACGCGAAAGGTGTCGCGGGCTTCGGCCGACCAGCGGCGCGGGCGCGCGGGCCGCGTCGAGCCGGGGGTGTGCTACCGGCTATGGGGCGAGGGCCAGAATGCGGCGCTGATGGCGTTCGATGCGCCGGAAATGCTGGAGGCCGACCTTTCGGGACTGGCGCTCCACCTCGCCGGCTGGGGCGTGAGCGATCCGACCCAGCTCAAATTCCTCGATCCGCCGCCGGGGCCGGCATGGAGCGAGGCGGTGAGCCTGCTCAGGGACCTCGAGGCGCTGGACGACGGCGGGCGGATCACCGTCGAGGGCAAGGCGCTGGCGCGGCTGCCGCTGCACCCGCGGCTGGGGCACATGATCCACCGCGCGGCGGAAGAGGACGATGCGCTGACGGCGGCGCAACTGGCAGTGCTGCTCGGCGAGCGCGGGCTCGGCGGTGACGGCACCGACTTGACGCACCGGCTCGAGCGCTTCGGGCGGGAGCGCGGCAAGCGGGCCGACGAAGCGCATGGGCTGGCGCGGCGCTGGGCCGGGATGGTCGGCAATACAGGTTCCGGCGGCGAGGTCGGACGGCACCTGGCCCGGGCCTACCCCGACCGAGTGGCGCAGCAGGCCGGCGCCCGCGGACGATTCCGGCTGGCCAATGGGCGGCAGGCGAGCCTCGAGGAAAGCGATGGGCTGGCGAGTGCGCCCTACCTGGTGGTGACCGATATCACCGGCGCGGCGGCGACCGGCCGCATCCGGGCGGCGGCGGCAATCGAGCGGGCGACGATCGAGGAGTTGTTCGCCGGCGACATCGTCGACGAGGTGGCGATGGCGTTCGACCGCGGCTCGCGCAGCGTACGGGCGCGGCGGTTGAGGCGGCTCGGGGCATTGCGACTGGACGAGGCACCGGTGGCGATAGCCGATCTACAGCAGGCAGCGGCAGCGCTGGCCGAGGGCATCGCCGGGCTCGGGGTCAGCCTGCTGCCATGGAGCAAGGAGCAGCAGGCGCTGCGGGCGCGGGCGAGCTACCTGCGCACGACGTTGGGCGAGGCATGGCCGGATCTCTCCGATACCGGCCTCGCGGCGGACATGGCCTGGCTGGTGCTTCACATCACCGGCAAGACGGCGCTGAGCGAGATCGAGGCGGACGATCTGGGCGGGGCGCTCGAGGGGCTGCTGCCCTGGGCACGACGACAGGAGATCGAACGGCTGCTGCCCTCGCATTTCGATGCGCCATCCGGCTCGCACCTGCCGATCGACTATGGCGCGGAGAACGGGCCGGCGCTTGAGGTGCGGGTGCAGGAACTATTCGGGCTCGACAAGCACCCGAGCGTCGCGGGCGGCAAGGTGCCGCTGCTGCTGGTGCTGCTGTCGCCGGCGCATCGGCCGATCCAGACGACGCGCGACCTGCCCGGCTTCTGGCGCGGCAGCTGGAAGGATGTGGCCAAGGACCTGAAGGGCCGCTATCCGCGGCATTACTGGCCGGAGAACCCGCTGGAGGCAGCGGCGACGGCAAGGGCAAAGCCGCGAGGGACGTGAGCGATCCTTGATAGAGACGGCCCCCTCCCGTCCTCCCCCATAAAGGGGGAGGTGAAGAGTCGAGGCTCTGTCTTCGATCGTGCCAATCACTCGATGCGGCACCTCCCCCTTTATGGGGGAGGATGGGAGGGGGTCGTCTCTATCAGTATGGCTAAACCGGTCCAGCCGCCCGCAGCACCGCCAGAAACTCCGCCCCGTAGCGTTTCAGTTTGCTCTCCCCGATGCCAGGGATGGTGCCAAGTTCGGCCATGGTCTGCGGCCGTTCCAGCGCCATGGCGCGGAGCGTCGTGTCGTGGAAGACCACATAGGGCGGGACGCCCTGGGATTTGGCGAGGGCGGCGCGTTCGGAACGGAGCGCTTCGAACAGGGAGTGCGCGGCGGCCGGCAACTGCACGGCGTTCTGCAGGGCGCGGCGGGTTTCGGTAGCCTTACGCGGGCGGTCGCGACGAAGGGTGATCTTGCGCTCGCCCTTGAACACTTCGCGCGAGCCTTCGCCCAGGTGCAGGGCGCCGAAGGCGTGATCGACAGTGATCAAACCCATGGCGGTGAGCTGGCGGATAACCGATTGCCAGGAGCGCTGGTCGAGATCCCTGCCCTGCCCGAACACCGGCTGGTCCTGGTGGCTGAACTGGGTGACCTTGTCGGTGACCTTGCCCAGGAGCACGTCGACGATGTGCCCGGCGCCGAAGCGCTGGCCGGTGCGATAGACGCAGGCCAGCGCCTTGATGGCGGCGTCCGACCCATCCCAGGTTTCGACCGGCACGAGGCAGGTATCGCAGTTGTTGCAGTTGCCGGGATGCGGCTCGCCGAAATGCGCGAGGATGGCCTTGCGGCGGCATTCGGGGGTTTCGCAGACGGCGAGCAACGCGGTGAGCTTCAGTCGCTCGACGCGCTTCACCTCGTCGGGCGCGTTCCCCTCGTCGATCATGCGGCGGCGCTGCGCCACGTCGGCCATGCCGTAGCACATCCAGGCCTCGGCCGGCAGGCCGTCGCGGCCGGCGCGGCCGGTCTCCTGGTAATAGGCCTCGATGGACGAGGGCAGATCCATGTGGGCGACATAGCGCACGTCGGGCTTGTCGATGCCCATGCCGAAGGCGACGGTGGCGACGAGGCAGAGCGACTCTTCCTTGAGGAAGGCGTCCTGGTTGGCGGCCCGGTCGCGGGCATTCATGCCGGCATGATAGGCGAGCGCACGTATCCCCTGCTTGTTCAGCCATTCGGTGGTCGAGTCGACCTTGGCACGGCTCAGACAATAGACGATGCCGGAATTGCCTGTATGGCGGGCGAGGAAGCTCTTCAGCTGTGCCCGGGCATTGTCGCGCTCGACGATCGAGTAGCTGATATTGGGCCGGTCGAAGCTGGTGGTGAAGATGCGCGCATCGGTGAGGCCGAGCCGCTCGACGATATCGTCTCGGGTGGTGGGGTCGGCAGTAGCGGTGAGCGCGATGCGCGGCACGCCGGGATAATCGGCGGCGATCGAGGCGAGTTCACGATACTCGGGGCGGAAGTCGTGCCCCCACTGGCTGACGCAATGCGCCTCATCGATGGCGATGAGCGAGATCTCGACGCCCTGCATCATCGACTTGAAACCGGGGAGCACCAGGCGCTCCGGAGCAACGTAGAGCAGGTCGAGCTTGCCGGATTTGAGATCGCGGAAAGTGCGCGAGGAGTCTTCGGAGCTGACCGAGGAGTTGAGCGTCGCGGCATTGACGCCGGCTTGCTTCAACGCCTCGACCTGATCGCGCATCAGCGCGATGAGTGGAGAAACGACGATGCCGACGCCCTTGCGCGCCAGCGCCGGAACCTGGAAGCACATCGACTTGCCGGCGCCGGTGGGGAACAGCACCACCGCGTCGCCGCCGCCGGTGACGTGGCGGACAACATCCTCCTGCTGGCCGCGAAAACTCTGGTGCCCGAAGACGGTGCGCAGGATTTCGGCGGGGTCGCGAGGCGGCGTGTCGAAGAGCGACTCAAGCATGGCTGAATGAGTCGGAAGTTTGCGGCTTGGGGTCAAGGGCCTTGGGTGCGGCGCGTGCGGCGCGTGCGGCGCACCCCCTCCGAGCTGCGCTAGTTCGCTTACGCTCACGAGCTCCGCTTGCCTCCCCCATCAAGGGGAGGTGGGGCCGGTGAGTGGGCGGGGATGGTGCCTCACTCACCGGCGGACACCCTCCCCTTCACGGGGAGAGTTGGGGAGGGGTGAGCGGCGAACACCGCCCTGGCCCTATTTCGCGTCGATGAACGCCAGCGCCACCTCAACCAGCTTGGGCGAGTTCATCATGGTGTAGTGGGTGACGCCGGGGAGGATGGCGAGGCGGTTCTGGTTCATGCCGGAGCCGTCCCACAGCGCATCCTGCAGGCCGCCGCCGAGCAGCTCGAAGAACTTTGCGGCGTGGCTGGTCCGAACGGCATCCCAGTCACCGTAAACCAGCTGGGTCGGAACCTTGAGGTTGGGGACGTCGGCCGAAAAGTCGTAGTCCTTGCCCATGTACTGCATCTGGTCGAGCAGCTTGGGGAAGTTCACCTCGGGGTCGGGGTTCACCGCGGCAAAACCCTGGTAGAGCGGCGACGGCTTCATCATCTCGAACTGGCTGGCGTTGAGCCCGCGCATGCCCTGCTGGTTGTAATCGTGCCAGCCGGAGAAAGCGAAGGGGGCCGAGGCGATGACCAGCTTGTCGACCAGTTCGGGGTGGGCGAGCGCCAGGCGCAGGCCGATGGTGCCACCCATCGAATAGCCGACGACATCGACCTTCTCCAGCCCAAGCGACTTGATCACTTCGGCGACGTCGGCAGCCATGTTGTCGAAGCTCATGGGCCGATCCAGCGGGCCGGTGTGGCCGTGGCCCTGCGCCTCGACGGCAATCACCTGATGGCCGGCGGCGAGACCGGAGAGGACCGGGCCGAAGGCGTCGATGGTCATCAGGCCGCCATGCAGCAGGACGAGCGGCGCGCCCTCGCCATAGGTGGCGTAGTAGACCTTGCCGCCGGTGACGGGGACATAGCCGGATGTGGTTGCGGTGAGCATGGGAGCAGTTCCTTCTTGAGCAGTTGCAGGGAGGACCGGCAGGGCGGAAGCAAAGCCGGTGAGGAGGACGATGGCAAGGACGGTGCGACGTAGCATTGGAAGTCTCCTTGGTTGGATATGGCTCCGCCGGTCCCGCGGGGTGGCGGGTTGGTGGAGGTGATGATTGAGGGTTTGGCCGCCCCCTCCACCAGCTTCGCTGGTCCCCCCGCGGTGAGGGCGTTTGCCCTCATCCGGACCCCGCCACGCGGGGGAGGATCAGGGAGAGGCCGGTGTTCGGGGCTAGGTGGTCAGCATTTCGATGGCCTTCTGCACGCGGCGGAGGCGGGTTTCGGGGGCCTTGGCGCCTTCGATGGCGGTGACGTGGGCCTTCTTGTGGCTGGGGGCCAGCTTGTTCCAGGCCGCCAGCGCGACGGGGTCGGCGTCGAGCGCGGCCTGCAGGTCGCCCGGGGCTTCGACGATGCGGGGCTGGTCGTCGAGGATCAGTTCGACCTCGTGCGTCTCGTTGCCTTTGACTCCGGTGATGCCGCGGATCTCGGCGCTGACCCCGACCAATAGCCACTCGCCCATCGTCGCCACCTTGCTGCGCCAGGTGTGGCCGGCGAGGGTGACGACGACCAGCGGGTTCTTGCCGCCATTGAGCGCATCGCGCACCTCGGGCGGCACGATGATGCCGGTATTGTTGCCGGACAGGAGGATGGTGGTGGTGAACTTCATCTCGTTGCTCCAGTCGTGAGGTGGGCGGCGAGCTTGTCGAAGCTCTCCAGCACACCTTCGCGGAAGCCGCGGCGGACGACGGCGTCCTTGTTGGCGGCGGTATCGAAATAGGCGTCGAGCGTCAGCCGGGTGCGGCCGTTGCCGAGGTCGGTGAGGGTAATGATCCGCAAGAAGCTCGGCGGCGGGTTGTTGCCGAAGGCTTCCGCCTCGAGCTGGCGGTTGCGGTAGACGATGCGTTCCGGAGGCGTCACCTCGATGAACTCGCTATCGGCCGGGTAGTCCTTGCCGTCGGGGCCGCGCATCACGTGATACCAGCGGCCTCCGGGGCGAAGGTCGAGCTCTACCACAGGGTTGGTGAAGCCCTTCGGACCCCACCACTGGCTCAGGTGGTACGGATCGGCGAACATCATCCAGACCAGGTCGCGCGGGGCATCGAACTCGCGTTCGATCTCGAGGCGACGGTCGCTGGGGATGCTGGTGGGGTCGGAGAGCATGGTTCAGGCTTCTTGAATGAGTT
This sequence comes from Devosia sp. GW821-FHT12F11, assembly GCF_058806655.1. Classification (NCBI taxonomy): domain Bacteria; kingdom Pseudomonadati; phylum Pseudomonadota; class Alphaproteobacteria; order Hyphomicrobiales; family Devosiaceae; genus Devosia; species Devosia sp. GW821-FHT12F11. Next base: position 495,157 of record NZ_JBXAPX010000002.1, read on the forward strand.
CGGCGAGCAACTGGTCCATGACGGCGAAGCCATGGCGCATGCCCTTTTCCATCCCGGAGGCGACCATTCCGTCGCGATCCGCGATGCTGTCGTAGTTCGAGACTGACTTGTAATGCGTGACGGCGCCGTCTTCCTCGAAGGTATGGGTCTCGAGCAGGGTCTTGCCGAAGAACATGTTCTCCATGCCGAAGGTCCAGACGAACTTCTCGGGTTCGTTCACCTCGCGGTACTCGCCGACGAAGATGTAGACGTTGCCGTCGCCGGCGTGGGACTCGATGCGCCACTTGCCGCCGGGGCGGACGTCGAGTGCGGTGATGACGTTCTTCTGTCCCTCCATACCCCACCAGCGCGCAACATGCTCACGCTGGGTCATGACCTTCCAGACCAGGGCGCGCGGGGCGGCAAAGTCACGGGTGGCGATGACGATGGGTTCGTTCGCCGGGGCTTCGATCTTCAAGTTGTCGAGTGCCATTTTCAGCTCCTTGAGTTTCATCAGGTAGGCGTCGAGGCGATCTAGGCTTTCGGCCCAATACCGCCAGTAGAGTACGAACCAGTGTTCCGTTCCGGCGCCCTGCCCCAGCTTCCGGCGCAAGGCTTCGCCGTCGCGCTGCCGGCGGTAGTCCGAGAGCGCTATGACCTTGGGTCGCTGCATCCTTGTTTCGGCTCCGCGAGCCCCGGGAAAGTCTCTAGTTGGTCGCGCGATCGAACCGCAAAAGTCTGCAACCTTTGCTGATCACGCTCCGCTAGTTCCGGGAGCCGCCGGGGTCGCCCTTCTGCAGTTCGGCCAGGTAATCGCCGAGGCGATCGAGGCTCTCATCCCAGAAGCGGCGGTAGTTCTCCACCCAGTCCGCGACCTCGGCCATCGGAGCGGCCTCGAGCCGGCAGGGACGCCACTGGGCTTCCTTGCCGCGGGAGATCAGCCCGGCCTTCTCGAGCACCTTGAGGTGCTTGGAGACGGCGGCCATCGACATGTCGTAGGGCTCGGCCAGTTCGCTGACGGTGGCCTCGCCGAGCGCCAGCCGGGCCAGGATGCCGCGACGGGTGGGGTCGGCGAGGGCGGAAAGCGTGGTGGACAGGTGGTCGGTCATTTCGGTCTCTTGGTGTCAGGCAGCGGCGCGCGCGGTTTCGGCGCCGGAGAAGAAGTCGATCAGCACGGGGGCGACGAGCTCGGCCTCCGCATCGTGGCTCTGGCCCGGCAGCGAAGCGAAGCGGGCGCCGGGGATAGTCTCGCGGGCGAGGCGCACCGGTTCCTTGAGCTGCTTGAAGGTCTTGTCGCCGCTCATGATGATGGTCGGGACGCGGATCGAGCGGGCCGCCTCGGTGGGGAAACCGTAGCCTTCCATCACCGCGGTATCGTGCGGCAGGCTGAGGGCGTTGTGCAGCATCGCCTTCCAGTGCGGGTTGAGCCGCATCATCGGCATCATGATCGAGGGCATGCCGATCATCTTGACCATGAAGTACCTGGCGAGGTCGGGCCGGCGGTTCTCGGCGGCGAGACGCTCGACTTCGGCCTGATAACCACGCGGCATCGGCCGGCCGCCGGGGACATCGGTGAAAGGCGGCTCGAAGATGGCGAGCCGATCGACCGACAGGCCGCGGGCGGCGGCAAACAACGCGATCGCACCACCGGACGAGGTACCGTAGAGACTGGCGGAGCCGCCGGCGATGTCGATCAGCGCGGCGAGGTCCTCGTACTCGCGGTCGGGCGAGTAGTCGGTCGAGACGTCGCTGTCGCCACGGCTGCGGCGGTCATAGTTGTAGACGGTGAAGTGCGGAGCGAGGAGCGGCGCCAGCTTGGGCATCGGCCCCATATTGCGGCCGCACCAGGCGCCGTCGATCAGGATGATGGCTGGGCCGGAGCCGCGCACGTCGTAGGCAATCCGGGTGCCGTCGCGAGAGGTGAAGGTGTTCATGGCGCTTACTCCTGCTGGAACGCCGCGGTGGCGCTGAGGGTGAAGAGGTAGAGGTCGAGCTTGTCGCTGCCCTCGGAAACGGTGGCGGCAAAGCCGCGGCTGATCGCCTGGTCGCGGGCAGCGAGCGAGGTGAAGCGGACGGTGATGTGGACGCTGGTGAGGCGACCCTGCTCCGTGAGGGTCATCTCGGTGACCATCTCGGCCGGCGGCAGTTTGTCGCCGAAGCGGTGACCCTCGGGGGCATCGCGCCAGACCAGCCGTTCCACGGGAGAAATCTCGAGATAGGCGCTGGTGTAGCCATACTCGTTGCCCGAAGCGAAGCGCATCACCTGGCGCCAGGCGCCACCGACGCGCAGGTCGACTTCGCTCACCGGATTGGTGGCGCCCTTGGGGCCCCAGAAGTGCACCAGGTGGCGCGGCTCGGTGTAGCAGCGCCAGACCAGGGCGCGCGGCGCCTCGAAGCTGCGGGCAATGAGAATAACAGGATCGTTGGCCGGCGTGGTGACGGCGGAAGTCTTGGTCGGCGCGGTGCCGGTGAGTTCGACGCAGTCCATTTCTCAACCCTTCAGTTGATAACTTATTGGTTGAATACACCCCACAAAGAGGGTTGTCAACCGATCGGTTAAGGAAACTGTCAGGTAGGGAGAAGCGCCGCGGACAGCAGCTTGATCGAGCGCAGGCGGTTGTCCGGATCGGTCGGGCCCATCTGCACCGCATCGGGGAAGCGCAGCTCCAGCTCGAGCTTGCTATCGGCAGGCGCCGGGAGTGGGAGCGAGAACTGCTGCGGGGCAGGCCCATTGAGCGAGACGGTGTCGAGCAGCGTGCCGTTGGCGACGATCTCGACGCGTTGCGGGATGGTCACCCCGCCTTTCTGGATCGCGACCATCGCCAGCTGCAGGGTCAGCGCCGTGGCGGGCTCGGCATAGGTGAAGCGCAGGCGGGCGCTGGTGCCGACGGCATGGTTGCCGTCGCCGGTCGGGCCTTCGAGGCCACAGACCCGGATCCGCTTGGCGGCGTCTTTGTCCTCGGGGGTGAAGCGGACGGTGGTGCCAAGGGTGTAGCTGCCGCTGACCGGCTGGTTGAGGCAGGTGGTGGTCTTGTCGATGTAGTAGGCGCGGTAATCGGCCGGCACGTTGGGGTGCAGCATCAGCCAGAGGACGCCGAGTTCGAACAGCGCGAGGAGACCGACGAGGATGTAGGCGGCGAGGCGAAGCGGGCTAGACAAGGCTCAGATATCCCGTCAGCCAGCCGATGGTGGTGAAGTAGCCGCCGGCGAGCAGGCCGAGCAGCGCCAAGGCGAAGAGCCAGCGGCGGCTGGCGAGCAACTCGGTGAGCATCAGCGGCATCGGCGCCAGCGCCGCGGTGAAGCGGAGCACCGAGGCCATGCCGGCGAATAGCGGTAGGGTCAGGCAGATCAGCGAATAGACCGCCATGCCGTAGCGTTTCTTCACCAGGAGGACGATCGACAGGGCGTAGCCGACCAGCACCGCTACGGCCAGCTGCTGCGACGGCGTCGGCACCCACCCGTCCCTCGGGAAGCTGGTGAGGGCGTTCCAGACGAACACCACCGGGTTGCCCGTCGGACGGGACCAGGCGCGTTGCACGTGGCTGAAGGCCAGGGCGTCGCCGATGTGGAAGTGGAGGTAAGCCATGTAGGCGAAGAGGCCGAGCGGAGCGATGAACAGCGCCAGCAGCTGTTCGGGGCGTTTCAGCACGGCCGGGACGAAATCGCGCCAGCTGCCGCCATTGCTGCGGTGGGCCTGCCAGATCTCGATGAGAATGGCGAAGACGATGAACACCCCGACGATGCGGGTGGCCGAGAGCAGCGCGGCGAAGATGCCGGCGAGCAGGAACTGCTTGTTCCGCAGCGCCGCGAAGACGCAGAGGCTGAGGAACAGGAACAGCACCTCGGTATAGAAGGTGGTGAGCCAGATGGAGAACGGGCCGGCCAGGAGGAAGGCCGAGAACAGCGTGTAGGCGCGGAGGTCCTTGCCGAGCAGCGGCCAGGCGACGCGGGCCGAGGCGATACAAAGGACGATCGACAGGCCGGTGGCAGCGACGATGGTTTGCAGGCCCGTCAGCGTGCGGACGATGGCGACGAGGATCGGGTAGAGCGGGAAGAAGGCCCAATTGCCGGCGTTGATCATCGTCGGCACCGGGAACGGATCGTAGCCCGTCTGCGACAGCTTCACGTACCAGGAGCAATCCCAGCGGCACATGCCCTGCGCGAAATTGGCGATCGAGGCATCCGGAACGGTGGCGGCAAAGGCCAGGTAGCGGATGACGAGCCCGGCGATGGCCAGAGCCAGCGGGATCAGGATCAGGACGACGCCAAGCGGCAGGGTTCGGGGGGGACGCAGTGCGACGGCGTCGCTCATTCAAGGATTCCGGGTGCGGAAACAGCCAGAACTCCTAACGCATTGCGGCGAAATCATATCCATTCCGCCGGTGCATACCTCCTATGCGACAACTTTCGGCGCTCAACGGCGTTGCGGAATTCGTGTTTGGTGTCCCGATCCCTCCATAGCGTTTGTGCATGTATTCTGTTCCTCACCATCGGCTCGATCGGCGAGCCTTTCTCCGAGCCGCTGCTGTAACGGCGGCGCTGCTCACCACCACCTCCCTCACCCGCGTCGCCTTCGCTCAGGAGAGCGAAGCGGAAGCGTTTGATTACGATGTGCTGACCGAGCGCATGCGTGCGAAGGCGGCCGAGCCTTTCGATGCGGCGGTGCCGGAGCTGCCCAAGCTGTTCGCGGGCCTCGATTACGACGGCTACCGCAAGATCCAGTTCGACGCGCAGCACGCACGCTGGCTCGACAACAATTCGGGCTTCCAGGTGCACGCCTTCCCGATGGGCTGGCTGTTCAAGGAGCCGGTGGGGGTGTTCGAGGTGGTTGACGGCAAGGCATCGCCGTTCGGCTTCTCCAACGCCGATTTCATGTTCTACGACCAGGCGATGGGCGAGGAGGCCGCGGCTGAGGCATTCCCCGGTATCGCCGGCGTGCGCATCAATTACCCGGTGAACGTCGCCGACAAGATGGACGAGCTGGTCTCGTTCCTCGGCTCGAGCTACTTCCGGGCGCTGGGCCGCAACAACATCTACGGGCTCAGCGCCCGCGGCCTCGCGATCAACTCCTGGCAGGCAGGACCGGAAGAGTTCCCGCGCTTTTCGGCGTTCTGGCTGGAACGCCCGAGCGAGGGCAAGCCGCTGGTCGCCTATGCGAGCCTCGAGGGCCCGAGCGTCACCGGCGCATATCGCTTCGAAATCACCCCGGCGAGCGATACGGCGCAGGAAACGGCGATCGATGTCACCGCGCGGCTGTTCTTCCGCGCCGATGTCGGCGAGATCGGCATCGCGCCGCTCACCTCGATGTTCCTGTTCGCCGAGACCAATCGCTCGAGCTTCGACGACTACCGGCCGCAGGTGCATGACAGCAACGGGCTGATCGTCGAGCGCGACGGCGGCGAGGTGTTCTGGCGGCCGCTCAACAATACGCCGCAGCTGGGCAACTCTTACCTGTGGGAGAACAACCCGCGGGCCTTTGGCCTCTACCAGCGCGACCGCAGCTTCGAGACCTACCAGGATGCCGGCGCGCATTACGAGCGCCGTCCGTCGGCCCGCGTCGAGCCGGTCGGCGACTGGGGCCAGGGCAATGTGCGGCTGATCGAGGCGCCGTCGCGGCTCGAGGCCGAGGACAATATCGTGGCGTTCTGGGTGCCGTCCGACCCGATCAAGGCCGGCGACGCGCGCGAGTTCCACTACCGGCTGATCTGGGGCGACCTGTTGCCCAGGGACGATGCGCCGCTGGCGCATGTGGTGGAAACCCGTGCCGGCCAGGGCGGTGTGTCGGGCGTCGCCAATGACGTGAAACTCAGGAAGTTCGTCATCGACTTCGCCGGCGGCGAACTGACCGCCATGCCGACCGAGGCCAAGCTCGATGTCGTCGCCACGGCAAGCTCGGGCGAGATCACCTCGACGGCGCTGTCGAAGGTCGACGCCAATGGCGTGTGGCGGCTGGCGCTCGACGTGATGATCGAGGGCAGCGAGCCGGTCGAGCTCAAGGCCAACATCGTCAGCACCGGCCGGACGATCAGCGAAACTTGGCTCTATCAGTGGAGGGCACTGGCATGAAGCACGACCGTTCCGACGTTTTCTCGGGCGCGCTTCCCGATGCTCCCATGGCCATGCCCAAGCAGGTGCTGGAGCGGCGTCGCAGCTCGCTGTTCCTGACGCTGCGCGCCGCCTTCGCCGCCGCGTTGCCGCGCTTCTGACGGTAGGGAGCCTCACCCATGCCGTCCGCAGGGCCCCGATAGATGGCACGAGCCCACGTGACCCGAGCCCTGGCTCTGGGCGCTTCGGCGCTCCTGAGCCTTGGCGGCGGCTGGCTGTACATGCGCTTCATCGGCAATGACGGCACCAGCCTGCTGGACGTGCTGCGCACGGCGCTGTTCACGCTGGTGGGGTTCTGGCTGGTGTGGGGCGGCGTCGCCGGAGTGCTCGGCATTCTCGCCCCACCCAAGCGGGTCAAGCGCAGCACCGGGCGACCGCAGGGCATGACCGCGATCCTGATGCCCGTCTACAACGAGGACGCGGCGGCGAGCTTTTCGCGTGTCGCGGCGATGAACCGCAGTATCGTGAGCCTAGGGCTCGCCGACCGCTTCCATTTCGCCATCCTGTCGGACACCAACCGGGAAGAGGTGGCGGCCGAGGAGATCGTCTGGTTCGAGCAGTTGCGGAGCGAACCGATGGCCGAAGGCCGGATGTTCTATCGCCGGCGCGAGCGGAACGTCGGCAAGAAGGCCGGCAATATCGAGGACTTCATCTCGCGCTCCGGCGGCGCGTACGACTATGCGCTGATCCTCGATGCCGACAGCCTGATGGACGGCGCGACGATCGCCGCAATGGCGAGGCGCATGGACGACGATCCGCGTCTCGGGTTGCTGCAGACGGTGCCCGAGGTGATCCACGCGCACAGCCTGTTCGGCCGGGTGATGCAGTTCTCGGCGGCCTATCTCTCGCCCTATTTCGCGCGCGGCACCGCGCTGATGCAGGGCGAGGAAGGCCCGTATTGGGGGCACAACGCCATCGTGCGGGTCCCGGCCTTCGCCGCGAGCTGCGGGCTGCCGGTGCTCTCGGGCAAGCCGCCGCATGGCGGGCACATCCTCAGCCACGACTATGTCGAGGCGGCGCTGTTGTCGCGGGCCGGCTGGAAGGTCGAGGTCGACCCCTACCTCGGCGGCTCGTATGAAGAAGGCCCGGAGAACCTGATCGAGTATGCCAAGCGCGACCGACGCTGGTGCCAGGGCAACCTGCAGCACCGGCGAGTGCTGGGCGCGCCGGACCTCAAGGTCTGGAGCCGCTTCACGTTCGTGCAGGGCATCATGGCCTATGCCGCGTCACCGCTCTGGCTGACGCTGCTGGCGGCGAGCATTCTTGCGGCGGCGCTGCCGAGCAAATACTGGTGGCGCGACAACGAGACCGGCATCTGGGTGCTGGCAGTGGCGGTGGCGATCGCGCTGCTCCTGCCGAAATTCCTGATCCTGATGCGCTCGACGCTGGGCGGTCGCAACAAGGGGTTCGGAGGAACGATCCGGGCGGCGCTGTCGGTGATATCGGAGATCGTCATCTCAACGCTGCTGGCGCCGATCATGCTGTGCTTCCAGAGCAAGGCGGTGATCGAGATCCTCTTCGGGCTTGACGGCGGCTGGCCCGCGACCAACCGCGACGAAGGCCGGGTGAGCCTTTCCACGGCGTTTGCGGCGAGTTGGTGGGTGACCGTGGCGGGCGCCGCGGTGCTGGCGATCTCGACGGCGTTCGCGAGCGACCTGGTGCCATGGCTGCTGCCGGTGGCGCTGCCGGCGATCGGCGCGCCCTTGCTGATCGCAGCGACCTCGCATGGTATTTCCAGCGGGCGGAAGCCGATCCTCTTCACCACCACCAGTGAGAGCGCGCCGGCGCCCATCATCATCGAGCAGCAGCGGATTTTCCTGAGCTGGACGCAGCCGGGCCCAACCCTTGCCGAGCCTGCCATTGCCGGAACGGCCACCGTCCATGCCTGAGACTCTCGCCACGCTGAAGCGCGCTCCGCTGCGGGAGCGGCTCAAGGCTTTTGCCGGTTTCGCCGCGACGGATGCGGCCACTGCGGCGCCGCGCCCAGGACGCGATGCGCGGCTCGACATGTTCCGCGGACTGGCGCTGGTGATGATCTTCATCAACCACGTGCCGGGGACGTTCTACGAGAATCTGACCAGCCGGAACTTCGGCTTCTCGGATGCCGCCGAGGCGTTCGTGTTCATGTCGGGGCTCGCCGCCGGGCTTGCCTATTCCGGGCGCTTCGTCAGCGGGCCGCTATGGCCGGCGATCGCCAAGGTGTGGGCGCGGGCGCGGCAGCTCTATTTCGTGCACCTGAGCATCACCATGATCGCGCTCGCCATCTTTGCCGGTGCGGCGTGGTGGTTCGGGCTCGACGAGGTGCTGGAAAAGAACAATATCGCGCCGATCTTCGGCTTCCCGCTGCAGACGATGATCGGGCTGCCGCTGCTGACCCACCAGTTGGGCTATCTCAACATCCTGCCGCTCTACATGACGCTGCTGCTCATGACGCCGCTGGTGATCGTCGCCGGCTTGCGCTGGCCGGTGCAGACGATGCTTGGTTCGATCCTGGTCTGGGTGATCGCCGGACAGTTCCGCATCAACCTGCCGAACTTCCCGACGCAGGGCGGCTGGTTCTTCAATCCGTTCTCATGGCAGATCCTGTTCGTCATCGGCCTGCTGTCGGGCATGGCGATGAAGCAGGGGCGTCGGTTCGTGCCGAAAAGCCCTGTGCTGTTCGGGCTCGCCTCGGCGTTCCTGTTGTTCGTGCTGCTGTGGGTGAAGGTCCCACCACTGGGCGATGTGGGCCGGCAGGGGCTCGGCTTGCTCAGCAAGCTCGGGTTGCCGTTCTATGTCACCTGGTTCGACAAGACCTTTCTCGCCCTGCCCCGGCTGCTGCATGCGCTGGCGCTCTTCTATGTCGTCGCCTCGCTTACCGTGATGTACCGGATCGCCGAATCGCGGCTCATGGCGCCACTGCGACTGATGGGACGGCAGGGGCTGGCGGTGTTCGCGACAGGGACCGTGCTGAGCCTGTTCCTGCAGGTGGTAAAGACCGGTATCGCGGGCGGCTTGCTGCTCGATACGCTGCTGCTCGGCGCTGGCCTGCTGCTCCTGGTCGGGCTCGCCTATGTGCTGACCCGCACACAGGAAATGGCGCGCGCCGCGGCTCGCCCGACGGGCTGACACAACTCTCACATTTCAGAGAGCGACCACAGCTGATGCAACCTTGCGCCTTGCTGCATGGCTGCGGCAGGGACTAGCCTGCTGATCGAGGGAGGGGATTGCCTGTACTCGAGCGCGGGAGCGTTTGGTGACCCGACGGCGACCACTCTATAGCCGGTCACAAAGGCCGCGGAACTTGGCCGGTTCTGCTGGGGTCGGTTCCGCTTGGGTGGGGCGCGATGGTGTCAGCCCGGTCTACCTCGACAGTCCCGAAGACGATACCCAGCTGACATGGCGGTTACGTGCCAGTCGATGGTGGAGCAGGCTCTACCAGCGGCACCAGGGTCCGGTGCTGGTGGGCGCCGGAGCGCTGGTGACGCTTGTGCTGATCGGCGTCTATGACCTCGTCACCCCCGACCCGCAGCGGATCAGCGACTGGCAGTTCATGACTGCGGTCAACAAGGTGGTGGACGAGCGGCCGCGTGGGCCATCGATCGAGTCGGTAGCCTACGCGACGGTGATCAAGTCGGTCGTGCGGGTCGACGGCTACGAGGACAGTACCGACGACCCATCTGCGGCCAAGCCCGAGGGCCAGGCCGAGATCCCTGCCGAAGGCAAGGTGGAAGAGGATTTCCACGAACGCTTCACCGCGGTCGGCACCGGCGTGGTGATCGACGACCAGGGCACCATCCTCACCAATCTGCACGTCGCCGGCGCTGCCAAGAAGCTCCGGGTGCAGTTCTGGGACGGCAGCGAATCCGAGGCGATGATCGTCGGCGCCCGGCCGGAGAGCGATCTCGCCATCATCCGGCCGCTGAACCTGCCCGACGAACTCGAGCCGGCGACGCTGGCAACCAGCGCCGGCCTCAATCCAGGCGACGAAGTGGTGGCAGTCGGCTTCCCGTTCGGCATCGGCCCGTCGGCCTCGGCCGGCGTGGTGTCGGGGCTCGGGCGGGCGCTGGCCGAGGACGGGCAGCCCAAGCTGCAGAACCTCATTCAGTTCGACGCGGCGGCCAACCCGGGCAACTCGGGCGGACCGCTGGTCAATGGCGACGGCGAGGTGGTGGGAATCGTCACCGCCATCCTGAACCCGTCCGGCCTCAGGACCTTTGCCGGTATCGGCTTTGCCGTGCCGATTGAAAACGCCGCCGCGGCGGCAGGAGAAAACCCGCTCTAGTTCACGCAAACCCCGACGGAGAAAATGGTCGACACATCGAAAGACTCCGGCACCGCCGTCGCTTCACTGATGGAGCAGGTGCTGTACGAGGTGAAGAAAGTCGTGGTCGGGCAGGACCATTTCCTCGAGCGGGTGCTGGTGGCGCTGCTCGCCAAGGGGCACCTGCTGGTTGAAGGCGTGCCGGGGTTGGCCAAGACCCTGACGGTCAACACGCTGGCCGACGTGATCCAGGGGAAGTTCAAGCGGGTGCAGTTCACCCCCGACCTGGTGCCGTCGGACCTCGTGGGCACCCGCATCTACAACCAGAAGACCGGCGACTTCTCGACCACGCTCGGTCCGGTGTTCTGCAACCTGCTGCTCGCCGACGAAATCAACCGCGCCCCCGCCAAGGTGCAGAGCGCCCTGCTCGAAGTGATGCAGGAACGTCAGGTCACCATCGCCGGCGAAACGCACAAGGTGCCCAACCCGTTCGTCGTCATGGCGACGCAAAACCCGATCGAGACCGAGGGCACCTATCCACTGCCCGAGGCGCAGGTCGACCGGTTCATGATGAAGGTCCTCGTCGGCTATCCGAGCGAAGAGGAGGAATTCGTCATCGTCTCGCGCGTCACCGGCCTCATGCAGGCGGTGACGCGAGTGGCGACAACCGAACAACTGGTTGCCCTGCAGGCCAAATGCCACAGCCTGTTCGTCGACCCCTCGCTGATCCAGTTCGCGGTCAAGGTGGTGAGCGCCACGCGCAACCCTGCAGCGGCGGGCCTGGGCGACATGCAGCGGTTCCTCACCTATGGCGCGAGCCCACGCGCCTCGATCAACATGATCGAGGCCGGGCGGGCGCTGGCGTTCCTGCGCGGCCGCGAATACGTGCTGCCCGAGGACGTACTCGACGTCACCCCCGACGTGCTGCGGCACAGGATTGTCCTCTCCTACGAGGCGATCTCGGAATCGATCACACCGGACCAGATCATCGGCCAGGTGCTCAAGGCCATTCCCGCACCCGACAAACCCCTGGAGGCGCATGTCCGCATCGCCGCAGCAGGCTGAAAAGCTCCTCGGTCGCCTCGAGTGGACAGTGATCCGCAAGCTCGACGGGTTGCTGCAGGGGGATTATCGCACGCTGTTCCGCGGCTTCGGGCTCGATTTCGCCGACCTGCGCGAATACCAGACCTATGACGACGTCCGGCATATCGACTGGAACGTCACGGCGCGCACTCAGGTGCCGCATGTCAGGATCTACAACGAGGACCGCGACGTCACCGCCTGGTTCCTGCTCGACCTCAGCCCGTCGGTGGACTTCGGCTCGGACCAGGTGACCAAGCGGCAGATGCTCACCGAGTTCGCGGCGGTGCTGACGCGGCTGTTGACCCGGCAGGGCAACAAGGTCGGGGCGATCCTGTTCAACGGGCAATCGGACTATGTGATCCCGCCGCACACGGGGCGGCGGCATGTGCTGCACCTGATCGACAAGGTGCTGGCCAACCCGCGGCTGCTGCGCTCGCCGCAGACCGATCTCAACGCCTTCATCGGCCGGGCGATGTCGGTGATGCGACGCCGCTCGATCTGCTTCGTGGTCTCCGATTTCATCTCGCAGCCGGGCTGGGAGCGCGGGCTGTTCCGGCTCAGCCAGCGGCATGAAGCGGTGGCGGTACGGCTGCTCGACCCGCTCGACATGGCGCTGCCCGATGTCGGCATGCTGCTGTTTCAAGACGCCGAGACCGGCGAGCAACTGTTCGTCGACACGGTGGACAAGGGCTTTCGGCGGCGCTTCGTCGCCGCGGCGGCAGCCAACGAGGAAGCACAGATGGAGGCCTTCGCGGCGGCGGGCCTCGACGTGCTGGAGCTTTCGACTTCGGACGATCTGGTCGATGCGGTGATGCGCTTTGCCAGTATGCGCAAGGTGCAATCGCGGCTGGGCGGTGGCGGCAACCTGCCCGAGATGGCGAGTTTAGCGAACGGGTGATGCGATGACCTTCATCTGGATGGACATGCTCTGGCTGCTGCTCCTGGTGCCGCTGCTGATCGGCGCCTACATCTGGTTGCTGCGGCGCCGGAAGAAGGCGGCGTTGCGCTACGCCAACCTCGCCATCGTCAAGCAGGCGTTGGGCAAGGGCGTCGGCTGGCGCCGGCATGTGCCCCCTGCCCTGCTGCTGGCGGCGCTCACGGTACTGATCGTTGCCGTGGCCCGGCCGGCCGCCGTGGTGGAACTCGCTTCGTCGCGCGCGACGGTGATCCTGTCGATGGATGTGTCGGGCTCGATGCGGGCCCGCGACGTCGAGCCGTCGCGCATCGTCGCGGCGCAGGAGGCGGCCAAGGAGTTCATCCGCAAGCAACCGGCCGATGTGCAGGTCGGCATCGTCGCCTTTGCCTCGGCGGCCGTATTGGTGCAGGCGCCGACCATCGACCGCGAGGCGCTGTACCAGGCGATCAACAGTTTCGATTTGAGGCGCGGCACCGCCGTCGGCTCCGGCGTGCTGGTCGCGCTCGCGACAATCTTCCCGGACCAGAATTTCGACCTCGACGGCAGCGGCAACCAGCGCGACCAGCTTGGGCTGCCAAGCTTCGGCGGCGAACGCCTCGGCGCGGCCGGCGGGGCCGACGGGCTGCTGAGCGGGGCAGCGACCGAGCCGCCGGCCAAGCATATCCCGGTCGAGCCCGGCTCGTATGACAGCGCCGTGGTGATCCTGCTCACCGATGGCGCCACCACCACCGGACCCGATCCGGTGGCCGCGGGGCGGCTGGCTGGCGACTACGGGGTGAAGGTGTTCACCGTCGGGTTCGGCTCGGCCTCGGGCGATGTGGTGGATTTTGGCGGGCGCTCGATGCGGGCGCAGCTCGATGCGACCACACTGCAGGCGATCGCTGATGCCACCGAAGGCGAGTATTACGAGGCGACCAGCGCCGCCGACCTCGCCGGGGTCTACGACTTGCTCTCCACCCGGCTGATCAGCGAAAAGAAGCTGACCGAAATCGCCTTCCTGTTCGCCGGCGTTGGCGCCTTGCTGGCCATGGCCGCCGCCGCGCTGTCGATGCTGTGGTTCGGGCGGATCGCGTAAGGCGCGGCAGCGCTGCCGATGGCCCGGCCGATTGGGTGTCATCGCAGCGAAGGCAGCTGGGCCGGCGCTACAGTCGTTCAGTTGACCGATTAGGGAGCCGTCTCATTAAAGCCGACAACCTCCTGCAACAGCGCTGACGCCAGCCTCAAGCTGGCGCCGGTGCTGACGAGCAGGGCCGGCAGGGTCAGCCATTCCAGCGTCCAGGCAACGCCCGACCGTTCGCTCTCGTGCAGCATCGCGTGGTTAAGCGTCCCGGAGAGACCAGCGGTGTAGTGCGCCAGCGCCACCAGCAATTCGGCCTTTACCGGATTGTTCTTGTGCGACATTGACGACGACGTCCCGCCGGCAGCGAGGGTCACCGCGCCGACCTCACTCTGCGCCATCAGGGCTATATCGGCGCCGATCTTTCCCAGCGATCCGGCGAGCATCGTCACCCGTGCGCCGAGGCCGACCAGCCGATCTCGTACCGTGTGCCAGCACGGCGCGGCGCCGAGGCCGAGGCGGCTCGCCAGCACTTCGGCAACGTGGTCGCCGTGCCCGAAAAAGCTGGACCGATTGCCGATCGGACCGCCGAGCTGGACGACGAGCAGGTCCGGCGACAGTGCGGCAATTGCCGCCCGATGCCGCGCCAGCGCCTCGTCCCACTTGCCGAGCTTGTCGGCTACGGTGAACGGCAACGCAGCCTGCATCCGCGTGTGCGCCATCAGGGTGGTGGCCCCGTGCTGCTCTGCGAGGCTCGCGAGTTGCGTCCTGATCGCGTCGATCCGGCCTTGCAGGACCGGCAGGATGGCGACGAGTTGCAGGACGAGGGCGGTGTCGATCGCGTCCTGGCTGGTGGCGCCCCAATGCAAAGCTGCTTGGCTTGTCGCCGGGAGGGCGGCGCGAAGCTGTGACAGCAGCGCCGGCACCACCACACCGTCCCGTGCCATTCCCGTCAGCAGCCCGGGCCAGTCCGGGGTGAACTGTTCCACGGCGCGCGCAATCTCCTGGGCCGCAACCGCATCGATCAGGCCGGCCTCCGCTTCGGACTGCGCCAATGCAACCTCGAAGCGCAGGATGGCTTCGAGCTGCGCTTCGTCCGACAGCAGCGCCTCGATCTCCGGATCGCCCGCCAATGCCCCGCGTAACTTCGACATCAGACCGCCTCGAGGGCGACGGCAATACCCTGCCCGACGCCGATGCACATGGTCGCGAGGGCCAGCTTGCCCCCGGTGAGCGACAGCTCCAGCGCCGCGGTGCCGGTGATGCGGGCGCCCGACATCCCCAAGGGGTGTCCCAGCGCAATGGCGCCGCCGTTCGGGTTGACGTGCGCGGCCTCCTCGGCAATCCCCAGTTCGCGCAGCACGGCGATGCCCTGACTGGCAAACGCCTCGTTGAGTTCGATGACGTCGAAATCCTGCGGCGTGAGGCCGAGCCGAGCGCAAAGTCGCCTGGTCGCCGGTGCCGGACCGATGCCCATGATGCGCGGCGGTACGCCGGCGGTGGAACCTCCGAGCACCCTTGCGACAGGGGTGAGGCCATACCGGTTCGCGGCCGCCTCGGACGCGAGGATCAGGGCAGCGGCGCCATCATTCAGCCCCGACGCGTTGCCGGCGGTGACGGTGCCGCCGTCGCGGAACGGCGTCGGCAGTCGGGCCAGTGCCTCGAGCGTGGTATCGGCGCGTGGGTGCTCGTCGGTGTCGACGACAATCGGCTCGCCTTTGCGCCTCGCAATGCTGACCGGCACGATTTCCCGCGCCAGCCGGCCACTGGCCTGGGCCGCCACCGCTCGCTGCTGGCTACGCAGGGCGAAGCCATCCTGGTCGGCGCGGCTGACGCCGAAAGCTTCGGCGACGTTCTCGGCGGTTTCGGGCATCGAATCGACGCCGTACTGCGCCTCGAGCACCGGGTTGATGAAGCGCCAGCCCAGCGTGGTGTCGTAAATCTCGGCATGGCGCGAAAACGCGCTCTCGGCCTTGGGCAAGACGAACGGCGCGCGGCTCATCGACTCAACACCACCGGCGATGATGAGTTCGGCCTCGTCGGCCTTGATGGCGCGAGCGGCGGCGATGACCGCGTCCATGCCCGAACCGCAGAGCCGGTTGATGGTGGTGCCGGAAACCCCGACCGGCAGGCCGGCCAGCAGCAGCGCCATGCGGGCGACATTGCGATTGTCCTCGCCGGCCTGGTTGGCGCAGCCGAGGATCACGTCGTCTAAGGCGTCCCAGTCGACGCCGGCATGCTCCGCTATCAGTGCCTTGAGCGGCACGGCACCCAGGTCGTCGGGGCGGACGGAGGCGAGGGCGCCGCCAAAGCGGCCGATCGGGGTGCGGCGGTAGGCGCAGATGAAGGCTTCGGCCATCTCATAGCTCCGGAACGACGAGGTCGCCGACATTGGCGGTAACAAGCAACTCGGCGCCGGTCACCGCCTGTAACTCGTCGATGCTCATCCCGGCCAGCTTCTCGCGCAACACGAAACGCCCAGCTTCGATATCGATGACGGCAAGGCTGCTATAGACCCGCGTGACGCAGCCGACGCCGGTCAGCGGCAGGCTGCAGCGCTTGACCAGCTTGGGCCGGCCATCCTTGGTGACATGGTCAGTGATCACCGCCACGCGCTTGGCTCCATGCACCAGGTCCATCGCGCCACCGACCGCCGGCACCCCCATCGGGCCGGTCGACCAGTTGGCGAGATCGCCGTTCTCGGCCACCTCGTAGGTGCCGAGGATCGCCACGTCGAGATGGCCGCCCCGCACCATGGCAAAGCTGTCGGCGTGGTGGAAAAACGCGGCGCCCGGCCGCAGCGTCACAGCCTTCTTGCCGGCATTGATCAGGTCCCAGTCCTCCTCGCCCTCGGCCGGGCTTTCGCCGAAATTGAGGATGCCGTTCTCGGTGTGGAAGATCGCCTGCCGGCCCGGCGGCTGGAACTTCGCCACCATTTCGGGAAAGCCGATGCCGAGATTGACATAGGCGCCGTCCTCGATGTCCTGCGCTGCCCGCCAGGCGATCTGGGCGTTGGAAAGCTTGCTCATTGGTAGGCTGCTCCGACGCGGATCAGCGCCTCTTCCTGTTGCGGGAAGGGAACGGCGACCACCCGCGTCACGAAAATGCCGGGGGTGATCACCTGTTCGGGGTGGATCTGGCCGGGCGCCACCACCTGGCTTGCCTGGACGATGGTGAGCCTCGCCGCTGCCGCCATCAGGGGCGAGAAGTTCCGCGCCGCCTTGCGGTAGGTGAGGTTACCCATGGTGTCGGCAAGCTCGGCCTTGAGCAGCGCCGCATCGGCCTTCAGCCAGCGCTCCTCGACATACATGCGACCCTCGAACTCTTTGGTCGGTTTGCCTGTCGCGAGGTCGGTGCCGAAACTCGTGGGCGTGTAGAACGCCGGGATGCCGGCGCCACCGGCCCGGATGCGCTCGGCCAGCGTGCCCTGCGGCACCAGCTCCAGCGCGATCTCGCCGGCCAGATACTTCTCGGTGAAGGCGCGCGGGTCGGACGAGCGCGGAAACGAGCAGACCATCTTGCTGACCATCCCGGCATCGATCATTGCGGCGATGCCGATGCGGCCATTGCCGGCATTGTTGTTGATGAGCGTGAGGTTGCCGGGCCTGCCGGTCGCCTTGAAGCGGTCGATCAGGGCGTGGATCAGCTCGATCGGCGCCCCGGCCCCGCCGAAGCCGCCGATCATCAGCGTCATGCCTTCGTCAATGCCGGCAATGGCCGCGGCGAGATCGGGAACCGTCTTGTCCATGGCAAAGGTCCTAGAAGTCGAAGAACACCGTCTCGCCCTCGCCTTGCAGGCGAATGGCAAGATCATAGCGGGGTCGGCCGTCGACCTCCGATCGCCTTGCGATCAGCGTCTGGCGCCGGCGCGGGTCCATGATGCGGCTGAGCACCGGGTCACCCGCATTGGCGGCTGGCTCATCGTCGAAATAGAGCCGCGTCTGCAGCCCCATATTGATGCCGCGCGCGACGATCCACAACGAGACATGCGGCGCCATTGGCTGGCCGTCGGCACCGATGATCCGACCGGGTTTCACCGTATCAAACGCGAACGCCCCTGCTCCGTCGCAGGCCGCGCGCCCCCAGCCGTGCCGATGCACCCCGTCGCTGTCGGCCTGCCAGAGTTCGACGACCGCATCACCGAGCGGCGCACCGGACCCGTCATGAATGGTCGCGGCAATGATGATGCGTGGACCATCGCCGGCGGCGATCGGTCCCGAGCCGAGGTCGGGCCGGTTCGGGCCGCCTATCCCCTCGAGGCTGGGCGTCATTCCGATGTGGACATAGGGGCCGGCCGTCTGCGACGGGCTCTCCTTGAGCGGCGGCAGCTGGTTGAGCATCAGTTGCCCTCCATCCGGTTCTCGAACAGGGTCGAGCGGCGCCCTCGCAGCACGATGTCGAAGCGATAAGCCAGGGCGTCCATCGGCGTGGTGTTGTGCCGGTCCAACCTGGCGATCAACTGCTCCACCGCAGCGCGATCCGGGATCGCCAGCGCAATCGGATCCTGCCAGATCATCGGGTCGCCCTCGAAATACATCTGGGTGATCAGCCGCTGCGCGAAAGCGTGGCCGAACACCGAGAAATGGATATGCGCCGGCCGCCAGTCATTGCCGCCATTCGGCCAGGGGTAGGCGCCCGGCTTGATGGTGCGGAAGTGGTAGTAGCCGTTGTCGTCGGTGATGGCGCGACCGCAGCCACCGAAATTGGGGTCGAGCGCGGCGAGATAGCCCTCGCGCTTGTGCCGGTAGCGGCCGCCGGCATTGGCCTGCCAGAACTCCACGAGCGTTCCGCGCACCGGGCGGGCGTTCTCGTCGAGCACCTGGCCATAAACGATCATCCGCTGCCCGATCGCCTCGCCGCCGTCCTGGCTGAAATTGCGGATCAGGTCGTTGTCGAGCGGCTGGATGATGCCGTGCCCGAAGGTCGGGCCGGTGAGTTCAGATTTCGTTTGCCCCAGCGCCAGCAGCGCCTGTCTGGGCGCCCGCAGCGTCGTGCTCTTGTAACCCGGGGAGTCGGCCGGAGGATGCCAGGTGCGGTCGCGCTGGTAGAGCTGGCCTTCGTCGCCATAGGGTGGGACGGTGCTCATAGCCGCGCCTCCACTTCTCGCTTGGCGATGCGAAACGCCCGGTTGGCAGCCGGCACCCCGGCATAAACCGCCACGTGGAGGAGCGCCTCCTTGATGTCGTCGGGCGTCGCGCCGGTATTGGCGGTGGCCCGCACGTGCATCGCCACCTCCTCGTCGTGGCCGAGCGCGGCGAGCAGCGCGATGGTAATCAGTGAGCGCTCGCGCTTTGTCAGCCCCGGGCGCGACCACACCGAGCCCCAGGCGCCTTCGGTGATGAAGGCCTGGAAATCTGCGTCGAACGGCGTCTTCGCCGCTTCGGCACGGTCGACGTGGGCATCGCCGAGCACGGCGCGGCGGGTCTGCATACCAATGTCGAATGGGTCAGGCATGGCCGACCTCCAGGAGATAATCTCGAATGAGACCGGCCACGCGCTGCGGCTGGTCGATACACGGCAGGTGGCCGGCATCTTCAATCGCCTCAAAGTGCACGGCGCGCAGACGCTCCGCCATGGCGCGCACCAATTCGACCGGGGTCGACTGGTCGGCTGCGCCGGCGAGCACCAGTGTCGGCTGCCTGAGATGGCGGATCTCGGCGGTGAGGTCGGCATCGCGCAGCGCGGCACAGGTGCCGAGATAACCCGTTTTGGGCGAGCGGAGCAGCAGGTTGCGCCAGCCTTCGAGCTCGGCCGCGCGGCCGGCGCGCAGCGCCTCGGGGAACCAGCGCTGCATCACGGCATCGGCGATGGCATCGAGCCCGTCGGCCTCGACCACCGCCATCCGATCCGACCACAGGGCCGCGTCGCCGATCTTGGTGGCCGTATCGCAAAGGACAAGGCCGGCGATCCGCCGGGGATGATCAAGGGCGAAACGCTGGGCGATCAGCCCACCGACGGAAATGCCGACCAGCGCGAAGCGGTCGATCTCGAGTGTGTCGACCAGCTCGCGCAGATCGGCGGCGAGTTCGGCGATGCTGTAGGGACCGGGAGGTACGCTCGACAGGCCGTGCCCCCGCTTGTCGTAGGTAACCAGCCGGTAATCCGGCGCCAGCTCGTCGACCACCGCGTCCCAGATGCGGATGTCGGTACCGAGAGAGTTGCAGAAGACGATCGGCAGGCCGCGTGGCTGGCCGCTGAGCTGAAAGTGGACGGTGCCGAAGCTGGCGGCGGCGAAGGCCATCTCAGGCCGCCAGCCGCGCCAACAGGGCCTTGACCGCAATGGGGTACCCGGCTGCCCCGAACCCGGCCATCACCGACGTCGCGACCATCGACACATAAGAGCGGTGATAGATCGGCTCGCGCCGGTGGATGTTGGAGATGTGGAGTTCGACGATCGGGCCGGGAAACATCTTCAGCGCATCGAGCAGCGCCAGCGAGGTGAAGGTGAAGGCCGCCGGGTTGATCAGGATCGCCGCCCCCTCGTCGATCGCCTCGTGCACCAGCTCGATCAGCTTTTCCTCGCTATTCGTCTGGAAGAAGCGGATCGACCGTTCGCCTGCCGCCTCGCGGCACATCGCCTCCACCTCCGCCAGCGTGGTCGTGCCGTAGATTTCCGGCTCGCGTTTTCCCAGCCGGTTGAGGTTGGGACCGTTGAGGACATAGATCGGCTTCATGGCGACACACTGGGACTGACGTAACCGAACAGCTTGGGCAGCCACAGCACCGTGTCGGGTACGAAGGTGAAAACGAACAGCGCGATGATCAGGCCTACGAGGAACGGCGCCACATCAGCGACCAGCGCCCGCATCGGCGTATTGGCGATACGCGTCATGATGAACAGCAGCAGCCCATAGGGTGGTGTGATCAGCCCGAGCATGATGTTGACCACCACGACGACACCGAAATGCACCATGTCGATGCCGAGCGCCTGGGCCGTGGGGATCAATACCGGTACGATGACGAGGAGGATCGTCGTGCCTTCGAGCACGCAGCCGAGCAAGAGCAACAGGGTATTGACGGCGATGAGGAACATCACCGGATCGAGATCCCAGGCGAGGAGCATGGCGCTGATGGTGCGGGGGATGTTCTCGACCGTGACCACGTAGTTGAACACCAGCGCCCCGGCGATCAGCATGCCGATCGAGGCTGTGGTCTTGGCGCTGCTCAGCACCGACCGATAGAGATCGGGGAGTTTGACCGCGCGGTAGACCACTACCGAGACGATCAGCGCATAGAACGCCGCAACTGCCGCTGCCTCGGTCGGCGTGGTGACGCCGCCATAGATGCCGAACATCAGCACCGCCGGCATCAGCAGTACCGGCAAGGCGTACCAGGTGATGCGCGGCAGCTGGCGCAGCGGCACCGGCTGCTCGACCGGGAAATTCCTGAGCCGCGCCGTGACGGCGACCTGCAGCATCATGACGCCGGCCATCAGCAGGCCAGGCACCACGCCGCCGAGGAACAGGTAACCGATCGAGGTGTCTGCAACGAGCGCGTAGAGCACCATGGGAATGGAGGGTGGGATAATCGGCCCGATGACCGCCGTAGCCGCGGTGAGCGCCGCGGCATAGCTCGGCGTATACTTGCCGTCCTTGGTCATCATGTACTGCATCATCTTGCCCGAACCGGCAGCGTCGGCGATGGCCGAACCGCTCATCCCGGCAAAGACGATCGACTGCAGGATGTTCACCTGCGCGAGGCCACCGCGGAACCGTCCGACCACGGCATTGCACCAGTTGAGCAGCCGCTCGCTGAGCGAGCCCGAGTTCATGATCTCGGCGGCGAGAATGAACAGCGGCACCGCCAGCATGATGTAGTTGGTGTACATGCCGTTGAGCAGCTGCTCGGCGGCGATGCCCATGTCCTGCCCGCGCATCAGCAGGTAGAGGATCGAGCCGGTGATCATCGAGGCGCCCATCGGCAGGCCCATGAACGCGAGCGCCGTGATGAGCCCGAGCGACAGGGCGAAGGCAAGCGACATCAGATCCCCGACTTGATTTTGGTGACGTCGATTTCGGCGCCCGGCTTGCCCCAGATCGCCTGGTAGCCCAGCCAGAGCTGGCGCACGATCATGGCGATCGCGAACAGGCCGTAGATCGAATAGAGCCAGTCGAAACGGATCTTGAGGTAGGCGGTTTTCTCCACCTTCATGAAGCCGATGTAGTCGAGGACTGCCGGCAGCGAGATGGCAAAGAAGAACACCACCGTCACAGCGCAGATCACCACCATGGCGCGACGGGTACGCTCGCTGACCGTCGAATAGAGCAGATCGAAGCGGATCTCCTCATGGTCGCGCACCACGAAGGCGGTGCCGAACAGCACCAGCCATACCCACATGATGACGCTGATCTCGTGGGTCCAGCCGATGGGGAAGTTCAGCAGGTAGCGGAAGATGATCTGCACGATGAAGACCGCGAACATCGTGGCCAGCATTGCTGCGAGCAGGTTCTCCGCGCGTGCATGCAGCCAGGCGCCGATCCGCGTGAGTGAAGCCATCTGCCGCTCCGGACAAAAGAATGGGCAGCGCCAAGAGGCGCCACCCATGTAAAGCACTAGAGCGCGTTGATCTTGTCGAGCGCCCCCTCGGGCCAGCTCTTGGCGAGCTCGGACTCAAGGTAGAGCTTCTGTGTGTTGGCGCGGAAGGCGTCGACATCGGGCGCATAGATCTTGAGTCCGTCGGTCTCGAACTTCTTCAAGAGCTCGGCCTCGCGCTCGACGTGCTTGGCCTGGCTGAAATCGATCGCCGCGGTGGCTGCCGCCTGCAACGCTTCCTGGTCGGCCGGCGCGAGCTTGTCCCAGGCCGCCTTCGAGATGACCAGCAGGTCGTAGCCGACGAGGTGGGAGGTGAGCACGATCTGCTTCATCACTTCGTAGAACTTCATGTTCTCGACATTGGGCAGTGGATTGTCCTGCCCGTCGATCGCCCCGGTCTGCAGGCCCGTATAGACCTCGGCATAGGCCATCGGCGTCGGATTGGCGCCGAGCGCCGTGCCGAGGAACTGCCAGGCATCGCCACCCGGCATGCGCAGCTTCACGCCGGCCATGTCTGCCGGGGTCTTGATTTCCTTGTCGATGCGCAGGCCCACCTGCCGGATGCCGAAATAGGTCGGCCCGAGGATGCGGATACCGAGCTGGTCTTCCGCCATCTTCTTGAACTCGGCACCCACTTCGCTGTCGAAGAACTTGCGCAGGTGCTCGGCGTCGCGAAACAGGTAGCCCGAGGTGAGCAGCGACCAGGCCGGGATCTGGTTGGAGACGTCCTGCGGCGCAATATTGCCCATTTCGAGGTTGCCACGCTGCAGCGCTACCAGCTCGGTGCCCTGCTTGAACAGGTTGCCGCCATAATAGGGCTCGAGCGTCGAGAAGCCGGCCACGCCCTCGCCGAACTGCTTCATCATTTCGGCGCGGATATCCTGCTCCGAGAACACTGCCGAAAAGCGCAGCACCGGCTTGTCCTGTGCCAGCACCGGCGTCATCACCGTGGCTGCCAGCAGCGCGACAGCGCCGAACAGGGTCGCTCGCCGTTGAATACGGAAAGTCATGTCCATCCTCCACTTGGGAACCTGTCGGCCCCGCTGCCCGCGTCGCGGGCAATCCCTCGATCAGCCCGCTTGAACGGGCACTCCCTCGCCTTCCGGATCTTCCTGCCCATCCAGCTTAAGTCACTTTGTACGAAATGGTTCGTACATGTCAATCGACGGCATGGTCTGTCGGTCCTGCCGCCTTCCGAGCGGACACTGAACCTGCGCCTTGCCATTCGTCAATATCCATTTTATCGGATGATCGTGATATCATCCGATATCGAGAGGTGGGTATGGACGACGCGGTTGCGGTGGACAGCATTGGCGAGGTGACCTTCCGGACCATCCGGAGCGACATCATCCACGGCGTGCTGCGCCCGGGCGACAAGCTGACGCTCGACCGGCTGAGACAGCACTACGAAGTCAGCGTCGGCACGCTGCGCGAAGTGCTGACGCGGCTGGCCAGCGAAGCTTTCGTCGTCGCCGAGGGCCAGAAAGGCTTTGCCGTCGCACCGGCCTCGGAAGCCGACCTGCGTGAACTGGGTGCCCTGCGCCTGCTGCTCGAGGACCACGCCCTGGCGCTCTCACTCGCCACTGGCGATCTCGAATGGGAGGGGCGTGTCGTTGCGGCGCACCACAAGCTGGCGGCGATTGAAAAGCGGCTGCTCGCCGGCGAGAGCAACCGCACCCCCGAATGGATCCGCTACGATCGCAGCTTCCACGAACAGCTGATCTCGGCCTGCGGCTCCCGCTCGCTGATGGCGATGCACACCTCGGTGTTCGATCGCTTCGTGCGTTACCACATGCTGGCCGGCAGCTTCCGCGGCAAGCCGGTTGCCGACGATCACCTCGCTTTGCTCGAAGCCGCCCTTGCCCGCGACGGCAAGACCGCGCAGCGGCTGCTCGACGCGCATGTCAACAAAGGCATCGAGCATGTGGTGAGGAGCGGCGCGATCGGCCGGTAGGTCACCTCGACGATCAGGCCGGGGCGCGGAAATGCGCCATCATCGCTGCGCGGTCGGGCGCCACCCCCGTGAACAACTCGAAGGCTTTCACCGCCTGGTAGACCGCCATGCCGGTGCCTTCAAGGGTGCGGCAACCCAGCCGGCGCGCCGCCTGCAGCAGCGCCGTATCGGCCGGGAAGTAGATGATCTCGGCGACCCAGTGCGAGGCGCGCAGCAGTTCGCCTGGAAACGCCAGCCCCGGGTACTTGGCCATTCCCACCGGCGTGGTGTTGACCACTCCGCTGGCGCCCGCAAGCGCCAGCGCCGGATCGTCCGTTGCGTCGACCTCAGCGCCGAAGCGCTCGCCCAGCCGTTCGGCGAGGCCCCTGGCGCGACCGAGCTCTGTCTCGCACAGCGTCAATTTGCGCCCGCCCAGCGACAGCAACGCGTGCCCGACCGCCGCGCCGGCGCCCCCCGCCCCGAACTGCACTATGGCCTCCATCGACGCGCCAGCGAGCCCCTCGCGAAAACTCTCGGCAAAGCCCCAGCTGTCGGTGTTGTGGCCGGTGCGGCGGCCGGCCTCAAGCACCACGGTGTTCACCGCGCCGATCGCCGCGGCCTCCGGGGCAAGGTCGTCGAGCAGCGGCAGCACGGCCTGCTTGAACGGGTGGGTGACGTTGAGGCCGGCAAAGCCCAACGCCTCGGCCACATCGATCATCGCCCCGAGATCATGATCGGCCAGCCCCAGCGTGTCGAAGTCGATCAGCACATAGGTGTAGCCGAGCCCGATGCGCCGGCCTTCGAGCTCGTGCATACGGGGCGTCTTCGAGGCCTGGATGCCGCGCCCCAGCAGCCCGACGACGAATTGGCGACCACCCGCCGATTGTGCCTTGCGGCGCGTCGCGACCAGGTCGCCCAGTTGCCTCCGGGCCTCGTCGACAACGGCTGAAATCAACTTCGTCTCCACCAGCCGCCCGGGGCGCCGCCGCCCGGATCGGACGTCACACCCTTGTCATTCGGCCTGCCCCACCGATAATGGTCTGGCTACGTACGCGCAGTGATGTACGAACTGGTTAGTTTAGTCAATCTCTCCGTCGGGAGGGACGGAGGAACGGCTTACATGGCGCCCAAGGCCGCAAAACCCGAGGCTCAGAGCGGGGTTCGCACCCAGGACCCCGAGGGGACGCGGCACAACATCATCGAAGTCGCCTCGGAGGAGTTCGCCCTCAATGGCCTGTCGGGCGCCCGAATCGACGAGATCGCGGCGCGCACCCGTTCGTCCAAGCGGATGATCTACTATTACTTCGGCGACAAGGAAGGCCTCTATCTGGCCGTGCTGGAGAACGCCTACCGCAAGGTTCGCGAGGGCGAGGCAAAGCTCGACATTGGCGGGCTGTCGCCCCTCGATGCGCTGCGCCGGCTGGTGGAATTCACCTTCGAGCATCACCACAAGCATGAGGATTTCATCCGCATGGTGATGATCGAGAACATCCACCATGCCGAGTACCTGGAGAAATCCAAGGTCATCCGGCAGCTCAACGTCACCGCCATCGGCACCATCGAGACGCTCTACGAGCGTGGCGTGGCGGAAGGACTGTTCCGGCCCGGGCTCGACCCGATGGAACTGCACTGGCAGATCAGCGCCCTGTGCTTTTTCAACGTGTCCAACCGGGCCACCTTTTCGAAGCTGTTCGGCCGCGACCTGAGCGCACCCAAGGCCCAGGCCGCATTGAAGCGCAACTCGGTCGACATGGTGCTGCGCTACATCGTTCGGCCGGAGAAACTGCCCACCGAATAGGGCGGCCAGCGGCAACTTGACCGCAACCCGATCAGTCTCTACCGATTATGTACGAACTAGTTCGTTTATTGGAGGAGACGATGCGGACCTCGATTGCCACGGTCTCGATCAGTGGCGAACTCCCCGACAAGCTGGCCGCCATCGCGGCTGCCGGCTTTGACGGGGTCGAGATCTTCGAGAACGACTTCCTCGCCTTCGATGGCAGCCCGGCCGATGTCGGCCGGATGGTGCGCGACCACGGCCTCGAGATCAGCCTGTTCCAGCCGTTCCGCGACTTCGAGGGTATGCCGACATCGCACCGGCAGCGCACCTTCGATCGCGCCGAGCGCAAGTTCGACATCATGCAGCAACTGGGCACCGACCTGCTGCTCGTCTGTTCCAACGTCTCGACCCTGGCGCTGGGCGGCATCGACCGGGCGGCCGACGACTTTCATGAGCTGGGGGAACGTGCCAGCAGGCGCGGGCTGCGTGTCGGTTATGAGGCGCTGGCGTGGGGCAAGCACATCAACGACCACCGCGATGCCTGGGAAATCGTGCGGCGAGCCAACCATCCCAATATCGGCCTCGTGCTCGACAGCTTCCACAGCCTCGCCCGCCGCATCGAGATCAACTCGATCCGCTCGATCCCCAAGGAAAAGCTGTTCATCGTGCAGCTGGCCGATGCGCCGCTGATCGACATGGATCTGCTGTACTGGAGCCGCCACTTCCGCAACATGCCCGGCGAAGGCGACCTGCCGGTGGCCGAATTCACCGCGGCGGTGGTCGATACCGGCTATGACGGCTACTTCTCGCTGGAGATCTTCAACGATCAGTTTCGCGGCGGTTCTGCGCGATCGATCGCCGCCGACGGTCACCGCTCGCTCATCTATCTCGGCGATCGCGTCCGCCGCTCGACCGGGTCGGAGACGTTGCAGCTCGCGCCGATTCCCGACCGCATCGAGGTCAACGGAATCGCTTTTGTCGAGTTTTCAGCCGATGCGGCCGATGCCCTCAACCTTGGCGCCCTGCTGACCACGCTGGGCTTCACCAGGATCGCCGAGCACCGCTCCAAGCAGGTGACCCTCTACCAGCAGGGCGAGATCCGGATCATCATAAATACCGAGGGTTCCGGCTATGCGCATACCGCCTTCACGTTGCAGGGAACGTCGGCCTATGCACTGGCCCTCATCGTCGACGACGCCGGCGCGGCTATGGCGCGGGCGCTTGCCCTGGGCGCCGAGCAATTCCAGCAAGCCGTGGCGCCAGATGAACTCGAGATCCCGGCCATCCGCGGCATCGGCGGAAGCCTGCTCTATCTCGTCGATGGCACCAGTAAGCTCGGCCGGTTTCAGCAGATCGATTTCGAACCAGCCGGTCTCGATTTCGAGGAACTGCCGCGCGTGGCCGGCCTCAACAGCATCGACCACCTGGCGCAAACCGTTCCCTATGACCAGATGCCGACCTGGCTGCTGTTCTACACCTCGATCTTTCTGGCCGACAAAACCCCGATGGTGGATATCGTCGACCCCTCGGGGGTGGTCCGCAGCCAGGTGATCGAGAACAGCTCCGGGGCGCTCCGCATCACCATGAACGGCGCCGAGAACAGTGCGACCCTCGCGGGCCACTTCCTCGCCGACAAGCTCGGGTCGGCCGTGCAGCACATCGCCTTCGCAACGAGCGACATCTTCGCCAGCGCCGCCGCCCTCGACAGCAACGGCTTCCGCTCGCTGCAGATCTCGCCGAACTACTACGACGACGTGGAAGCCCGGTTCGGCCTCGAGCCCGAGTTCACCGACCGACTACGAAAACACAACATCCTCTACGACCGTGACGAGTGGGGCGAGTACCTGCAACTCTACAGCACCACCTTCGGGCAGGGATTTTTCTTCGAAGTGGTGGAGCGCCGTGGCTACCGCGGCTACGGCGCCGCCAACGCCATTTTCCGGATCGCGGCGCTGAAGACGGCTATCCGGCGGCTTGCCAGCTAAGGCGGCCGGGTCATCGCGCCGCGCCAGTCCGTTGCCCTCAGCACCGGAGCTCCCAAGCGTTCTCACCGGCCCCTCCCCCGCAACCGGCGACATTGTGGCGCTTGCGTGTCGATTTAAATCTGATAACTACACTCATGTTTTAAACGGACGGCAGGCGGTCGGGGTGACCAGGGTGCGACTTGAGGATCCAGAGGACATGACGGCGCTGCCGGAGACGGCGGCCAAGGCCGATGCTCAGGTCGGCGTGCCGAGCTTCACCACCGAGGAACTGTTCGGCGGCGCCACCGAAATCGGCATTGCGCACCAGGGCCTCACCTACCGGCTGCGGATCACGCGGCAGGGCAAACTCGTCCTCAACAAATAGGAGCGCCCATGCGCCTCACCCATGCATTGCTGATGGCGACGCTGTGCGCCACGCCGGCCCTGGCCCAGGACGCTCCACCAGCCCCTCGCCTGGCGCTCGAACTGAACGCGCTGACCCCGAGCGAAACCGGCTGCCGCGTCACCTTCCTCGCGACCAACACGCTCGGCACCGAGCTCACCCGCTCGGCCTTCGAAATTGCGCTGTTCGGCGCCGGCGGCGGTATCGAGCGGCTGGTGTCTCTGGATTTCAAGGCGATGCCGGAGGGCAAGACCCGGGTGCTGCAGTTCGATATCGGCGAGCTCGGCTGCGACAAGGTGAGCCGGGTGCTGATCAATGACGTGGTGGCCTGCGAGGGCACGGGGCTCGATCCCAAGGTCTGCCTCGCTGGCCTCAGCACCGCGTCGCGCCTCGACGGCGTGGAGTTCGGCATCTGATGGAAACGGTGATCGAAGCGGTGGAGCCGGTCGCGGCGGCACACGACATGTCGATGTTCGCGCTGTTCATGCAGGCGGATTGGGTGGTGAAGTCGGTGATGCTGGGGCTGCTGTTCGCCTCGATCGCCTGCTGGGCGGTGATCTTCGCCAAGGCCGCCGACTATGCCCGCGCCAGACGCGAGATGAAGGCGTTCGACAAGATCTTCGCCTCGGGCGAGCCGCTGACCCAGATCTACGCACGATTGAAGGACGGCCCGCGGACCGGGCTCGGGGCGCTGTTTGCCGCGGCAATGGA
Source organism: Devosia sp. GW821-FHT12F11 (assembly GCF_058806655.1). Lineage (NCBI taxonomy): Bacteria > Pseudomonadati > Pseudomonadota > Alphaproteobacteria > Hyphomicrobiales > Devosiaceae > Devosia > Devosia sp. GW821-FHT12F11. Next base: position 523,863 of record NZ_JBXAPX010000002.1, read on the forward strand.
AGAGTGGAACGGCAGCCATGCCGACAATGCCGCCAATTCGGGCGGCTTGCAGGCGCGGCTGCGCATCGTGCTCGACACGACCGTGGCGGCCGAGAGCGAGAAGCTCGATCGCAGTCTGTCGCTCTTGGCCACGGTGGGAAGCGCCGCGCCCTTCGTCGGGCTGTTCGGCACGGTGTGGGGCATCATGAACGCCTTCACCTCGATCGCCGCGGCCAAATCCACCAGCCTCGCGGTGGTGGCGCCGGGCATTGCCGAAGCGCTGTTTGCCACGGCGCTCGGGCTCTTGGCCGCCATTCCGGCGGTGATCGCCTATAACAAGCTTTCGGGTGATGCCGGGCGGCTGATCGGCCGGCTCGAGGCGTTCGCCGACCGGGTCTCGGTGCTGCTGTCGCGGCAGCTCGATGCGCGGGGGAATGCCTGATGAGCATGTCGCTGCAGAGTGCCCGTGGGAGGCGCGGCCGACGTGGGGCGATCAGCGAGATCAACATGACGCCGCTGGTTGACGTCATGCTGGTGCTGTTGATCGTCTTCATGGTGACGGCGCCGCTGCTCACCTCGGGTGTGCCGATCGACCTGCCGCAGACCAACGCGCCGGAGATGAAGGTCGAGGGAACCAAGCCGCTCACCATTTCGGTGAAGCCTGAGGGCCAAGTCTATCTCGGCGAGGACGAGATCTCGCTCGAAACGCTGCTGAGCTCGGTGGCGGCAGCGGCGGGCGACGCCGGCACGCAGCAGCGGCTCTACATCCGGGGCGATGCGACCGCCGATTACGGCCTGATCATGCAGGTGATGGGCGATCTGAGCCGCGCCGGCTATGCCCGCATCGGGCTGATCACCCAGCAGCGCGAACAGTAAGATGAAGAAGGCCGCCCTCGCCTCCGCCAGCATCCATCTCGGCCTGATCGCCGGGGCGTTCGTATTCCTGAACCTCGAGCCATCGATCGACGAGACGGCGGCGGAATCGGTGGCGGTCGAGATCATCTCGGTCGACACGGCGACGAGCAACCCGACCGAGGAGATCAGCGAGGCGACGGAGACGCTGGTCTCGGCTGGCGCCGAGGTCGAGGCGGAAGCGGTGCCGGAGACTGCCGAGGCCGAGGTGCTCGAGGTGGCGGAGGCCGAGCCGGCCAAGGCAGTCGAAGCCGTGGCGGCGCCGGTCGAGGTGGCCGAGATCGCGCCAACCGAGAGTGAAGAGATTGCCTCGGCCGAGGTGCTGACCGCGGCGGCGGATCCGATCGCGCCGGTCGAAGCGGCGATGCCGCAGACGGTGGATGCTGCAGCGACGGTGGTTGCTGACAGCGTGGCGCCGTCACAGTCCGATCCGCTCCAAGAGGTACGCACCGCGACGATAGCTCAGCTGACGCCGGAGCCGGCGATCCAGCAGATCCCGCCGACGCTGGCTAAGCCAGTTGACGTGGTGCAGCCGCTGGAAACGGCAAGCCTCGCGCCGGTGATCGAAGACGAGCTGCAGGTGGCGCCGATTCCCAAGCCGCGCATCGTGCGGAAGCCGCCCGAAGCCAAGGCCGAGCCGGTGAAAGAGCCGCCCAAGGACCAGCCGACCGACAAGCCGAAGCAGGCGAAAAAACAGCCGCAGAAGAAGCCGCCATCGAAGCAGGCGAGCCTTGGCAATGGCGGCAACGCCGAAGCCGACAGCGCGGCGAGCAAGAAATCGGGCGGCGGCGCCGGCAAGAAGAACGACGGCGGCAGCGCCGCGGCGAGCAAGTACCCCGGCCTGGTGCAGGCCAAGGTCACCCGCGCCGCCAAGTACCCCTCGAAGGCGCGCGGCGATGCCGGCGAAGCTTTGGTGAGCTTTACCGTCGGCGCCAGTGGTACAGTGACGAAAGTCGCGCTGGCCCGCAGTTCGGGAAACGATGCGCTCGACCATGCCGCGCTGGCGGCGGTCGACCGCGCCGCGCCCTTTCCCCCGATTCCCGAGGCAGCGGGACGATCGAGCTGGTCGTTCACCGTGCCGGTCTATTTCAAGAAGTGAGTTTTGCAGATGGATGAAAAGACGAAGGACGTGCTGCTCGAGACCACCGCCGATGCGGTGCGCGAGGCCAAGACGCTGATCCGCTCGGCACGCTCGGGTTCGATCGCGACGATCGAACCGGGGACCGGCTGGCCGATCGCCACCCGCGTCGGGGTCTCGACCGACTATGACGGCGCGCCGATCATCCTGATCTCGAGGCTGGCCGCCCATACCGGCGCCCTGCTCGCCGATCCGCGCTGCTCGCTGCTGATCGGTTATCCCGGCAAAGGCGATCCGCTGGCGCATGCCCGCGTCACCATCGCCTGCGAAGCCCGCGAAGTAGAGCGTGACAGCGCCGAGCACCAGCGGCTCGACACGCGCTACCTGATCCACCAGCAGAAGGCCAAGCTCTATTCGGGCCTCGGCGATTTCCGCTACTTCCGGCTGGAGCCGAAGAGCGCCTCATTCAATGCCGGGTTCGGCCGCGCCTATGCACTGACCCGCGACAACCTCGTCAATGCCAACCCGGCCAATCCGGAGCTGGCGGCGAGTGAGCCCGACGCCATCGAGCACATGAACGACGACCACGGCGAGGCCGTCGGACTCTATGCCGAGCACTTCGCCAAGGCGGCGCCGGGCAAGTGGCGGCTGATCGGGGTCGATGCCGAAGGCATGGACCTCGCCGACGGCGACGACATCCTTCGCATCTGGTTCGAGAGTGAGCTCACCTCGTCCAAGGACCTGCATATGACGCTGGTGAAGATGGCCGGCGAAGCGCGGCGGGCGCTCAACCGGCCGCTGAAGGACGCGAAGGCCGCGTCATGAAGGCCCTGGTCTCCGCCGCCCTGCTGCTCGCGGCATCACCGGCACTGGCGCAGCAGGCAAGCCTGCCGGGCGGCGCCTCGGCGCTCAACGAGGCGCATGGCAGTTGGACGGTGAACTGCGTGCTGGTCGAAGCCGGCAAGGATTGTGCGTTTTCACAGACCGCAGGCAACCCGCAGACCGGCAGCGCGCTGGTCGCGGTCGAGCTGGCGGCGCCCACCGGCAACAAGGCCGAGGGGATGTTGCTGACCGCATTCGGGCTGAGCCTCGATGCCGGCGTGCAGCTCGGCATCGACGGCCAGCAACTGGGGCAGGCCCGGCCGTTCCTCACCTGCGTCGAGACCGGATGCCTGGTGCCGCTCGATTTCGACGAGGTGGCGCTCAGCGCCATGAAGGTCGGGACAACCCTCGAGGTTACCGGCGTGAAGGTCGACGACGGTCAGCCGGTCACTGTGACCCTGTCGCTCGCCGGCTTCACCGCCGCCTATAACCGCACGGCGGAACTCGCCCAGTAGCGTTTTATGTTGACTCATATACTCAACTTTAATAGAGCGTGAACACCGGCCCGTAGCGGGTCGTGGAACAGCAAGCCAAGCGGCGTGCGGCGCGCCGACAGCCAGCCAACAACTTTGGTTTCTTTCGGGGGCAGGCATGCTTTATCGGCCGCATGTCGCGCGTGCATCGGCACGCGCGAATATCTCACCTTGGCATCTCATCGGCATCAGCGTCGTGGCGCTGCTCTGCGCAGTTCCGCAGCCGGTTGCGTCGCAGCAACTCACCGCGGCGCAGACGACGATCCTCAAGCGGATCGTGGTCGTCGCTTCGCGCGGCAGCAAGAACGTACTGGATGTACCGCAAACCATCACGGTGATCGACCAGGCAACGCTGGAGAAGCGCCAGGTGCGCGATATCCAGGACCTGGTACGCTACGAGCCGGGCATCGCCGTGACGCGGCAGACCTCAATTACCAACCCCTGGGGCCAACTCACCTCGTTCACCATCCGTGGTGTCGGCGGCAATCGCGTGCAGATGCTGGTCGACGGCAGCAGGGTGCAGGAGATCACCACCGACGGCAGTCGCGACTTCGTCGACCCGTGGAACATGAAGGCGGTCGAGCTGGTGCGGGGGCCGAATTCGGTGCTGACCGGTTCAGATGCGCTAGGCGGAACGGTGTCGTTCCGGACGCGCGACCCCGCCGACCTGCTCGAAGGGCAGGACAAGCCATGGGCAGTCGAGGTCAAGACCGCCTGGGACAGCTACGACAACAGCTTCCGCAAGCAGGTGACGGGGGCGTACGACTTCGGCAACGGCCTGCAGGTGCTGGGCAGCCTCGGACACATGAGCGCGGAAGAGCCCAAGCTCACCAAGGCCGACCCCAACGGTGGCATCTGGGGCTGCACGCGCCCAGCCTCCTTCCGCTGCGACAAACTCTTCCCCGCCGATACGAGCATCTATAACGGCCTGCTCAAGGCCGTGTGGACGCCTGATGACGCGCATCAGTTCACCCTTACCGGCGAGTTCTTTGACCGCAACACCGAGGTCAACCAGGTCTGGGACTCGACTGAGACGACTGGCGTACCGACCGGTGGCACCAACACAGCGGGTGGCACCTATGACAGCGTGAGCTACATCCGCGACCTGGACATGACACGCTACCGGCTGGCGCTGGGGCATGAGTGGGAGGTCGGCGCGGACTGGCTCGACTCGGTGAAGTGGAACATTTCCTACTCGCCGCAACGGCGCATCACCGACAGCAACCAGGTGCGCAAGTACGCGCTTCGCACCGAGGAGCGCAACCAGCTGCGCGACTACGGCGAGACCTTCCTCGAGGCAGACGTGCAGCTCAACTCGTCGTTCGAGCTGCTCGGCATGTCGCACAACCTCACCTATGGGTTCGACGGCGACTTCACTCAGTCGAGCTACGACGGCGTCAACACCACACGCAACGTGACCACCGGCACCGTGACCGTGACGCCCAACCAGGGCTTCAACTTCCCGGAGGTGGGTACCGTTCGCGCCGACCTCTACCTGCAGGACGAGATCAAACTCCTCGATGAGCGCCTGACGCTAACACCCGGCGTGCGCATCGCCACCTACTCGATCGACCCAACCGGCGACGACGACTACGTGCCGCTACCCGGCTTCGTGCCCCAGGTGCAGGAAAGTACCCGGCTGATAAAGCGGATCGGCGCGATCTACGAGCTCGATGACAGCTGGTCGGTCTATGCCGGCTATGGCGAGGGGTTCAAAATGCCCACCAGCCAGCAGCTGTTCGTTTCGGTCAACGACATCTTCAGCGGCAACAAGGTGATCCCAAACCCGAATCTCAGGCCGGAATCGGTGGCGAGCTACGAGGCGGGCTTCCGCGGAGAGTTCGAAAAGGGCTGGCTGTCGGTCGGCGGCTTCTACAGCGAGTACACCGACTTCATCCGCAGCTTCGCGCCGGTCGCCGGCCAACCGTCGAACGTGGTGACCTACGACAACCTCGACACGGTGAAGCTGTGGGGTATCGAGGCGAGTGCCGAGTTCGAGGTCTACGAGAACCTCTTCGCCTCGGGCACCCTGACCTACAGCAAGGGCGTGCAGCAGGCCAACAGCTCGTCGACCGAGACCCCCTTCGACGGCGCGGTGCCGCTGACGCTGGTGGCCGGGCTGCGCTACGAGCTGCCTGACAACGGGCTCGAGTTCGAGGTCATCGGTACCTTCGCGAGCGGTGTCACCGAGCGCAGCGACCCCAACGCCTTCAAGCCGGCAGGCTACGCGGTGTTCGACGCCCACGCCAAGTGGGAGCCGGCGGAGAACATCGAGCTGACCGCTGGCATCCAGAACATCTTCGATACCCGCTACTTCCCGAACACCCTGACCGGATACGCCAACACACCGGACAGCCCGGCAGTGGGCAATGTGAACCCGTTGGAACAGCAGGTCGCGCCGGGCCGCACGTTCAAGGTCGGGGCCAAGGTCACCTTCTAGTCACACCTACTCCGCGGGAGGGCCTCGTCCATGACTCTCCCGCTCTTTTTTGTCCGGAGATCCTCGTCATGATCCGCGTGCTTGGCCAGTTCTGGCGCCTTCTGGGGCTCTGCATCAGCGGGCGGGGCGGCAAGCTCGGGCTGGTGCTGTTCGCTGCCGTGGTGGCGCTGAAGCTGGCCGGCGTCTATGCGACGCTGAGGATCATCTCCTGGACCAAGGATTTCTACTCGGCGCTCGAGGCGGTCGATGCCAAGGCGGCGCTGACGCAGATCGGCATTTTCGGCGTCATAGTGCTGCTGAACTCGATCCGTGAGCTCAGCTCGCAATACCTCAACAAGCTGGTGCTGATCCGCTGGCGCAAATCGCTGACCGAAGCGGTGCGCGACCGCTGGCTGCGTGGCAAGGCCTATTGGCGGATGGCCGATGGCAGCGGGGTGGACAACCCCGACCAGCGCATCGCCGACGATTGCCGGCTGTTCGTCAGCGGCATGCTGAGCGAGGCGCTCGACCTCATCACCAATATCGTCGCCATCTTCTCCTATGTGGCGCTGCTCTGGCAGCTGTCGTCGTTCCCGCTGTCGCTTGCTTTCATCGGTATCGACTTCGAGATCCCGCGCTACATGCTGGTTGCGGCGTTCGTCTATGTCGGGCTCTGCTCGCTCTTGACGCATGTACTCGGCAGCCCGCTGAAGAAGCTCTATGTCGAGCAGCAACGCCGCGAAGCAGACTTCCGCTTTGCTCTGGCCCGCATGCGCTCGAACGTCGACGAGATCGCGCTACTCAACGGCGAAGACGCCGAGCGCCGCACGCTCGACAACCGCTTCGGCGGGATCATGGGAAACTGGCGCCGGCTGATCAATCGCGAGCTGATCCTCAGCTGCTTCACCTACCCCTACCAGCACACCGTGCTGCGCATCCCGCTATTCGTAGCCCTGCCCGCCTTCCTCGCCGGTAGCGTCAATTTCGGCGGGCTGATGGAAGTGAGTACGGCGTTCTCGAGCGTCGTCACCACCCTCTCGTGGTTCATCTTCTCGTATCGTGACCTTGCCGATCTGGTCGCTGCGTCCTCCCGTCTCGACGGCTTCCTCCGCTCGACGGATGACGGGACAGCATCGGTGGTCAAAGGGGGTAACGGCCCGCTGCGGATCTCGGGGCTCGAGCTGAGGCTGCCGGATGGCCGGGCGCTGCTCGGGGTGAAGGAGCTCACCATCGCGCCGGGTGAAGCCGCGTGGCTGGCCGGCGCCTCGGGGCTGGGAAAGACCACGCTGGTCAAGGCGATCGCGGGGCTCTGGCCGCACGCCAATGGCCGGATCGAGACGCCTCGGGGCAGCATGCTGTTCCTGCCGCAACGCGCCTATGTGCCGATCGGCAACATCATGGATGCGGTGTCCTATCCGGCGAGGGCCGAGGCCTTCTCGCCGGAAGCGCGCGAGGCAGCGCTCGAGGCCGTGGGCCTCGGCAATCGGTTCGACGTGGCCCTCGGCACCGGCGAGGCCGGCACGGGTGGGCTGTCGGGTGGCGAGTTGCAGCGGCTGGCACTGGCGCGACTGCTGCTGCATCGGCCGGATTTCGCCTTCCTCGATGAAGCGACCAGCGCGCTCGATGTCGCCGCCGAGACCGAGCTCCTGACACTGCTGCGGCGCGAACTGCCGGAGACTGCCTTCATCGTCGTCGCCCATCGCAAGCCCCAGGGCCTCGGCGCGCTCACCACCGTGGAACTGGGCGTCGCTCCGACGGCTCCCGCCACACCTCTCGAACCCGTACCTGCCTAAGGACCTCTGCAATGCTCGACACGTTAGCCCCTTTGCCTCGTTCCCTGCCCCGGGCCCGCCTCGATGCCAGCGCTCGCGACGTGCTCGCCACCCTGCCCGCGATCGGCAGGCTGATGGTGACGGCGCGACACCTCGGCGCCACGCACGAACGGATCGGCGCCGTCGAGAGCGTCAGCTTCGAGGACGGCTGGGCGGTGATCGGCGGCGCCGAGCACGAGAGCCGGATCGAGCTCGCGAGCGTTGCCGAGATCATCGTCGACCGCACCAGCGTGATGAAGGACAAGGCCTATCCGCGCATCGACCTGAACCGTGCCGATGGCAGCTATATCTGCGGCATTGTCGGGTTCGACGGGATCGAGCCGTTCGATGCGGCCGTGGCGCCGCTCGGCGCCGGCACGGCGATTGACGCCAAGCCCGACACGCCACCGGGCGAGCGCATCGAGGCGAGCGAAACCGACCCCGGCCGGCTGCCGCTCGAAGACGCACAGGCGGCGCAGGCGCAAGTGGTGATCGGTTTCAGGCGGCCCGGCTTCCAGCAGTTCTGGCGCGGCACCATCGAGACGGTAAAGCCGGCAATGGGCTTCATCAACGTGATGCGGTCGGATTTTCACCTGCACCTCAAGGCGGGCGCAGTGGCCGAATGGCATCGCGACTCGGTGACCGGCGAGCGTGAGGCGTTCAATGCCGACGGCGAACCGCTGGGCCTGACGCTGCTACGGGCGAATTGAGCGGTCCGCGAATTCTACGTCTTGCTCCCGCTGCCGCTCCATTGGCACCGAAATTTCCCCGCGCACGGTGGCGCCCGGCAAAGGCCGGGGTGACGTCATGGGTGGGGTGACTTTGGTGCCCTCGACCGGCTTCGGAACCCTGGGCGCGGGACTCGTACTTCCCCCCTTAGCCCAAAGCGCAATTGCCGCTTCGCACCAGATATTATAATAGCATTGGCGCGGGGCTGGAGGAGTCGTGCCAATGCAGGTGGAGTTGAACGGGCGGGTGGCCCTGGTCACCGGCGCGGCGGGCGCGATCGGCCGTGCCATCGCGCGGCGGCTGAGCGACAATGGCGCCAGCGTCGTGGTCGCCGACATCAATCGTGAGGGGGCCGAAGCCTACGCCGCGACGCTCCCCGGCGCGATGGCGGCAGTGATCGATATCTCGAGCCGTGACTCCGCCGAGGCCGGCGTGGCGGAGACGATCGCCCGTTACGGCCGGATCGACATCCTGGTCAACAATGCCGGGGTCAACAGCTTCGTGCACCGGGTCAACATCGACACGTTTCCGCTCGAGGAGTGGGAGCGCATTACCCGTATCGACCTCGATGGCCTCTACCTGATGAGCCACGCGGCGCTGCAGCCGATGGTCAAACAGGGCGAAGGCGGACGGATCATCAACATTGCCTCGGTCGTAGGGCTGGCGGCGATGCGGCTGCAAAGCCCGTTCGTCGCGGCCAAGGCCGGCATCATCCACATGACCCGCTCGATGGCGCTGGAACTAGGGCCGCAGGGCATCCTCACCAATGCCATCGCGCCGGGTTCGATCATGACCGAGGGGACGCGCTCGCTGTTCTATGGCGCGGACGGCAAGTTCGCCGGACGCACCGCCGAGTTCATGCAGCATTTGCCGCTCGGACGCCCCGGCACGCCCGAGGAAATCGCCGAGGCGGTGCTGTTTCTGAGCTCGCCCGGCGCCAGCTACATCAACGGCCAGGTGCTGGCCGTCGATGGCGGCTGGACCGCCGGCTACATGATGTGAGGCGGCAGATGCGGATCGAACTCCAGAACACATTTGTCGAGTTGCGCGGCGAGCAGAACGCGGTCGCCATTGCAGTGCTCGACGCGCTGAGGAGCAATGGCGCGACGGTTGGCGCGGTGGCGCCGGTGCCGGACATCCTGATCGTGTCACTGCCGCTGCTGCCGGTTGCCGGTTACGATCCGGCGGCGCAGCTGCTGTCGGCCAGGGCGACGGGCGAGGCGATGTTCGCGCGCGGCAGCGGGCGCGTGCTGTTTCTCGTTTCAGCCGCAGCCGGGATGCCGATGCGGCGGCATGCCGAGTTTTCGGTGGCAATGGCCGGGGTGCTGGCGACGGTGCGCACCATGGCGATGCAACTCGGGCCGAATGTACTGGTCAACGCGCTGGGCGTCGGCGCCATCGGCGAACCGCTGGTGGCTGGCGATGCGGCAATGATCGGGCATGCCTCGGTGAAGCGGCCGGGATCGGTGGCCGAGGTTGCAGACACGGCGTTGTTCTTCTGCGACCCGCTCAACAGCTACACCACGGGTCAGATGCTGTCGGTCGACGGGGGATGGAGTGCCGGCTATGGCCGCAATTTCTGAGCATCTCGAACTCAGGGCCGGGACGCTGGCAATCGATCTCGCACCGGCGATCGGCGGCAGCATTGCGCGCTTCCGGATCGACGGCATCGATGTGATGCGGCCGCTCTCGGACGCCAACCGCCAGGCCGGCAACGTGCTGGGCGTCGCGTCCTTTCCGATGATCCCGTTCGCCAACCGGATCGGCGGCAATGCCTTCACGTTCGAAGGCCGGCGCTATGACTTTGCCGCGAACAACCCGCCGGAAATCTACCACGTGCACGGCACTGCCTGGCACCGGCCATGGGCGGCGGAGCAGTCGGCCCCCGGACACGCGGTCCTGACGCTGGAGGTGGCCGACCCCTCATCCTATTCCTATCGCGCCGAGCAGCGGTTCACGCTGACCGATACGGGGCTCGAACTGGTGACGCGGGTGACCAATTCAGGCGAACGCCGGATGCCGTTCGGCTTCGGGCATCACCCCTGGTTCGACCGGGATGCGGATACGACGCTGCAGTTCGGCGCCACGAGCTTTCACCTGAACGAGCCGGAAGGGATGATCGGGCAGCGGGTGTCGCTGCCGCCCGAGGTATCCTTCAACACGGCCGCGCCGCTGCCGATCTACTGGCGCTGCAGCGACTATGGCGGCTGGGACGGCAGCGCGACGCTGCGCTTCCCAAGCCGTGGCGCCGGGATCACCATGCAGGGCGATGCGCCCTACAAGCACGTGATGTTCTACGCCGATCCGGCGCTGAACGTGTTCTGCGTCGAGCCGCAGACCAACGCATCGGGTGCGTTCAACCGGCCGGATGGGTTCGGCGATCCGGAGGATGGGGTGATGGTGCTGGCACCGGGCGAGAGTGCTGAGGGGACTTTGCGGTTCGAGCCGTTTCGGATCTAGGCGCCTGATGGTGCGGCGATCGCCTTCTCCCCTTGTGGGAGAAGGTGGCCGACAGGCCGGATGAGGGGGCCGCAGCCAAAGGCTGCGCGATCGGAGCGAAGCGACGAGCGGCGGAGTGCGCGGAGAGATACCCCTCATCCGCCCTTCGGGCACCTTCTCCCACAAGGGGAGAAGGCGACACCACCAACTGCGGTGGACCTAAGATGCCGCCCGCACCGTTTCCGCCTGCGCCGCAGCCACCGCACGCAGCACGCGATCTTCACCACCTTCGCCGCGCCTGAAAGCGTCGACGATGCGGCCATCGGCGATGGTGAGGCAGCGGTCGCAGAGGCCGAGCACTTCTTCGAGCTCCGACGAGACGACGACCAGCGCCACGCCCTTGTTGGCGAGCTCGACGACGAGACGGTAGATCTCCTGCCGGGTCGCCGCATCGACGCCCTTGGTCGGCTCGTCGAGCAGCAGCACTTTTGGGGCGCGCATCAGCACCCGGGCGAACAGCAGCTTCTGCTGGTTGCCACCCGAGAGGTGGGCGACCGAGGCCTGCGGCGACGACGCCTTGACGTTGAGCTGGCGCATCGCTTCGAGAATGGCGCTGCGCTCGCGCTCGCCGCGAACCATGCCGCGGGCAGAGAGCGGGTCGAGATTGCCGATGGTGATGTTGGCGCCGACCGGCAGATTGAACAGCAGGCCGTCGCGCTTCCGATCCTCGGTGAGGAGCGCGATGCCGGCGTCGCGTGCATCACGCGGCGAACGGATGGTGATGGGTTGGCCATCGACCTTCACCGTGCCCTCGGCGGGGACGCGGCCGAAAATGCCGTGCAAAATCTCGCTGCGGCCCGAACCGAGGAGGCCCGCGAGGCCAACGATCTCGCCCGCTGCCACCGAGAAGCTGACATCGCGCGCACCGTAGATGGCCCCGGGCTTGCCGGCGACGCTCAAGTGCTCGACGCTCAGCATGGGGCGTGCGCCGACCGGCGCCTCGTGCGGCGGGAACAGCTTTTGCAGCCGCTGGCCCGACATGGCGAAGATGAAGCGGTCTTCCTCGAATTCCTCGCGCCCAAGCTCGGCGGCAACGCGCCCATCGCGCAGCACGGTGGCGCGGTCGCAGACGGCGAGCACTTCGGGCAGCCGGTGGGTGATGTAGATCATGGTGACGCCCTGCCGCTTCAAGCGGCGCAGCACCTCGAGCAGCGCTTCGACCTCGGTGCCGGAGAGCGACGCGGTCGGTTCATCAAGCATCAGCACGCGCGGTTTCAGTGCCAGGGCGCGGGCGATCATCACCAGGTGGCGTTGGGCCGAGGTCAGCGAGGCGACGATGGCCTTGGGATCGATCGCAAGACCGAGATCATCGAGGATGGCGCGGGTGCGCTCCTCGAGCTTGTGTCGGTAGATCAGCACGCCTTCGCCCAGCCCGGTATGGCCGGCAAAGACGTTCTCAGCCACCGAGAGCTGCTCCAGCACCTCGATCTCCTGCGGCACGTAGCCGACGCCGGCGGCGCGCGCCGCGGCCGGCGAAGCAAAGCTCACCGGCTGACCAGCGAGGGTGATCTCGCCGGTGTAGGAGCCGGCCGGATGGACACCGTTGAGGATCTTCACCAGCGTCGACTTGCCGGCGCCGTTCTGGCCCAGCAACGCATGGATTTCTCCGGGCAGCACGTTGAAATCGACGCCGCGCAGCGCCTGCACGCCGGCGAAGGCCTTGACGATGCCGCGGGCAGAAAAGATCGGGTCCATGGGGCTGCCTTGGTTGACCTATTCGGTAGGAGACCGCGCCGGCCTCCGGGTCAGGGAAGGCCGGCGCGGCGGGAGAGCCGGTTTACTGGCCGGCGCTTTCAAGCATGGCGTAGTAGGGGTCGAGATCGGCCGCGGTGATGACCTTGGAGGGCAGCACGTTCATGTACTCGACAGTCTCGCCCTTGGCCAAAGCGCCGAGCAGTTCGGCGACCTTGGCGCTTTCCTCGTAGAGTGGCTGCGCCACGATGCCGTAGGCGGCGCCGGACTTCACCAGGTCAAGGTTCTGCCGGATGTAGTCCATGCCGATGATCACCACGTCGCGGCCGGCCTTGCGGGCCGCGCCCGACCAGGTCTGGATCGAGTTGCCGGTAGTGCCGAAGGCGGCGGTGACGTCAGGATTGCCCTGGAGGATGGCGATGGCCTTGCCCTCGGCAGCGGAAGGTTCGAACCCTTCCATCTGGGTCTCGAGCACTTTGATGTCCGGGTACTTTTCCGCAATGGTCTTGCGGAAGGCGTCCGACATGGCGTTTTCGGTGTCGTTCGAGGCGCCCTGGGTGAGGGCGACGGTGCCCTTGCCGCCCAGCTTGTCGCCGATGGCGATGGCGGCATTGGTGCCGGCGGCCGCGATATCCTGCGCGGCGGCGGCCTTCAGGCCATCGACAGTGCCCTCAGGCGGCAGCACGTGCCAGGTGACGACCGGCAGGCCCTCCTTGGCGAGCTTGGTGATGTAGGAGTAGATCGCCGGATCGGGACCGTAGACGCCGACCGCGTTGAACTTGGTGCGCGACAGGGCCGCCTCGGCGAGCGGCAGGGTGGCCGGGATATCCCAGTTGGTGGCAGAGGGGTCGCCCACCACTTCGCAGGTGTAGCCGAGCTCCTTGCACTTATCGAGGAAGCCCGCCTGCATCAGCCGATGCACCGGGTGATCCTTCATCGCCTGCACCCAGAGCAGGTTGACGTCCTGGGCATAGCTGGCGCCGGCGGTGCCGAAGCTCGCAAGCAGCGCCGCTGCGCCGAGCAGGCCTTTCACCAGTGTCCTCTTCGAGATGTTCATGGTTCCTCTCCTCCATTGGCCCGCGGGTTGCCGCGTGGCGTGAACGGTTGTGCGGGCGCCCCCTCAGGCGCCGGATGTCTTGCTGTCGGATTTCTTAGCTGCTGCGGTCTTGGCGCCGGCGCCGACGGTGAAGTAGCGGCGGCGCAGGATGTCGAGACCGACCGCCAGCACCATGATCACGCCCACCGCGATCTGCTGCCAGTTGGAGTTGACGCCGATGACCACGAGGCCGGACTGCACCACCTTGAGCATCAGGATGCCGACCACGCCGCCGGCAATCGTGCCGGCGCCGCCAAACAGGCTGACGCCGCCAACCACCACGCCGGCGATGACGATGAGCTCCCAGCCCGAGCCGATCGAGGTGGTGCCGGATTGCAGGTCCGCCATGACGAACATGCCGGCCACGGCCGAGAGCGCGCCGACGGTGATGAAGGCGCCGATCTTGTAGATGGTGGTGTTGATGCCGACGAGGCGCGCCACTTCGGGGTTGCCGCCGGTGGCATAGAGGTTGCGGCCGAGCACGGTGCGGCGCAGCACGAAATCGGCGACGATGGCGGCGACGATGAAGAAGGCGAAGCTCCAGCCCAGCCCAAAGGCAAAGGTGCTCATGCCGAAATCGGAGACTTCCTTGGGCAACGGGTAGACCGGGTAGCCGCCGGTGACGAGCTGGATCAGCCCCTGGCCGATAAACAGCATGCCCAGGGTCTGGATGAAGGCCGGGATCCTGAATTTGACGACGATGATGCCGTTGATCAGCCCGATCAGGGCGCCGACGCCCATGCCGCCGAGAATGGCCAATGGCACCGGCCAGGCGAGCGCCGTCATCAGTTGCGCGGCGATCACCGCCGAGACGCCGGCGACGGAGCCGACCGACAGGTCGAACTCGCCGGCCACCAGCAGAATGGTCTGGCCGATGGCGATGATGCCGACGAACGACACGACGTTGAGGATGGCGCGGATGTTGCGCTCGGACAGGAAGGCCGGCTGCAGGACATAGAAGAACGCCACCAGCAGCAGCAGCGCCGCGATCACCCCCACCTCGCCGATGGCGATGAAGGAGATCAGCCGGTTGCGCAACGAAGGCGTGGTCGGTTGCTCGGTCGTGGCGGGCGCCGCGCTGTTCATGCTTTTCCTCCCTGAGCGGCGGCGCTGTTGCGGAGTGATCCGGTCAGCGCTTCGCCGTGCCCTAATCAGCTATTATACTATTATAAGTGTCAAGACCTCTCGTGCACTGGTCTGACCAGTTGCCCTGTGAGCCACGATCTGCGGTTATGGTACCGGAACCATCCGCTAACGTCAAAGGAAATGGTACCGGAACCAGTGCTGGCGCGAAGCGATTGTGACGACTATGATTCCGCGCGTTTTCGGGAGTAGCGCATGGCCAGGTCGGAAGACGGCGGCGACAAGAAGCCGCTGGAGCGGTTGGGGGTGCGCGAGATCGCCAAACGGGTCGGTGTCGCGCCGATGACCGTGTCGCGCGTGCTCTCGAACCCAGACATGGTCGCCCCGGCGACCCGCGCCAAGGTGCTCGAAGCGATCGAGGCGGCAGGGTTCGTGCCCAACCGCCTGGCCTCGAGCATGAAGGGCAATGGCCGGATCATCGGCACGGTGGTGCCGCCGCTGATCAACTCGGGCATCGCCGAACAGGTGCAGGGCATGTCGGACGAGTGCCAGCAGGGCGGCTACTCGATGCTGCTGGTGCAGGGCGAGTTCACCACCGAAGCCGAGGAAGCCTCGATCCGCACCCTGCTCGGCTGGCGGCCGGCGGGCATGATCCTGCAGAGCTTCGTGCAGAGCGAGGTGGCGCGTCAGCTATTGGTGTCGAGCGGCGCGCCGGTGGTGGAGATTTCCGAGATCAAGGGGCGGCAGCCGATCGACATGGTGGTGGGCGTCTCGAACTTCGAGACGGCCTACGCCATGACCATGCACCTGGCTGCCAAGGGCTATAAGCGCATCGGGTTCGTCTCGACCCCGATCCACGGCAATGACCGGCTGCAACAGCGGCGCACCGGCTACCATGCGGCGCTCACCGAGCTCGGCATCGAGAACCACGCGTCGCTGGAAGTGGAAGTGCCGATCACCGCCGCCGGCGGCGCCGAGGCACTGGTGACGCTGACCGAACGGCACGCCGATATCGACGCGATCTTTTTTTCCTCCGACACCCTGGCGATCGGCGCGGTGCAGGAATGCCACCGCCGCGGCTGGGCGATCCCCGGCCGGATCGGCATTGCCGGCTATGGCGACATGGACCTCGCGGCGCAGCTCTACCCGCCGCTGACCACGGTGAAGGTGAACCGCTACGAGATGGGCCGGCGCGCCGTGCGGCAACTGCTCGACCGGTTGGGCGGCAAGCAGAAGCTCGCGACGATCACCAGCCTGGGGTTCGAGATTGTTGATCGGGAGAGTGCTTAGGCGCTGCATAGCGTGTGTGGCCCCACCCCCTCCTAGCTTCGCTAAGTCGCTGACGCGACAAGCTTCGCTTGCCTCCCCCATCAAGGGGGAGGTGGGGGCCGGCCGAACTGGCGGGAATGTACCCCACACACCGAACGGCACCTCCCCCCTTGTGGGGGAGGTTGGGAGGGGGGTGGGCCATAGGCACCGGCAGGCTAGCGCTTACCCTTCGCCTTGTTCTGCGCGTCCGTCCCCAGCCGCTGTTCCCAGCCCTCGGCGTGCACATTGAGATAGGCTTGCGGGTCGTACGGGTGCTGCTTGATGGCGTCGATGTTGAGGTCGATGCCGAGGCCCGGCGCGTCGGGGAGCGACAGGTGACCGTTCCTGGGATCGATGGTTGGCCGCCAGGTGACGAGGTCGAAGGTCCAGGCGTCGTTGAAGGCGTCGAAATGTTCCTGGATCAGGAAGTTCGGCACTGCCGCGGCGAGTTGCAGGCAGACCGCCGTCGCCACCGGTCCACCGCTCTGGTGCGGGGCGATGTGGCTGCCATGCGCCAGCGCCAGGTTGGCCACCTGCATGGACGGGCCGATGCCGCCCAGCGACATCGGTTCGGGCTGGAAGATGTTGACGCCACCGCCGGCGGCGAGCGCGTAAAACTGGCCGACCGTGTCGAACATTTCGCCGGTCGCCACCGGGATGGGCGAGCGATGCGCCACCTCATGCACGGTCTCCTGTCGATCCCGCGAAGTCGGCTCCTCCCACCAGTAAATATCGAGGTCGTCGAAGCGCTCGGCCGCCCTGATCGCCGCGATTTCGGTGAAGCGGGCATGCACGTCGATCAGGATGCGGGTGTCGGCGGGCAGCTCGTCGCGCAGCTTGCGGCAGATATCGTAGCTGAGCTCCAGCTCCTCGCGGGAGATGAAGCCCTGCGCGGTACCGAAGGGATCGAGCTTGAACGCCTTGAAGCCCTTGGCGAGCACGGCTTTCGCCGCCTCGAGGAAGTGCTCGGGAGTCCGCTCGGTGCGGTACCAGCCATTGGCGTAACCGAGCACGCTGTCGCGCACCTGGCCGCCGAGCAACTGGTGGATCGGCACGCCGAGGCTCTTGCCGAGGATATCCCAGCAGGCGACTTCGACCGCCGCCATCACGGTGCGATGGATATGTCCGCCATCGAGCGACACGCTGTCGAGCATGCGCTTCCACAGCGCACTGATGCGACGCGGGTCCTGGCCGATGGCGAGGTGCTTCAGCTCATGCACCCCGGCCTCGGTAGTGGCGATGAAGCCGTTCAGCGTGCCCTCGCCGATGCCGTAGATACCGGCATCGGTATGCACTTTGACGAACAGCCAGTTCTTCCAGCCGGCGCCGACGGTGAAGGTTTCGATCTCGGTGATTTTCATGCTCGACTCCTCACAACCCGTGGACTTGCCGTCCTTTCACCGGGTCATTCCCGCGAAAGCGGGAACCTCTGTTTTCTGCGTGCGCAGCGGACACCGCAAACGGAGTTTCCCGCTTTCGCGGGAATGACCCGGTGTGTGCTTCAACTTAGCCCCGCTATCCTCTCAACCACCGCCTCGACCGTCAGCCCATACTTTTGCTGCAGGGTCGGGACGGCGCCGCATTCGATGTAACGGTCGGGCAGCCCGATGCGGGTGACCTTCTTCGCTATCCCGGCATCGAACAAGGTCTCGACCACCAGGCTGGCAAGCCCGCCGACCATCACATGGTTCTCGGCGGTCACCACCTTGCCAACCGACGCAGCAAATTCGGCGACGGTTTCGGCGTCGAACGGCTTGATGGTTGGGACGTGCAGGACGGCGACGGAGATGCCGCGCTTTTCGAGCAGGGCCGCGGCGTCGATGGCGCGCTCGCTCATCAGGCCGGTCGAGATGATGCCGACATCCTCGCCGTCACGCAGCTGCCGCGCCTTGCCGATCTCGAACTTGTAGCCGGGCTCGAGCACCACCGGCACGGCGCCGCGCAACAGGCGCATGTAAACCGGCCCCCGATGGTCCGACATCGCTACCGTGGCGGCGTCGATCTCGGTGGCGTCCATCGGATCGATGATGGTGAGGCCGGGGATCATCCGCATCAGCGCCAGATCTTCGATCGCCTGGTGCGTGCCGCCATAGCCGGTGGTTAGCCCGGGCAGGCCGGCGATGATCTTCACGTCGAGATTGGAGTGGGCCAACGCAATGGCGACAAAATCGAAAGCGCGACGGCTGGCGAACACGCCATAGGTGGTGGCGAAGGGTTGCTTGCCGGTGCGGGCGAGGCCGGCCGCCACCGCGACGAGGTTCTGCTCGGCCATGCCGACATTGAAGAAACGGTCCGGATGCGCGTCGCGGAACGGGTGAATGTCGGTGTATTTGCCGAGATCTGCGGTGAGCCCGACAATGTTCTGCCGCTGTTGCCCGAGGCGGGCCAACGCCCTGCCGAATGGCGCATCGACCGATTGCCGGCCGCCACCGGCGGCTTCGTTCTCACCCATCGCCAGGGTACGGCCGGCTTCCATGGCGCGGCTCATTGCCCGGCTCCCACGCTGTGCTCGAACTCGTCGATGATCGAGTCCCACTGGCCGATATCGACGCGGAAGAAATGCGACTTCTCGCTCTGCTCGATGCGCCGGACGCCTTTGCCCGGCAACGTGCGGAGCACGATGGCCTTTGGCTTGCCGTTGCGCTGACGGGCCCTGGCGAGCGTTGCGACCACGGCATCCATGTCGTTGCCGTCGATCTCAAAAGTCTCCCAGCCGAAACTCCGCCATTTGTCGGCCACCGGCTCCATGTCGAGCACCACCGGGCCATCAGCCTGGATGCCGTTGCAGTCGACCAGCGCCACCAGCCCATCGAGCCGGAAATGGCTGGCGGACATTGCCGCCTCCCAGGTCGAGCCTTCCTGCATTTCGCCATCGGAGAGCTCGACAAAGACGCGGGCCTCCGAACGATCGAGCCGCAGCCCGAGTGCCTGCCCGACCCCCTGCCCCAGGCCATGGCCGAGCGAGCCGCCGATAACCTCGACGCCGGGTGTCGTATCGAGCGTCGACATCTCGAGCCGGCTGTTGTCGGCGCCATAGGTGACGAGTTCGGCCACCGGAATGATGCCGGCTTCGGCGAGGGCGGCCCAGAGCGCGATCGAGTAATGTCCGGTCGATAACAGGAAGCGATCGCGGTCGGCCCAGCCGAGGTTCTCGGGGTCGTAGCGCAGCTCGTGAAAGTAGAGCGCGGTGAGCGCATCGGCGATGCCGAGGCCCTGGCCGATATAGCCGGCGCCCTGGCCGCGGGCCATGGTCAGCATGTGGCGGCGCAGCGCGGTGGCGCGTGCCTTGAGCGCGGCGACATCGGCCTCGGCCGGAGGCGAGTTGCGGGTCATCAGGTCAATCCTTGTCGAGGCCGCCGGACATGTTGAGCCGCTCGGCGGTCATGTAGGGCGGTGAATCGAGGCATAGCCACACCACCGACCCCGCCACCTCGGCGATCTCGGCGCGACGGCCCAGCGGCACGCGGCGGGTGCGCTCGTCGAGGAAGGCCTGGAGGTCGTTGCTGCGGCCATTGACGCGGGCCAGCTCAACCTCGGTCGAGCGCTGCATCTCGGTGTCCATCATGCCGGGCGCCAGCGAGTTTACCAGCACGCCATAGGGGGCCAGCGCCACGGCGAGCGCCCGGGTGATCGAATCCACTCCGGCCTTGCTGGCGGTGTAGGCGGTGTAATCGGGCAGCGCCATGCGCGAGCCCGGCGAAGTGATGTTGACGATGCGGCCGGCGCGCTGCTCGCGCATCACCCGGCCGGCAGCCTTCGATGCCATGGCAAGCGCCGTGACGTTGAGCGCCAGGGTGCGGGTCCAGGATGTGTAGCTCGACTCGAGGAAGGGCTCGATGACGCCGTAGCCGGCATTGTTGACGAGGACGTCGATGCCGCCCCAGCGCGCCACCACCTTGTCGACAGCCGCTTCGGGCGCCCCCTCGAGGGTGAAATCACCGACGATCTCCAGCGCCTGCCCGCCGACGGCTTCGACCAGTCGCGCCGTTTCGCTGGCGCCGGCGGCGTTGATGTCGGCAATGCCGACGGCGCAACCGCGAGCCGCCAGCTGGATGGCAACCTCTCGCCCCAAGCCGCCGGCGGCCCCGGTCACCAAAGCGCGCTTCAGGATCGCCTTGTTCGTACTCTGAGCCAAAATCTGCAGCCTCCCCCGGGACGTCTTGACGCGACTGATACCGGTACCATAAATGACTGTCAACGGGCTTGGGAGGGTTCAAATGAAAGTCACCGCACTGGAGACACTGACGATCGCCGAGTTCCCGTTCCTGTTCTGGCTCAGGGTGCATACCGATCAGGGGATCGTCGGCACCGGCGAGACCTTCTGGGCGCCGGGACCGGTGGCGAGCTACATCCATGACAATGTGGCGCCCTACCTGATCGGCAAGGACCCGCGCGATATCGAGCTGCACGATCGGACGCTGGGGAGCGTCTATGTCGGGGCGCGCGATTCCGGCGCCGAGGTGCGCGGCAACTCGGCGGTGAACATTGCGCTGTGGGATATCTACGGTCAGGCGCTGGGCGAGCCGCTGTGGCGGCTATTGGGTGGGCGGACGCACCAGTCGGTGCCGATCTACAATACCTGCGCCGGCTACAGGCATGTCCGCGCCAGCAAGAAGAACTCGCTGTTCGAGCGCACCGAGGACTGGTCGCTGCAGGCGGGCGACTCGAACGATGGGCCGTATGAAGACCTGCTGGCTTGGCGGTTCGACGCCGGGAAACTGGCGAAGAGCCTCCTCTCCGAAGGCATCGGCGCGATGAAGATCTGGCCGTTCGACATCGCCGCTGAGGCCTCGAACGGCACCCGCATCTCGCTCAGCGAACTCGACACGGCGCTGGAGCCGTTCAAGCGGATCCGCGACGCGGTCGGGCGCGACATGGAAATCATGGTCGAGCTGCATGGGCTCTGGACTCTGCCGCCGGCGCTGCGTATCGCCGAGGCGCTGAAGCCCTATGACGTGGCGTGGCTGGAGGAGCCGATCCGCTACAACGAACTCGATGCGATGGCCGAGCTGGCGCGGCACACTTCAACGCCGATCGCGGCGAGCGAGCGGCTGGCCTCGCGGCAGATGTTCAAGCAGCTGATCGACAAGCGCGCCGCCTCGGTGATCATGATCGACCTCGCCTGGTGCGGCGGGCTGTCGGAAGCACGCAAGATCGCCAATATGGCAGAAGCGAGCGAGCTGCCAGTGACGCTGCACGACTGCACCGGGCCGATCGTCTATGCCGCCAGCTGCGCGCTATCGGCGACGCTGCCGAACGCCATCTACCAGGAGGCGGTGCGAGCCTATTTCACCGGCTGGTACACCGAAATCGTCGCCGACCTGCCGCCCGTCACCGAGGGCCGGGTGGCGCCGCTCGATGGCGCCGGGCTTGGGATGCGACTGCGGGAGGAGCTGTTCACGCGGCCGGATGCTACAGTGCGGCGGACGGGGGCGGTCTGAGGACTCGCCGCACACACGGAGCGGCACCTCCCCCCTTGTGGGGGAGGTTGGGAGGGGGGTGGCCACGCGCACCTGCGCAGCGCTAGACACCACCTTCGAGCCTGCTGCCCCACCCCCTCCCGGCCTCCCCCATCAAGGGGGAGGTGTGGGCCGGTGGGTTGGCTAGACCTAGCCCCGCAGCTCCCCGACCGCCGCCTTCAACCCCCTAAGCACCAGCGCCGTATCCACCCCTGCCCCCACCAGCGTCACGCCGCGAGCGATCCAGCGGCGGGCGGCTTCGCTGGTGCCGGCGAAGATACCGGTGGTAACGCCGGCGGCTTTGCAGGCATCGATCACCTGCTCGATCGTCGCGACAACCTTGGGATGGCCCATCTCGCCCGGCACGCCGAGGGCATGCGACAGGTCGAGGGGACCGAGGAAGATGCCGTCGAGGGTGGGGAGCTTCAGGATCTCCGGCAATGCGGCGACGCCGCCGGCACCTTCCACCATCAGCAGCACGGCGACATCGCGGTTGGCCTCAGTGAACCATTCGGCGCGGCCGGAATAGTCGGCGCCACGGACGAAGGAGTTGGCGCCACGATTGCCATCGGGGGCGAAGCGGGCAGCCCGCACGGCGCGCTCGGCTTCGGCGAGCGAGCCGATCTGCGGCACGATCACCCCGGCAGCGCCGGCATCGAGCGCGGCGCCGATCTCGGTCGGCTCGCTGCTGCGCACCCGCACCAGCGGATAGATGCCGCGCGCCATGGCGGCGAGGATCAGCGGACCGAGCGCTTCGCTGCCATGCGCGCCGTGTTCGAGATCGAGGATGATGCCGTCATAGCCGGCGAGCGCGATCAACTCGACCAGCTCCACCGACGGGATGATCGAGAACGGCGCCAGCAGC
The DNA here is from genome assembly GCF_058806655.1 of Devosia sp. GW821-FHT12F11. Lineage (NCBI taxonomy): Bacteria > Pseudomonadati > Pseudomonadota > Alphaproteobacteria > Hyphomicrobiales > Devosiaceae > Devosia > Devosia sp. GW821-FHT12F11. Next base: position 546,148 of record NZ_JBXAPX010000002.1, read on the forward strand.
GGCGCCGCCGTTTTGAGGCGCGCACGAAGCGGCGATAACGGCATGACAAACCTCCCTCATTCGCCCCTTTCCTAGCCCGCGCGGCCGATCGAGGCGACAGGAACTTTCCGCCTAGACATTATGCTATTATAATCTATGCTCGATTGTGAGGATGCGAACAGTACCCGGAATCGGGACGACGCAGGGAGGCTCAGAGGTGGCGATTTCGGCGATGCGCAAGGGCGCACAGCAGGCTGGCGCGGGCAATCTGCCCGACAAGCAGGTGCTGATGGGCCTGTTCGAGCAGATGGTGCTGCTGCGCAAGTTCGAGAGCGTCGCACAGGTGGCGTGCCGCAAGGGCGAAACCCCCGGGTTCCTGCATCTCTATATCGGCCAGGAAGCGACCGGCGTCGGCGTCTGCGCGCATCTGCGCCGGTCCGACTGGGTCACCTCGACGCATCGCGGACACGGGCACGCGCTGGCCAAGGGTGCCGACCCCAGGCGAGTGATGGCAGAGCTGTTCGGCAAGGCCGACGGCATCTGCGGCGGTCGCGGCGGCACCATGCATCTCTATGACCGCTCGGTCGGCCTGTTCGGGACCAATGGCATTGTCGGGGCCGGCATCGGCCACGCCGTCGGCATCGGCATGAGCGCCCGGGCGCAAGGCCGCGACGATATCGGCGTGGCCTTTTTCGGCGACGGCGCGGCCAACCATGGGGCGTTCCACGAAGGGCTCAACTTCGCGGCGGTGAACCACGCGCCGGCGATCTTCGTGTGCGAGAACAACCTCTACGCCACGGCGACGCCGCTCAAATCCATCACCCTCAACCCTGAGATCGCCACCAAGGCCGACAGCTACGGCATGCCGGGCGTCGCAGTGGACGGCAACGATGTGTTCGCGGTCTGGCTGGCGATGAAGGAAGCCACCGAGCGCGCTCGCTCCGGCAAGGGCCCTACGCTGATCGAAGCCAAGACCTATCGCACCGTGGGGCACCACGAAGGCGACCCGGTGATCGGCACCTACCGCACGCAGGAAGAGGTCGACGCCTGGATCAAGCGCGATCCGATCGACATGTTCAGGAAGCGCCTGGTCGAGGATTACGGCATCGCCGATGCCGACGATCTCGCCGATATCGAAAGCCATATCGACAAGGTGGTGCAGGAGGCGCTGGAGTTCGCGCGCAACTCGCCGGAGCCCGATCCGGCGACGGTGCGGCGGCATGTCTATGCCAACCCGATCAATCCGCCGGAAGCACTGACGGTGCGGCCGGCCGGCGAGACCCGGGTGCAGGGCTGGCTCGAAGCGGTGCGCGACGGCATTGCCGAGGAAATGCGGGCCAACTCGGCCATCCTCTATTTCGGCGAAGGCACCGGCGAGCGTGGCGGCAGCTTTGCCCATACCAAGAACCTCTGGCACGAGTTCGGGGCGGAGCGGCTGGTCGATACGCCGATTTCCGAGCAGGGCTTTACTGCCGCCGCAGTCGGCGCTTCGGCGACCGGCACGCGCACCGTGTCGGACCTGATGTTCGCCGACTTCGCCTTCGAAACCACCGGGCAGATCTTCCTTCAGGCGGCCAAACTTCGCTACATGAGCAATGGCGAAATGAGCGCCCCGATGGTGGTGCGCGCCGGCGCCGGAGCGCTCCGCAGCTCCGGCCCGCATCACTCGGGCATGTACCATCCGCTGTTCGCCCATATGCCGGGGCTCATCGTCTGCGTGCCGTCCAATCCGGCCGACGCCAAGGGACTGATGAAGACGGCGCTGCGCGGCGGCGATCCGGTGATCATGCTGGAGCCCAAGGCGCTGTTTGCCTCGAAGGGCCCGGTGCCGGTGGGCGAGGATCATTATGTGCCGTTCGGCTCGGCCCGCATCGCCCGCTCCGGCAAGGACATCACCATCGTCGCGGCCGGGCAGATGGTGGCGCGAGCGCTGGAAGCGGCCGACCTCCTGGCTGCGCATGGCACCGACGTCGAGGTGGTCGACCTCCGCACCATCATGCCGCTCGATGTGAACACCATTGTCGAGAGCGTCAAGAAGACCCACCGCCTGCTGGTGGTGGACGAGGCCTGGGCGATGTGCGGCATGGGCGGCGAGATCGCCCAGACGATCAACGAGCTGGCCTATGACGAGCTCGACGGTCCGGTCGGGCGGCTGCATACCGCGCCGGTCTCGCATCCGTTCGCACCGGTGCTCGAGCGCGCCATGCTGGTCGACGCCGCCAAAATCATGGACGGGGTGCGCAGCATCATTGCCGGCAAGGCGCCGGTGCCGGACCATTGGCACACTACCGGCATCGTCGCCGAGGCCGCTGCCGCCGCTCCAACCCCGACCCCGGTGGCAGCGCCAGCGGCCGCCGCGGCTCCCGCGGCCAGCTCCGACGACGAGCCGATCAACATGCCGTTCGGCGACCTCACGGTGTCCGAGGGCACGCTGGTCAAGTGGCTGAAGGCGGTCGGCGACGCGGTGAAGGAAGGCGACGTGGTCGCCGAGATCGAAACCGACAAGGCGGTGGTGGAGATCGAGGCGCCGGCTTCGGGTACACTGAGCGCCATCGACCAGCCGGTCGGTGCGGTGGTGCCGATGGGCGGCCGCATCGGCGGCATCCGGAAATAATCAGCGACTGCCGAGGGCAGCGGAGGAAGCGATGAAGATTCTGTGCGTCAACTGGCAGGCTGCCGATGATGCCGAGCTGGAACGCCAGCACTATCCGGATGTCGAGTTCATTCTCGCCCGATCGACCGCGGATGTCGCGGCGGTGCTCGACCCGGAAGTCGCGAAAACCGTCGATGCGGTGATCAACCACTCGCCGACGCTGAACGTGCCGCTGCCGCCGACGGCGTTTCCCAATGCCAAGATCGCGGTGCGCTCGGGCGTCGGCTTCGACAATATCGACACCGCCGGCTGGGGCGCCCGCAACATTCCGGCCTGCAACGTGCCGGACTATGGCACCACCGAAGTCGCCGACCACGCCATCGCGCTGATGCTGGCGCTGACACGCGGCACCTATACCTATCCGGCCGAGATCGCCGTCGACGGGCTCGAGGGCTGGCATTTCTCGAAGGCGCCGCTGATCCGGCGGCACAAGAACGCCACCTTCGGCGTCATCGGGCTCGGCCGCATCGGGCTCGCCGCGGCACGCCGGGCCGCAGCCTTCGACATGAAGGTGGTGTTCTACGATCCGCATCTGTTGTCGGGCGTCGACCTCTCGACCGGCTACGAGCGGGTGCATTCGCTCAACGAACTGATGGCGCGGGCCGACGTGGTGTCGGTGCATGCCCCGCTCAGCAGCGAGACGCGCGGGCTGCTCGGGACCGAGGCGTTTGCCGCGGCGAAGCCCGGGCTGATCGTGGTCAATACGGCACGCGGGCCGATCATCGACGTCACGGCGCTGGAAGCTGCGATGCGCAAGGGGACTGTGGCGGGCGCCGGGCTCGACGTGCTGCCGAATGAGCCGGGCGATCTCGACCATCCGCTGATCAAGGCGTGGCGCGCCAATGAGCCCTGGATCAAGGACCGGCTGATCGTAACCCCGCATGCGGCGTTCTACAGCCCGGCCTCGATGATCGACCTGCGCCTCAAGTCGATCGAGGTGATCCACGCCTACCTGACCGAGGGCCGGCTCACCAACTGCGTCAACCGCGAATACCTGAAGCGCTGATGGCCGCCACCGCACTCCAGCCCCGCCGCGCCGCCTCACCCTATGCCCGCCGGCTGGCGCGCGAGCGCGGCCTCAAGCTGGAAGTGCTCACCGGCAGCGGGCCGAACGGCCGGATCGTCGCGGCCGACATCGCGGCTTACACGGCCCGCTCCCCTGCCCCGCTGGCAGCCAGCGGACCGCAGGCTTCGGCGCTCGGCACGACGATCCAACTGGCGACGCTGCTGCAACTGCTCGCCGGCTTCGCCGATGCCGATACGCCGTTCACGCTCGAGGACGTGGTGCTGCGGGCGGCCGGATGTGCGCTGGACGACGTGCCGGAGAGCACCAGCCTCGCGGGAGCGCCGGTGGCGCTGGAACAGCAGGCGGGGCAGTTGGTGTTCGCCGATATCCGTAAGGGCTCGCTCGCACCGTTGCGGGCGCGGCGGCTCAAAGCCATCGAGGCGGGTGGCGATCAATCGGCAGAGCCGGCGGCTTTGTCGCTGAAGCTCCTGGCGGCCTCCGATATCCGGCCGGTGATGATGCCGCTGAAACCCGGCAGCAGTATGCGGCTGGTGCTGGCGGCGGGTCCGGCGACGGGAGAGTGCCTGTTGTCGTTCGACGCGGCGGAGGTGAGCGAGGATACGGCAACGGCGTTCCTGACGCGGTTCAAGGCGTATCTGGAGCTGCCGCTGCGGTTGCTGGCGTAGGAGTGATTGTGCCGATCCGTTCGGACCACCACCGGGTGCCGATGGAGCGAAGGCAAGACCGCTCCACTTACTCGGGGACGAGCTGAACACGTCCGTTCGCGAGTCATAGTTCGTGCTATTATCATAGCCACACCTATGAGGCATGGCTGAGTACATGGACGACCTGAACGCAACGATCGATCTCCTGCCCAAGCGCGCGCTGGCGCGGGCCCAGGGGCCGCTTTACCGGCAGCTCGCGGATATCCTGCGCGAGCCGATCGTCTCGGGCGCCTTTCCGGTCGGCGGCGAACTGCCCAAGGAGGCGATGCTCGCCGAGCGGTTCGGGGTCAGCCTCATCACCGTGCGCCAGGCGCTGCGCGATCTCGAGGCCGACGGACTGATCAAGAAGCGGTCGGCGAAACCCGCCGTCGTCACCTCGGCGGCGCCGCCGGTGACGCTCAGCTGGACTTTCAAGAACTTCGCCGACATGGCCGCCTTCACCAAGGACGCATCGCTGAAGATCAAATCATACAAGAAGGAAAGCTCGCCGTTGCTGCAGCGGCATTTCGGGCTCAGCAAGGATGAGCAGGGCTTTTGCCTGCGCTCCATCCTTTCGGTCGGCAAGCAGCGCAAAGCGCAGGTCACCACATACTTCCCACCTGACCTCGGCGGGCAGCTGAAGAAGGAAGATTTCAACGACGTGCTGATCTTCCGCGCCGTGCAACGCCGGCTCAACATCCGCATGGCGGTGGCGCATTGTACGGTGCGCGCCGAAATCGCCGATGACGATGTCGCCGCGGATCTGGCCGTCGCCAAGGGATCGGCCATTCTCGCCGTCGAGATGCTGTATCAGTCCTCCGACCAGCAGAACGTCGAATTCTCCATCGCCCGGCACCCGGCCGACATATTCTCGATCACTTACGACGCACCGAACGATCTGGCCTGATCGCGCATCGAAAGTCCGATGCCACGACAGCATCGGCATGGACAGCATTATAGAGTTATAATAGCATCATAGCTGCTGGATGGATTGTTTCCGCTCGTCCGGCCGGAGCGCGACAGTTGAGGAGCTGCCGCGTCACGAGGGGAAGCCTGAACACATCGTTTCTGTCGCTGGCGGCCATTCGCTGCCGGCAAGCAGGTAGTGACGTTTGGTACCGGTATCAATGTGGTCGGACCTGGCGCAGAGATGGCGAATGACCGTCGCGCCGGGCTCCATGAGGAGGAACAAACATGAACAAGCCAGGCAACGGCCTGTTGCTCCCGCGCTCGATGAGCATGGGACGCCGTGACTTCCTGAAGCGGACCGCAGCGGCAGGGTTCGCCGCGGCCCTGGCGACGCCGGCGCTCGCCCAGAATGCGAAGATCAAGATCCCGCTGGTGTCGTGGATGTGGAACGAGCCGGGCCGTGGCGACGCCTGGCGGGCGATCCTCAAGAAATTCCACGCCGAACAGAGCGATGTCTTCATCGAGGAAGCCGGCGCGCCGTTCAACGAATTCACCAACAACATGCTGATCCAGTCCCAGTCCGGGAAGATCAACGGCGCCCTGTTCCACACCACCCCTGACCTGGTGGTGCGCTTGCTGCGCGGCGGACATCTGGAGCCCCTGCAGGATGTCGTCGACAAGCTCGGCATCGGTGACAAGCTGAGCGCCGCGCATGACCACCTGCGTGTCGACGGCAAGGTACACGGGCTGGACATCGTCACGGTGAAATTCGGCCTGCTCTACAACTCGGCCATGTTCGACAAGGCCGGCCTTGGGGCGCCAGCCTCGGTCGAGGAATGGGTGGAGACCTCGACTGCTCTGACCAAGTCGCCGGACCAGTTCGGCATCTACTCACCCCACCTGATGAGCGAGCCAGGCGACTTCTGGTTCATCCTGCAGCAATGGGCGGTGATGTTCGACGGCGTCTGGGCAGATGGGCGCAAGCCACTGGTCAACACCGCTCCGGTGATCGAAGGGCTGAAGCTGTTCAAGACCATGTACGACAAGGCGATGCCGAAGGGCACCGACACGGCGACGGCCAACCAGATGTACGCCAATGGCCGCATCGGCCAGCAGTTGATCGTCTCCGCCGCGGTCAACATCTGGTCGAGTTCCGGCCCGGACATCTATCCGTCGCTGCGCAGCGTGGTGCCGCCCGGCCCCAGCGGCAAGGCCATCACCCGCATCCATCCAATCTGCGTCAACGCCCACGCCTCGGACGACGAGAAGGCCGCTGCCAAGGCCTTTGTCGAGTGGCTGTACAAGCCCGAGAACTATCAGGAACTGATGGAACGGTGCCTCGACGTGGTGCCGCCCTATCCGGAGGCGATCCGCCAGGAATACCTCGACAAGCAATTCTGGGCCGAAGGGTACCTCAAGGGCAAGGCGATCACGCCGCTCGAGATCATGGGCGACTATATCTTCTTCAACCAGGAGTTCGGCAACGTCGTCATGGACAAGTTCTCCGAAGTGCTGGTCGCCGACCGGCCGGTCGAGGACGCCATGGCCGACGCCCAGCAGGAGCTGGAGAAGGCGTCCGAGCGACTGTTCGAAGGTTTTACCCTGTAACGAGCCGAACTGTGCTTGTCGGGGGCGTTCCACGGAACGCCCCCGATGGTGTCTGGAACGAGAGGCTGCATTCGCCCCTCATGTCGACCTCCGGGAATATCGGGCCAATGTTTCAATCAGCGACTGCAGAGGCGGTGGAAGAACGCTCGAGGCGACCGCGTGGATGGAGCCGACACCACTCCCTGCCCTATACGCTGGTCTTCCTGATCGTCGCCTATCTGGGCGTGTTCATTCTGTTCCCGATCGCCCAGCAGTTCCTGACCAGTTTTTCCAACAATGTGGTGGGCGTCGACAAGGTCACCTGGGTGGGCCTGCGCAACTACGAACGTCTGTTCGAGGATGACGATTTCTGGTTCGCCGTCCAGGTCACCTTCACCTACATGGCGTTCGTGGTCGTTGGAGCGGTGTCGCTGGGGCTGCTCGCCGCGCTCTTGCTGAACCGCAAGTTCCGCGGCCGCAACCTGGCGCGGAGCGCCATCGCCGTCCCCTGGGCCTTCCCAGAAATCTCCGCCGTCCTCGTCTTTCTCTGGATGTGCAATCCGACCTTCGGCGTGATGAACGTCTTCGCCCGGCTCATTCCCGGCATCGACACGAACCTCAACTGGCTGTCCGACCCCAAGCTGGCAATGCCGCTGGTTATTGCGCTGTCGATCTGGAAGGCGTTTCCGTTCACCTTCCTCGTCATCCTCGCGGCGCTGCAGGCTATCCCGCGCGAGACCTACGAAGCGGCGGAGGTCGACGGCGCCAACCCGTTGCAGGTGCTTCGCCACATCACCATCCCCGAGATCACCCCGACCCTGCTGCTGATGGCAGTGCTGATGTCGATCTTCTCGTTCAAGCAGTTCACACTGATCTGGCTGACCACCGGCGGCGGCCCTTACGGCGGCATCACCGAGACGCTGGTGCTGCGCATCTACCAGACGGCCTTCCGGTTCTTCGACCTGGCCTATGGCGCGACCCTGGGGGTCTCGGGCTTCGTCATCGTTCTCGGGCTCACCCTGCTGTTCGTCTACGCCCAACAGCGGCAAGACCGCGCGAGGAGGCGCTGAGATGACGGCATCCTCGATTGCGGTCCACAAGCTCCGCCGCTTCGGCGCGGGGGTGGCGTTCTACGCCCTCATCCTCGGCTTCTGCGCCGCAGTGCTGTTCCCGGTCTATTGGATGATCGTCAACTCGATCCAGCCGCTGAGCCACGGCATGCAGTTTCCGCCGCCGCTGATCCCCAAGGAGATCAGCTTCCTGCCGTTCACCACGCTGTTCGAGAACTTCCCGGTGGCGCGCTGGCTGGCGAACTCGCTGCTCCTGGCGGGGATGACGACGCTGATCGTCCTGGCGCTGGCGGTGTTAGGCTCGTTTGCCATGACGTTCCTCAGGTGGCGCGGCAAAGCGGCGTTCGGCTTGCTGCTGCTGATGACCCAGATGCTGCCCGAGGCGCTGGTGGTCATTCCGGTTTACGCGATGTACCGCAACCTGGGTCTCTCGGACAGCCTGCCGGCCCTGTCGCTGGTGGACGCGGCGTTCATCCTGCCGATCTGCATCTGGATCCTGAAGAACTCCTTCGATTCGATCGCCGAGGAAATCTATGAGGCCGCACTAATCGACGGCTGCTCGCCGCTCGGGGCGCTAGTCCGGACGCTCCTGCCCTTGTCCGCGCCTGGGCTGGTGGCGATCAGCGTGGTGTCGTTCTTCTACGCCTGGAACGAGTACCTGTTCGCGGTCACCCTCGTCACCTCGCCCGATATCCGGCCGGTGGCGGTGGGCCTCGCCTCACTCAAGGTGATGCTCGACACGCCGATCGACCGCGTGCTGGCGGCAGCGCTGTTCTTTTCCATCTTCCCGGTCATCTTCTACCTGCTGATCCAGCGCTACATCGTCGCCGGGCTCAGCGCCGGGGCAGTCAAAGGGTAACTCATGGACATCACCTGCGTCGTCGACGCCAAAGCCGAGCTCGGCGAGGGCACCATCTGGGACCCCAAGGCGGGGGTGCTGTGGTGGATCGACATCTGGAGCAAGCTGATCCACCGCTACAACCCGAAGACCGGCAGGGACGACACCTGGGCAGCGCCGGAATTCCTTGGCTGCATCGGGTTGCGCGAGAAGGGCGGGCTCATCGTCACCATGGTGTCGGGGTTCTATTTCTTCGATCCGACGACCGGAGCATTCGAGGCGATCGTCGATCCCGAGGCGCACCTCGCCGATACCCGCTTCAACGACGGCAAACCCGATCGGCAGGGCCGCTTCTGGTCCGGCTCGATGTTCGAAGCGCCGGGCAAGAAAGTGCAGTTCATCGGCTCGCTCTACCGCATGGACAAAGATCTCTCGGTGCACCGGATGATCGAGGGCGTCGGCTGCTGCAACGGGCTGGCCTGGAGCCCGGACAGCAAGACCATGTATTTCTCCGACAGCCACACGACGATCGTCCGCGCCTATGATTTCGACCCGGTCACCGGCGACATCGAGAACCAGCGCACCTTCATCGATCTCGACGGCAGCGGCGGCATCGCCGACGGCGCGACGGTCGATGCGGATGGCTGCTACTGGGTGACCATCCCGGTGACGAGCCGAGTGAACCAGTACGACCCACAGGGCAAGCTGATGCAGTCGATCGTCTTGCCGACGGACCTCCCCACCTGCTGCGAGTTCGGCGGCGACAACCTCGACATCCTCTATGTCACCACCGCAGTGCTGAAGCGGCCGGCCGAGCATTTCGTCGGCCAGAGCAACCCGGGTGGATTGTTTGCCATCGATGTGGGGACCAAGGGGTTGGTCCTGCCGGCGTTTGGGGGGTGAGGGGGCACTGTTTTCTCCCCACCCACGGCCCTACCGCCCCAAACACCGGCGTCATCCCCGCGTAGGCGGGGACCCAGTGCGATCCCTCAGCGCCAACGGATGCTGCGGCATCCCACTAGGTTCCCGCCTGCGCGGGAATGACGCCGGTGGGTTGGGCAATGGGTGACGATCAACTCGCCAGCAGCAGCGGCTTTTTCGTCTTCACCTGCAGCCCCTGCCCGACCTTGCGCTCGAGGTAGCCGGCATAGAGCGACAGCGGCCAGCACAGCATGAAATAGATCAGCGACACCGTGCCGAACACCAGCACTGGCTGGAAGGTGACGGTGTTCACCTGTGTCGCGGCGCGGGCCAGTTCGGTGAGGCCGATCAGCGAGGCAACCGATGTGGTCTTCACGATCTGCACCATGAAGCCGACAGTGGGTGGCAGCATCAGCCGCACCGCCTGCGGCAGGATCACCAGCCGGAGCGTCGGCAGGAAGCGGAAGCCGAGCGCGGTCGCGGCCTCCCATTGGCCCTTGGGTACCGCATCGATCGAGCCGCGGAAAATCTCGCCGAAGAAGGCGCCGCCATTGAGCGAAAAGGTGACGGCGGCGGCAGCCCATGGGTCGGGCCGGAAGCCGAGCAGCGACGAGCCGTAATAGGCCATGAACAGCTGGATCAGGATCGGCGTGCCCATGAAGAACTGGATGTAGCCGGCCGCCAGCCAGCGCAGCGGCGGGATGGGTGCAACGCGGAGCGCGGCAACGATCAGGCCGATCACCCCGCCGCCGGCAAAGGCGATCAGCGCAAGCAGGATGGTCCAGCGCGTCGCCATGATCAGGAACATCAGTTCGTTGGGGCCGAAATCGCGGAGGCTCATGTCAGCTCTTCCAGCGGAACAAGAGCCGGCCGAGACCGGCGAAGATCAGGCTCGCGGCCTGCACCAGCACGAAGTAGATCACCGCGATGACGATATAGACCTCGAAGCTACGGAACGTTTGCATCACCAGGTTGTTGGCGATGGCGGTGAGCTCCTCGGCGGCGATGGCGCCGACGATCGAAGTGCCCATCAATTGCAGGATGAACTGTGCCGAAAGCGCCGGATAGACGGCGCGCACTGCCGGCACCAGCACGACATGTCGGATGATGCGGTAGCTGCTGAGCCCCAGCGATTTGGCCGCTTCGATCTGGCCGACCGGCACCGACTGCACGCCGGCACGCAGGATTTCGGTGGCGTAGGCGCCGAGGTGGATGGACAGCGCCAGGATCGCCGCGGTGCCGCTCGAGAACTTCAGCCCGATCAATGGCAGGGTGAAGAACACGAAGTAGAGCTGGATCAGGAGCGGCGTGTTGCGGATCAGCTCGACATAGGCAGCGATCGGCCAGGACACCCAGCGCGGCCCGAAGCTGCGGCCGATGGCGCCGAGCGTGCCGATAACGCTGCCCAGCAGGATCGACAGCACGGCGAGCTGGATGGTTTGCCCGACGCCGACGAGCAACCGGTCGAGATGGATGAGGACCGGTCCGAATTGCAGGGCGGTTTGCATGCGCGTCCTGTCGAATACGGGGAAATTGGCGGGGCCGCTGAACTGACCCCGCCCGCGAGTGCGAAACCGGCGATCAGAAGACCGGCAGATCCGGCAACGGCTGGTTGCGATACTTCATCGACAGGTCGGCCAGCACGCCGTCGGACTTGAGCGTGAACAGCCAGGTGTTGAGCCACTGGCGCAGGTTGTCGTTGCCCTTGGCGACGCCGATGCCGAAGTAGAAGGTCTTGAGCTTGTATTTCTGCTCGAAGTCGTCGCCGTTCTGCGCCTTCTTGAGGTAGATCTCGCCGTAATCGCCGCCGCCCATGGCGTCGATCTGGCCTGAGACCATGGCCTGCAGCAGCGACGCATAGTCGTCGAAGCGCAGGATCTCGATACCGGGATTGGCCTCGGCCGCGGCGGTCAGGATCCCGTCCTCGGCGGTGCCACGGGTGAGGCCGACCTTCTTGCCGACCAGATCGGCATGGCTCGAAATCGCCGTGCTCTTGGGCGCGATCACCACTGCCGACTGGCCGGCATAGGGGATCGAGTAGTCGATCTGGATGGCGCGAGCCGGGGTGATCGAGAAGATCGAGACCACGGCATCGACCTGCTTGGTGAGCAGCGCCGGGATACGGCCCGGCGAGGTGACGGTGACGAACTCGACCGGCACGCCCAGCGCCTCGCCCATCCTGTTGGCGACCTCGATGTCGAAGCCGGTCGGCTTCAGCTCGGCATCGAGAAAGCCGTAGGGCGGCGTGGTGGTGTCGACGGCAATGATCAGTTTGCCGCGCGAAATGATCTCATCGACGGTCTGCGCCGAAGCGGCGGCCGGCAGTATGGCCCAGAGCCCCAGTACGAGCCCGGCCACAACCTGTTTCAATCGATTTGGCATGTGTTCCCTCCCAGATGCCCAAAATGCGCCAAGTCATCCCCGTCGTCCGGTGGCGCAGGGCCGCCGACGGCGTAGTTTTGGCGCGAGATCGAACCGGAAAAGTCTGCAACTCTTCCCGATCTCGCTCGAGTCACGTGTCCCGACGATCGATATCGAGCCCTCTGCTCCGCCCCTCAGCGAAGCATCCTCCGACGGACTTGGTCCGTTTCTTATAATGGTATGCTATTATAATCTTTATGGGGCGTCTATGCTGCTAATGGCGGTGGGGGAGAGTTTGTCAATCCCGCCGGTAGTGGGCTAACTGCGGCGGGCGCGAGAAACGGGCGCCGAAGGAGCTAGCATGATCTACGAGTTGCGCATCTATACCTGCCTGCCGGGCCGGATGGCCGACCTGCAACGCCGGTTCGAGGACCACACGCTCGGTATCTGGAAGCGGCACGGCATCGAGCAGGCCGGGTTCTGGACCACGACGATCGGCAACTCGATCAACGACCTCACCTATATGATCCGCTGGAACTCCATGGCGGAACGCGAGACTAAATGGGCGGCGTTCATGGCTGACCCGGAATGGCAGGCGGCGCGCAAGGCGTCGGAGGTGAATGGGCCGTTGCTCGCCAATGTGTCGAGCCAGTTCCTGACGCCGACGAGTTTCTCGAGCGTGAAGTGAGGGGTGCGGGGTTCGCCGGGCGCGGCTGATCGAACCGCCGGGCCTCTTTGACGTCAATTCGTCATGGACATGTCATATCAGGCAGCGCTTCTCGCCCTCCCCGCGCGGTGAGTCTGTGCCGCGCTGCCTGCCAGACCCGGAAGATATGCTCGTGAACACCACCTTCAGGAATGCCCGCCTCGTCTTGCCCGATACCGTGATCGAGGGAGAGCTCGGCATCGCCGATGGCCAGATCGCGGCCGTGGGCGAGGCGAGCGGTGGCCTTGATATCGACTTCGAGGGCGACCTGCTGCTGCCGGGGCTGATCGACCTGCATACCGACAATATGGAGCACCACTTCCAGCCGCGGCCGGGCGTGCGCTGGCCATCGACGCTGTCGGCGGTGCTGGCGCATGACTGGCAGATGCTGGGCGGCGGCGTCACCACGGTGCTCGATGCGCTGTCGCTCGGTGACTATGACAGCGGCGGGGCGCGCACGGCGATGCTCGACGCAGCGATCACCGGGCTGACCGAGGCGCGCGACGCCGGGCTGGTGAAGGCCAACCACTACCTGCATTTCCGCTGCGAGCTGTCGGATCCGGCGCTGCTGGGAATCGTCGAGCGCCATATCGACAATCCGGCGCTGCGCCTGCTCAGCGTGATGGATCACACGCCGGGACAGCGGCAGTGGCACAACACCCAGCTCTATCGCGAATTCCGGCGCAAGAAGAACTCGCAGGTATGGACCGACGAGGAGTTCGACGAATACCTCGCCGGACGCCGGGCCGACCAGACCACCTATGTGGTGCCCGGCCGCGCCGCGATCGGCGCGCTGGGTCGGGCGCGCAATCTCCGCATCGCCAGCCATGACGACACCAGCATCGCCGATGTCGAGGAATCCTATGCCGACGGCATCGCGATCAGCGAGTTTCCGACCACGCTGGTGGCGGCGCAGCGGGCGCGCGAACTCAGGATGCAGATCGTCATGGGGGCGCCCAATGTGGTGCTCGGCCGCTCGCATTCGGGCAATGCTAGCGCCGCCAGCCTTGCCGATGCCGGGCTGCTCGACCTCCTCACCTCGGACTATGTGCCGGCGAGCCTGTTGCATGCGCCGTTCATCCTCGCCGGGCGCGGCATGCCGCTCCACGAGGCGATCGCCAAGGTTACGGCCAACGCTGCCGATGCCATCGGCATGGCCGATCGCGGTCGGCTGGCGCCGGGCCTCAGGGCCGATCTGCTGCGGGTGCGGCTGGTGGGCGATCAGCCGGTGATCCGCGGCATCTGGGTCGGCGGAAGACAGTTGGCCTGACGAGCGCCTTCAGGAAAAGTTGCAGACTTTTCCGGTTCGAAGAGCGCGACCACACTGGAATGTCGAATAGCCCCTAGCCCGCTCGACCAGTTGCGTTGCCAACCGGAAACGAGCAAGCAGGGACCATGACGTTCAGCGATGACGAACTGAAGCATTTCGAGGATGTGGGCGCGGAGCTGCCGCCGGGTGGCATCTCGGCTTACGTCGACAATGACGGAGCGCAGATATGGCATGCCAGTTTTGGCTCCGGCTCGGCGGTGATCCTGCTGCATGGTGGGATGGGGCATGCCGGCAACTGGCAGCACCAGGTGCAGCCACTGGTCGATGCTGGCCACCAGGTAGTGGTGGTCGATAGCCGCGGCCATGGCCACAGTTCGCGCGACGAGCGCCCCTACAGCTACGAGCTGATGGCGACCGACGTCTTCGCGGTGATGGACGCGCTGGGGCTCAAGCGCGCTGCGATCGTCGGCTGGAGCGATGGCGCGGTGATCGGCCTGATCATGGCCGACAGGGCGCCGGAGCGGGTGCGCGGGCTGTTCTACTTCGCCTGTAACGTCGACCCCAGCGGCACCTACCCGTTCACGCCAACGCCGGTGATCGACCGCTGCTTCGGGCGGCACGTGAAGGACTATGCGCGGCTCTCGGCGACACCCGATGCATTCAGTCAATTCGCCGATGCGGTGGGACTGATGCAGCGGACGCAGCCGAACTACACGGCCGAGGACCTCGAGGCGATCCGCGTGCCGGTGACGGTCGCTCAAAGCGAGCACGACGAATTCATCCGGCCCGAGCACGCGGCGTATCTGGCGCGGACCATCCCGGGAGCGGAACTGGTGCAGTTGCCTGGCGTGAGCCATTTCGCACCGCTGCAGCGGCCGGAGGTGTTCAACCGGGAAGTGCTGAGGTTTCTCGGCCGCGTTGGCGCCTAGCACCGACACCAGCGGCTGGGTCCCTTCTCCCCTAGGGGAACCGGACGAGGGCGTAGCCCTCGCCGAGAGGTGGCCGAAGGCCGGTTGAGGGGTGAAGCGGTGCAACGAGTGCTCGTTGAGAAGCTGAACCCCTCACCCAAGTTCCGCTACGGACCTAAAGGTCCTAGCTGCACTACCCTCTCCCCTCAGGGGCGAGGAGTCGCCGACTGCACCGTCAGTTCTAGCTCCGCCAGTGCGCGACCGGTTCGCTCAGCGTCTGCAGCGACTCCGCCGGCTCGCCGTCGATGCGCCGTAACAGCAGGCGGGTGAGTTCCAGCCCAGCGGCATAGACGTCTTCCTCGATGGTATCGACGTTGGGGAAGACGGTCGAAAGGATGTCCGAGGTCTGCTTGCAGATGAAGCGGATGTCGCGGCCGAGCAGCACGCCGCCATCCTCGAGGCCGCACAGCATCGAGATGGCGCGGGTTTCGCTGTCGCAGATAATGCCGTCAGGCCGGTCCGGTTTGTCGGCGAGATCGCGGCCGAACTGGCGCATTTCGGCGGAGGCGGGGCGGATGCCGTCCTGCACCACGACGCGACCGGTAATACCGCGGCGGGCCACGGTGCGTTCGAAGGTGCGGACGATGTTGTGGTAGTTGTTGGTGGTGCCGTCGCCGACCGACAGCAGGATGTCGTGCGCGCCGGTATCGGCCAGCCGCTCCACCGCCAGTTCGGCAAACGCCTCGGAATGGAAATCGTGGAAGGCGTGCGGGGTGAAGAACTCGGTGCGGCCGTGGCTGACGAACGGGAAATCATGGTCCATCATCAGTTGCACGCGACGGTCGCGGGCGCCGGTATGAGTGATGATGACGCCGTCGGCGGTGCGGTTCTCGAGAATGTAGCGGACAGTCTCGACCGAACGGTTGCGGTCGAACTCGGGCATCACGGTCAGGTGGTAGCGGGTGCCGCCGATGGCGTCGCCGATGCCGCGGATCATGTGACGTGAGAAGTCGATGGCTTCGTCGGAGCCGTCGAGCACCAGGGCGATGACGTTGGTCTTGCCAGTCCTGAGGCGCACCCCGGCGCGATCCGGCACGTAGCCGACCTGCGCTGCCGCCTCGGCCACCTTCTGGCGGGTCTCCTCCTTCAGCGAAGCGCCGCCGCGCAGCGACAGCGACACCGTCGACAGGCTCAGCCCGGTCAGTTCCGAGATGGTCTTCAGCGTTGCCCGCTTGCCCGAAGGCTTGCGGATGCCCCTGCTGGCTTCTGGCCTGAACTTCGTCATCGTCGCTTCTTGAACCCCGCCTCCTCATACACCTGCCACTGAGTGGCGGGAACTGCAGAAAATTGCATCGATGCAAACGGTGCAGATGGCGGATCAGCAATCCAATCCACGTCTATCATATTGAATTTCAACATCAAATTCTTCATGACGCACGTCACTCGAAGAATTCTGCACCAATCATTGCAACGTTGCAATAAATGCGCTTAGCTCTGCGCGCACTCAGGAGGTGCCGCGCAGCCCACGCATGAGGGTTGCGACGCCAAACCCTTGGAGGAGGAATTCATGCTTAAACGGACTCTCTTGGCGTCTGCGGCGGCGCTGGCGCTGCTGGCAGCCACTGCCCCCGCACAGGCGGTGAGCATCATGTACGCCGAGTGGCTGGCCTCTCTGGTCGAGCCCGGTATCGCCAACTACGAAGCCGCCACCGGCGAGAAGGTCGAGGCGATCAAGCTGCCGGGTGCCGCTTACGACCAGCGCACCTCGCTCGACCTCGCTGCGGGTACCGCAGCCGATGTGATCCAGCTCGACTCGTTCATGGTCTCCGAGTTCGCCTCGTCCGGCTACCTCGAGCCTCTGACTGAATCGGCCAAGGGCTGGGACCAGTACCAGTATTACATGCCCGGCCTCTTGGACGTCGCATCCTACGATGGCGCGGTCTATGCACTGCCGACCGACACCGACGTGCGCATGCTGTGGTACGACAAATCCAACTTCGAGAAGGCCGGCATCGCGCTGCCATGGGAGCCCAAGAGCTGGGCCGATGTGCTCGACGCTGCACAGAAGCTCAAGGACGCGGGTGTGAAGTATCCGTTCCAGCTGCCGGCCGGCATCAAGCAGGGCGAAGGCGCCACCATGCAGGGCTTCTATATGGCGCTGCTCGGCGCCGACGTGCCTGAAGGCGATCGCAACCGCCTGCTCAACCGCGAAACCGGCCAGTGGATCGGCGACAGCCCGGCGATCCGCAAGACGCTCGAGCTCTATCGCAAGGTCTATCACGACATCGGCCAGCCGGCCGACCTCAACTACGCCGCCGACACTGGCGCCGCGGTGCGCGAGGCGCTGGCCAACGACCAGCTCGGCATTCTCGCCTCCGGCTCGTGGGAAGATGCCTGCCTGTGGGACTGCAACGGGGTGAACTTGCCCAGCCGCGAAGAGCGCGACGCCATGGTCGGCTGGACGCCATGGCCGGGCTCGGGCGATCCGGGCACCAAAGCGACCACCAACATCTCGGGTGGCTGGACCATCGCGGTGAACTCCAAGGCCGCCGACAAGGCCAAGGCGTTCCAGCTGCTCACCACCATCTTCGACGTCGGGAACTTCAAGGACTGGACCATCAAGAACCATCGGATGGGCGTCCGCACCGACATCTCCGAGTCACCCGAATACATGGCCGATGCGTACCTCGCCAAGGCGACCGCGCTGGCAGCCGACACCACCGGTCGCGACACCATCCCCGGCTACCAGACCGTTTCGGCCCTGGTGCAGCAGATGACCACTGAAATCCTCGACGGCGCCAGCGTCGAAGACACAGTGAAGAACTACCACGACGCACTCGTCGACGAGTTCGGCGAGGACAAGGTGATCACGTACGAATAAGCGGATCCTCCCGGTGCGGCGGCGCCCAGACGAGCGGGCGCCGCCGTGACGGTTGATGTCGGCCCTGCCGGCGCGGGTCCAGTTTCGTCCTCTATTCGAACGAGCCGTCCATGAGACACCAGGCCAACCCCTGGATCACCAGCAACCTCTGGTTGCTCAGTGCCGCCATGCTGCCCGCGATCGCTCTGGTCGGCGCGCTGCTCTACTTCACCGGCTGGGCCTTCACCTTCAGTTTCACCGACCTGGGCCTGACCGGCCGCAAGGCGGTCGAATGGTCCTGGGTGGGCCTCGAAAACTACGAGCGGCTGTTCACTCGCAAAGGCTTCCTCGAGTCGCTCTGGACCACTGTGGTCTTCGTCTTTTTCTCGGCGATCGTCGGCCAGTCGGTCCTCGGGTTCCTGCTTGCGGCGACCCTGCGCGGCACGTTCTCCACCACCCGCAGTGTCGTCGAAATCTGCATCATGCTCGGCTGGCTGCTGCCCGACATCGTCGCGGCCTTCCTGTGGTCCGCCACCACATCGCAGACCGGCCTGATCAATTCGCTGTTCGTCGTTCCGTTCGGCCTCGAGCCGATCAACTTCATCAACGATCTCGCCCTGCCGGTCGTGACGATCGCCAATATCTGGAAAGGCACGGCCTGGAGTTACCTGCTGTTCGTCGCGGCGCTCGACTCGGTGCCCAGGGAGATCATCGAGGCCGCCAAGATCGACGGCGCGACCCGCTGGCAGCGCGCCTGGCTGGTGGTGCTACCGATCATTCGGCCGCACATCGCCACGAACCTCTTGTTTATCACCATCTGGACCTTCACCTACTTCCCGCTGATCTTCGCGATGACGGGCGGCGGGCCGGGCCGGCAGACGGAAACGCTGGCGGTGTTCCTCTATAATCAGAGTTTTGCCCGCGGCAATCTCGGCTTCGGCAGCGCCATCTCGGTGGCCATGCTGCTGATCGTCGGCGCCCTTTCCACCGTCTATCTACGCATGCTGCGGGAGCCCAAGTAATGGAACGCACGACGCTCTCGCGACCGATGGCGATCGCGCTCGCCTTCATGGCGCTGATCTGGGTCAGCCCCTTCGCCTGGCTGTTCAGCAACGCCTTCGACACTGCCGCCACCGGTCGGCTGGCCTGGCCACAAAGCTTCGGCATAGACAACTTCACCGGCGCCATCGGTGGCGATGCCGGGCGAATGTTCCTCAATTCGCTGCTGATCGCGGCGGGAACGGCAACCATCAGCGTGGTTGTCGGCGCCGCCGCCGCCTACCCGTTGTCGCGCCTCAGAATGCCGGGCAAGAACGCCCTGCTGTGGACGCTCGTGCTGCTGCGCATGCTGCCTTCGGTGGGCGTGCTGGTGCCGCTCTATTTCGCGGCCCAGCGGTCGGGGCTGCTGAATCAGTTCGGCGTCATGCTGGCGCTGAGCTGCCTCAACCTCCCCTTCACCCTGCTGCTCTTGAAGAACTTCTTCGACACGGTGCCGATAGAGCTCGAAGAGGCGGCTTATGTCGACGGCGCTTCGCTCTGGCAGATCGTCACCGGCATCGTCCTGCCGATGTCGCGGGCAGGGTTGGCAGTGGTCTGGTTCTTCAGCTTCACCGGCGCCTGGAACGAGTTCCTGCTGCCGCTGATCTTCTCGCGCGTCGAGGCGGCCTTCCCGATGTCGGTGGGCCTCTATGGCGCGTTCGGGCGGATGGGAGCCATCGACTACGGGTTCCTCGCCGCATTCTCCATCATTTATGCAGCGCCGGCGGTCGGCGTGTACTTCCTGCTGCGGCGGAACATGAACACCGGTTTCGCCGGTGTCGGGGTAAAGGGATAGACTAAATGAACGTACTGGCGAGCAAGCTCGGCCTCCTCGACGATGACATCAAACAGGAGGAGAAGCTCTTTCGGCTGTGCGAGGACCTGCGCAGCAAGATCCTGACGCCGATCTCCGGCGATTTTGCCTGGCGCTACACCGAAGCCGAACTCAGCGCCAACGAGGCGCTCAAGGCAGATACCGGCAGCTGGCAGGATTTCACCAACAAGACCGTATGGGCCAAGAAGCAGGGCCACACCTGGTTCGCCGCCGACGTGACGGTGCCCGAGGCGGCGCGCGGCAAGACCTTCGTGCTGCGCTTTTCCTCGCAGTGGCAGGACCGCCCCGGCACCACCGATCCGCAGTGCTTGGCCTATCTCGACGGCCACGTGGCGCAGGCGATCGACGGCAACCACACCGAACTGGTGATTGCGCAAGACGCGGTTCCGGGCACCAAGCGGACGCTGCTGGTCAACGCCTTCACCTTCTTCGACCGGCCGCTGGTCGGCTTCAAGGTCGAACTGCTGGTGCGCCATGCGCGGGCCGAGCAGCTCTATTTCGACCTGCTGACGCCGCTGGAAGTCGCAACCCGGCTGACGCAGATCGATGGCCGCCGCCATGCCATCATGAACCTCGTCGAGCAGTCGCTGCGAACACTCGATCGGCGCGGCGGGGTGACGCCGGAGTTCGAAGCTTCGCTCGATGCGGCCGAGAAGATCGCCGGCCAGATTTACGAGCTGGTCGATACCGAGGTGCAGCCGACGGTTTCGGCGGTGGGACATACCCATCTCGATGTCGGCTGGCTGTGGCGGGTGATGCATACCCGGGACAAGACCGGCCGCAGCTTTGCGACGGTGCTGGCGCTGATGGCCGAGTACCCGCAATTCGTCTTCATGTACAACCAGTCGGTGCTGTTCGACTTCCTGAAGAAGGACTACCCGGAGATCTGGGCCGGCGTGGTCGAGCGGGTGAAATCGGGGCAGTTCGAGATCGAAGGCGCCATGTGGGTGGAGCCCGACGCCAACATCGTCTCGGGCGAATCCATGGTGCGCCAGATCATGCGCGGCCGACGCTTCCACCTCGAGCATTTTGGCGTGGTGCCCAAGACCGTATGGCTGCCCGACACGTTCGGCTATTCGGCGAACATGCCGCAGATCCTCGAGCGCTCGGGGCTCGAGTATTTCATTACGTCGAAGCTCAGCTGGAACGATACCGACCGGCACCCCTACGACACGTTTTTCTGGCGCGGCATCGACGGCACCAAAACCAAGGCGCAGCTGATCACGGCGCAGAAGTTCGACAGCGAGCGGATTTTCACCACCTACAACTCGGACCTTTCGGTCTCCGAGGTGATGGGTGCCTGGAAGCGCTATGAGCCCAAGTCGGTGAACGACGAGGTGCTGGTCTGCTACGGCTATGGCGATGGCGGTGGCGGGCCGACCCGCGCCATGATCGAGCGCGGCACCCGGCTGGAGCGAGGCATTCCGGGCGCACCGAAGGTGAAACTCGAGGGCATCGGACCGTTCCTCAAGCGGCTCAGCAAGAAGATGGACGAGAACGCCGGGCGCTTCCCCGTCTGGAACGGCGAGCTCTACCTGCAATATCACCGCGGCACGCTGACCAATGTGGCCAAGAACAAGGCCAATAACCGGCGGGCCGAGCGGGTGCTGCGCGAACTCGAATTCCTCAGCGCCATGGCGATGCGCACCGGGGCGCCCTACCCCAGCGAAAAGCTCAACGAGTTCTGGGAGCTGGTGCTGATCAACCAGTTCCACGACATCCTGCCAGGCACCTCGATCGCCGAGGTCTATGTCGACAGCGATGCCGAATATGCCGGGCTGTTCTCGACGCTGGGGTCGGGGAACGGCCCCTGGCACAGCGCCGCGAAAGCGATCGCGCCGACCGGCAAAGGCGGCTTGCAGCTGTTCAACTTCACCGGCCATGCGCGCAACAAGGCGCTGGTGCGCATCGATGGCGCGGTCGCGGGTTCGGCGCTCAGCCAGGGCGGCGAGGCACTGCCGTTGCAGGCGCTGGTCGGCGCCGATGGCAGCTCGACGCTCGCGGCGCCGGCCGACCTGCCGGCGCTGGGCTGGGCTTCGGCGACACTCGTGGCCGACGGTACCGCGCCCAAATCGAGCCTTGCGGCCTCGACCTCGCGACTCGAGAACGAATACGTCCGCGTCAGCTTCGACGGCAACGGCGAGATCACCTCGGTGTTCGACAAGCAGCATGGCCGCGAGCTGATCGCCAGGGGCGAGACGGCGAACCGGCTTGTCGCCTACGAGGACAAGCCGCTCAACTGGGACGCCTGGGACATCGACCGCTATTTCGAGGAGCAGTTCTGGCTGCTCTCGGCCAACAAGGCGAAGATCGAGGTGGTGGAGACCGGCCCCTATCGCGCGGCGCTCCGCATCGAGCGGCAGTATCTCAGCTCCAAAGTGGTGCAGGTGGTGTCGCTGGAAGCGGACGCCCGGCAGGTGGAATTCGACACCTTCGTCGACTGGCAGGAGCGCCAGACGGTGCTGAAGGCGGAGTTCCCGTTCGATCTCAACATTTCCGAGATCCGCTCGGAGATCCAGTTCGGCCATGTGAAGCGCGCCACGCACCGCAATACCAGCTGGGATCGGGCGCGGTTCGAGGCCAGCATGCATCGCTGGGTGGATATCAGCGAGCCGGATTTCGGCGCCGCGCTGCTTAACGACAGCAAGTATGGCTATGACGCGGTGGAGCAGTTGGTGCGTATCACGCTGCTGCGCGGCGCCACCTTCCCCGACCCGGCGTCAGACCGCGGCGAACACCGCATCAAATATGCGCTCCTCGTGCATAACGGGGTCAGCGACCTCTCAGACGTGCCGGTGGCGGCCGAGCGGTTCAACAACCCGGTGGCGGTGATCGGCGATGCCTCGGCGCAGGCCTCCGTCCCGACGGACAGCACCAGCTTCTCCTTCGCCTCGGTCGACAAGCCGAACGTCACGCTGGAAACGGTGAAGAAGGCGGAAAAGAGCGATGGCCTGGTGCTGCGGGTGTTCGAACACGCCAACGCCCGCGCCAACGCCACGATCAGCTTCGGCGTGCCGGTGAAATCGGCGAAGCTGGTGAACCTGATGGAAGAGGGTGGCGAGCCGGTTGCGCTCAACGGCAACAGCGTGACGCTACAGCTCAGGCCATTCGAGATCGCAACGCTGCTGCTGGAAGTGGAGGCGGGGTGAACCGAGCGACGCGGCTGAAGTACCGGCTGTGATGTTCTTCCCTTCTCCCCTCAGGGGAGAAGGTGGCGCGAAGCGCCGGCTGAGGGTGAAGCGGCGCAACACGCGCTCGCTGAGAAGCTGAACCCCTCACCCTAGTTTCGCTACGGTCCTTCGGTCCTAGCTACACTACCCTCTCCCCTCAGGGGAGAGGGACGAGCCGTCTGATATCAGCAGCAAGTCGCTGGGAAACAGAGCCCTCGTGACTGCTTAACCAGCATCCTCAAGCATCATTGCTGCGGCTTTCTCGGCGATCATGATGGTGGGGGCATTGGTGTTGCCTGACGTGATCGTCGGCATCACCGAGGCGTCGGCGATGCGGAGGCCGGCGAGACCGTTGAGCCGCAGGCGCGGATCGACCACCGCGGCGGGGTCGCTGCCCATGCGGCAGGTACCGACCGGATGGAAGATGGTGGTGCCGATATCGCCGGCCGCCTGCTCCAACTCGGCGTCGCTGCTGAAGCTTGACCCCGGCCGATACTCCTCGGGTCGGTACGGTGCGAGGGCCGGGCTCTCCAGCACGATGCGCCGCACCAGCCGTATCGCCTCCACCGCCACGTCGCGATCGGCAGCTTCGGACAGATAGTTCGGCTGGATCAGCGGCGCGGCGGAGGGGTCGGCGCTGGCGAGGCGGATGTGGCCGCGGCTGTGCGGACGGAGGTTGCAAACCGTCGCGGTGAAGGCCGGGAAGCGGTGCAGTGGTTCGCCGAACTTGTCGAGGCTCAGCGGTTGCACATGAAACTGCAGGTCGGGGGTGGCACGCTCCGGTGACGAGCGGGTAAAGCCGCCCATCTGCGAGGGCGCCATGGTCATCGGCCCACGTCGTGCCAGTGCGTATTGCATCGCCATGCCGGCCTTGCCGGCAAGGCTGTTGGCCGAGACGTTGAGCGTCGGCAGGCCGCTGACCTTGAAGATCATGCGCAGCTGCAGGTGATCCTGCAGGTTCTCGCCCACCTGCGGCAGCTCGTGCACCGTGGCGATGCCGTGCTCGGCCAACCGCTCGGGGTTGCCGATGCCGGAGAGCTGCAGCAACTGCGGCGAGTTCACCGCTCCGGCCGAGAGCACCACCTCGCGACCGGCTCTGAGCAGCTTGGTCTGGCCCTGGTGCCGGATCTCGATGCCGGTAACCCGGCGCCCCTCGGTCACCAGCCGCAAGGCCTGCGCACCGGTCCATAGCGTCAGGTTCGGGCGGCCCAGAGCCGGCTTGAGGAAGGCCGAAGCCGCGGACCAGCGCAGGCCCTTGTTCTGATTGACCTCGAAATAGCCGACGCCCTCGTTGTCGCCGCCGTTGAAATCGGAGGTCCCGGGGATGCCTTGCTCGATCGCAGCGGCACGGAACAGGTCGAGCACCTTCCAGCTGAGCCGCATTCTTTCAACGCGCAACTCGCCATCCTGGCCGTGATGCGGGCTCGGCTCGCCCTCGCGCCGTTCGCTGCGCAGGAAGTGCGGCAGCACGTCGTCCCAGCCCCAGCCGGGATTGCCGAGCTGGCGCCAGTGATCGTAGTCGGCGGCCTGGCCGCGCATGTAGATCATGCCGTTGATGGCCGACGAGCCGCCGATCACCTTGCCGCGCGGATAGCCGAGCGAGCGTCCGTTCAGTCCAGGCACCGGCTCGGTGCGATAGCACCAGTCGGCCCGCGGGTTACCCATGGCGTAGAGGTAACCGACCGGGATGTGGAACCAGATCCAGTCATCCTTGCCGCCGGCTTCGAGCAGCAGCACCGAATGCCGGCCCGAGGCCGTCAACCGATTGGCCAGCGTGCAGCCCGCACTGCCCGCCCCGACCACGATGTAGTCGAAGCGCGGTGCCCCAGTGTCGACGACGTCGGTATTCAGCACGGCCCCCTTTGCTCCCCGCGGCAGTGACCACGCGTTCTGGCCCCTCGTCAATCGCATCACTGCGTTGTCCAGATTTCTGCAAATTTGCAACGAACTATTGCAAGACGGAATTTCCGCTGCTAGCGTCCGGCACGATCCGATCCCGGCGGCACGGTGAAAACCAACCAGCGAAGTCTGGTGGCCAGCCGCACGGGACGATCGGGGACCGAGGAATCCTGAGGAGGAAAAACTGGACAACACGGTAGGACGTTTGTTTGCGGCAACCGGGCGCCTGACACGGCTGGCCCTTGCCACCACTGCGATCGCGACGCTGGTCACGGCCGCCCCCGCAGAGGAGCTGACCGGCACTATCACGGTGTGGAGCTGGACGGCGCCCGCCGACGGGCTCGAAGCGGCGGTCGCCGGCTTCAACAAGCTGCACCCCGGCGTGACGGTGAAGGTGGAAGACGTCGGCAACCCGGCGATCTGGGACAAGATCACCGCTGGCATGGCGGCCGGCGGCGCCGGGCTCGCCGACGTGCTCAATATCGGCATCGACTATATCGGCAACTACATCGAGACCTTCCCCACCGGCCTCGTCAACCTGAGCGAAGTCGGCGCCAACGACCTTGCGGCGCAGTTCCCCTCGGGCATGTGGGCCAGCGGCTCGTCGGCCGACGGCGGAGTCTACGGCATCCCCTACGAGGTCAACACGTCGGGCTTCTTCTATCGCAAGGATCTGTTCGAGCAGGCGGGCGTCGACATCAATTCGATCGCCACCTGGGATGACCTGCTGGAGGCCGGCAAGAAGATCAAGGAGGTGACCGGGGCGCCGCTGATCTCGATGGACAAGGCGGCGACTGTCGCCGACTCCGCCGGGCTATGGCAGTTGCTCACCAACCTCCAGGGCAGCTTCTACTTCAACGCCGCCGGCGAGATCACCATGAACGGGCCGGCCGGCCTCCGCTCGCTCGAGTGGATCAAGAAGGCCAATGACGCCGGCGTCGTCGCCGATATCCCGGGCGGCTGGGACAATTTCATACTGCAGATCAAGGGACAGACCAATGTCGCGGTGATCCCGGCGGCATCGTGGGCGGCCGGCGTGTTCGAGAACGAAGCGCCCGACATGGCTGGCAAGTGGGGCCTGAGGCTGCCGCCGGCAGTGGAGCCCGGCGGGCTGACCGCGGCGATCTCGGGCGGCACTTACCTCTCGGTAGCGGGCACCAGCCCGAACAAAGAGGCGGCCTGGGAGTTCGTCAAATACGCCATGGGCACGCTCGAGGGGCAGCAGGCGACCTATGCGGGCGGCGGCATGTTCCCCGGCTTCAAGCCGATGCTGGAGAGCGACGGCTTCGTCAAGAAGAGCGCTTACTTCGACGCCGAGGTGAACAAATTCTTCATCGACGAACTTGGCCAGAAGACCCCCGTGGTGAACTACACCACCGACTATGCCCGGGCGCTCAAGGCCTATACCGACGCCCAGACGCAGGTGCTGCTGAGCGGCGCCGACCCCAAGACGGTGCTCGACGAGGCCGCCGCGCTGGTCGCGGGCCAGACCGGTCGCGCCATCGCCAACTGATACGCTCCGCCTGAGCGTTACGGCGGCAGGACTATGGGTTTCCTCCCGGTCCTGCCGCCACCCCTTCCCTTTCGGTGGTTCAGATGACGTCCAAGCTGCAGCCGGCCACCCGCCGGCGCTGGCGAGGCTCCGCGCCGCGCCTCACGCCCTACCTGTTCCTGTTGCCGGTGCTGGTGCTGTTCGCCGGTTTCAAGGTCTACCCGTACCTCTACGCGGCATGGCTGAGCCTCACCAAGATCATCAAGGGTCAGACGACCTTTGTCGGGCTGGGCAATTACGGACGGCTCGCGACCGATCCGATCTTCTACAAGGCGCTCACCAACACGCTCATCATCCTCGTCACCCAGGTGCCGCTGATGCTGGGGCTGGCGCTGCTGCTCGCCGTGGCCTTCAACTCGGCGCTGCTGAAGTTCCGCGCCTTCTGGCGCACAGCCTATTTCGTGCCGATCGTCATGGGGTTGGTCGCCTACGGCATCCTGTTCTCGACGCTGCTCAACAGCCACCACGGGCTGGTGAATTTCCTGCTCGAGTCCGTGGGGTTGCCGCGGGTGCCGTGGCTGGCCGATCCGGTGTGGGCCAAGGTGTCGATCATCATCGCGCTGACGTGGCACTATACCGGCAACAGTGCGGTGATTTACCTGGCGCAGCTGCAGTCGATCCCCGGCGAACTTTATGAAGCCGCCGAGATCGATGGCGCTACCGCCTGGCAGCGCTTCTGGCACATCACCCTGCCCGGGCTCCGGCCTGCGATCACCCTCACCGTCGTGCTCTCGACTATCGGGACGCTGCAGCTCTTCGACGAGCCCTATGTGCTGACCAATGGCGGGCCCAATAACGCCACGCTGACCATCGGCATGTACCTCTACCAGAACGGCTTCAAGTACTTCGATTTCGGCTACGCCTCGGCCATCGGCTACGTGCTGACCGGCATCATCGGAGTGATCGCGCTCATCCAGTTCCGGTTCCTGAGGGAGAGAGAGGCATGAGGACCGATCGCAGCCCTCAGGCGCGCGCCGCGAGCCTCGCGGTCAGCACCGTCATCGCCATCGGCGGCGTGCTGATGCTGGCGCCGTTCTACTGGCTGATCATCGCCAGCACACACCGCACCAGCGACATCTTCTCCAACCCGCCGAACCTCGTGCCCGGCGACCAGCTGTGGGTCAACCTCACGAACCTGTTCGTCGGCGAGGGCTTCGGCCAGGCGGTGCTGAACTCCACCCTGGTCGCGACCATCTATGCCCTGCTCGGCGGCCTCGTCTGCACGGCGGCCGGCTATGCCTTCGCCAAGTTCCGCTTCCCCGGCCAGGGCGTGCTGTTCGGCATCGTGCTGGTGATCCTGGCGCTGCCGTCGCAGGTGACGCTGGTGCCGCTGTTCCAGATCATGGTGCAGCTCAACTGGCTCAACACCTACCAGGCGCTGATCCTGCCCAACCTGGCGCTGCCCTTCGGCATCTTCCTGATGCGCCAGACCATGCAATCGGTGCCGGACGAACTGATCCAGGCGGCGCGGGTCGACGGCGCCGGCGAGTTCCGCATCTTCGCGCAGATCGTCCTGCCGACGATGCGGCCGGCGCTGGCGGCGCTCGGCATCTTCCTGTTCCTCGCGCAGTGGAATGACTTCGTCTACCCGCTGATCGTCTTGAGGACTTCGGACGCCTACACCGTGCCCGTCGCCCTCGCCTCGCTGCAGGGGCTCAGCGACACCGATTACGGCCAGTTGCTCGCCGGCACGATGGTGTCGGTACTGCCGGTGCTCGGGCTGTTCCTGTTCCTGCAACGTCATTTCGTCGCCGGCATCCTCGCCGGCGCGGTCAAGCAATAGCAACTCTGCAAACCCTTGGGAGACTGGCACCGTGCTGCTGGAAGACTACGCATCCGTCATGGCCCCCGCCGCCACCGGCATTGCCGGCGTCGAGGTAACGATCGGCAGCGGCTGCCGGGTAGTGGGGAAACAAGCCGTCGGCGAACTCGAGATCACGACGATCGAGACGGACGGCGCGCTGATCCGGGTCTCACTCGAGGTGCCGCTGGGGGACGTCGAGGGCTACTGGTACCCCAATGGCAGCATGCGCGCCCTGCCGGCGGACTGGAGCGGGCGGGACAAGACCAGCATCATCTCGTCGAGCCCGCTCGGCTGCGTCTACGACCGGCACGGCAAGGCCATTCTCGCCTTCTGCTTCGACCAGCAGATCGAGGAGAGCCAGCTCCGCTTCGGCGTCTCCGAGGAGCACAAGAGCTTCGTCATCTACTACGAGCACGACCCCAAGGGTCCGCGCACCATCCGGCTCGCCACGGCGCGGGCGGGGCTCGACCATGCGGATGCGGTTGGGCGGCTGCGCGACTGGCTACGCGACGATATCGGTGAGCCCTTGCCGGTGCCCTTCGCCGGCACCGTGCCGGTCTACTGCACCTGGTACGCCTACTCGCAGAATATCGACGCCCAAAAGATCGAGCGCGACGCGGCGCTGGCCGCCGAGCTCGGCTGCAAGGCGGTGATCATCGATGATGGCTGGCAGAAACTCGGCACCGGCCGCTGGTATGCCGGGTGCGGGGACTGGGTGGCCGACCCGCAGAAATTCCCCGACATGCGCGGGCACGTGTCGAAACTGCACGAGCTCGGGCTGTCAGTGATCCTCTGGGTGGCGCCGCTGCTGCTCGGCGAGAACAGTGAGGTCTACGCACGGCTGAAGCCATTCGCGCCCTACCACAATGCCGACGGCTGGCGGGCTTCGGCGCTCGACCCGCGTTACCGTGAAGTGCGCGACCATTTCGTTTCGACCTGCATCCGGCTGGTGCGCGACTACGGCGTGGACGGGCTGAAGATCGACTTTCTCGACGGCGTCGTCGCCTATCAGGGGACGCCGACCGGCGGCGACATCCCGGATGTCGGGCAGGCGCTACATGCGACGCTCAAGCAGCTCAAGGCGGAGTTGCAGGCGGCCGGCCTCGACGAGGTGCTGATCGAGTTCCGGCAGGCCTATATCGGGCCGGCCACGGCGCCCTATGGCAACCTGCTGCGGGTGGGCGACTGTCCGGTCGATGCCAACCAGAACCGCCGCGCCACCGTGAACATGCGGATGATCGCGGCTGGCCAGGTGATCCACTCCGACCCGACCGTGTGGGACCACCGCGCCGGCGCCGAACCGGCGGCGCGGCAGTTGCTCAACGCCTATTTCAGCGTGCCGCAGGTCTCGATGGACCTTACCAGCCTGCCGCCGGTGCAGCGCGACGCGGTGCAGACGGTCCTCGAGAATTGGATGGAAGATCGCGAGGCCGTGCTGTTCGGCCGCTTGAGTGCCGGACTGCCATCCGAGGGATATCCGGTGGTGCAGGCGCGGCACGAGCAGCGGCTGGTGGTCGGCGTCTACCAGCCGCTGGTGGTCGAGATCGACCTCGACGGCGTCGACGAAGTGCGGCTGCTCAATGCGACTTCCCGCGAACGGATCGTTGTGCGATGGACCGGTAAGCCGCGACGGCTGAGCGGGATCGCCCATTCCGCCCGCGGCGATGTCGGTCTGCCGCTCGAAGTCGAAACTGAGGGGCTTACCGAACTCAGCATTCCGGTGTCTGGTATCGCGACGCTCAAGGTCTTGAGCGAGTAACGACAAGAGGAAACGTGGACAGGTCCGACGACAGCACAGGGCCGCGCCAACAGCGCGGCCGCACCGGTGGGACAGAGGGCGCGGCGCATCGGCCCCGCCCCCGTTCGCCGGCCGCCAATATCGGACTAGCCACGGTGGCCGAACTCGCCGGGGTCAGCGAAGCGACGGTCAGCCGCGTGCTCAACCGCAAATATGGCGTCTCGGCCGCGACACGCGAGGCGGTCGAAGCGGCCATGCGCAAGGCCGGCTACGAGCGGCAGCTGAAGGGTGAACTGGTGCTGCTGCTGGTGCCGGGGGTGGCCGAGCAGATCTTTGCCGACATGTGCGAGGCGATCGAGAACGAGATTGCGCCCTATGGCTTACGCGCGGTGATCTGCCCCGGCACGCAGCGCGAGCGCGACTATGTCGAGGCGATGATCGACGCGGGGATCGCCGCCGTGGTGTTCCTCTCCTCCAGCAATACCGTGCGCAATGCCGATCCGGTGGCGCGACAACTGCTGCAGGCGCGCGGCATCCCGTTCCTCTGCGTCAATGGCGGCTTCCCGGACACCCCGTCACCGGTGTTTTCGACCGACGACTGGCGCGCCGCCGAGATGGCAGTGGCGCACCTCTACGACCTTGGGCACCGTCGCATCGGTATGTGCGCCGGCCCGGTGGGCAATACGCCGGCCGACCGGCGCGTCGAGGGGTTCGTCCAGGCGATGGATCGGCGCGAGCTGCCCAATTCCGAGGATTTCGTGGTGCGACAGTACTACAATGTCGAGGGTGGCCGGCACGCCGCCGAGGAACTGCTGCAGATGGGCGTGACAGCAATCGTTGCGTCGAGCGACGATATGGCGCTGGGCGCGATGCGCGCCATCCAGCGCGCTGGGCTCAGGATTCCCGCCGACATCTCGGTGATCGGCTACAACGATTCCTACATGCTGGATTTCACCGACCCACCGCTGACCGCGGTGCGCCAACCGGTCGAGCGCATCGCCGAGAACACCACCCGTGCCATCGTGGCGCTGACGGCGAACCGTTCGCTACCGCTCGCCGAAGTGCTGATCGATCCAGAATTCCGGCTGCGCGGTTCGACCGCGCCGGTGACGACGAAGTAGCTCGGAAAATAGAGAGGCCCAACCAGGAGGTGGAATCTCCAGTTGGGCCTCAGCCAGCGGGCGGCGAAGCCCGATGACGTCGTTCACATAGCGACAGCTTCGGCCGAAGTCCAGCGTCGATGTCGCATGGCTGGGTTACTCAGGCCAGCGATCGTCCGGGCGCCAGAAGCCGAGCTTGGGGGTGTTCCACTCGTCGGTGGGGAGGAACATGGTGCCCGGAGTGCGGAGGTTCTCCTCGATCGCCTCGAGGTTGAGGTCGATGCCGAGGCCCGGTTTGTCCGGCACGGTGACGTAGCCGTCGGCCATATAATTCTCCGGCAGCCCGGTAACGAGACCCTCCCAGAACGGCAGGTCGAGGCCGTGATGCTCGCAAGCAAGGAAGCTCGAAATCGACGCGGCGGTGTGGATGTTGGCCATGAAGCCGATCGGCGAGCCGGCGCAGTGGAGCGCCGTCGGGATGCCCTGCTCCTCGGCATCGTCGGAGATGCGCTTGGTTTCCATCAGGCCGCCCGAAGTGAGCAGGTCCGGATGGACGATGTCGAAGGCGCGGGTCTGGATGGCTTCGCGGAAGCCGTCGCGCAGGTAGAGATCCTCGCCGGCGGCGATCGGGGTCAGCAGCGCATCGGCCACCACCTTGTGGCCGGGGATGTCGAAGCGCGATACCGGGTCTTCCATCCAGGCGAGGTTGTAAGGCTCGAGCGCCTTGCCCAGCCGGATCACCTCGTCGGCAGTAAGATAGTTCTCGCCGAAATGATCGACGCAGAGCTGGATGCCGTTGCCGACGGCCTTGCGCACCTCGGACACTACGTGCGCGGCACGTTCGATGGTTTCCTCGGTCAGCTTGACGCCACGGCCGGCCATCGGCGCCTTGAACCACTTGCCCATCTCGAAATCGGTCTCATGCCGCGCATCGTGGCCGATCAGCGGGCTGTCGCCGGTCTCGAACAGCGAGGGCCGGAGATCGAACTTGATCCAGGTGAGGCCACGGTCGCGACGGCCCTTCACCGCCTCGACGAAATCCTCTGGCGTCGGATCGTCGGGGGTCGGGGTATCGCCATAGAGCCGGACCTTGTCGCGGTACTTGCCGCCGAGCAACTGGTAGCACGGCACGCCGTAGACCTTGCCGATCAGGTCCATCAGCGCGATCTCGATGCCCGAGACGCCGCCGCCTTCGCGGCCCCAGTTGCCGAAGCGCTTGATGGCGCGAAAGATCATGTCGACATTGCAGGGGTTCTGCCCGATGAGCATCGACTTGAACTGCAGGGCGTTCACGGCGTGGCCGGCGTCGCGCACCTCGCCGAGGCCGTAGACGCCCTGGTTGGTATCGATCCTGAGGATCGGGTAGTCGTAATTGGCGGCCACCACGGCGAGCCGCATGTCGGTAATGCGGAGCTCGGACGGGTTGGAGTGGGTGGTTATGGCGTTTTCGATCCGCCCCAGCTGCTTGTCGGTCATTGGCTTTCTCAGTTGGTCACAGCCGGCGGCGCCGGCAAAGGGGTTACCGCTCAGCGGCGGTGCGTGTAGGCGGGGAGCATCAGGTCGGCGAGATCGTCCATGATGGCGGCGGCCTCGGCGCGGGCGGCGTCGTCGAGCGCGCGGAAGCCGGACTGGCGGACCGCATCGCTGGGGATGACGCCGCGCAGTTTCAGCACCTCCTTCATCAGCGGCATGCCGTAGTTGCTCTCCATGTCGAGCAACGGCAGCACGCGCTGGAAGATGTTCCGGGCGCGCTTGTCGTCCCCGGCTTCGATGGCGTTCCACAGCGCCACGTGCACATCGGCGATCTCGCAGGCCGGCATGGTGCCGGAGACGCCGTGGCGGACTTCCTCCATCAGGGTCTTGCCCGCCTTGCCGCCCATGACGCCCTCGAGCTTGTCGCCGCAGAGCCGGATGATCTCGCCGACGGTCTGGGCCGGATAACCGGACTCTTCCTTGACGAAGCGGGCCGTGGGGACTTCCTTCACCAGCTCGGCAATCAGCCCGGCGCTGAGCGGCGAGGCGCCCTGCCCCGAGACGTTCTGGATCACCAGGGGCAGCGACGTGGCGGCGCCGATCGCCTTGTAGTGCGCCTTGATGTCGGCCGGGCTCGAGGGATGCAGCGTCGGCGGCAGCGACATCACCGCGTCGGCGCCGATCTGCGCGGCGTGGCGGGCGAATTCGACGGCGAGGTGATAGTGCGGCGCCGAGACGGCGACGATCACCGGCACCTTGCCCTTCGCCTTCTTGACGACGATCTCGGCGGCGCGCCGGCGCTCGGCTTCGCTGAGATAGCCACCTTCGCTGGCCAGCGCGTTGGCGACGACGCCATGGACGCCGGCGGCGAGACAGAAGTCGAGGGTCTTCTCCAGGGCTGCCTCATCCAGCCTGAAGTCGTCGGTGAACGGCGTCGTGACGATCACGAAGATGCCGCGGTAGTCGTTGCGATCCATTTTGGTTTGCCTTCTTTGGGATCAGGTACCGGCGAGGGCGCCCTTGGTCATGCCGGAGACCAGGAACGGCTCGAGGAAGATGAACAGGACGATAGCGGGCAGAACCGAGATGGTGCCAGCCGCCATCAGCATTGACCAGTCGACCATCTGCTCACCGACGAACGACTGCATGCCGACGGTCAGCACCTGCACGTCGGGCTTATCGACCAGGGTGCGGGCAAAGATGAACTCGGACCAGCTGGTCAGCACCAGGTAAACGGTCGAGGCCGCCAGCCCGGGCTTGGCCAGGGGCAGGATGACGAGACGCAGCGCCTGCAGCTGGCTCGCGCCATCGATCATCGCCGCCTGCTCGAGTTCGCGCGGGATGCGGTCGAAAAAGCCCTTCATCAGCCAGGTGGCGAGCGGCACGCCGATGGTCATGTTGGCGAGCACGATCCCGAGCAGCGAATTGAACAGACCGGTGTTGGTGTAGATGATGAACAGCGGGATCAGGATCAGGCTCGCCGGGATCAGCTTGCTGACCAGCAGCGTCGCGCCGAGCGCCTGCTGCGGCGGACTCGAAAAGCGCGACAGCGAGTAGCCGGCAAGGGTCGAGACGAACAGGCTGAGCAGCGTCGAAGCGGTGGCGACGATCAGGCTGTTCATGATCCAGGTGAAGAACGGCCGGTTCTCGAACACCTTCACGAACGCATCGAACCGCACTCGGCTGAGATCGGGCAGCAGCGAGGGGCTGCGCGACAGGATCGCGTCGGTCGGCATGATCGCCGTCATCACCATCCAGTAGAACGGGAACAGCGTGATGAGGGCGAAGGCGGCGAGGACCAGAAAGCCGAGGATGCGCATCGGCGTGAGGGCGGGTTTCATCGGCGTGTCCTCAGAACTTCGAGCGGCGCGCCAGCGCGGCCATGGTGACGGCGATCAGGAAGGCCGCCGCGATCATCAGCGTGCCTACCGCAGTGGCGGTGCCCATGCGGAAGTAATGGAAGGCTTCCTTGTAGACGTAGAGCGCCAGCGTCTCGGTGGCATGCGCCGGCCCACCGCCGGTGGTGGCAAAGATGATGTCGACATCGCGGAACACGCCGAGCGCCGAGATCATGATGACGAGGAACGATGCGGTCTGGATGCCGGGCCAGGTGATGTAGCCGAACTGCTGGGGGTTGGTGGCGCCGTCGACATTGGCCGCCTCGTAGAGCTCCCTCGGGATCGACTGCAGCGCCGCGAGAATGGTGAGCGTGATCAGCGGATAGGTCTTCCAGATGGTCGGCAGGATCACCGCCAGCAGCGAGGTGCGGCTATCGACGAACCACGGCATTTCGCCCGAGAGCAGGCCGATGCTGCGCAGCATGGCGTTGAACACGCCGAACGAGCCGTCGAGCACCCAGAGGAACATGATGGCGACGATCACCCCCGGCACCGCCCAGGGGATCAGCACGATGGTGCGCAGGATCCGGTTGCCCGGCAGCTGCTTGTTGAGCAGCAGCGCGGTGGCAAGTCCGACGAGGAAGGCGCCGCCGACGCTGCCGCCGACATAGAGCGCCGAGTTCAGCGTCGAGCGCCAGAACAACGGGTCCGTCAGCACGCGGGTGTAGTTTCCAAAGCCCAACGGCAGTTCGCCGATCTTGGCGAAGTTCATCACCTTGCCGTCGCGGAACGAGATGTCGAGCACCTGGTACAGCGGGTAGACGATCAGGATCAGCACGGCCGCCGCAGCGGGCAGCAGCAGCGCGAAGCTCAGCAGCGTCTGCCGGCGGTGGTAGTTGATTTCGAACAGCCGCGGCTTCAGCGCGCCGCTGTCGAGCGAGGACGTATTCGTCATCGACCGCATCCTGGTCTATCGGAAGAATGGGAGGCGCGACCCAGGGAGGTGGATCGCGCCTGGTGAGCGTCAGTTCAAGGGAACAGCGCGCTCGAGCTCGGCCTGGGCATCCGCAAGGATCTTGTCGACCGGCTCCTCGGTGGTCAGCACCTTGAGCGCCGCAGTGCGCAGGATCGCCGAGTACTCGGCAAAGTTGGCGCGCACCGACTGCTCGGACGAGAAGATCGGCAGGCCATCCTTGGCCGCGTCGCTGATCACCGCGAGATGCGGATACTGGGCTTCATCTTCCGGCGTCAGCACCGAGGCGGCGCGGCCCGAAGGCTGGCCGGTGATGATCAGGTACTCGCGCTGCCACTCGGGCTTGGTCGCGAACTGGATGAACTTCCAGGCAGCGGCTTCGGTGGCTTCGTCGAGGCCCTCGGCGATGTGGATGGTGATGCCACCCGGCGCCTGCTGCGGATCGAACGGCACGCGGACCATCTTGAGGTTGGGACGCATCTCGGGCGTGGCCTTTTCCAGCCACGACCAGACCCACGGACCATCGACGAGGAAGGCGGTCTTGCCATCGACGAAGAGCTGGCGCGCCACGGCGGAGTTGTTGCCGAGCGGGGCGTTCTTTCCGACCGTGTTGCGGTAGGTCTCGACGGCCGCGATCACTTCGGGGGAGGTCAGGTTGTACTTGCCGTCCACGATCACGTCGGTGCCGGCATATTTGATGTAGCGGTGCAGGTCTTCCATCACCGTGGGGTGTTCGGTGGTGACCGCGGAGAGGCCGAACACGCCATCGGCAGGCTTGCTCATCGCCGCCACGGCCGCCTGGTATTCTGCGAAGCTGGTGGGTACGGCCACGCCGGCGTCAGCCAGGAGCTTTTCGTTGTAGAACAACATGTTGGCGCTGTTCGAGACGATGACGCCGCGGGTCTCGCCATCCCAGGTGAGCCCGGCCTGCGCCCCGGCCCAGCCGGTCTCGATGTCGGTGCCCTTGATATGATCGTCGAGGCCGGCGAGCCAGCCCTGCGCGGCATAGGCGCCGAAATTCTGCTCGGAGATCTGCAGCACGGCCGGCGCGCGGTTCGAGGCGAAGCGGATGGTCATCTGCGTCAGGTAGTCGGCGAACGGCACATAGACGCGGCCGATCTTGATGTCAGGGTTTTCCTTCTCGAAGGCGTTGATCACGGCCTTCCACCAATCGGAATTGCCGGGCTCTTCGAGTTGCCACGATGAAAAGTCGAGCATGGTCTGCGCCTGTGCGGGCAGCGCGGCAAGACTGGCCCCCAACCCAATGGTGGCGGCCAACAATAGCTTCTTGATCACAATGATCCTCCCAGTAAGCCATTTCGGCGGACTTTCCGTCCGCCCTTCAAAACAAGCGCAAAGCTCCGCCGCGGCCGGAAATGCCGTTGCAATCGCCCATCGCGTTGCTAATCACCTGACGAGACGTGGCGCCCAGCGGCGTTGTTGTTGGATTTCCGCTGGACCGCCCGACGGCAGGTCACGTATACGAAGATGCAAGATCGTATCAAATCTGTCAACATCGTATACGATGCGACATTGTGCTGAGGATGCCATGGACCAGGATGCGCCACCGGTAGCCAAGCCCCGCAGGCGGAACAGCGCCTCCGAGGTCAAGACCGAGACGACGTACCAGCGGGTCACCAACCTGCTGCGCACGGAGATCATCGCCGGTGACATTCCCCTTGGCGGCTGGCTGCGCATGACCGCCATCGCCGAGCGGTTCGGGGTCAGCGTGCAGCCGGTGCGCGAAGCGCTGCAGCAGCTCGAAGGCGAAGGGCTGGTGGAGATGATCCCCAACCATGGGGCGCGGGTGCGCGAGATCGACCGCAACCGGCTGGTTTATTCGCACGAGATCGGCGAGGCGCTCGAGTCGTTTCTGGCGCGGCAATTCGCCGAGGAAGCGTCGCTGTCGTCGCTCAGAAAACTCGAAGCGCTGCAGCTCGAGCATGACGCAGCTATCGAGGCGATGGATTGGGCCCGGATCGACGCCGCCAACCACGCCTTTCACCGCTTCATCAACACCCATGGCGGCAATCTCGAAGCGGCCGACCTGATCGCCCGCTACTACGGACTGAGCGAAAGCCTGATGAACAAGCGCGGCCGCACCGCAACGTTTGCGCAGCGTGTGCAATCGGAACACCACGCGCTGCTCGACGCCTTCCGCCGGCGCGACCCGGACGCGGCGGCGAAGATCAACGCGGCGCATGTGCGCGGCACGCTCGGCGATGTGCTGGCGGCCTACGAGGCGGCAAAGCGCTGACCGTCGCCTGACTGTAAGCAGACGGTGCCACGCAAGTGCACTGGGCATGATCAAGCCGCAGCTTCGATTCTTCACCTCCCCCTTCATGGGGAGGCCGGGAGGGGGCCGTCTGGCTGCAATGCTCACCTTATCCCCTACCCCTCATCCACCCTTGCCTTCTCTTCGGGACTTTGTATGATAAACAGACATTCTGACAAGCCCCTCGTGATTCAGCAAAAGGGAGGTACAAGCGGGAGCACGGACTCGTGGTCCGGGGCGGCCAAAGGACGGAGCAGTTCATGTCGGTAGTTACGCGTCAGCCAGGCGGCACACGGGGCAACAGCCTCGGCGGCCTCATGCAGGTGCGCGGCATCCTGGGAGGCATCGTCGCCGATCTCGGGCGGCGGGTGGTGGCGGGAGAATGGAAATCCGGCGAGACCCTGCCCACCGAGGCGGAGCTGATGGCCGAGCTCGATGTAGGCCGGTCGGTGGTCCGCGAGGCGATGCGCATCCTCAATGCCAAGGGCCTGGTGCGCAGCCGGCAGATGGAAGGCACGACGGTGATGCCGCGCGCCAACTGGCGGCTGCTCGACCCCGACCTGATCCAGTGGCGCATCGAAGCGGCCGACAAGAAGACGCTGCTGAAGGACCTGTTGCAGGTGCGCCTGGCGCTTGAGCCCGGCGTCGTCTGGATCGCCACCGCCACCGGATCGGACGAAGCCAAGGCGCGCATCCATGCCGCCTGGAAAGCCAAGACCGATGTCCTCACCGAGTCGTCGTCACCGCAAGAACAGCGCGACCACTTCATCACTCACGATCTTGAATTTCATCGCGCGTTCCTGGCGGCGGTCGGTTCGGAGATCCTCGAGCAGCTCTTTTCGGTGATCGAAGCGGCCCTATCGCTGATGATCGACGGGCAGATGCAGGCGAGGGGTTCGACGACGACGCTGGTGGGGATGGAGGAGACCAACCAACTGCATCAGGACGTCTATGACGCTTTCGCCGCCGGGGATGCCGACAAGGCCGAACGGGCGATGCGCTACCTGATCCAGCGCGCCATTATCGACGCCAACGAGGGCTTCGCGCTCAGCGAGTGACGGGCCCCGCAAAGGGACGACATGACAGAGCCGACAGGGGAGCAACGCCAGCTGTTCAAGCGGGTGGCGGAGCGGCTGCAACAACACGATTTCAAGGGCTGGTTCTACGGCGACTCGGTGGGCTTTGAAGGCCTGATCGCCGCCGGCGACATGCTGGGGCTCAGCACCTGGCAGGATTTCTCGCAGGGCTTCTTCCGCGCCTGGGCCACCCGCATGGAGCCGTTCCAGCTCGACGACAACACCGCGCCCGGCCACGCCATGTGCGAGATCGTCAAGCGCACCGACGACCAGGTGCTGTTCGCGGCGGTAAAGAAACTCGCCGAACACCTCTATGCCCGCCGCCGGGTGCGCGGTGTCAGCATCACCTTCGAGGATACGCTGCGCGCCCTGCGCCAGCCCTATGGCGGGGTGCCGCTTACCGCCGAGGACCAGCAGTTCATGCGCGATCCCGGCGCCGGCATCTGGCTCGACTGCATGCATTTCGACCCGCCGTTCTACGCCCACCTGGCAGCGATCGGCGGCGGCGCCGAGTGGTCGCAGCGGGCGGTGGACGAGATCCTCGGCTATTGCGAACTGCTGTTCGACCCCGAACTCGGCACCTACAACCACTACTGGCTGGAAAGGACCGAGCGCTCCTATATCCGCGGCTGGGGTCGCGGCCAGGGCTGGGCCCTGCTCGGGCTGCTCGATGTGGTCGAGCATGCCAGTGAGAGCTCGAAGAATTACGACGAAGTGGTGCGCCGCACACAGAACCTGGCGCTGGCCATGCGCGACTGGCAGCTCGATGACGGCAACTGGTGGGCGATGGTGCACGAGCCGGCCTCAGGCCCGGAGTCGTCCACGGCCGCCTTCATGTCGTGCGCCTTCTATCGCGGCATCCGGCTGGGCATTTTGCCGGCAGACGAGTTCCGCGCCGCGGCGGACAAGGCCTATGACGCGATGCTCAAGAACCTCGACGCCGACGGCAACCTCCAGGGTGTCTCGGCGGCAGTCTATGCCGCGCTGGTGCAGGAGCACTACTGGCACGTGCCGCGCGGCTACATCGTGCCGTGGGGCCAGGGGCCGGTACTGACCGCGGCGTTGGCGCGGATGAGGGTGGACGAGCGGTAGACGTCGACAGACGGCCCCCTCCCATCCTCCCCCATGAAGGGGGAGGTGCCCTGCCGGTTCACTGGGCACTATCGAAGACAAAGCCTCGGCTCTTCACCTCCCCCTTCATGGGGGAGGCCGGGAGGGGGCCGTCTCTATCAGTCGTCCTGTCTCACCCAAACTCCGGCGCCGCCAGCCCCTTCACTCCCGGCCGGCAGACCAGCAAATTCCCTGACTCGGGCGCCGCAGCGAGCTCGGCCTCCGTCGCGCCATAGCTCGCCGTGGTGATGTACAAATCCCCGAGGTCCGGCCCACCAAAGGCGCAACTGGTGGGTTTGGCCACCGGCACTTCCAGCACCAGGTCGACGTCGCCGCGCGGGGTGAAGCGCACCACGCAGCTGCCGTCCCAGCGGGCGTTCCACAGGCACCCGTCGGCATCGACGGTGGAGCCGTCCGGCACGCCGCGGTCGAACCTCGCAAAGGGGCGCTTGTTGCTGATCATCCCGTCGTCGAGGTCGAAGTCGTAGGCCGAGATCACCCCTGAGGCGGTGTCGCAGAAGTACATGGTGCGGTTATCCGGGCTCCAGCACACGGTGTTGGAGATCCAGATGCCGGTGTCGTGGGCGGTGAGCGTCAGGTCCGGATCGAGCCGGTAGAGGGTCCCCGCCGCTTCCAGCAGGTCCATCCCGCCGCCATTGGGCTGCAGGTTGTTCTGCATGGTGCCAAACCAGAAACGGCCCTTCGCATCGGTGCCGCCATCGTTGGAGCGGTTGTAGGGTTTTGCCGGGTCGGGATCGAGCAGGTGGGTCAGTTGCCTGGTCGCGTAATCGAAGTTCGAGACGCCGCTATGGGTGGCGACGATCAGCCCGCTGCCGTCACGCCTGGCGCGGACGCTCATCACCATCTGCGGCATGGCGTAGGTGTCGGTCACCCCGCTTGCCGGATCGTAGCAATGGAGCTTCGCCGGTTGCGGCACGTCCACCCACCAAAGTTTCTGACGCCGGGCGTCCCAGAAGGCGCCTTCGCCGAGAAGGTCATGACTCGCGACTGCAGTTGAAACCGAAATGGACACGAGCGTTCCCCTCTATTCGTACATGCGGATGGTGACGCCGCCATCGATCACGATGTTGGCGCCGACAATGAAACGGGCCTCGTCGGAGGCGAGCATGGCGGCGACCGCCGCCACCTCGTCGGGGCGCCCGAGCCGGCCGACCGGCTGCTTCGCCTCGACCTTGCGGCGGGCCTCGGGGTCAGGGTTCTCGGCGAACATCCGCTGGTTCAGCGGCGTGTCGATATAGCCCGGCGAGATGGCGTTCACGGTGATGCCGCGGTCGGCATATTCGAGCGCCAGCGACCGGGTCAGCCCCAGGAGGCCGTGCTTGGCGATCGGATAGGGGAAGGTGTTGCGGATGATCTGGAAGGCGTGGTTCGAGGCGATGTTGATGATCGCCCCCTGCCCTCGCGCCAGCATCGCCGGCAGCACGGCGCGGCAGCAGAACCAGGCGCCGTCGAGATCGACCGACATGCAGCGCGCCCAATCGGCATCGGTGATTTCGAGCGGATCGCCGAACACCGCGATGCCGGCATTGTTCACCAGGATATCGGGGGCGCCGAGGGTCGCGGTGGTCTCCGCCACCATGGCCTCGACGCTCCCGGCATCGGCGACATCGCAGCGAATGAACTGCGCCTTGGTCCCGGTCTCGGCCCGCAGCGCTGCGGCGGTCGCCTCGCCCAGCGCCGGGCTGATTTCCGCGACCGCCACATGCGCGCCTTCGGCGGCGAAACGGCGGGCAATGGCCTCGCCGATACCCTGGCCGGCACCGGTGACAATGGCGACCCTGTCGCGCAAACGCTCCAAAACGATCCTCCCAAGTTCGTCCCGCACCCATCATTGGTGGGGTGCGTTGACTTTGTCAGATAAACAGATAAGCATCCCGGACGTCAACGGAGACCATCCCAGCGAAAGGGCTGGCCCGTTCCGAGGATTTCACATCGGTCAGGGAGGACCAAATGACCAAAACGTCTCGCATGCTTGGGCATGCGCTGCTGGCTGCCGGCATGTTCGGCATGGCTTTGAGCGGCGCCGCGCTGGCACAGGAGAAGCTGATCGTCGGCATCTACAAGTCGGGCACGCAGCAGTACTTCATCGATGAGGCCGCGGGCTTCACCAAAGCGGCGGAGGCGGCTGGCTACAGCGCCAAGATCATCAACGTGGAGCTCGACGCCAACCTCGCGATCAACGCCATCACCGACGCGATCGCCTCGGGTGCCAAGGGCATCGGCATCACCGCACCGGACCAGGCAATCGGGCCGGCGGTGACCAAGGCCGCGGCCGATGCCGGCGTGCTGCTGGTCGCCACCGACGACTCGCTGAAGGACGGCGCCGGCAACGCGGTTCCCTATGTCGGGTTCGACGGCAAGGACATGGGCACCAAGGTCGGCGTCGCCGCCGGCGACCTGCTCAAGGGCTCCGGCTGGCTTGAGGCCGGCCATTACGGCATCCTGTCGGTCGAAGTGCAGACGCTGTCGGTGTGCAACGATCGCACCAACGCCTCACGCGATGAAGTGACCAAGGCCGGCGCCGATGCGGCGAAAATCTTCCCGGTGGCCTATGACGGCACCACCAACTCGTCGCTCGAAGCGGCCGGCCCGGTGATCACCGCGCACCCGGATGTCGAGCAGTGGGTGGTGTTTGCCTGCAACGACGAAGGCGCGCTGGGCGCCGTCAACGCGCTGGCCAATGCCGGCTTCTCTCCCGACAACATCATCGCTGTGGGGCTGGGCGCCTACGAAGCCTGCCGCCCCTGGGCAGCGGGCCAGCCGTCGGGCTTCAAGGCGGCGCTCTATATCAGCGGCGTCGATGTGGGCGAGGCCGCGGCCAATGCGCTGATCAACGCCATCGAAAAGGGCGAGCCGCTGCCGCCGAACACGGTTGCCGCCACTTCGATCGTCGACCCGACCAACTACAAGGACGCGATGCCCTGCACCTGATGCAGCGCTGAATGCACGGGCGGGCCACATTGGTCCGCCCCCTTCCCCACTGGTAGCTCTCGTGATGACCGATACACCTGTTCTCGACATCCGCGGCGTCGGCAAGGCGTTTCCCAATGTCCGCGCCCTCAGCAATCTCAGCTTTGACGTCCGGCGCGGCGAGGTGATGGCGTTTGTCGGCGAGAATGGCGCCGGCAAATCCACCCTGCTGAAGATCCTCTCCGGCGATTACCGGCTCGACGAAGGCAGCGTGCGGCTCGACGGGCAGGAGGTCAGCCATGCGAGCCCGTTGGCGGCGCGGCGCGCCGGCTTCCGCCTGGTGCGACAGGAGCCCGAGATCGTGCCGCATGTCAGCGCGGCGGAAAACATCTTCGTCGGCGAACTGCCGCAGCGCGGCGGGGTCGTCGACTTCAGGCAGCTGCGCGCCGAGGCCAAGGCGCTGCTGGTCGAATGCGGCTTTGACGGCCTGCTCGACCTCGACGCCCAGGGCGACAGCTTTTCCCCGGCGCAGCGCCATATCGTCGAAATCGCCCGGGCGCTGAAGCCCGGCGTCAAGGTGATCGCCTTCGACGAGCCGACTTCCTCGCTCACCGCCGACGAGACCGAGCGGCTGTTCGCGCTGATCCGCAAGCTCAGGGCTCGCGGCCTCGCGGTGATCTATGTCACCCACCGGCTGCACGAGGTGATGGCGATCTCGGATCGTATCGTGATCCTGCGCGACGGGCGATTGATCGGGGTCAAGGAGACGACGGCGACGACACCCGACGAAGTGGTGCGGATGATGGTCGGGCGCGACCTCTCCTACGGCTTCTCGCGCGCCGAGACGACGCGCGACGAGGTGGTGCTGGATGTGCGCGGCCTCTCGAGCCGCTGGCACCGCGACATCAGTTTTCAGATCCGCGCCGGCGAGATCCTCGGCTTTGCCGGGCTGGTTGGCGCCGGGCGGACCGAACTCGCCAAGGTGATCTTCGGCGAGTACCACCGCAGCGCCGGCGAGATCCGCATTGCCGGCAAACCGGCCCATATCCGCACGCCGTCCGACGCCATCCGCGCCTCGATCGGCTTTGCGCCGGAGGACCGTAAGGGCGAGGGGCTGATCCTCGTCCGCTCGGTGATGGAGAACGCCTCGATGGCGGTGTTCTCGTCGCTCGCCCGCTGGGGTGTGTTGCGCAACCGGATGATGGTCGAGACGGTCGAGCCGCTGATCAAGAGCCTCGAGATCAAGACCCCGTCGCTCGAGCAGGAGGTCGGCAAGCTCTCGGGCGGCAACCAGCAGAAGGTGGTGCTGGCCCGCTGGCTCGCCGCCAAGCCGAAGGTGCTGATCCTCGATGAGCCGACGCGCGCCGTCGATGTCGGCGCCAAGGCCGAGATCTACCGGCTGATCGACAGCCTCGCGAACTCC
Organism: Devosia sp. GW821-FHT12F11; assembly: GCF_058806655.1. NCBI lineage: Bacteria > Pseudomonadati > Pseudomonadota > Alphaproteobacteria > Hyphomicrobiales > Devosiaceae > Devosia > Devosia sp. GW821-FHT12F11. The sequence continues at coordinate 590,155 of NZ_JBXAPX010000002.1, forward strand.
GGCATCGCCATCATGCTGATCTCGTCGGAAATGCCGGAACTGCTGGCGCTCGCCGACCGTATCGTCGTCATGCACGGCGGCAGAATTTCCGCGCCGATCGAGAAGCACGCCGCTTCCGAAGAGGCGATCCTCAACCACGCGCTCGGCCAGCGCGCTGCCTAAAGTTTTCCATTTGTCGCGCTTTCGAACCGAAAAAGTCTGCAACTTTTTCTGAAAGCGCTCCAGCCCGAGGGCGTAATGACCAACATGTCCAATTCCTCCGTCCAGCCGACCAGCAGCAGCAGCAACCCGCTGAAGGCGATCACCCGCTTCGTCGGCGCCGAGAACCTGTCGCTGATCATCGCGCTGGTGCTGCTGGTGGCGCTGATCGCCTCGCAGACGCCGTTCTTCTTTGCGCCGCGCAACCTGATGAATATCGGCATGAACCTGAGCGTCGTCGGGCTGCTCGGGGTCGGCATGACCATCGTCATCGTGTCGGGCGCGCTCGATATCTCGGTCGGCTCGATCGCCGGCGTCGCCTCGGTGATCTCGGCCATGCTGGTGACCTATGCCGGCACCGTGCTGGGCGGGGTGGCCGTGGGCGTGCTGGCCGGCGCCATGCTCGGCGTCGTCAATGCGGCGATCATCACCTATCTCCGCGTCAACGCGGTCGTCGCGACGCTGGCAACGCTTTCGGCCTATCGCGGGCTGGCGTTCCTGATCGCCCCGGAAGGCCGGCCGATCGGCGTGCTGGACCAGAATTTCGCCTGGCTCGGTTCCGGCCGTATCCTCGAAGGCGGCGGCTTTCCGGGCATTCCGGTATCGCTGATCCTGCTGATCATCATCGCCGCCATTGGCCATTTCGTGATGAGTTCGACGGTGTTCGGCCGCTCGGTCTATTCGATGGGCGGCAACCCGGCTGCGGCGCGGCTTGCCGGCATCAACCTCAACCGGATGAAGTTCTACATCTTCACCATCTCGGGCGCGCTGGCGGGTCTCGCCGGTGTGCTGGTGACAGCGCGCACCAGCTCGGGCCAGCCGGCCTCGGGCACGCAGGGGCTGGAGCTCGAAGCGATCACCGCGGTGTTCCTCGGCGGCGCGATCCTGGCCGGCGGCAAGGGCACCATCGTCGGCACCATGTTGGCCGTGGTGCTGCTCGCGACGCTCTCGAACGGCATGAACCTGCTGGGCATCCCGACCTTCTACCAGTTGGTCGCCAAGGGCTTCCTCCTGGTGGTGGCAGTGGCGATCGGGCAGTGGCGCATGGCGCGGGCCGAGAAGGCGCAGGCGCGCGCTGCCGCCGCGACGGGGAGCTGAGGATGAGCACAGTCCTCCTCGAAAACGACCGGATGCGCGTGAGGGTGGAGCCGGGTTACGGCGCCCGCGTCACCAGCCTCCTCGACAGGCAGAGTGGGCGCGAGTGGATCGCGCAGGGGCAGACGAGTCCGAAGACCGGTGAAGACGCCGAGTATGCCGGTGACGAAGCGGTCGGCTGGGACGAGTGCTTCCCCACCGTCGCGCCGTGGGACGCCAGCCACACTTCCTGGGGGCGGAAGCTGCGCGACCATGGCGACCTGTGGGGCCGACCGTTCGCCGTGGAAGAGCAGACGCCGACGGCGCTGCGCCTCAACTACACCGACCCGCAGTTCCGCTTCACCCGCGAACTGCGGCTCGATGGCGTCTCGCTGATCGCCCGCTACCGGGTGGAGAACCGCACTGATCAATCGCTGCCCTATCTCTGGGCCCTGCATGGCCTGCTCGCCGTCACCGACGCCGACAGCATCGAACTGCCTGAGGTCGAGACGGTATCGGCTACCTATCTGTCGCTCGGCGACACGTTCCTGAGCGTGCCGCGGCTCGCCTGGTCGAAGCCGAACGGCGTGCTGCCGTTCACGCTCGACAAGGTACAGCCGGCGTCGTCGGTGTTTGCCGGCAAGTTCTACGCCGGCGTGCCGGGTCGCACCGCCCGGGTCGGTCGGCCAGGGCAATGGCTCGAACTCGTCTGGGACCAGGGCATCGACCAGCTCGGCATTTGGCTGACCTATGGCGGCTGGCCGGGACCCGGCGGCCACCACGAGATCGCGCTCGAGCCCACCAATGCCGCCGCCGATACGCTCGGCGAAGCCATCGACGCCGGCGCACCGCCGCTTGCCCCGGGCGAGCGGCGCGACTGGCGCGTCACCCTTTCCCTCACATCCTGAACACCGGACCCCGAGATGACCGAAGAACCGCACATCCTCTACAGCGTCGAAAACGGCGTCGCGCATATGCAGATGAACCGGCCGAAAAAGCTCAACGCCATCACGGCGGCGATGGGCGGCGAGTTCGTGCGCATCTGTCGTGAGGTCGACTATCGTGACGACATCAAGGTGCTGGTGATTTCCGGCGCCGGCGAGCGCTCGTTCTCGGCCGGCAGCGATGTCGGGGCGCTCGACGACCTGGGCGAGCCGTGGGAGCAGCGCAACCGCGCCGAGTATGACCGCGACTATATCGCGCCGCTCCTGAAACTGCGGAAGCCGGCGATTGCGGCGATCGACGGCTATTGCCTCGGCGGCGGGCTGGAGGTGGCGATGAGCTGCGATATCCGCGTCGCCACCGAGCGCTCGAGCTTCGGGGCGCCGGAAGTGCGGCGCGGCTGGCATGCGGGTTCAGGCAATACCTCGATCCTGCCGCGACTGATCGGCTACGGCAACGCGGCGCGCTGGATCCTCACCGGCGACATCTTCCCCGCCGCCGAAGCGCACCGCGTCGGCTTCGTGCAGGACCTCGTCAGCGTCGAGGAACTGTGGCCACGGGTGCACTCCATTGCCGACCGGCTGGCGAAGAACCCGCCGATCGCCGTGCAATCAGCCAAGAACATCATCAAGCAGAGCCAGGGCACCTCGATCATGCAGGGGCTGGCCTGGGAGAATGACGGCTACACGCTGTGCATGGGCACCGAAGACGCGGCCGAGGGCATCAAGGCCTTTGCCGAAAAGCGCGACCCCGTGTTCCGCGGGCGCTGAGAGACCACTGACATGAACGAACACGCTCCCCTCAATCGCGGCCCGCTCACCGGCCTCAAGGTGCTCGATCTCACCATCGCGCTGGCCGGCCCGATGTGCACGCAGCGCATGGGCGAAATGGGCGCTGACATCATCAAGGTGGAAGCCCCGGGTGGCGGCGATTTCTCGCGCTACTCGACCATGGCGGGGGTCACCAAGTTCGGCGACGCCACCACCTTCATCACGCTCAACCGCAACAAGCGCTCGCTGATCCTCGACCTCAAGTCGGATGCTGGGCGCGAGGTGCTGTATCGCATGGTGAAGGATGCCGACGTGCTGGTGCAGAACTTCCGGCCGCGCGTCGCCAGCAAGCTCGGTATCGACTTCGCAACGCTCAGCGCCATCAACCCGCGGCTCGTCTATGGCTCGATCAGCGGCTATGGCGAGGACGGGCCGATGAAGGATCGGCCGGGCCAGGACCTGCTGGTGCAGAGCTTTACCGGCCTCACTATGAATGCCGGCCGGGCCTCGGGGCTGCCGCATCCCTCGCCGCTCTACATGGTCGATGTCTCGGCCTCGCACCTCCTCACCGAGGGGGTACTGGCGGCACTGGTGGCGCGCGGCATCACCGGGCGCGGGCAGGAGATCAAGGTCTCGATGGTCTCGGCGATCATGGAGATGCAGATCCAGGAGCTGACCTCCTACATGTCGACCGAAGCGCCGCCGACCCGTTCGGAGAGCCCGCAGGTATCGATCTGGATGGAGCCGCCCTATGGCATCTATGCCTGCAGCGATGGCCACCTGGCGCTGGCGCAGGTCGACCTCAACGTGCTCGCCGAGGTGATCGGCGTGCCCGTCCTGAAAACGCTCAAGACGTCGCGCCCGAAGCAGACCGACAGCGCGGCACTGATGCAGTGGCGCGACGACATCTACAATGCGGTGGCCGCAAAACTTGCGACCGACAGGGTGGCGCACTGGGACGAGCTGCTCACCGAACACGGGCTCTGGTGCGGCGTCGTCAACAACTACGAGCGGTTCCTGAACCACCCGCAGACGCAGCGTTACCTCACCACCATGACGCACTCCAGAGGCGGCGAGTATCGCACCGTGGCGCCGGCGATCCGTTTCTCGGAACAGCCGGCCCCCGAGCTGCGCGGTTCGCCGCGCTATGGCGAGCACAGCCGCGAGGTGCTGCTCAGCGCTGGCCTGTCGGTGGCCGAGGTGGATAAGCTGATTGCCGACCGCGTCGCGGTGACCGAGGTGGGGAAGGCGTGATGGCCGGGCGGCTCGACGGCGAACATGTGGTGGTCACCGGCGGCAGCCGGGGGATCGGCGCGGCCATCGTGGAGAAGGCGCTGGTCGAGGGCGCGCGGTTATCGATCATCGATATCGAAGAGCAGGCGGGACGAGCCTTCGCCGCCTCGCTCGACGCCGACGATCGGGTGTATTTCGGCCGCGGCGATATCCGGGTCGCCGACGAGATCAAGGCGTTCCACACGGCGGCGGTGGCCAAGCTCGGGCCGGTGACCGGGCTCGTCAACAATGCCGGACGCAACTCCAACGCCGACCCGGTGACGATGACAGAGGCGCAGTGGGACGATGTGTTCTCGGTCGACCTGAAATCGGCGTGGCTGTGCGCCCGCGAAGTGCTGCCGGCAATGCTCGCGGCGCAGCGCGGCTCGATCGTCAACATCGCCTCGGTGCATGCCGACCATACCTTCCCCGGCTATTTTCCCTATGCCGCGGCGAAGTCCGGGCTGGTCGGGCTGACCCGCTCGCTGGCGCTGGAAGTCGGCCCGCAGCAGATCCGGGTCAACGCGCTGTCGCCAGGCTGGACCGAGACCCGGCTGGTGGCCGAGTATTTCACGACGCAGCCTGCCGCCATGCGGCAGCGGGTGCTCGACGTGCACCCGATGGGCCGCATCGCGACGCCGATGGAAATCGCCAACTGCGCGGTGTTCCTGCTGTCTGATGAGGCGAGCTTCGTCACCGGCGCCAACTGGCGTGTCGATGGCGGCATGGGGGCGCGGTTCGCGGGGTAGTTCACCTGGTCGCTCGCTGCCCACCAACCCCTCACCCGTCTCGGCCTAACGGCCGATCCACCCTCTCCCCGACGGGGAGAGGAACAAGGGGGACCGCTGCACTCCCCGTATTCTTCTCCCCGTCCGGGAGAAGGTGGCGCGTAGCGCCGGATGAGGGGAAAGCCACCGTGGCCGCGGGAAGGCCCTAACCAACTCGAAAACCTCGCCTCCCAGGTTGTCGCTCGCCGCCCGATAGGCCACTGTCAGCGCAACAGAACGAGGAGTGACGATGACCAAACTGGGTGAAGCGCGATCGCTGGTTTGGGCGCATGGCGTGGTCAGCGTCGAGAGCCTGGGCGGGATGATCGGGCCGACACTGTTTATCCTGCCCGACGGTCGGCAGGTAGCGCCGTTCCAGGTGGCGCCTTGGGCGAACGAGCCCGGCGGCGAGGCGTTGCCCGGCATTTTGAAGCGGCTGCGCGGCGAGTGGCCGTGCGTGCCGTTCGGGGTCGACGGGGATCGTCCGGCGCAGGGCGACTGGCCGGGGTCGACGGCCCGCCCGACGGTCGATACCGACCCGCATGGCTTCAGCTCCAACCATGACTGGCAGTTCGAGACCGGGGCCGATGGCAGCATCGGGCTGAGCATTGCCTACCCTGAGGGTCACCCGATCAAGGCGCTGCACCGGCGCGTCACCCCGGATCCGCAGACGACAGCGCTCGACTTCGAACTCAGCATCGAGGTGCGGGCCGACTGCACTTTGCCGCTGGGCCTCCATCCCTCGTTCCGGCTGCCGGCCAAGGTCGGCGCCATGCATATCGAAGTGGGGGACGAGATCACCGGCGCCACTTTCCCGGGACCGGTCGACGACACCTCGATCTTCGAACAGGGCCGGTTTCAGACGCCATGGCGCGACGTGGCGCTGAAGGACGGGTCGCGGCTCGATGTCGCCCGAGTGCCGCTGGCACGGGCGACCGAGGAAATCCTGCAACTGCTCGACATGCCAGGGACGGCGTCGCTGTGGAACAGCGCCGAGGGCTATCGGGTGCGGCTCAGCTGGAACAAGGAGCACTATCCAAGTGCCCTGCTCTGGATGTCGAACCGCGGCCGACAGATGGCGCCGTGGAACGGCCGACACCTGGCGCTGGGGTTCGAACCGATCTGCTCGGCCTTCGATCTTGGCCCCCAGATCTCCGGGACGGACAATCCGATCTCAAGGCGAGGCACGAGGACGGCTCGCTGGTTCAGTGCGGGTGAGCGATTCATAACACGTTATCGGATTGCGGTGGAGGCGGCGGAACTGGCGTAGGGCTGGATCGCCCCTCGCCCACCGGCCCCCACCTCCCCCTTGATGGGGGAGGCAAGCGGAGCTTGTCGCTTCAGCGACTTAGCGAAGCTCGGAGGGGGTGGTGCCGCACGAGCGATCTGGGTGTGAACAACAACCGCGATGCCGGTGCTTGTGGCACCCCCCTCCCAACCTCCCCCACAAGGGGGGAGGTGCCGTTCGGCGCGTGGGGCACGATACGGCTCAAACGCGCGACCCTCACCCCTCCGGCGTAAACCGCACCAGCACCGTCCTGATCGCCCGGGCCTGCACCTCAACGGTCAGCGCCTTGCCCGTGAGCTCCAGCGCCGCGCCCGGATGCTCGATCGGGTCGGCGCTGCGGGCGGCTGCCGGATTGCCGGTGAACGTCACCGTCTGCCTGGCCGGCTTGGCCGAGAGGTTCTGCAGGCGCAGCGCCACCCAGCCGCCATCCTCGCCGGGTTTGGCGGTGACGAGGACAGGCGATGTCTCGTCGGTGCCGAAGAAGCTGTCGCTCAGCTTGCCCGTCGGCTTGATGTCGCGCATTGCCACCGGCGGGGTCGCGACTTCGGCGGCGAACTTTGCCGCAGCGGTCGCATCGGCCGGACCTTCATGGGTGGTGAGGCGATAGCGCAGCGGGATGCGGCCGGACTGGGCCGACTTGAAGTTCACCAGCCAGTGGTTGTTGAGCGCCCAGCTCATGATGGTCGGGCCTTCGGGCTCGAGCGTGCGGTTCCACTTGCCGGTGGTGATGCCACCCAGATGCACCAGCGGTGCGTCGAGCGGCACCACGGTGACGCCGCGCTGCTTGTCGCTGACATCGAGCCAACGGCCGACCGGGTACCAGTCCTTGGCGGCGCCATCGAGTTGATCAGTGTTGGGCACCGATGGGATGCCGTTGAGATCGACGAGGAATTCCGGCTTGCCGAGGTTAAACGGGAAGGCGACGAACACCGCTTCGGCATCGGCGTGCTCGAGCTTGTCGATGCTCCAGTCGACGACGACGCATTTGGTATCGGCATCGAGCGCATAGACGACCGTTGCAGCAGAGACGCCCGGTGCTTCGATGTGGATAGTGATCGAGGCGCGGCCCTCGAATATCTGCGCTGCGTCGAGTGTCACCTTGGTCGCCGTCTCGCGCTTCCAGGGCGTGTCCTTGTGGCCGGTGAAGAATTCCGGCTTGTCGAAACTGATATCGGCGATGGCCAGCCGATCGTCGGGAGAGTCCACCGTCTCGTAGACATATTCGCCCGGGCCCCAGCCCTGGTACTTGCCGGCGAAATCGTGGCCCTGCGCCTTGTCGAACAGCTCGGCGATGGCGCCTGTCTGGCCGTCGATGCGGATGCGGTAGTGCCGGTTCTCGATGGTATCGCCATTGGCCTTCAGGTCGCCCGCCGGCACGCCCTTCTTGAGGTCGAGGAAGGCATAACCCATCGGCGGGATGGTGCCAGCGACACGGCGGATCTCGGGATAGGGACGCGGGCCGCCCCAGGTGCTGCGGCGGTTGAAGAAGGTATCGAGCATGCCGACCGGTGCGGCGCCGCCGCGCGGTTCGGGCTCCTCGACAATGACCCGGCGTTCCCAGGGCAGCGTGTTGAACACCAGCACTTCATCGATGCCAGAGGCCTTGAAGGCCTCCTTGGGATCGAGGTTGCCGAGGTTGAAGATGCCTTCGGGCCCCTTCGCACCGAGCGGCGCCGCCAGCGCATTGGCGGCTTTGGCGACGGTGCCGTGGCCTTCCATCGCCGCGGTATAGGCGAAGCCGGCCTTGCGGTTCCACTGCGCCTGGCTGAACAGCGAATGCGGCGCTTCCACGGACGAGTAGGCGCCCCAGGTGTGCTCGTCGAACAGCGTCATCGACTCGTAGATGCTGGCCGCCCGATCGGCATTCCAGTCGCCCTGCCCCTTGCTGCGGCGCCAGGCTTCGAGCGCCTCGCCGATGCCGACGATCTCGTGGGCGGCGCGGTTGACGCCGACCTCGAAGGCCGAGGAGCCGACGCCGTCGGCCCAGTGATCGGTCCAGTCGCCACGCTGCGTGCCGATGACCTTGGCATATTTGTCTTCGAGCAACCGGCCGAAATCGGTGACGGTGATGAACTCCATGCGGACGTTCTGCCGCTCGTCGTTCCAGCGGCGGACGAAATCCGGCATGCGGGCATCGGGCGGGCCGTTATCGACGCGCACCGGGTGGGTGGATTCGCAATAGAGGAAATCGAACGGGTAGCTCGCGTCGTTCTCGAGTTCGTCGATCCAGCGCGGCAGCAGCCGATCGACCAGATCCCAATTGCCGAGCCCGGCCTGGCTGCGACCGAACAGGTAGTGGTAGCCGTTCCAGGCCAGCACCTTTTTGCCGCTCGGGCCTTCCCAGCGGAAGGCGCCGGGGAACGGTTTGGGCCGCGCACCGCGGATCGGATTGATGGCGGCGGTGTAGAACTCGATGCCGAGCTCGGCGAGCAGGTCGGCATAGAGCCAACTGACGCCGTTGACGTCGTCCTGCATGGCGGCCTCGACATGGAAGCCGAACTCGTCGCGCAGCGCCCGCAGCGGGTAGAGCGAGCGATGCATCTGCTCGACATTGAGCAGCGGCGTCATGTTATACTGCATGCCGGCAATGTCGATGCGACCCTGCTCATGCCAATGGCGGAAGCGAGCCACCTCGGAGCGGCTCGCCTGCCGGAGGTAGCGGAGGAACGGCCCGGTGGTCTCGACGGTCCAGCGGTACTGCGCCTCGGCCGGATAGCGATCGGTGGCTTCGATCAGATCGAGTGCCTGGCCGACGAACTCGCCGTGCTGACGCAATGCCAGCTCCTGATAATCGGTGAAGCCGATATCGGTATGGGCGTGGTTGCAGATGTAGATCGTCTCGATCTTGCTCACGGGGTTCCTCCTCCAGAGAGTAGATTTAGCTCAGTGCAATGCGGATCCAGGCGCGCGGCGCGATGGTGAAGCCGACGCTACCGCCGACCACCGGCAGGGCTTCGCCTGCACCGCCAGAGAGCGGCGTGCGACTGGCCTTGCCGGGTTTGAAACTGCCTGCGCCGACCTTGGCTTTCACCTCGACATCGCCGGGGTTGAGCACGGTGAGCGCCACGCCATTGCCATCGGCCTCGAGCCGGGTGAGCAGCGCGGTGCCGAGGTCGAGCGCCAACAGACTCGCCGCCGTGCTGCGGACCGGCCCACGTTCGGCGTAGACATGGGTCGCCAGCGGCTGGGCATAGCTCAGTGCCGCCTGGGCCGAGGCGCCAAGCTCGCGCCGCGGCGCCGGGACCAAGGTGAAGCGGTACTTGGTCTGGCCGCCCTGGTCGGCCTGGAAATTGGTGCTCCAGTAGTTGTTGGTGAGCCAGGCAACCAGCGTCGGGCGTTCGCGGGTGACGCGGCCATCCGGATCGCCGAAGCGGCCGAAAGTGTAGCCGCCCACCTGCCAGAGCGGCGCATCCGGGCAGGCGACCGTCATTTCGGACTTGGCGTCGCCGATGCGGATGAAGCGTTGCGCCGTGATGTAGTGACGGCTGGCATAGGGCAGTTGCTCGTCGTCGAGTTTGGCGACGGCGCCGCCAGTCTCGTAATGCGCGTCCCAGCCCCCGCCGAGTGCCGTCGGCATGGGCAGGTAGATGGCGTGCGGCTCGACGATCGGTTGTTTGGTGACCGTGGCCTCGACATGCAGCACCGGCTCATCACCGACGAGGCGGTAGAGCACGTCGACTTTGTCGCCATTGGGCAGCTCGAAGCTCTGGACGATGCGGGCATTGCCGCGTTCCACCGCCTCGCTGGTCGTGACCAGTTTGCCGTCGAAGCGCTCGGCCTGCCAGTCGCGATGCCAGGCAAGGTGCCAGTCCGGCGACTCGAGATCGACTTGGCCGAACATGTCGGTACGGATGCCGGAGGCAACCCGTTCCAGCACCGGTACGCCGAACTTCAGGTGCTCGCTGGCGGCGCCGGCGTATTCGGTACCATCGAGCCTGAGCGAGGTGAGCCCGCCTTTGGCGTCGAGGCTGACGGTGAGACGAGCGTTCGACAGCACGCCATCCTTGGCCGAAAGCTTGCCATTGGGCATCACGGCGGCCTTGGCGGCCGGGATGGTGACATAGCTCAGCGGGGGGATCTCGATCGGGGCGGTGTAGTAGGCGCCGTGCTCGGGCAGGTCGGAGGTCACCACGTCCTGGCGCTGTATGCGGTGCGACGAGGGGCCGGTGGGGACCAGGTCCTCGAGGCCGAAGCCGCGCTTGGGATCGGGGGCATCCGTCATCGGCGGCAGGTAGGGCAGCCGCACCGACTGCTTCACCGCGAAGCCGTGCGGGTTGTAGACCAGCAGCGTCGGCTCGTCGCCGCCGGCCTCGATGCCGAGGCGTTCGAGCCCGTCGCGGCGCAGCATGCGGGCGACGCTGGCGCCCTCGGCGACGGTCGCCAGCTTCAAGAGCTGCTGGGTGCGGGTTTCAGGCGAGTATGGCTGGGTGATCGAGCGGTCGGCGCCCCAGGTGTGCTCGGCATAGAGCGCCAGACCCTTGCGGGCGACATCGTGCAGCATGGCGCGGCGACGCGGCGCCTCGGTTGGGTGCCAGGCATCGAGGCCGGTCGCGGCATCGAGGTCGCGCTGGCCGCGCATCGCCTGCGCGGTCTCGTGCGCCGTGGAGCCGGCGCCGAAATTCCACCAGTCGGTCCAGTCGCCACGCAGCGTCTGCATGGTGTCGGCAGGCTGCTGGCGAACGCGGTCGAAGAACTCGCTGATCATCCCAAGCCTGAGCTTGATGCCGCCGGTCGAGGCGTTGCCTTCGTTGAAGTTGCGGATGAAATCGGGCAGCGCCGCCTGCGGCGAACCGTTGTCGTGGTAGCGGACGTTGGTTATCTGCATCATCAGGAAGGGATGCGGGTAGCCGGTCGCCTCCCACTTTCTGGCCCAACGTGGCACCCGGGCCCGGGCCTCTTCCATGTTGGTCGGGATCTGCAGGCTGCGGTCCGAAGTGACGCCGTAGATGAAGCCGTTATAGGCGGTGATGGTGCGGCCGCCGGGAGCCTGCCAGTTGAAGGCGCGCGGCCAGGGTTTCAGCGCGTGCCCATAGTGCTCGTTGATGGCCATCGAGATGCCGGTGATGCCATTGTCGAGCAGCGCATCGACGACGCCCCAGGGCAGACCGTTGACGTCGGTGTTCATCGCCGAGCGCACCGGGATGCCGAGATCGCGGAAGAATTTCAGCGGCTTCAGCACATCGAGGACCATGGAATGATCCATCAGCGGGGTCATGTGCCAGCCCATGCCGGCGACTTCGATCTGCCCGCGCTTCACCGCTGCGAGGAAACGGTCGCGGTCGGCATTCCCGGCATGCACCCACCAATCCATGGTTCCGCCGGTGACCTCGCAGGTCCAGCGGAATTTTGCGTCATCGGGGTAATCGGCCGTGCGCTCGGCGATATCGAGCGCCTCGTCGATGAAACGGCGGTGCAGCTCCATCACTACCGGCTGCGGATGGGTGTAGCCGATGTCGGTATGGCTGTGATGGACGAAGAGGATTTCGTTGATCATGGGTGGCTCTGATGAACGGGGTGAAGGGGGAGCCGCCTAGAAGGCGGCGAGTTTGACCGACATCGGCGTGCCGACATCGAAATGCTGCAGGGGTTCGGACAGGGTGCCGGTGGCGTGATCGACGGCGAAGACCGTCAGCCGATCGGAATCCTGGTTGGCGACCACGAGGTGCCGGCCGGAGGGTGAGAAGGCCAGGTCACGCGGGGTCGTGCCGCCACTCGGCCAGCGCTCAGTCGGGGTGAGCTTGCCGGTGGCGCTGTCGACGCGGAGCGCCAGGATGTCGTTGCAGACGCGCAAGCCGACGAACAGGTGCCGGCCGTCGCCGCTGAGCAGGATGCCCGATGGCTGGACGACGCCGCCATCGAGCGAAGGGATCGCAAAGGCGTCGCGCTGGGAGAGCGCGCCGGTTATGGGATCGACGGCGAGGCTGACCACGGTGGGGATCAGTTCGCTGACCATGAAGATGGCGCGGCCATCACTAGAGAACACCAGGTGACGCGGGCCAAGGCCGGGTGGCAGGCTGAAATCGCGGGCAGACTCGTGGGTCAGGCTGCCATCGGCGCCGAGGCGATAGGCGACGAGCTTGTCGATGCCGAGATCGGCGACATAGACGATGTCCCCTGCCGGAGCCGAAACGACGCAATGAGCATGCGCCGTGGTCTGGCGGGCCGCATTGGGGCCGCTGCCGGTGTGGCGGACGCTCGCCACCGCGGCGCCGAGCGAGCCGTCGCCGGCAATGGGGAAGACGCTGAGCGCCGCGTCGGGCCAGCCCTCGGGGTTGGCGCCATTGTAGTTGGCGACGAGCAGGAATTTTCCGTCGGTCGAAAGGCTGGCGTGACAGGCTTCGTTGCCCAGCGTCGGCTGGCGGTTGATCAGCCGCAGCCCGCCCGGCTCCACCGCATAGGCGGCGATGGCGCTCTCCCGGGTGCCGGTGACCTCGCAAGTCGAATAGAGCCGGCCACGCGCCGCGTCGGTCACCAGCCAGGCGGTGTCGTCAACGCCGCCGACCAGATCCACCGCACCCAGGCGGCCGGTTTCGTCGTCGAAACTCAGGCGTGTGATGCCCTGACCATTGGCTGCGCCGTATTGCGGCATCGCGCGCGTCAGGCTCCCGGCGAATGCGTAAATCGGCACGACGTCCCTCCCGCTTTTCCCCGTCATTGCCCGTTGCGCCCTGCCGGCGCTTGCCAAGCCCGTTCGTTTGGAACAGGATCGAGGGCGGTTGACACAACTAGTATGGTAGACCTACAACGTCTTGGCAAGTGAGGACGACACCGATGCGGGATGCGACAAAAGCAGCACCCGGATCGGCAACTGAGCGCCCCCTGCCTGTTCAAACGCCGAGAGTTCCGCCCGAATGAAGATCGTCGATATCAAGGCCACCACCGTCGCCGTGCCGCTCGAGGCGCCGCTGCGGCATGCGTCGGGCGCCCATTGGGGGCGGTTCGTGCGCACCATCGTCGAGGTGGTGACGGACGAAGGGATTTCCGGCTGGGGCGAGCTGGGCGGTGGTGGCGAGAGCGCCGAAGCCGCGGTCAAAGGGTTGCTGCCTTACCTGAAGGGGCATGACCCGCTGCAGCTCGAACAGCTGCGCTGGAAGATCATGAACCCAGTGGCGAGCCTCTACAATTCACGCATGCAGGTGCATGCGGCGCTGGAAATGGCCTGCATGGACGTGGCCGGCAAGGCGCTTGGCATCCGCGCCTGCGACCTGATCGGCGGGGCGCTGCGCGAGTCGATCCCGTTCGCGAGCTATCTGTTCTATCGTTACGGCAACGAAGAGCAGGGCTTTGGCGACGAGTTCTCGGCCGACGCGCTGGTGGCCGAAGCCAAGCGGCAGAAACAGCTGCATGGCTTCAAGTCGCACAAGCTGAAGGGCGGCGTGTTCGCCCCCGAGCATGACGTCGAAGTGTTCTCGGCGATTGCCGAGGCGCTGCCCGGCGACCGCTTCCGGCTCGACCCCAATTCGGTGTGGTCGGTGGAAGAGTCGATCTGGGTGGCGAAGGAAATCGAGCACATCCGCAACGACTATTTCGAGGACCCGTGTTTCGGGCTCGAGGGGATGCGGCGGTTGCGCGACCGCATTTCCATTCCCACCGCCACCAACACCGTGGTGGTGAATTTCGAGCAGCTGGCAAGCTGCATCAAGCATGACGCGGTGGATGTGATCCTGCTCGACACCACGTTCTGGGGCGGCTTGCGGCAGGCCTACAAAGCCGGCCAGGTGCTCGAAACCTTCCAGTTCGGCGCGAGTGTCCATTCCTCGGGCGAGCTCGGCATCCAGCTTGCCTCGATGCTGCATCTGGGCGCGGCGCTGCCCAACATGAGCTTTGCCGCCGACGCGCATTACCATCACCTGCTCGACGACATCATCGTCGGCGGTAAGCTCAAATATGTCGACGGCGAGATCGCGCTGCCCAAGGGGCCGGGGCTCGGCGTCGAAGTCGACCGCGACAAGCTCACCCAATACGCCGCCTATTACCGCGAGGTCGGCGGCTACACCTATGACCGCGATCCGCAGCGTCCGGACTGGTACTCGATCCAGCCCGAGATGCGCTACGCCGACCCAGCCGGACGATAAGAGGCGCCATGGCAACCGTTACCCTCCGCGACATCATCAAGATCTACGGCGAGTACGTCGCCATCAAGAGCGTCGACCTCGACATCGAGGACGGCACTTTCGTGGTGCTGGTCGGCCCCTCCGGCTGCGGCAAGTCGACGATCTTGCGGATGATCGCCGGGCTCGAGACGATTTCGCACGGTGAGCTGAAGATCGACGGCAAGCTGGTCAACGACCTGCCGTCGCGCGATCGCGGCATCTCGATGGTGTTCCAGTCCTACGCGCTCTATCCGCATATGAGCGTTTCCGACAATCTCGGCTTCGGGCTTCGCATCAGCGGCGTGCCCAAGGACGAGATCGCCCGGCGCCGTGGCGAGGCGGCCAAGATGCTGGGGCTCGACCCCTATATGGACCGCCGGCCGAGCCAGCTCTCCGGCGGGCAACGGCAGCGCGTTGCCATCGGCCGCGCCATGGTGCGCGAGCCCAAGGTATTCCTGTTCGACGAGCCGCTCTCCAACCTCGACGCCAAGCTCCGCAACCAGACCCGTATCGAGATCAAGCGGCTGCAGCGCCAGCTCGGCGCCACCGTGGTGTTCGTCACGCACGACCAGGTCGAAGCGATGACGCTGGCCGACAAGATCGTGGTGCTCAATGACGGCCGCGTGGCGCAGATCGGCACGCCGCTCGAGGTGTTCGAACGCCCGGCCAACATGTTCGTCGCCGGCTTCATGGGCGCCCCGTCAATGAACATGCTCGCGGCCGAGGTCGGGCCAGGCAACACGATCCGCGCCGCGGGGATCGACATCCCGGTGCCGGCCGATCGCTTCACCCTGCCGGCGCAGGGCACCACGGTAACGCTGGGCATCCGACCGGAGGATATCGTGCCGGAAGGGCACGGCACGCGACCGCAGCTCGGCGCCGATTTCAGCGCCACAGTGAGTTTCGCCGAGATGCTCGGCAACGAAAGCCTGCTGTTTGCCGACCTCGGCGATACCGAGATCGTCGCACGCATGCAGCACCCGCGCGCGCTCGAGCCGAACCAGGAGGTCCGGTTCCGCATCGACGGCGCGCGCGTCCACGTCTTCGACAACGAGAGCCAGAATTCGCTGCTCCGCTAAGGGCAGCGGCAACAACGACAAGGGAGAGAGACATGTCGTTTATGAAGACTATCACCGCCGTGAGCTTGGCTGCGGCGCTTTCGACGGGCACGGCGTTCGCCGCCGATCTCGCCCTCTATTCGGACAAGACCCCGTGGAACGCCGGCATGACCAAGCTGGCGGAAGGCGCCAGCGCCGCCTCGGGCGCGACGATCAAGCTGCAGGAAATCACGCCGACCGATAAGTACCAAGCGTTCATGCAGACCTCGATCGCCGGCAACAACGCCCCAGCCTTCTTCACCTGGTGGAACGGCCAGCAGCTGAGCGATCTGGTTGCCACCGGCATCGCCGCCGACCTCACCCCCTATTGGGATCAGGCGATCGCCGACGGCGATTTCTCGGCCGACCAGAAGGAACTGGTGTCGGTGGATGGCAAGCCCTACGGCGTGCTGCTCAACGTCGCCAACTGGGTGATGTTCTACAACACCGCTGCCTTCGAAAAGGCTGGCATCGCCGCTCCGCCGACCACCTGGGCGGAATTCATTGATGCTTGCGACAAGCTGAAGGCGGCAGGCTTCACCCCGATCAACGGGCCGGCCTCCGGCGGCTGGATGCCGTTCATCTGGTTCAGCCAGCTCGTGCTGGGCACCAACCCCGACTCGTTCGTCGGCCTCACTGACGGTACGGTCGCGTACGACAGCCCGGACGTGCAGAACGCCTTCAAGGTGTGGGGCGAGATGTATGCCAAGGGCTACTTCACCGACCCGCGTGAGCAGGACGACCAGAAGTTCTTCGTCGACAAGTCCGCAGCGATGTTCCTCGTCGGTGACTGGCACTCGGGCTCGTTCGCCGAGGCCGGGATGGAGCCGGGCAAGGACTTCAAGACCTTCCTGATGCCGTCGCTGTCGCCGGATGTGCAGCAGTCGGTGATCGTCGAGGCGTCGCCGATCGTCGTCTCGAAGGCGGCGCTCGATGCTGATCCGAACCTGGGCAAGGCCGTGCAGTCGCTGATGGGGGCAGATGCCGCCAATGCACTCGGCTCGACCGTTCAGGTCTACAACGGCAACCTCAAGGCCAAGGCGCCCAACGCCACCATCGAGGCCAACAAGGAGCTCGTCGCTGCCGCCAAGCCGCGCGCCCTGGTGCGCTGGTGGGAAGCCGTCCCGTCGCAGATCCAGGGTGACCTGGTCGCCGCCATGGGCGCCTTCATGTTCAACCCGACGCCCGAGCAGGCAACCGAGTCGATGAAGACCATGCAGACGATCAACGCCGACTACTGGGCCAGCAAGTAACGCGGGCTTCCTCCCGCCGGCCGCGCTTCGGCGCGGCCGGCACCCTTGTTTTGCCCCGGAGCCAGACGATGCACGTCACCGCCTCAGCCCTGCTCACCCCGGAAGTGTTGAAGGAAGCGCGCCGGCGCGAGCGCCGGGTTGCCTGGCAGCAGACGCGCACCGCCTGGCTGTTCATCGCCCCGGCGGTGATCATGGTGGCGCTGTTCCTGCTCCTGCCGGTGATCTTCAACGTCATCCTCAGCTTCACCAAGTGGCAGAAGTTCACCGGGCTCGACCAGTTCGCCGGCTTCAACAACTACGCGCGGCTGTTCCGCGTACCCTATTTCTCGGAGGCGCTGGGCAATACCGCGATCTGGGTGGTGGGCGCCGTCATCTTCCCGCTCGCGGTCGGCCTCGGGCTGGCGCTGCTGTTGCGCAACATCCCGTTCCAGGAAACCTTCAAGAGCCTGTTCTTCCTGCCGCGCGTGCTGGCGCCGACCGCCGTGGGCGCCATCTGGTACTATGTCTACGCGCCGACCGGCGTGCTCAACTCGGCCGTCTCAGGCCTCACCGGCACGCCGTTCGATTTCGGCTGGCTGTTCGACCCTGCGACCATCACCGGCTCGGTGATCGTTACCTTCGTCTGGCAGACCGTCGGCATCACCATGGTGCTGCTGCTGCTCGGGCTGGCCGCCATTCCCAAGGATCCGGTCGAGGCAGCGCGCGTCGACGGCGCTTCGAACTTCCAGATTTTCCGCCACATCGTCTGGCCGCTGCTGTTGCCGACCGTACTGGTGGTCACCATCCTCAACGTCGCAGCCGGTTTCACCACCTTCGACCTGCTCTGGGTGATGGCGAGTTCGTTCCCCGGCAAGCGCACGCTCTCACTGGCGGTCTACATGTATTACGAGAGCTTCTCGAACGGCGCCTGGGCCTATGGTTCGGCCGTGGCCGTGGTGCTGGGCGCCATGGTGATCACCGTCAGCGCACTGCTCGCCGTGGTGCAGGCGCGCGTCAGCAAGAACATCCGATAGGCAGATCATGGCAGTCGACATCACCGACAAGGCGTTCATCTCGGGCCTGATCGAGAAGGAGAAGCGGGCGCAAAGGCAGGGTGGCCGCTGGCTGGTGATCCCGATCCTGGCGCTCACCATCGCTTACCTGACGCCGCTCTATTACCTGTTCGTCACGGTGTTCAAGACCACCGAGGAGTATGCCACCAAGGGCGTGCTGGAGCTGCCGGCCGGGCTGGCGCCGATCGTCGACAACGTGGTGCAGGCCTGGACCATCGCCAACCTCGGCCAGGCAGCGATGAACTCGTTCAGCTATGCGCTGATCGGCGCTGCGCTGGCCGTAGCCTTCGCCGCCGCGGCGGCCTATGGCATGACGCGGCTGCACCTGCTCGGCTCGAACGGCTGGTTCATGCTGATTTTCACCGGCACGCTGTTCCCGTTCCAGATGTACCTGGTGCCGCTGCTGTTCGGCTATCAGCGGGTCGGGCTGGTCAACACCTGGTTCGGCATGCTGCTGGTCTATGTGGCGATCTGCATTCCGTTCCCGCTGCTGGTGCTGCGCAACTCGTTCTCGGCGATCACTCGCGAGGTCGACGAGGCGGCGCGGATCGAAGGGGCGAGCGAGTGGCGGGTGTTCACCTCGATGATCGTGCCCAACGCGATGGGCCCGCTGATCGCGCTGTTCCTGTTGCAGTTCACCTTCATCTGGAACGACCTGCTGTTCTCCTCGATCCTCGCCAATGGCATCGAGGTGCGCTCGATCATGGTGGCGCTGCAATCGCTGCAGGGCACCTATTCGACGCTGGGACCCAATGTGGTGATTACCGCGACGCTGATTTCGAGTATCCCCACGGTCTTGCTGTTCATCGCCTTGCGGAAGTACTTCATGGCAGGATTGCAGCTGGGGACCAAATGACGGCGGAACGACAATGAAAGCCCCCAAGGGGAGAGCGGCGGCGGCGGAGTTCGGGAGCGAGGCCAGCTACGGCACGCGCCAGGATGGCGGCTCGATGGCGAGCCAGGTCTATGACCGGCTGATGCAGCAGATCCTCGATATGCAGCTGCCGCCGTTCCAGGAACTCTCCGAAGCGCGGCTCGCCGCGGAGTTCGGGGTCAGTCGCACTCCGGTGCGCGAAGCCTTCGCCCGGCTGGCGCGACGTGGGCTGGTGGAAATCCTGCCGCAGCGCGGCACCATCGTTTCGCCGCTGAGCGAAAACCTGATCGCCAAATCCCGTTTCATCCGCGAGGCGCTCGAGCGCCCCCTCGCCCGGCTCGCCGCCGAGCGACTGACGCCCGAAATTGCGGCGCTCCTGAAGCGCGAAATCGTCCTGCAGCAGACCTTTGCCGGGCTTGGCGACGACCAGGATTTCCTGCAGTCGGACGACCGTTTCCACGCACTGATCGCCAAGGCAGCCGGCTTCGAGAGCATCTGGGACGATGTGCGCGAAGCCAAGTTCCACATGGACCGCATCCGCCGGCTGTCGCTGCTCAGCCAGGAGCACATGTATTTCATCGTCGGCGAGCACGAGGAAATCCTGGCGCGGCTGCAGGCGCACGACGCCAAGGGCGCCGACGAAAGCATGGCGGTGCATCTGGTCTCGGTGATGCGCGAACTCGACGCGATCCGCTCGGCGCATCCGGAGTATTTCGTGCGCGAAGCGGCTGGGGTGGAGCAGTAGGACCCTCTGCTGGCGAGTCATGCCGCTGGTCGAGCGACTTCCGCCGGGCTGCACCGGTTGCTGGGTCAGCCGATGCCGGGGACCGGTGAAACCTTGCCGCTGAGCCGCGCGCCGACGAACAGGCTCGCCGGGAAGGCGCTGACGAACCGGTGCATCAGACCGGCGGTGAGCGGGCGGGTGGCAAGGCCGGCCAGCACCGACGCGGTGAGGATGCGCAGCGGGAACTGCTTGTGCCAGGCGGCCGCGTAGCGCTGGCCGGCGAGTTCGCGTCCGTCCCGGTTCCACTCGGCGATGCGCGCCAATTCCGACGCCAGCAGCCAGCCCGATTGCAGCGCCATGGAGATGCCTTCGGCAATGATCGGATGGGATTCACCGGCGACGTTGCCGACGCTGAAGATGTCGTGCGCGTAGCAGTCGCGAATGCCGGGCCGGATCGGACCGGCAGCCAGCCATCCCCCATCGAGCGTGGCGTGCCGCAGGACGTCGGCGACACTCGGGCAGACCGCAGCGATGTGGCGGAACACCGCTTCGCCTGCCGGCAAGCCACGCTGTGCCGCCCGGATGGCATCGAGCCGGTCGCGGCGAATGCAGCACGAGAGCGACATCCGCCCCTGGTCGGCCCAGACCATGCCGCCATAGCCGCCGGGAAAGACCAGCAGCGGCATCAGGTCGGGCGGCAGCGCGGAGCCGCGAAAGTGCGCCTTGAAGCCGAGGAAAT
This sequence comes from Devosia sp. GW821-FHT12F11, assembly GCF_058806655.1. Classification (NCBI taxonomy): domain Bacteria; kingdom Pseudomonadati; phylum Pseudomonadota; class Alphaproteobacteria; order Hyphomicrobiales; family Devosiaceae; genus Devosia; species Devosia sp. GW821-FHT12F11. The sequence continues at coordinate 610,298 of NZ_JBXAPX010000002.1, forward strand.
CCGAGGGGAGGTGCTGCCGCCTCGGCTGGCTGCGGAGCCCGCCAGGCTCCCACGACCCGTGAGCAGCGATGAGCACCGGCGCCAGCAGCGTGCGCCGCTCACCGGAACGCTCGATGCTGATGGCCATGTCGTCGCCGTCGCGAACGGTCGCAGTGGCCTGCCAGGGCTGCAGCACGGTGGCTCCGGCCGACGCGGCCGCGTCGAGCAGCAGCGTGTCGAGCACGTCGCGGCCCAGCGCACGGCCGAAGGCGTCGCCGCGACCACGAGGCATCGGCGCTTCGATGCCGGGTCCGGCGGCGAACAGGGCCAGGCGGCGAACTTCCGGACCGGCGAGGTCGCGGACCCGGTCCCCGACGCCCAGCCGGTCGAGCAGCGCCAGGTTCACCGGGGAGATGAACTCGCCGCACACCTTGCTGCGCGGAAATGCACTCTTTTCGACAATGGCGACGGCGCGCCCCTGGGATGCCAGGGCGATAGCGGCCGAGGCCCCGGACGGACCGCCTCCGATGATGACCGCATCATATCTCATCGTGCAGCACCGGAGGCTGTGGAGCGCGCGGAGAAGACATGAGTGAACAGCCCGACGGTCCCCTCCCGCATAGCCATCGCCTGACCGCCGGGCCACAGTCCAGAAAGCTCCTGCCCGGCAAAACCGGCCCGGACGCTCGCGGCCGCATCGTGCAGCGTCACGGCGTTGGCGCCGATGGCGCGCAGCAGCCCGGTCGCGGCGAGTGCGGCAGCGTTCCGGCTTGGCTCGGTTGCAACGAACACCGGCGCGAGACGCGATGCTGCCGCCAGCAAGCGGATCAGTCCGGCCTCGGCAAAGTGATGCAGGAACAGGTTGGCGGTGACGAGATCGAACCCGGCGCTCGGGGACTGTTCCATCCACACGAGCGCATCGGCGGTTGCCGTTTCGGCCTGCCAGCCGAGCTTGGCGAACGCGCCCAGTCGACGCGACGACACCAGGTCCTGCTGGTCGAGCAGCACGATCTCGCCGCCCGGCCAGTGCCGCCGCATACGCCTCAGCACGGCAAGCATGAAGCTGCCGTCGCCGCAGCCGATCTCGAGGATGCGCCGCGGCGGCGGCTGTACGACGCGCCTCAGTCGCCGGCACATGATGGCAGCCTGGAACATGATGGCGTTGATCCGGGCCAGGTCGCGGCGTGACCCGATCGCCTGCGGATCGCTCGCCGGCAGGTGATCGAGCAGTTCCGACGACAGCTGGCGCAACGCCAGACCCCCGGCCATTTCAGGCGGCGTCGGCGGTGTGGAACATGAAGGTCTCCGCGGTGAGCCCGGGGCCGAAGGCCATGCCGCAGCCGACCTGGTCGGCCTGTCGATGGGCCAGCATATCGGCAAGCACGAACATCACCGTCGCCGAGGACATATTGCCGTTCAATCGCAGCACCTCACGCGATGGGCGCAGGGCTTCGCCGTCGAGACCCAGCGATCGCTCGACGGCATCCAGCACGGACTTGCCGCCCGGGTGGACGGCCCAGAGGTCGACATTGTTGAGCCCCCGATTGCCCAGAATGTCCGTGATGCGGGTGCTCAGCGTCTCATGGATGGCGGCGGGCACCTGGCCGGACAGGACCATATCGAAGCCGTCATTGCGCACCGTCCAGGTCATCAGCTCGCGGCTGTCGGGGGCAACGACGGCGCGGAAACTGTCGAGCGCGATGCCGGTGGGCTCGGCCGTGACCAGCGCCGCAGCGGCCCCGTCGCCCCAGAGGATGAAGGTCAGTAGCCGTTCGATATCGGTGGTTTCCTTCAGATGCAGGGTGCAGAGCTCGACATTGACGGCCAGCACCCGCGCCTCCGGATCCGAACGGACGATGTGATGGGCGAGCTTCAGGGCATTGACCGCCGCATAGCACCCCATGAATCCGACGATGGTTCGCTCCACCGAGGACGACAGGCCACAGCGCTCGATGATCTCGAGGTCGATCCCGGGCGAGGCGAGGCCAGTGCAGGTGGTGACAATGAGATGGGTGATCCGGGCGGCGTCGGCCCCGAGCTCCAGCCGGTCCACCGCTTTCTGCGCCAGTACCGGGGCGGCCTGGGCGAAGAGGTCCATCCGCGTGGCAGTCGAGGGAAAGTTGCCGCGGGTGAACCGGCCGGCGCCGTCGACCGCCGGACCGTTGGGGTCGTCGGCGGAGGGGAAGCAGCAGTAGCGGTGCTCGATGCCGCTTCTTTCGGCCATCCGGGTGAACAGCGCCTGGCGCCTGGGGTCGTCGGCAAGCTGGGAGGCGGCGAAGCCGATGGAGAAACGGTGCACATCGTAATCCGGCACCGCGACGGCGATCTTGTTCACATAGGCCTTGGCAGACATGATGGCTCCTCGGTTGAGACCCAAGGGAGCGGAGAGCACTGTTCCCTGGGCACTCAGGGTCAACACTTGCCGTGGTGGTTTATTCCATCGAACCGACACCATCGCGGGGCAGCGGCCATCCCTTGGGCCCCGTTGCGGCGCGAGTGCCGCTGGATGTCTTCAACCCCTATCCCTGCCCTGGCGGGAGCCGGGCAGGCACCCGAGGTCCACCAGCAGTTGCCGCGACTGCTGCACATCGCTTTCCATCTGGGCGATCAGCGCTTCGACACTGGCAAAACGGCGCATGTCGCGCAGGCGGCGCAGCAGGCGAAGCTCGGCGCCGAGGCCGTAGAGCAGCTCGTCGAGATCGTGGATATGGGCTTCGACGCGGATCGAGGCGATATCGGGAAATGTCGGATTGGTACCGACGCTGACGGTGGCGCCATAGAGCGTGTCGCGATGCGAGAACCGCACCAGGCAGCAATAGACCCCTTCGGGTGGGAACGGATTGCCCGGTGCCAGTGCGATGTTGGCGGTGGGAAAGCCGAGGGCGCGACCGCGCTTCTCGCCGTGAACGACGCTGCCGCTGATCACCAGTTCAGGAGGCGTTGGAGAGGGCAAGATACTGGCTCTGGTGGAAGACCAGCGGCGGGATGTGCGGGAAGAGGCTAGTCTCGCGCACTTCGAGCAGGATGATCTCGTGGTCGCCGCCTTCGAGCCGATCGCTGATGGCGCAACCGAGCCAGAGCGCTGCGCCCCTGACGAACAGCGCGCCATCGGGCGTGGCTTCGAACTCGACACCCCGGAAACGATCGCCGTTGCGCGACGACAGTTGACGGGAGAGCTGCTCCTGGCTGGATCCCAACACACTGAGTCCGATGCGCGGCAGGCGGTTGAGCCGCGGCCAGGTGGCGGACTGGCGCGCCACGCAGACCGAGACCAAGGGCGGATCGAGTGACACCGAACTGAACGAGTTCACCGCCATGCCGACGGGCGCCGCGCCATCCATGCCGCACATGGCGACGACACCGGTCGGGAACATCGAGAAGGCCCTCCTCAGGGCCAGCGTCGCCTCACCTGCCTGCACCGTGATTTCCTCCCGTATAGTCAAGTTTGAATAATTGGACTGAAGCTAGTCAATTTGTTAGAGGGAGACAAGCGCCTTCCCCCGGTTTCAGGAGCCAGCATGTCGAACATTACCCGCCTGGTGGTGCTGGGCGCCGTGCGCCAGTTCGAGCCGGTGCATGGCTATTTCCTGCGCCGCGAACTGATGACCTGGCATGTCGACGAGTGGGCCAATATCCAGCCCGGCTCGATCTACAACGCGCTCAAATCGCTGAAGCAGGACGGCTACATCCAGGAGAACGGCACCGAAGCTGCCGGCAAGCGTCCGGAGCGGACGATCTACCAGACCACCCCCAACGGCGTGGTCGAGCTGATGCGGCTGTTGCGCCAGACGCTGTGGACGGTCGAGACCTTCGATACCAAGCCGGTGATGGCGCTGACCTCGTTCATGTTCCTGCTCAGCCGCGCCGAAGTGGTGGCGGCGCTGAAGGTCAGGATCGCCGAGATCGACGCCAAGGTGGCGAGCAACGGCTTCGATATCAGCGATGTGGCCAAGTCGAGCACGACGCCGGCCTATGTGCGCGAGATCTTCGAACTCTCCTCGCTTCGGCTGAGGGCGGAGCAGGAATGGGCGCGCGGCCTCTACGACCGCATCCTCGGCGGTGCCTATACATTTGCCGACGAGATCCCCGCCGGCACGCAGCCGTCGGCAGGCCGGGACAGCTAAGTCACGACCCGCCGCAGCCGCCATCACTGCAGCTGGCGGTGGCTGGCGCCGGGGTGGTCGGTGCGCAGGATCGGGCTTTCGGTGCCCACCAGCCGTTCGCGCAGGCTCTCCCCTTCGTAGTCCGACGCCGCCACGCCCCGGGCGCGCAGCACCGGCATCACCTGTTCAACGAAATCGAGAGTGGACGTCGGCTGGATCAGCGGGGTGAAGAGGAAGCCGTCGAGGTCGGCGCCTTCGGCCATCTCGCACATGATGTCGGCGATCTGCTCGGGCGTCCCGACGAACGGGTTGGTGCGTACGCCATGGGCATGCCAATCCTTCAGCACATCGCCGACGGTCTTGTCGCCGAAGCGGGCGACCTGGGTCTGCGACAGCTCGGTGTGAAGCGCGCTCATCTTGGTCGCGGGATCGTAAGACGACAGGTCGAGCCCGGTGAACCAGGCATAGGAGGCGACGGCGACATCCGGGGTCTGAGCGTCGAGGATGGCCTGGTGCTTTGCGCGCGCCTCGGCTTCGGTCGGCGCGACGACGCAGGAGAAGGCGCTCATCAGCTTGATCGAGTTGGGGTCGCGGCCATTGGCGGCGGCCTCGTCGCGGATGGCTTTCACCTGCCCGGCCAGCTTTTCGATCGAACCGCCACCGAGGAAGATGCACTCGCCATGCTTGCCGCCGAACTGCTTGCCGCGATCGGACGAGCCGGCCTGGAACAGCACAGGGGTGCCCTGCGGCGAGTAGGCGGTGTTGCCGAAGCCATGCGAGCGGAAATACGGGCCGTCATGGGCGATACGGTGCACCTTGGCCGGGTCGGCGTAACGCCCCTGCTTGTTGCGCTCGAGCGCATCGCGCTCCCAGGCGCCTTCGAACAGCTTGTAGACGAGGCTCATGAAATCGTCGGCCATGTTGTAGCGCTCGTCATGCGCCACCATCGGCACGCCGAAGGCGGCGACTGCGGTCTCGGCGGTGCCGGTGGTGACGACGTTCCAGCCGATGCGACCGTTCGACAGGTGGTCGAGGGTCTGCATGCGGCGGGCAAAGGCATAGGGCTGCTCGAGCAAAGTCGAGCCGGTCATGACGATCCCCAGCTTCTCGGTGGCGCCGATCAGCGCCGCGCCGACAATGGCGGGGTCGAGCCGCGGCAGGTCGAGGCCCTCGGTGGTGCTGATGTCGGGGCGCGTGCCCTTGACGTCGGCCCAGCCCCAGGCATCGGCGAGGAACAGGAAATCGAGCTTCGCGTCTTCGCAGATGCGGGCAATCTTCACCCAGTAATCGAGCCGGTCGAAATTGTGCCGCTCGCTGTCGGGATGCCGCCAGGTGGACGTGCCGGAGTCGTTGGTCTGGGCGTTTTCAAACAGCCCAAAGCGTAGCTTCTTCATAGCAATGTCTTTCGTCAGAGTTGGGTCCGGATCGGGCGCCTCAGCGCCCGATGACGTCCTCGTCGCTCCACCACAGGAGGCGTTTGCGAAGCAGGGCCAGTAGCGAAACCAGCAGCACGCCGAGCAGGCAGAGCAGGGCGATACTCGCCCAGGTCACGGGCAGGTTGGCCTGGGCGGCGGCAATGGTCACCAGCGAACCCAGCCCTGCCTGCTGGCCGGCGGCCACGAATTCGGCCACCGCTGCGCCGACCACCGCCAGTGGCATGGCGATCCGCAGGCCGGCGAAGACGAAGGGCATGCAGCCGGGGAGCCGGAGATCGCGGAAGATCTCCCAGCGGCTGGCATGCAAAGTCTTGAACACGTCGAGCGCCTTCTGGTCGACATCCCTGAGGCCGGCCAGCGAGTTGACCAGCATGGGGAAGAACACCACCAGACCGGTGACGATGTATTTGGGCAGCATGCCGAAGCCGAAGGCGACGACCAGCGCCGGAGCGATGGCGACGACCGGCGTCACCATGATCACCACAATCAGCGGCATCACCGCCTTCTCGACGATCGGCAACTCGCTCATTGCCACGGCGAGGAGGAAGCCGCAGATGATACCGGCGCCGGCGCCGATGACCACCTCCTGGCAGGTGACGAGGAGGTTGGCCCAGTACATCTGGGGGTCGCTGGCGAGGCTGTTGCCGATGGCGTCAAGCGTCGGCAGCACGTAGGGATTGTTGATCGCCACCAGCTGCCAGAGCACGGCAACGATGACGAAAGTCAGCGCCGGAGGGCCCCAGTCGAAAACGATGCGGGCCACGGTGAAACCGGATGAGTTGCGCCGCGGCGCGGTTGCGACAGTGTCAGACACGGGCAGCCTCCATCACCTTGCGCAGGGCAGAGCGGACATAGCCTTCGAGGTCGCGGAAGGCGTCGGTGGCGTAGAGCGCCTCGTTACGTGGTCGCGGCAGGTCGACATCGATGATCTCGGCGATGCGGCCGGGATGCGAGGCCATCAACACGATGCGATCGGACAGGATGATCGCCTCGGGGACCGAATGGGTGACGAACAGTACCGACTTGCGGTTGGACTGCCAGAAATCCAGCAGGCCCATGCGCTGCTGGTCGCGGTTCATTTCGTCGAGCGCCGAGAACGGCTCGTCCATCAGCAGGATCTCGGGATCGAAGACGAAGGCCCGAGCGATGGCGGCGCGCTGCTGCATGCCGCCTGAAAGCTGAGCCGGGTAGCGGTCGAGGGCATGGCCGAGCCCGAAGCTCTGCAGGATCTCCTTGGGATCGCGCAGTTTCCGCCCGGCATTGGCGCCGGGGTTGATGCTGATCGGCAGGCTGACATTGTCGAGAATGGTGCGCCAGGGCAGCAATGCGGGAGACTGCGGGACGAGGCCGATAGCCTTGTCCCTGGCGGCTTCCCGCACCGATTTGCCGTTGATCGAGACGCTGCCGCCATTGGCTTCGGAGAGCCCGGCGACCAGCTTGAGCAGGGTGGACTTGCCGCAGCCGCTCGGCCCGATCAGCGAGACGAACTCGCCCTTCCTGATCGACAGCGACACGCCGTTGAGCACCGTCACCCGGGACTCGTCGCCGCCGAAGCTCTTGGTCACGTTGGAGACCTCTACCCCGATGTCATCGGGGTAGGCGGCCGGCGTGCTCTGGAGATGAGAGACTGCAGGCATCGTCGCGATCACTTCTTTTCCGGCCAGATCAGCTTGCCGTCGGCGTAGAGCGAGGCGACGAGGTCCGCATCCATCATGTCGGCGAGCGGCGGCGGGTTCTTCAGGCCACCGAAGCTTTGCACCATCTGGTACTCGCTCTCCCACTCGGCGATGGTCTGGACGCCCGGCGCGCCATACTGGCTGGTGCGCACCCACTCGGACTCAACGCCCCAGGTGCGGGCCTGCTGATCCCTTGGGAAGGCTGAGCCCTGGTTGTTGTCAGCGGCGAGCTGACTGATCATGTCGACGCACTTGTCCTCCTCGGTGAGGCAGAACTCGAGCGCCTTGAGGCTCGCGCGCATGAAGTCGGCCACCACCTCGCGATGCTCGGAGAGGAACTTCGAGTTCACTTCCATGACGTTATAGGTGCCCTGGAGGCCGAAGTCGGCGGGCAGGAACTGGTTGAACGGCAGGCCCATGGCCTTCAGCGTCTGCGGCTGGTTCGAGGCATAGCCGACGATGGCATCGACCTGGCCGCGAGTGACCACCGTGGGGTCGTAGTTGGTCATCTTGATCAGCTCGACCTTCGACATGTCGACGCCGGCAGCATCGAGCATCGCCGCAGCGATCGGGGTGATGTTGATGAAGTAGCCGAGGCGCTTTCCCTCGAGATCCTTCAGGCTTTTCACCGCTTCATTGGTGAAGATGGAGAACGGCGAGGTGCTGCCATAGGTGGCGACGGCGGTGAGGTTGCGGCTGTTGGCGGCCGCCAGCATCACGTCAGACGCCGAGCCGAGCGCAGTGAACTGCGCCTGGCCCGAGGACACCAGCAACTGGCCGTTGCCGCCTGCCGCATTGATGTCGACGGAAAGGCAGAGCGCATCGAAATAGCCTAGCTCCTTGGCGAGGAACACGTCGACCTGGCCGGCGCTGGCCGAATAGCCGTAGCCCGAGATGTAGGTGATGGTGCCGGCAGCCTTGTTGCGCTCGCACTCGTCGGCGCTGATCAGCACATTGGCCGGCAGCTCGCCGGCCGCCTGAGCGGTGGTGACGGCAAGACCGCCAATGGTCAGCGCCAGGGTTGCACAGCTCAGCAGCAGGCGAGCGCTCAAGCGCCCTGCCCGATTGGTTTCGTAAGACAAGGAGTCCTCCCATAGTCACGTCCGTTACCTCCAACGGACGCACATTCGTAACTAATCAAAATTGACTATGCAAACTTTTTGATTTGGGTGGGGATAAGCTAGGACAGTCGATGGTCGGCCGGATGGGAAATGCGAGGAGCGATCCAGTACGCGGAGAGATACCCCTCATCCGGCCTTCGGCCACCTTCTCCCACAAGGGGAGAAGGCCACCTCTCGAGGTCAGCGATCGCCCTACCGCGGCGTGACCACCGGCGTGCCCGAGACCGGATCCGCGTAGACCTCGCAGTCGAGCCCGTAGACGTCGCGGATCAGCTCGGGGGTGACGACGTCGGCGGGCTTGCCTTCGGCGACGATCCGCCCCTCGTGCATCACCACCAGCCGGTCACCGTAGCGGGCGGCCTGGGCGATGTCGTGGAGGACGACGATGCTGGTGCGCCCTGCCCCATGCAGCTGGCGCACCAGGTCGAGGGTTTCCACCTGGTGCTTGATGTCGAGGAAGGTCGTTGGCTCGTCGAGCATGACGTAAGGCGTATCCTGCGCAAGCGCCATGGCGATGAAGGCGCGTTGCCGTTGCCCGCCGGAAAGCTCGGCCACCGGCTTGAAGCGCAGCTCGGCGAGCCCGGTGGCGGCGATGGCCTGGTCGACCAGCTCGATATCCCGGGGCGAGCGGAGGCCGAGCAGCGACTGATGCGGGGCGCGGCCATAGCCCACCAGCTGCTCGACGGTGATCGCGCTCGGCACCACCGGGCTCTGCGGCAGATAGGCGATGGTGCGCGCCACACGCTTGGGGTGGTTGCGCAGCACATCGAGTTCATCGGCGTGGATGGTGCCGGTGCGCGGCTTCAGCAGCCGGCCGATGGTCTTGAGCAAGGTGGATTTGCCGCACCCATTGGGGCCGATCAGGATGGTCACCTCGCCGGTGGCGATGGTCAGGTCGATGTTCTCGACGATGGCGCGGTCGCGGCCATAGCCTGCGGTGACGCCCTTGACCAGGATGCTCATGAGTCCTGCTCCGAAGTCGTGGTCAGCATGATGTAGATGAAGAACGGCGCGCCGATCAGCGCGGCGAGGATGCCGGCGGAAACCTCGATCGGCGGGGCGATGGCGCGGCCGATGCCATCAGCCAACACCACCAGCAGCATGCCGACCAGCGCCGCCACCGGCAGCATCAGCCGGTGCGAGCCGCCGACCAGCCGCCGGGCAATATGCGGCGCCATCAACCCGATAAAGCCCATGACCCCGACCACCGCGACGGAAACGCTGGCAAGGAGCGTCGCGACGAGCAGCAGCAGCAGGCGTTGGCGCGGCACGTTGAGGCCGAGGCCGGTGGCCGTCGCGTCGCCGAGTGCAATCAGGTCGAGCCGGTAGGAGAGCAGCAGCGCCACGGCGCTCAGGGCGACGAGCGGCAGCCAGCTGACTGCCACATGGGCCCAGGTACGGCCCCAGAGCGAGCCGGTGAGCCAGATCATCGGGGCCGAGCTTTCGCTGTCATTGGAGACGATCAGCAGATAGTCGACCCCGGCCTCGAAAACGAAACCGACGGCAACGCCGATCAGCGCCAGATGGATGGCCGAGAGGCTGCGATAATGCGCCACCACCATGACAAAGGCGGCGGCCACGAGCCCGCCGATGCAGGCGGCGAGCGGCATCCAGACCTGGGGGATCTCGGGGAAGACCAGCACCAGCGCCAGGGCGAACAGCGCGGCGCCGGAATTGATGCCGATGATGTTGGGGCTGGCCAGCGGGTTGCGGATCACCGCCTGGATGATGGCGCCGGACAGCGCCAGCGCACCACCCGCCAGCAGCGCCAGCACCATGCGCGGCAGGCGCGACTTCATGATAATGTAGGTCTGCTGCTCGCCATCGAGGTTGAACAGCGTGTTGATGATGGTCTGGGTGGGGATCGGTACCGCGCCGACGCTGAGGCTCCAGAGCGCTGCGGCAATGACCAGCACGGCGAGCGCGGCGATCAGGACGAGGCCGCGAAGCGTGCTGCGAGGTCTTGCCGCGACGTGCACCACTGCGCTCATGCCATGTGCCTCGCTCGCAGCGTGGCATAGAGGAAATACGGCGCGCCGATCAGCGCGCAGATGACGCCGAGCGGGGTTTCGTAGGGAAAGCGCACCAGCTTCGACACCACGTCGGCGAACAACACCAGCCCTGCCCCGCCCAGCGCCACCGCCGGGACCAGCAGCCGATGGTTGGAGCCGAACCAGAGACGGCAGAGATGCGGGATCACCAGCCCGACGAACATCACCGGCCCGGCTGCGGCGACGCTCGCGCCAGTCAACACGGCGGCGAGCATGGCGCCGATGAAGCGCATGCGGCGCGGATCGACGCCCAGCCCGTGCGAGGCGCCGTCGCCGAGCGCCAGGATGTTGAAGCTATGCGCCATGAAGGTGCTGATGGTGAGCCCGCCGGCGGCCCAGAACAGCAGCGGCAGCGCCTGGTCGAAACGAGCGGCGGAGATATCGGCCGAGGTCCAGCTGAGGACGAGCCGGGAGAGGTTGTCCTCGAGGGTGAAGGTGAAGCGCACGAAGGCGAAGCTGAAGGCGCCCACGGTGACGCCGGCGAGGATCAGCCGCATCGAGTCGAGCCGGCCACCTAAGCCCCCGGCGATGCCGAAGGTGACGGCGCCGGCGACCACTGCACCGATGATCGCCATGGTGTCGAGGTTGCCGATCAGCAGCGCCGGGAACACCAGCGCCAGCGCCACCCCGAGCGCCGCACCCTGGTTGATGCCGAGCACCGATTCCGAGGCTAGCGGGTTGCGCGTCACCGCCTGCAGCGCCAGCCCGGCCAGCCCCAGATTGATGCCGATCAGCCCGGCGATCAGGGTGCGCGGCAGCCTGAGGTCGACGACCGCCGAGCGGGCGAGGCTGCCGTCATCGACGAACAGCAGCTGCAGCACGTTGGAAATGCCGACATCGCTGCGCTGCCCAATGGTCAACGACAGCAGTGCCGCGATGAGCACCGCTGCCGCAAGGAGCGCGAAGCGGAAGGCGACTGGCAAGCTTACTTCTTGAGGTTCTTGACGATCTCGACGAGGTTGGCGCCGCTGGCTTCCGAAGCGATGACGCCGCGCAGGCGCGACCACTCGTGGGCGTTCACATCGAACAGGTTGCCGGTCTTCGTCGCTTCGACATTGTCGTAGAGCGGCTGGCCGACCCAGCTGTCGGTGAGGCCGGGATCGGCATACTTGCCGCGGATGATCACCTGCGGGTTGATCTCGGACAGTTGCTCCAGCGAGGTCTTGACGATGGCTTCCTCGTAGGTGTGCCCGTCGGGCGTCGGCATATTGTTCTTGAAGCCGAACCAGCTGAGCAGCGAGCCGTTATAGCTCACCGGCGAGTGGAGGAAGATGCCTTCGCCATTGTCGACGATGAACTGTGCCGACCAGGCCGAGACGTCGCCGATGGCGGCCTTGAAGCCCTCCATCTTCGTGGTGTGCTCGGCGAGGCGCGCCTCCATCTCGGCATCCTTGCCGACTGCATGGGCGATGGTCTTCGCCGCCTCGAGCGCCACCTGGTAGGTGCCGGTGAGGCTGTCGAAGGCGATGGTCGGGGCGATCTCGCTGAGGGCGCCATAGATCGCTTCGTGCCGGCTGGTATCGGCGATGATCAGGTCGGGCTGCAGCGAGGCGATGACCTCGAGGCTCGGCGACTTGCGGGTGCCGACGGATTTCCAGTCGTCGCCGATGATCGCGGTATAGGCAGGCACGATCGACTCTCGTGCGTCGTCGTCGGCGATGCCGACCGGGGCGACGCCCACTGCAGCGAGGCTGTCGACGAAACTGTATTCGAGCACGACGATGCGCTTGGGCGCATCCGGCACCTCGGTGGTGCCCAGGTCGTGCTTGATTTCGACCGCCTGCGCCAGAGGCGCGACGGCCAGCATGATGACGCCCGCGAGCGCGGCGAGGATGGCTCTGCTGAACATGGATGACCCCAGGCTGATTGGCGGCATGTTCTCTGGCCGAAAACATGATTTGTCAACTCATGTTTATGGGATGAAGGGCTGTCGTGCGAGCCGGAAGCTGGTTGGGCTTGGTCTCGTTCCACCCACCGGCTGTCATCCCTGCGAAAGCAGGGATGACAGCGAGCGTGGGGTTATCGCAGTGGGTAAGCACCGGCGCACCCAGCCGGCTCGCCGACCAGTGCCCACAAACAAAGAACCCCGGCCTCTAGCGAGACCGGGGTCGTAGCAAGCAGGGCCAGCGCGCTTACTTTTCGATGGTGACCGCGTCGAAATACGGCACGTTCAGCGGCGAGCGCCAGAAGCCTTTCACGTAGGGTTTCATCATCATGTACTGGTTGCGGTGATACTGCGGCAGGATCACTGCATCGTTCATGATCAGCGCCTCGGCCTGGCGCATGTCAGTGAGAGATTGCTTCTCGTCATTGGTCGCCTTGGCGTCGGCGATCAGCTTGTCGTAATCGGCGTTCGACCAGTTGGCGAGGTTGTTGGGGCTGCCGGTGACGAAGTTGTCGAGGAAGGTCATCGGGTGCGGATAGTCGGCGCCCCAGCCCATCTGGGCGATCTGGTACTCGACCTTCTGCACTTCAGGGTAGAACACCTGCCACTCGGACGCCTGGATCTTGACGTCGATGTTGAGGTTCTTCTTCCACATCTGCTGGATGGCTTCGAGCAGCTTCTCGATCGGCGGCGACGAGTAGGTGACGAACACCGTGTCGGGGAAACCGGCGCCATCCGGGTAGCCGGCTTCGGCGAGCAAAGCCTTGGCGGCATCGACTTCGGCGGTGGGGGCGAGGCCGAAGCTGTCCGAGCCGTCGCGGAAATCTTCACCGGCGACGTTCATGCCGGGCGGGACCAGCGCCATGGCCGGGATATCGGCCGACTGCAGCACGAATTCGACGATCTCCTCACGGTCGATCGCCATCGACAGCGCCTTGCGGACGCGCACGTCGTCGAGCGGCTTCTGGTGCGGGTTGAAGAAGGCGTAGGTGGTGCCGAGCGCCGGCACGACCAGGAAGCCGTTATTGTCCTCGGAAGCGAGACGCGGAATCTCCGGCGCCGGCACGGCCTCGACGCCATCGACATCGCCGGCTTCATAGGCGGCAAGCGCCGTCGCCGGATCGGGGATCAGCCGGAAGGTCAGCTTGTCGAGGCTGACATTGGCGGCGTTGTAGTATTCGGGGTTCTTCTCGAGGACGATCGACTCGCCGAAGTTCATCGCAGTGACGCGGAACGGGCCGGTGCCGATATAGGTCGCGGGCTTGCGGGTCCAGCCTTCGGGATCGGCGGCGACGATATCCTCGCGCACCGGGTAGAAGGTGGAGAAACCGAGCAGCTGCAGCATGTAGGGTACGCGCTGCTTCAGGGTGAAGGTCAGCGTGTGGTCGTCGGTGGCCGAAACCGCGACGTTGTCCTTGGACTGATCGGCGTAGAACTCTTCGGCGCCGACGATGCCATAGAGCATCTGGCTGTTCTTGGCGCCCGAGGCGGGGGTCAGGACGCGCTTCCAGGCATAGACGAAATCGCCTGCGGTGACCGGCTTGCCATCCGACCACTTGGCATCGGCACGCAGCTTGAAGGTGTAGGTGAGGCCATCATCGCTGATGGTCCAGCTCTCGGCCAGAGCCGGCACCACGGCGCCATCCGAGGCGTATTTCACCAGGCCCTCGAAGGCATTGCCGATGATCGGCGTGGCGAAGGTCTCGGCCGTAGTGCCCGGATCGTAGGCGGCGGCTTCGTTGTTGACCACGTAGGTCAGCTCGCCGGCGGCCCAGACCGGACCGACCGAGGCCAGCAGAGCCGCGGCAACCAGCGGCAGCAATCGCTTCAGCATAAGTTTCTCTCCTGTTTTGCGGCCGTTGTCCGGCCCTGTTGAAAGTCAAAAAAGCGGTTCAGGCGGCAACCGCCCGGCCGGCCATCACCTCAGCCGCATAATGGCAGGCGGCCAGATGACCGCCGCCGACATCGCTGAGCGGCGGCTCGACGCGGGCGCAGAGCTCGGTGGCGAAGGGGCAGCGGGTGCGGAACCGACACCCGGACGGGATATCGATGGGGCTCGGGATCTCGCCGCGCATCGGCGCAACGTCGCGGCGCGCTTCCGGATCGGCCACCGGGATCGAGGCGAGCAGCGCCTGGGTATAGGGGTGAGCCGGCGCCCGATAGAGCGTGTCGTTGGAGGCGAGCTCGACGATCTTGCCCAGGTACATCACCCCGATGCGATCAGAGATGTGGCGCACCATGGACAGGTCGTGAGTGATGAACAGGTAGGTGAGGCCAAGCTCGGCCTGCAGGTCCTCGAGCATGTTGACCACCTGCGCCTGGATCGACACGTCGAGCGCCGAAATCGGCTCGTCGCAGATCACCAGTTCGGGGTTCAGCGCGATGGCGCGGGCGATGCCGATGCGCTGGCGCTGGCCGCCGGAGAATTCGTGCGGAAAGCGATGCGCATGATCGGCATTGAGCCCGACCCGTGCCAGGAGCTCGGCGACCCGCTGCGACCGCGAGGCAGCGGTACCGATGCCGGCGATGTCCAGCGGCTCGGCGATAAGGCTCTGTACCGTCATGCGGCCGTTGAGCGAGGCATAGGGATCCTGAAAGATCATCTGCATGCGCCGCCGATAGGGCACCAGCTGCCGCTCCGGCAGGTCGGCGATATCGACGCCATCGAACAGCATCTGGCCGGAGGTCGGCTGGAACAGCCGGATCAGGGTGCGCGCCAGGGTGGATTTGCCGCAGCCGCTTTCGCCGACCAGCCCGAGCGTCTCGCCGCGGCGGATTTCGAGATCGACGCCATCCACCGCCTTCAGCAGCGGCCGGTTGCGGCCGAGCAGATCGCCCGGCAGCGAGAAGTGCTTGGTGAGGTTCCTGAGTTCGACCAGCGGGGTATCGGTCATGCGGGGACGAGCTCGGCGGTGATGCCGGCGACACGCGGCGCTTCAGGGTGGTGCAGCCAGCAGCGGGCACGGTGCGCCGGACCAGCGTCATAGAGCGGCGGCAGCGCAGCGTTGCACTGCGCCATGGCGTGCGGACAGCGCGGCGCGAACGGGCAACCTTTGGGCGGGCGCAGCATATCGGGGGGCGAGCCGGGGATCGGCGTCAGCCGGTGGTGGGTGTCGTCGCGGAGGTCGGGGATCGAGGCGAGGAGGCCGCGCGTATAGGGATGCGACGGCCGCGCGAACAGCTCACGCACCGGCCCCTCTTCCATCACCATGCCGCCATACATCACCAGCACCCGGTCGGCGGTCTCGGCGATAACGCCGAGATCGTGGGTGATGAGGATCACCGCCATGCCGAGCCGGCCCTGCAACTCCTTGAGCAGCGCCAAGATCTGGCGCTGGATGGTGACGTCGAGCGCCGTAGTGGGCTCGTCGGCGATCAGCAGTTTTGGATCGCAGGCCAGCGCGATGGCGATCATCACCCGCTGCCGCATGCCGCCGGAGAACTCGTGCGGATAGGATTTCAAGCGCTTCGTCGCCGAGGGAATGCGGACCAGCTCGAACAGCTCGATGGCGCGGGCGCGCGCCTGGGCGCGGGTGACCTGGCGATGCCTCAGGATGGTCTCGATCACCTGCTCGCCGACGGTAAGCGTCGGGTTGAGCGAAGTCATCGGATCCTGGAAGATCATCGAGATGTCGTTGCCGCGCAAAGCGCTGAGTTCGTTCTCGTCGAGCGTCAAGAGGTCACGGCCCTCGAACAGCGCACTGCCGTCGATGACACGGCCGCTGCTGCGCAACAGGCCCATCAGGCTCATGCAGGTAATCGACTTGCCCGAACCGGACTCGCCGACGATGCCGAGGATCTCCCCGGCACGCAGCTCGAACGAGACGCCGCGGACGGCCTGCACCTCACCGCGCGAGGTGAAGAAGCTGGTCGAGAGGTTGCTGACCGAAAGCAAGGGCGTGGTCATGTGCGAAGCCTCGGGTCGAGCGCATCGCGCAGGCCATCGCCGAGGAAGTTGAAGGCGAACATGGTGAGGCTGATGGCAGCCGCCGGGAAGAACAGCTGGTAGGGATAGGCGCGCAGCGTCTCCACCGCCTCGGAGGTCAGCGTGCCCCAGCTGGCTTCGGGCGGGGTGACGCCGAGGCCGATGAAGCTCATGAAGCTCTCGATGAAGATAGCGCTCGGGATCAGCATGGTGAGCGTCACGAGGATCGGGCCGACCGAGTTGGGGAGCAGGTGCCGGACGAGGATGCGTGGCGTCGAGGCGCCCATGGTGCGGGCGGCGGCGACGTAATCCTGCTGCTTCAGCGTCAGGATCTGGCCGCGCACGATGCGCGCCATGTCGACCCAGTAGACCGAGCCGATGGCCAGCACCACCGACAGGAAACCAGAGTTGAACACCACCATGATCAGGATGACATAGAGCGTCAGCGGGATGGTCGAGATCACCTCGACGATGCGCATCATGATGGTGTCGGCCTTGCCGCCGAGATAGCCGGCGAGGCCGCCGTAGAACACACCGATGAAGAAGTTCACCAGCGTCGCGACGAACGCCACGGTGAGCGAGATCCGGGCGCCATAAAGCTGACGCGCCAGCACGTCGCGGCCGAGCTGATCGGTGCCCAGCAGGTTGCTCATGTTCCACTGCCAGCCGCTGGGCGCGAGCGCGGCGCCATCGGCGAAGCTCAGCTGCTGTTTGGCGGTATCGAGCAGCACTTCGCGATCGCCGAACTTGAACTGCTGCTGCTTCTTGATGAGGTCTTTCTTCGCCGGCCGGATCAGCCCGGCGACTTCGCCTGACGGGGTCACCTCGTAGAGGTTGAGGTTGCCGGAGTTGAAGAAGAAGCGCGTCGTCGCCCCGGTGCCGTCGGTCACCGCATAGGTCTGGAACAGCGGCGGCACGTTGGAGAGTTTGAGGTTCTGCTCGAAATAAGTGTGCCGCGACAGCATCGGCCCGAAGATCGCGGCGAGCACCAGCAGGATGATGAAGCCGAGCCCCAGCATGGCCGGCTTGTTGGCCCAGAGGCGCTTGCGCACATCCTGCCAGAAGGTGAGGCTGGGCGCCGCGATATACTCGGCGGCGGCGCCGTCGCGCGTCGCCGGGGCCCACATTTCAGGCGCGATCTCAATGTCGGTCATTTGGCGTCGGCCCGATATTTGATGCGCGGGTCGAGCACGAGATAGAGCATGTCGACGATGAAGATCATCACCATCAGCACCGCGGCATAAAAGATGGTGATGCCCATGATGGCGGTGTAGTCGCGGTTGGTGATCGACAGCACGAAGTGCCGGCCGATGCCGGGCAGCGCGAAGATTTGCTCGATGACGAAGGAGCCGGTGAGGAGGTTGGCGACCACCGGGCCGAGCACCGTCACCACCGGGATCAGCGAGTTGCGCAAGCCATGCTTGAACAGCACCGTGCCGCGCTTCAGCCCCTTGGCCTTGGCGGTCATCATGTAGTCCTGCTGCAGCGTTTCGAGCAGGCTCGAGCGGGCCAGCCGGGCGATGAACGAAATCCAGAACCCCGACAGCGCGAAGACCGGCAGGAAATAGCCGCGCCAGTCATCGAGCCCGAAGGTCGGCACCCAGCCGAGCCGCAAGGCGAACACATAGAGCGCGACCGTGGCGATGACATAGGAGGGGACGGCGACGCCGATGGTAGCGATCACCATCACCAGCGTATCGGGCCAGCGGTTGCGGTTGAGCGCCGCGACGATGCCGAGCGGCACGCCGAGCGCCACCACGCAGATCAGCGCCAAGGCGCCGGTCTTCATGGTGACCGGCAGGCCCTCGGCGATGATCTGGTTGACACTCATCCCTGCATATTTGAACGACGGGCCGAGATCGAGACTCAGCACGCCCCGGAGGTAGTTGAGATATTGCAGCCAGAGCGGATCATCGAGGTGATATTTGGCGTTGAGCGCCGCCTGGATCTCGGGCTGCAGCATCTTTTCGGAGGTGAACGGGCCTCCGGGCACGGCGTGCATGAGAAAGAAGGTCAGCGTGATGATGGCGAACAAGGTCACCAGCATCAGCAACAGGCGCTGCGCAACATAGGCCGTCACTTGGACGGGCCCGCTTGGCTCCGGACTCGCAAAACTTTAGCCCCACTATAATCGGGACATATCAGCACCTTGGCCGCGCCGGCGCAACTGGTCAGATGGTGAAACGGCTGCGCAGGATCAGGAAGCAGGCGGCGGCCGGGATGACGAGGGCACGGGCGGCTTCGACCTTTTCGGCCGGATAGGCGCCCTCGACCTCCAGCAGGTTGACGCTCCCCAGCATTTCGCCGCCGGCGACCACCGGGATGTTGATGGCCGAGCCGCAGCCGAGCGAGCGGATCAGCGTCAGGTCGGGGAAATCCTGCTCCATCGCCTTGACCGAGTTGGCCGAGTAGATGAAGCGCTCGGTGCGCATCTTCTCATAGGTGTCATCGAAGACGATCGGCTTGGTGCCGAGCACCGGATAGGCCACCTCGTCGCTCGAATAGACCCGCCGCACATAACCGCCCGCCGGGTTGTCGGCGGTCATGGTGAAGAGCTTCACTCCGACCAGCGCCTCGGCCAGCCGATGCAGCGCCAGCCCGACATCGCGCTCGGTCCGGTAGGTGGCGAGCGCTTCGGCAAAGGCATCGAGCGGCGACTGGGTCAAGGCGTGGTCTCCCGAGAAGGCGTTGATCGCACTTGTCAAATCAGACTCGGGTCGGAAAGGGAACAGGGTGCGGCGTGATGCAGCAAGGCCGCCCCCTGTCGCGCGATACCCCATGGCACGTGGCGCAAGCCCTCAGATCGCGAGGTACTCGCGGCGCAGCGCTTCGTCGGCGAGCACGTCCGCGGCGAGGCCGGTGAAGGCCACTTCGCCGGTGTCGAGGATCACGGCGCGATCGGCGAGGCGGAGCGCGGCGACGGCGTTCTGCTCGACGATGATGGTGGTGATGCCGAGCGCCTTGATCTCGTTGAGGATGCGTTCGATCTCCTCGACGATGACCGGGGCCAACCCTTCATAGGGCTCGTCCAGCAGCAGGAGCTTCAGGTCCCGCGCCAGCGCCCGGGCGATGGCCAGCATCTGCTGTTCGCCGCCCGACAGCGTCACGCCTTCCTGCCGGCGGCGTTCGGCAAGCCTGGGGAAATGCGAATAGATCCGCTCGAGCTCCCAGCCGCGACCGGGGGCGACCTGCGCGATGGTGAGGTTTTCCTCGACCGTCAGGCCCTGGATGATGCGCCGATCCTCGGGCACCAGCTGGATACCGGCGCGCGCCGCCTCGAAGGATTTCATCTTGTGGACAGGCTGGCCGTCGAGCCAGATTTCGCCCGATTGCAGCGTCGGGTTGTCGACGCGCGCAATGGTGCGCAGCGTCGAGGTCTTGCCGGCGCCGTTGCGGCCAAGCAGCGCGAGAATTTCGCCGTGCCGGATGTCGAAGCTGACGCCCTGCACGATGTAGCTCTCGCCGTAATAGGCGTGGATATCCTTCGTCGCAAAGAACGGGGTGTCGTGCGGCACGACACGCTCGGTGCTGCGGGCGGTGGTGGTGAGATCAGCGTCCATGGCGATCGCGCTCATCAGTGCACCGCCTCGAGCCGGTGGGCGCCGCCGAGATAGGCCTCCTGCACCTTGATATTGCCACGCACCTCATCGGGCAGCCCCTCGGCAATGATCCTGCCGCCCGACAGGACGGAGATCTTGTCGGCCAAGGAGAACACGACATGCATGTCGTGTTCAATGATCACCTTGGTCATGCCGCGCGCCTTGATTTTCTGTAAGAGGTCGATGGTGGTGTTGGTGTCGTGCCGCGACATGCCGGCGGTGGGCTCATCGAGCAGCAGCAGGCGCGGATGCTGGATCAGGCACATGGCCAGTTCCATGCGTCGCTTGTCGCCCCGGCTGAGCGCGCCGGCATGGGAAAGGCGGCGATCAGAAAGGCCGACATCCTCGATGATCGCTTCGGCCTCGTCGCGCAGCGCCGCTTCGCCATCGACGCTCCGTAGGACATTGACCCGGAAGGCCCCGTCGCGCTTGGCGAATGCCGGCACCATGACATTCTGCAGCACCGTCAATTCGGGGAAGATCTCCGGCGTCTGGAACACCCGGGCCACGCCGAGCTGGTTGATCTGGTAGGGCTTCCGGCCGGTGAGCACCTGGCCATCGAACACCACGGCGCCGCTGGTCGGCGCGAGCCGCCCGATGATGACGTTGAGCAGGGTCGATTTGCCGGCGCCGTTCGGCCCGATAATGGCGTGCGTCTTGCCCTGCTCGACCTCGAGGTCGATATCGGACAGGGCATGCAACCCGCCGAAATTCTTGCTCACGTCGTCGACATGCAGAACGACATTGCGCTCGGAAGTTGTCATCTCATGCTACTCCGCCGGCTGGACGCGTATGGCGCCGGTTTTCGGGGGGCTGCCGCGGCGGCGGAACAAGGCGCCGATGCGGCGCACGCCCTCCATGATGCCGCCCGGCAGGAACACCACGACGAGCACGAACAGCAGCCCCAGGGTCAACTGCCAGCCTTCGCCGACGAACTTGCTGGCAATGGCGACGATGGTGTCGTGCAGCGGGGCGGGGATGAAGTCGAAGAAGCGGCTCAGGATGCCCTCGTTGAAGGACGAGAAGATGTTCTCGAAGTACTTGATCAGCCAGGCGCCCATCACCGGCCCGATCAGCGTGCCGACGCCACCGAGGATGGTCATCAGCACCACCTCGCCCGACGCCGTCCACTGCATGCGCTCGGCCCCGGCGAGCGGATCGGTGACCGCCAGCAAGGCCCCGGCAAGCCCGGCATACATGCCGGAAATGACGAAGGCGGTGAGCGCGTAGGGGCGGGTGTTGAAGCCGGTGTAGCTCATCCGCATCTGGTTCGACTTGATGCCGCGCAGCATCATGCCGAAGGGTGAGGCGAAGACCTTCTGGGCGAAGAAGAAGGCGATCATCAGCACCACGGCGCAGAAATAGAAGCCGCTGAGGCCGCTCAGCGGCATGCCGAGCAGGCTCGCTGTCGGCAGGCCCGCGCCGCGGGAAGCGAAGGCGAGATCGATGAGGCGCGGGTCCTGCAAGGTCAGTTGCAGCGAGGTCTCGCCGTTGGTGATCGGGGTGAGCACCGAGTAGGCGAGATTGTAGCTCATCTGCGCGAAGGCCAGTGTCAGGATCGAGAAATAGATCCCCGACCGCCTGAGGCTCAGGAAACCGATGGCGAGCGCGAACAGCCCCGAAATCAGTACCGCGAGGAGCAGCGCCGGCAGCGCATCCATGGTCAGGAGCTTGAACGACCACACGGCGGTGTAGGAGCCGACGCCGAGAAATGCCGCGTGGCCAAAGCTCAAGTAGCCGGTGAGCCCGAACAGGATGTTGAAGCCGATGGCGAAGATCGCGTAGATCGCGAACTTCTGCATCAGACCGGGATAGTTGGCGCCGAACGGCGCCGTCCACACCGGCATGGTGACCACGACCAGGGCGAAGATCGCGAGGATCAGCGCGTCGCGGCGGGAGAGCTGGAACAGCGCCATGGTCAGTTCTCCATCATGCCGCGGCGGCCGAACAGCCCGCGCGGACGGACGAGGAGGATCACCACTGCCGTCAGGTAGATGATGATCTGGTCGATGCCGGGAATGATCGACTTGATCTGGTTCATCGAGGCAAAGCTCTGCAGGATCCCGAGCAGGAACCCGGCGGCCACGGCGCCCGGCAGCGAGCCCATGCCGCCGACCACCACGACGACGAAGCTCAGCACCAGGAAATCCATGCCCTGGTGGTAGTTGGGCGGCAGCAGCGGGGTGTACATCACGCCGGCGAGCCCAGCGACCACGGCGGCGAGGCCGAACATGATGGTGAAGCGCCGATCGATATTGATGCCGAGCAGGCCCACCGTCTCGCGATCCGCCATGCCGGCGCGCACCACCATGCCGAAGGTGGTGAAGCGGAGGAAAGCGAACACCGCGGCGATGACGCCGGCCGAGAACAGGAAATACACCAGCCGCCAAAGCGGATAGGTGAGCGCGCCCGGCGCGAGGCCGATCAGCGCCCCGACATCGGCGGCGCCGCGCAGCGCAGTGGGCATAGCCTGGCTGATCGGGTTGGGCCCGAAGATCGCCTTGACGATCTCCTGCAGCACGATGGCGAGGCCGAAGGTCACGAGGATCTGCTCGGCATGCGGGCGCTTGTAGAAATGCTTGATCAGGCCACGCTCCATGACAATGCCGATGACCAGCATCACCGGGATGGCGAGGAGGATCGAGAGCGGCACCGACCAATCGATCAGCACGGCGCCCCAATCGCCGAACCAGGTCTGGGCGAGCGGCGTGCGCACCTCGAGCGCGGTCCCCCAGGCCGTGGTCTGGGTGGGGTCGACCGTGACGGTTTCGAGCGTGATCAGGTAGCGGAAGGTGACGGCGCAGAAGGCGCCGAGCATGAACAGCGCGCCATGCGCGAAGTTGACGACGCCGAGGGTGCCGAACACCAGTGTCAGCCCGAGCGCGATCAGCGCGTAGGCGCCGCCCTTGTCGAGGCCGTTGAGAAGTTGCGCGAGTATGGCGTCCATGGTCCGCTGCCCCGTTGATGTCCGGAATATCCGCTCCGGCTGGGTCGCAGCCGGAGCGGGCCTCAGGGTTTCGGTCAGCAGGCGACCGCGGTGTCGGGACCGAGTTCGCCGCCGAAGATCGAAGGATCGTAGGTGACGCTCTCCTTGGAGGCGGTGGCGACCACTTCGAGCAGGTCGAACGGGTTGGCCGGCGCTTCCTTGCCCTTCACCACATAGACTTCCTTGAAGCACTGATGGTCTGCGGCGCGGTAGCTGGTCGGTCCATTCCCCATGCCGTCGAACTCGAAGCCTTCCAGCGCCTTGATGACTTCGGGCGGATAGAAGGTGCCGGCGCGTTCGCAGGCGTCGGCATAGAGCAGCGCCTGCACGTAGGAGGTGTGGGCGGCCTGGCTCGGCGGCTGGCCGAACTTGGCGCCGAACGACTTGGTGAAGGCCTTCGACGCATCGTCGGGCAGCTGCCAATCCCAGTTCGAGGTGCCGTAAATGCCCTTCATGGCATCGCCGGCGCCCTTGGCCATCAGGTCGGAGACCAGCGGCACGACGATTTCGAACTGCTTGCCGTTGGCCTGCTTGTCCCTCATGCCGAACTGCACCGCCTGGGTGAGCGAGTTCACCATGTCGAAGCCGTAGTGGTTGAGGATCAAGACGTCAGCGCCCGAGTTCAGCACCGGCGTCAGATACTGGCTGAAGTCGCCCGCGCCCACCGGAGTGCGAACCGGCGCCAGGGTCTTCCAGCCGAGCGCCTCGGTGGCGTTCTTCATCGACTCTTCCTGGGTCCAGCCCCAAGTGTAATCGGCCGTCAGGTGATAGGCCACGCGATCCTTGCCATAGGCCTCACCGAGCACCGGGCCAAGCGCGATGCCCGACTGATAGGCATTGAAGAAGTGGCGGAAACCGTAGCGCTTCTTGTCCTTGCCGGTGGTGTCGTTGGAGTGGGTGAGCGCCGCCATGAAGATGACGCCCTTCTCCTGGCACAGGCCCTGCACGGCGATCGCCACTGCCGAGGAAGAGCCGCCGGTGATCATCACCGCGCCATCGCGCTCGATCATGCGGCGGGCCGAGTCGCGGGCAGCGTCAGCCTTGGTCTGGTCGTCGCCGGTGACGCCCACCACCTTCTTGCCGAGAATGCCGTTGCCCTTCAAAGTCTTCGACGAGAAGAACGGGATCAGGCCACCGTCACCGCCACCATTCAGGTGCTCGACGGCGAGTTCGTAGGCGCGCTGCTCGTCGGCGCCCTCATCGGCGTAGGCGCCGGTCAGCGGCATGTTGAAGCCGATGGTGACGGTGTCACCGGTCGGCGCGTTGCAGAATTCCTGGGCATAGGCGCCCCGGGTGAAAATCAGCGGCGAGACGCCGGTCGCCAGAATGCCGGCAAGGCCGCCCTTCAGCACGCCACGGCGGCTGAAGTTCCCAGAATTGGTCATTAGCTCCTCCTCATGCGCGGCGGGGCACGGTGCATTGCCATGCGCCTCACAGCGATGCACCACTATCCGGCGACCTGCAAAGCTGCGCAATACGTGACTGATATTGCTCAGCATTTCTGTAAATCGTTGGCCTTGCTCGACTGCAGATGTGTCAATACATTGACAAGCCAAGGGGGATGCATGCGCGCGCCGATCGGCCTCAAGATCAGTTCACGTCGCCGGGCCCTGGGCGTGTCGCAGGCTGCGCTCGCCCGCCGGACCGGGATTTCCGCAAGCTATCTCAACCTGATCGAGCGCAACAAACGCCATGTCGGCGGCTCGCTGCTGATCCGCCTGGCCGAAGAACTCGGCGTTGAACTGAGCGAACTCAGCGGCGATGCCGAGCACCGGCTGATCGCCGAACTCGACGAAGCCTTCGCCGATCCAATCCTCGAGGGCATCGACCTGCCGGCCGCGCGCGATCTGGTGGCGCAGCAGCCGGCCGCCGCACGCGCCATCGCTCGCCTCCGCCGCGCCTATCTCGGCGCCACTGCCAATGCCGACAGCTACGCCGACCGGCTGCGGACCGATCCGCTGCTGGCGCAATTACTGCACCGCATCCTTTCCGGCATCACCGCCGTCCGCTCCACCGCTGAAATTCTCGAGGATGTCACCGATCTCGAAGAGGGGGAGCGCAACCGGTTCGTTGCGACCATCACGCGCGAGACGCGCGGGCTCACCGACGTGGCGCGCAGCCTGATCGGCCAGTTCGAAGTCGATGCCAGCGCGCGGCGCAGCCTGTCGCCGATCCGCGAACTCGACGACCTGATCTTCGAGCGCGACAATTACTTCCCGGGGCTCGAGGCCGTCGCCGCCGAGCTGCGCGCCGAGATCGAAGCCGAGGCGCCGTTCGGGGAAGCGGCGCTTTCCGCCTGCCTGACAGCGAAGTTCGGGGTCAGCATTGCCCGCAGCGCCGGGCGCGAGGTGGATGCCGCAGGGTTCCCGGGCCAGTATCACTTCAACGCCAACACCCGCACCATGTGGTTCCAGGCGAGTGCAGGCGCTGCCACCCGGCAGTTCCAGCTCACCCGGCTTTATGCCGAACTCAGTGCCGCCGACGCCATCGAGCGCGAAGTCGACACCCCGCAGCTCTCGACCGGCACGGCGCGACGGCTCGGCTATCGGGCGCTCAGCTCCTATCTCGCGGGCGCCATCGTCTTTCCCTATGCGCGCTTCCTCGCCGACGCCGAAGCGCAGCGCTATGACATCGAGACGCTGCGCCAGCTCTATACCGCGAGCTTCGAGCAGGTGGCGCATCGCCTGGTTTCGTTGCGCAAACCGGGCGAGCCCGGATTGCCGTTCGGGTTTCTCCGCTCCGATGCGGCGGGGCGGCTGACCAAGCACTTCCCCCTGCCCGGCCTACCGCTACCGAGCGCCGGCCATGCCTGCCCGCGCTGGGTGATCTATGGCGCCTTCCGCACGCCGCGGACGCTCGCCCGGCAGATCGCGCAGTTCGCCGACGGCTCGCGCTACCTGTTCATCGCCAGCGCCCAGGCCCGCTCCGGCGCCGGCTATGCCGACCACGCCATTCCGACCTCTGTGATGCTCGCCTGCGATGTGCTGCATGCCGATCGCACGGTTTATGGCGCCGGCCTTGATCTCGGCGACAGCAGCGCCGACGTGCCGGTGGGTCCGAGCTGCCGGCTCTGCCCGCGGCGCGATTGCGCCGACCGGCAGGAAGAAGCCTTCACCACGGCGGGCGAGCCGGCCGCCATTCGGGCGCCGCTGGTGCCTCGGCGTTTCGACATTGGCGAGCCGGACTAGATATGCCTAAGTTAAGTAAAGCCTGATTGGGAGGTCGGGCAGGAGGGGGAGATTTGGCTGTCGATGTTCTCATCGCCGAGGATGAGCCGAGCATTCTGAGATCGCTCGACTTCATCCTGCGCCGCGCCGGCTGGTCGATCGAAGCGGTCACCGATGGCGACGCCGCGCTCAGCGCGGTGCGCCGCAGCATGCCGAGGGTGCTGGTGCTCGACGTGATGTTGCCCAAGCGCTCGGGCTTCGATGTACTGAAGCAGATCCGCGCCGATGACGCCTTGCGGCAATTGCCTGTGCTGATCCTCACCGCCAAGGGGCAGGCACAGGATCGCCGCACCGCCGAGGAGCTCGGCGCCGACCGGTTCGTCACCAAGCCCTATGCCAATGCCGAGGTGGTCGGGGCGGTGCGCGAACTGATGGGCCTCGCTCCGGCGGTGGAGTAGGCCATGGAGCGCCGGAAGCTCGAAAGCGCGGCGCTGTTCCTCAGCCTCCTGGGTGTTTTGCTGATCCTGCCGCCGCTCGCCGTGGTGTTCCAGCTCGAGCGCCGCCTGTTCGGCGTGCCGCTCGAGGTGATCTACCTGTTCGTCTGCTGGCTGGGGCTGATCGTCGCCGCGTTCTGGCTCGGTCGCCGCCTGCCGCGCGAAGCCGAGGCCGAACCGCCATCCGAGGGCGAGGGCTGATGCTGACGCCGGACGTGGTCATTGCCGTCGCCATCGGTTACGTCGGCCTGCTCTTCCTCATCGCCTATGTCAGCGACCGCCAGGCGCGTAACCACAAGGCGGCGTTCCTGCGCTCGCCCTTCATCTACACGCTCGCCATCTCGGTCTATTGCACCAGTTGGACGTTTTACGGCGCGGTCGGTTCGGCGGCGCGCAACGGGCTCGAATATCTCGCCATCTATCTCGGGCCGACGCTGGTGTTCATCGGCTGGTGGTTCGTGCTCCGGCGGCTGGTGCGGATCAGCCACAAGCAGCGCATCACCTCGATCGCTGACCTCTTATCGGCGCGGTTCGGCAAGTCGAGCCGGCTCGCCGTACTGATCACCGTCATCGCGGTGATCGGCATCGCGCCCTATATCGCGCTGCAGCTGAAGGCAGTGACCTCGTCGCTGCAGGCCATTGCCGGCGTCGGCGAGTTTCCCGGCCGGACGCTGCGCGGCATCGACGAGGTCGGCCTGGCATTGGCGGTGGCGGCCGGGATGGCGCTGTTCACGATCCTCTTCGGCACGCGCAATGTCGATGCCAAGGAGCAGCATCACGGCGTCGTCGCCGCCATCGCCTTCGAAGCCGTCGTCAAGCTGGCGGCGCTGCTGGCGATCGGCATTTTCGTCATCTATGCGGGCGGCGGGCTCGAAGCGATCTTCTCGCGCGCCGAGGCCGCCGGCATCGACATTTACTCGACCGGCAATTTCGACGACCGCTGGGTGGCGATGAACGTGCTCTCGGCGGCGGCGATCCTCTGCCTGCCCCGACAGTTCCAGATCACCGTGGTCGAGAACTCCAACGAAAATCACCTCCGCACCGCCGGCTGGGCCTTTCCCGCCTACCTGCTGCTGATGAGCCTTTTCACCCTGCCGATTGCGCTGTTCGGGTTGACCTCGATGCCGACGGGCGCCAACCCGGACATGTTCGTCCTCACCCTGCCGCTGTCGGCCGGGCAGGAAGGGCTGGCGCTGTTCAGCTTCATCGGCGGCTTCTCCTCGGCCACCTCGATGATCATCGTCGAGTCGATCGCGCTCTCGATCATGGTCTCCAACCACATCGTCATGCCGATCGTGCTGCGCGTTACCCAGGGGCATGGCGTTGCCAGTGCCCGCGGCGTCAGTCGCCTGCTGCTCAATTCGCGACGCTTCTCGATCGCGCTGATCCTCTTACTGGGGTTCCTGTATTTCTACCTGACGCGCGATTCCGACGCGCTGGCGCCGATCGGGCTGATCTCGTTCTGCGGCGTGGCGCAGTTCCTCCCCGCCATCATCGCGGCTTTGTTCTGGCGCGAGGCCTCGCTCAAGGCCGCGACATCGGCGGTGGCGGTCGGCTTCGTGGTCTGGGCCTGGTCGAGCTTCATGCCGTCGTTCCAGAGCTCATCGCCACTGGTGGCTGAGATCATGGCCGAAGGGCCCTGGGGCCTCACCTGGCTGCGGCCAGAGGCGCTGTTCGGCATCGAGGATATCGACCCACTGGTCAACGCGGTGTTCTGGAGCCTTTTGCTCAACACCGCAACGCTGGTGGTCGTTTCGCTCTTCACCTCGCAATCGGCGCTCGAACGGGTGCAGGCCGCGCTGTTTGCCGATCTGTTCCGCCGCCCAGGGACCGGCGCGCCGGCGGTGATCCGCGGCTCGGCGACGGTCGAGGATCTCTACTTCGTCGCTGAGCGGGTGCTGGGTTCGCCGCGCGCCAAGGCATTGTTCGACGGCGTCGGGAGTACGCCGCCGCCGCAGTTCATCGATCGGCTGGAGCGCGAACTCGCCGGCTCGATCGGCTCTGCGTCGGCGCATGTCATGCTCAGCAAGGTGGTTTCGGGCGACGCCGTGTCGCTCGAGGAAGTCTTCGAGATGGCCGGCGAGACCCGACAGGTGATCGAGTATTCGCAGGAGCTGGAGCGAACCTCTGCCGAGCTGCGGTCGACGGCGCAGAAGCTCGAGGAAGCCAACGTGCAGTTGCGCGCCATCGACACCGAGAAGGACGAGTTCCTGAGCCAGGTCAGCCACGAGGTGCGTACCCCGATGACCTCGATCCGTTCGTTCTCGGAAATCCTGCTCGACGAGCAGAGGCTGACCGCCGACGAGCGGCAGCGCTTCGTCAGGACCATCCATCAGGAGAGCCTCAGGCTCACCAAGCTGCTCGACGACATCCTGGGGATGAGCGCGCTCGACCGCGGTGAGCGTGGCTGGGACAACGCCGCGATCGAGGCCGAACACTCGATCGATCGCGCCATCGAAGTCTGCTCGGCGCTGGCGCGGCAGCGCCGCATGCAACTGACCATCGGCACCCGGGCGCCCAGCGCGGTGATCTCGGGCGAGCCCGATCGGCTGTGTCAGGTGCTGATCAACCTGATCTCCAACGCCATCAAGTACAATGATGCGGCCGAACCGATGGTGGAAATCCGCTCCCGCACCGGGCGCGGTCGCTATCTCATCGAAGTCGCCGATAACGGTCCCGGCATCCCCAAATCCGAGCGCAAACTGATCTTCGAGAAGTTCGCGCGCGGCCAATCGGGTGGAGTTACCGCCCCCGCGGGCGCAGGCCTCGGCCTTGCCATTTCGCGCCAGCTGATCGAGCGGATGAACGGCAAACTGGAACTGCTGCCGGGAGGTGGCCAGGGCGCCTGCTTCCGCATCACCCTGCCCCTGCTGTAGAAGCGGGCTTGGAAGGCGGCGGGGCGATTTGGGCTTGCGATTATTCGCCCGCTCGATGAGTATCCGCCCACTCGGAGGGCAAAGCTTCATGGCTCGTCCCGATGTTCGCTCGAAATCGAGGATGGCGAGTTCGTCGTATTCGTCGGGCCCTCGGGGTGCGGCAAGTCGACTCGACCGCACCGGCCAGGCGCTCCGCTAACCACCCAGGATAGACCGCCATGCCGATTCCACTCTCCGCCGAAGCCCTGCCGGAGATCGCTGCCAGCGCCAGCGTGCCGCACTACAAGCGCGGCTCGCTGACCGCAGGCATCGTGCATTTCGGCGTCGGCAATTTCCATCGCGCCCACCAGGCCGTCTATCTCGACAGCC
This sequence comes from Devosia sp. GW821-FHT12F11, assembly GCF_058806655.1. Taxonomy (NCBI): domain Bacteria; kingdom Pseudomonadati; phylum Pseudomonadota; class Alphaproteobacteria; order Hyphomicrobiales; family Devosiaceae; genus Devosia; species Devosia sp. GW821-FHT12F11. Next base: position 639,965 of record NZ_JBXAPX010000002.1, read on the forward strand.
TGTTCAACCTGGGGCTTGACCACGATTGGGCGCTGGTCGGCGCGGGCGTGCGGGCCAACGATGCCGAGATGCGCGAAAAGCTCCTGGGGCAGGATTACCTGACCACGGTGGTGGAGCAGGAAGCGGACAAAGCCAGCGCCCGCGTCACCGGCGCGATGATCGACTTCCTGCCGATCGGAGACCTCGCCGCGATCAGCGAAACGCTGGCCGACCCGAAAGTGCGGATCGTCTCGCTGACCGTCACCGAGGGCGGCTACTATATCGATCCGGCCTCGCAGCGGTTCGACGCCAACCATCGAGATATCGTCGCCGACAGTGTCAACCCGGAGGCGCCGAGGACGGTGTTCGGGCTGATCCTCCTCGGCCTGCAGTTGCGCCGGGAGCGCGGCATCCAGCCGTTCACGGTGATGAGCTGCGACAATATCCCCGGCAATGGCCACGTCACTGAGAATGCCGTGGCGGGGCTCGCCGAGCTGATCAACCCGGAGCTCGCCACCTGGGTGCGCGAGGTGGTGGCCTTCCCCAACGGCATGGTCGATCGCATCACTCCGGCAACCGGGCAGCGCGAGCGCGATGCGCTCGAGGCCGATTTCGGCATCGTCGATGCCTGGCCGGTGTTCTGCGAAGAGTTCAAGCAGTGGGTGCTGGAGGATCACTTCCCGGCCGGTCGCCCGGGGCTCGAGAAGGTCGGGGTGCAGTTCGTCCCCGACGTGGCGCCCTACGAGCACATGAAGATCCGCATTCTCAACGGCGGGCACGCCACCATCGCCTACCCGGCCGGATTGCTCGACATCCATTTCGTGCACGAGGCGATGGAGCATCCGTTGATCCGGGCTTTCCTCGAAAAGGTCGAGCGCGAGGAGATCGTGCCGGTGGTGCCGCCGGTGCCCGACACCGATCTCGGCGACTATTACAAGCTGATCGAGCGGCGGTTCTCGAACCCCAAGATCGGCGACACCATCCAGCGGCTCTGCCTCGACGGCTCGAACCGGCAGCCCAAATTCATCCTGCCGTCAGCGGCGGATCGGCTGGCGGCGGGCCAATCGGTGACCGGGCTGGCGCTGGTCTCGGCGCTCTGGGCCCGTTACTGCTACGGCGAAAGCGACAGCGGCAAGCCGATCCCACCGAACGACCCGAACTGGGAGCGGCTGACGGCGCTGGCCACCGAGGCCAAATCCGATCCGGTGGCGTGGCTGTCGATGGGCGATATCTTCGGGTCGCTCGCCACCAACCCGACCTATGTCGCGGCCTTCACCACGGCGCTGTCGAGCCTCTGGTCACGTGGGACCAAAGCGACGCTCGAAGCGTATCTCGGTGGGACCCTCTAGGCGGGCCTACTTATGTAGTCACCGACGCCGTGGTTGGGCTCGATCTATCCCACCTACCGACTGTCATCCCAGCGAAAGCTGGACCCGACCATCAGTTGGCGCAGGCGGTGGGATGGGTTCCAGCTTTCGCTGGGATGCCCCCGTGGATGGGGCGATTGCGGTGGTCAGCTAGACCACATAGGGCGCTGACTCCATAACTTGCCGAAGCGGATGTCGCAGCGCGCTACACGGTGGTGGTGTCGACGGCGGAGGATCCAACTTTGCTCGGCGTCGCCATGGTGGCGGTCACCGCGGCGGGCCTGCATGCCGATCTGCCCTCGGCTTGCGCAGCAATGGCGCAGCCCAGCACTGAGCTTTCGCCTCACCCCGAAGCGCGGATGGGCCTCGAACGCGACTATCGCATCCAATTGGCCATGCAGCGGCATCGCGCAGAGCTGGTCACGCTCGGTGCGACGGGTTGAGGTCGGCGCAACCGATCTCCAGCGGGAGCGGCGCCCGGCCGCGCCGTTGATCTCAGCCGAGCTCCAGTGTCGTGACGCCGAATATCTCGTGGAGCGGCAGTTGGGGCGCTGCGCCGAGATACATGCGGGCGGTTTCGAAGGCCGGGGTGAGACCGAGGCGGCGGGCCATCGCGATGGCGGCGCGATTGGGCTCGGGAATGTCTATGAAGATCATGTCGGTGGCTGCGGGAGTCACCAGCGTCGCGAGCAGGGTCTCGGCAATCGCCGGGGTATCGGCGAAGAGCGGGCCGATCTTCCAGCCAGCGACGCAACGGCGGATGGTGCCGAAGCCGCGCAGCGTCCCGTCTTCGAAATAGCCCTCGGTCTGGCGCGACGGCGACGGGGCAAGCCAGGCTTTGAGGAAGCGCTGGCGGTCGGCGGCGACGTGCTTGCGGTCATAGGACAGCACAGCGTCCATGTCGGTGGCCTCGATCGGCCGGACGAAGGAGCGGGTCGTGACCAGGCCGCGAAGCGAGCCGCCCCAGCGCACACTCCTATGGGCGAAGACGAAGCCGGATTTGCGGTAGTTGTCCTGCTGCGCCACGACGCCATCGAGACCGATGGTGCGGCCGGCGGCGCTGGCGATGCCGGCGTCCCAGATGGCCTTGCCGTAGCCTTTGCCGCGGTGCGCCGGGTGGACGATATAGAGGCCGAGGAAGGCGAAGTCCGATCCATATCTGACGACCGAAATGCAGCCGATGCGAACGGTGCCCAGCCAGCCCATCAGGAAGCCGCCGGGATCCTGCGCGTAGAAGGCGCCGGCATCGTCGAGCCCCGGGTTCCAGCCCTCGTCGCGGGCCCAGCCGAGCGCCACTTCGAGGTCGCTCAGGGTCATTGGTCGGATAGTCAGGTTCATGCCGCCAGCGTAGGCGCAAACGGCCCCGATCGCGAGGTGTCGGGCGCAGCACCCCCAACCTTTCGGCAAGCTTGACTGCAGCGGCGACACCATCGGATCACCGGCAGGTTGAGGAGCAACAGCCGCAACTAGGCCCGCGCCCGCTGCCGCCTGATGAGCAGGATGATCCCCAGCGTCACGAGGATCACGGCGAAGGAGAACAGCGTCGTCACCGTTCCCAGGGCGTAAAGGACCGGCGTCGTGACGTTGGTGGTCATGCCATAGATCTCGAGCGGCAGCGTGTTGAACGTGCCGGCGGTCATGAGGGTCCGGGCGAACTCGTCGTAGGACAGGCTGAAGCCGAACAGTCCGACGCCGATCAGGCTGGGGGCGATCATCGGCAACAGCACGTGGCGGAAGGTCTGCCATGGCGAGGCGCCAAGGTCGCGCGCCGCCTCCTCATAGGACGGCGAGAAGCGATTGAAGACGGCGAACATGATCAGCACGCCGAAGGGCAGCGTCCAGGTCAGATGCGCGCCGAAGCCCGAGGTCCACCAGGCGGGGCGGAAGCCGATCTGCTGGAACAGCACGCCGATGCCGAGGCTGACGATGATCGACGGAACGACGAGGCTGGCGATGGTCAGGTAGAAGAGCGGCGTGCCGCCGAGGAACCTGCGACGAAAGGCGAGACCGGCAAGCAGCGCGACGAGGACGGTCGAGACCATGACCATCAGCCCGAGCAGCAGCGAACGGCTGAAGCTGGCGCCGAAATCGCCGACGGCCTGCTTTTCGAACAGATTGCCGAACCAGTGCACCGAAACGCCATTGAGCGGGAAGGTGAGACCGCCGTTGGGCCCCTGGAACGAGAGGATGAAAATCGCCGACATCGGACCGTAAAGGAACAGCACGAACAGCACGAAGAAGGCGGCGAGGACATAAAAGCTGAACGGGCGTTTCTCGCGCTGCTGCATCTCAAAGCTCCTTGCGGATGTCGACGATGCGGAGGATGCCCCCGACAAGCAGCAACACCAGCACGAGCAGCACGACGGCATTGGCCGCGGCGGCGGGATATTGCAGCAGGGACATCTGGTTCTTCATCATCAGCGCCACTGAGGCGCTTTGCCCGCCGCTCATCACCTGTACGGTGGAGAAATCCGCCATCACCAGGGTCACCACGAAGATGGTGCCGATCGCCATGCCGGGCTTGGCCAGCGGCAGGATGACGTTCCACATGATCTGCCAGGCGCTGGCCCCGGCATCGCGCGCCGCTTCGATCAGCGAGCGGTCGATACGCATCAGCGTGTTGAAGATCGGGGTGACCATGAAGAGCGTGAACAGGTGCACCATGGCCAGCACCACGGCGAAATCGGAATAGAGCAGCCATTCGATCGGCTGCGAGATGACCCCCATCTCGACCAGCGTCGAATTGACCAGGCCGTTACGGCCCAGCACCGGAATCCACGAGATCATGCGGATAATGTTGGAGGTGAGGAACGGCACGGTGCAGACGAGGAACAGCACCATCTGCATGGTCGCCGACCTGATGTGGAAGGCGAGGAAATAGGCGACCCAGAAGCCGATGAAGAGCGTCAGCACCCAGACGATGGCCGCGAATTTCAGCGTGTTGAGATAGGTCTTCCAGGTGACCCAGGAGCCGAGCGTCTCGACATAGTTGGTGAGCACGAAGCCCGGATACATCCGGGCAAAATCATAGTCCCAGAAACTGACGAAGACGAGCAGCAGGATCGGCAGCAGCAGGAAAAACCCGAGGATCAGCCAGAGCGGGATCGACTGGAGGTATGAAGCGAGGCGGCCGAAGGAGAGCGGCATTCTCCGCGTCCTGGGCTTGGCGGCTGGGATCGCGGTGGTGGTGCCTTCGGCGACGGCCATCGTCTGTTCCTCGGTGGATCAGTCGGGTCACCCTCCCCCTTGCGGGGAGGGACGGGGTGGGGGGAGCAGTACGCTCCGAGCATGAGCCCCCCACCCTAGCTTCGCTACGGACCTGTCGGTCCCAGCTGCGCCACCCTCCCCGCGAGGGGAGGGTGGCAGTCGGTGACTCATCAGGCTGCGATGAACTCGTTCCAGCGCGTGACCATGTAGCGGTCCTCGTCCATCACCGAGTTCCAGCAGGCGACATGGCCCATGCGCTCGAGGAAGGAACCGCCATCGCGCACGGCGCCTGCCTTTTCCATCACCGCGCCATCAGGCGACAGGATGTCGCCGACCGCCGGCTTGCCCTCGATCCAGAAGCCCCACTCGTCTTCCGACATGTACTCCTTGGCGGTGTCCATGGCCGCCGAGTAGTAGCCCTGACGGTTGAGGTAACCACCGACCCAGCCCGAGGTGTACCAGTTGATGTATTCATAGGCCGCGTCGAGCTGGGCGCCCGAGAGGTGTGCGGCAAGGCCGAGGCCGCCGCCCCACGAGCGATAGCCTTCCTTGAGCGGCTGGTACTTGCAGGCGATGCCCTTGGAGCGCACGGCAGCGACCGCCGGCGACCACATGGACTGGATCACCACCTCGCCCGACGCCATCAGGTTGACGCTTTCGTCGAAGCTCTTCCAGAAGGCGCGGAACTGGCCATCCTGCTTGGCCTTGATCAGGAAATCGATGGTCGCGTCGATCTCCGCCTTGGTCATGTTGCCCTTGTCGGCATATTTGATGTTGCCCATCGCCTCCATGATCATGGCCGCGTCCATGATGCCGATCGAGGGGATGTTGAGGATCGAGGTCTTGCCCTTGAAGGCGGGGTCCATAATGTCGGCCCAGGTGGTGATCTCGCGGCCGACGAGGTCGGGGCGGATGCCCAGCGTGTCGGCGTTGTAGATGGTGGGGACCATGGTGAACAAGCCGGTCTCCGCCTTGGCGAATTCCTTCGAATCCGGTGCATCGACATAGCCGACGGTGTGCGGCGCGGTGCCCTGGGCGATAACGCTGTCGGGCGTCAGCTTGCCGGTTTTGAACAGCGGCACGATCTTGTCGTAGTACTTGAGCTTGGTCACATCCATCGGCTGGATCACGCCGGTCGGGTAGACCTTCTTGAGGATCCAGTACTCGATATCGGCGATGTCGTAGCTGTCGGGCTGGGTGACGGCGCGCTGTGCGGCGGCATCGGAATCGGTCGCGGTCATCTCAAGGGTGATGCCGAGATCGGCTTTGCACTTTTCGGCAATGGCGTTGAGGTTCGACACACCGGTGCCGAACTGGCGCAGCGTGATCGGGTTCTGCGCCCAGACCGTCGGGAAGCCACCCAGGGCGCCGGCGCCGGCGGCAGCGCCGGCCAACGCGGCAGCTCCCTTGAGCATGCTGCGTCGCGAAATCATGGCCGCTTTGGCCGTCTTGCTGGATTCAGTCATAGCCTAAAACCCCTGTTGCTGATGGCTTTTACGAATTGGGGCGGCCGAGGATGATGGCATCCTCGGCATCCCAATGGAGTGGCACCGCGTCTCCGACGGCGACCGGCTTCGCAAAGAAGCTCTTGTCGTCGACGATGGCGGTGAAATCCTCGATGCCGGCGCCGTCGACCGAGAGCTTCACCGAGGCGCCGCGATACTCGATGTTGGAGACGATGCCGGTGAAGCCGAGACCATCGGCCGGAGGCGTCCCGACGCGCACGTGATCGGTGCGGATGCCGACATCGACGGGTGAGCCGACGGCGAGCGGCGCCCCCGAGGCGGCAAAGCTGCTGCCGCCCGGCACCTGAACGCTGACGACGCCATCGGCGACCGATCGGGCGCTGCCGGAGACGACGTTGTGATCCCCCATGAAGCGGGCGACGAAGGCCGTTGCGGGCCGCTCGAACACCTCGCGCGGCGCCGCCGCCTGCTCGACCCGGCCGTTGTTCATCACCACGATGAGGTCAGCCAGCGCCATGGCCTCTTCCTGGCTGTGGGTGACATGGACAAAACTGATGCCCAGCCGCGTCTGCAGCTTCTTGAGCTCGGCGCGCATGCGAATCTTGAGGAACGGATCAAGCGCCGAGAGCGGCTCGTCGAGCAGCAGCACCTCGGGATCAGTGATCAGGGCACGGGCCAGCGCCACGCGCTGCTGCTGGCCGCCGGAAAGCTGAGCCGGCCGCCGCGAAGCGTAGCCATCCATCTGCATCAGCTTGAGCAGCTCGAGCGCCTTGGCCTGTCGCGGCGCCTTCTCGATGCCCTTCATCTTGAGGCTGAAGGCCACATTGTCGATCAGGTCGAGATGCGGAAACAACGCATAAGACTGGAACATCATCGCCGTGCCGCGCCTGGCCGGCGGCAGGTCGGTGACATTGGTCGACGAAAGGATGATGTCGCCGTCGGTCGCGGCCTCATGTCCCGCAACCATGCGCAGAGTGGAGGTCTTGCCGCAGCCCGATGGTCCGAGCAGGCAGCAATAGGTGCCGGCGGGCACCTTGAGATCGATCGAATCCACCGCAAGCACGTCGCCGTAGCGCTTGGTCAGCTTCACAACTTCCAGGTCGCCCTGCGCCATGCACCGCCCCGTAGGCCACCTCTTGGCCGTCGGGTTAGCAACTGCAAGAGCTGTGCCAGTGCGCGGCGCCCCATGGGTGTTGCCGTATGCCATTGAAATCACGCGATGGTTCACGGGCGAAAGGCCGCCCGCCCATCTGCACCATTTCTTCGCATTGCCTAAAACATAGGCGACTGCATGCGATATTGGCAGATTTTGTATACGAAACGCCGATAGCGGTGTGTTCAGTTCTCGGCTAGGTTCCAACGGGTTTGGGAGTTCGGCATGCTGGAAAGCGACGAGATCGATAAGCGGGAGGGGCGCCCTGCGGTGCGTCGCTCCGCGCTCTATCTCGGTTTGCGCAACGGCATCCTGGGGCACGGGATCGACCCGGGCACCAAGTTGCCCGAGGACGAGCTGGGCGCGATCTATTCGGTAAGTCGCACCGTGGTTCGCGCCGCACTGCAGGCGCTGGCGCATGACCGGCTGGTGCGGCTCGAGCCCAATCGGGGCGCCTTCGTCGCCAAGCCGACACGCACCGAAGCCCGTGAAGTCTTTGAGGCACGAGCGCTGGTCGAGCCCAAGGTCGCCGCACTCGCGGCAGGGATCGCGACGCATGCCGATGTCGAGCGGCTGCACCAGCACCTCGAGGAGGAGCACGAGGCCGTGCGCGCCGGCAAGGATGGCGAGGCGGTGATGCTCTCGGCGCAGTTCCACGTCGCCATTGCCGAGATCGCCGGTCAGTCGATCTTCACGGAAATGGTGCGCGATCTTTGCTCGCGTTCGTCACTGATCATTTCGCTCTACTGGCGACGGCGCGACACGATCTGCGAAAGTCACGCCCATCATGCGCTGGTCGATGCCATCGCCAAGCGCAGCGCGCTCGATGCGTCGGAACTGATGACCAGTCACCTGGTGGACCTGCTTTCCGGGCTCGACCTGTCGGAGCGCGAAAGCTCGGGCAAGAAGCTGGCAGACATCCTGACGGGGCGGCCGCCGGCGCGAGGGTCGTAGCTTTCGGTAAGGCTTGACCGGCACCAGAACGACTTCTCCAGGACGGCGCAGGGACGGGGAGGCTATCTCGTCGTCGGGAGTTTTCCTGGCCGGACGATGCCTTTGCGCGCGGCGAGACCGTCGCGCAGGCGGTGCAGAAGCCACCGCACGGCACGGCTGAGCGCCTTCATTGTGCGCGCTCCGCCAGAAATGCGCGCCAACCACCGAAGCGGGTGATCTCCTCCGCCTCGGCTACGGCATGGGACTCGCAGAGAAACCCCGAAACCGCCGTGCCGTCATCGAGGGAAATCTTGCCGATGCCGAGCGGCGCGGGGATCCTGGCGACGAAGCGGCCGAACGCGTCGGACGGCAGTGACCACACCTCGACCTCGAGACCGGGTCCGTCGAAGCCCGGTTCGCGCACCATCCCCGGCTTGGGTGGGGTGGTGTTGGGGAGTGCGAACAGCCGGTAATCCGGGGCGGTGCGACAGCGCTTGAGCAGTTGTCCGCCCGAGGAGGTGAGTTCCGTATTGAGCGGCAGACCGGTGAGGTGGGCACCTACGACCACGATGGGGAGCGGGCTCTCAGCCTGGCTTTGGGGCATGTTCAGATCTCCTCTAGGACGATGATGACGTCGCCGGTCTTGATGTTGCGCCCCGGGCCGGCGCGGACGTCGCGGACGGCGCCGGCGGCGTGAGCAGTGACGGTGATTTCCATCTTCATGGACTCGATGATGGCGACCGGCTGTCCGACTTCGACGTGCGCGCCGGTCTCGACCAGGATCTTCCAGATATTGCCCGGGACCGAGCTCGCGACGCCGAAGTGGCCGGACGGCATTTCGGCGGTATCGGAAGCACTTGCGCCCTCCTCCGCCACGAAGCTGTCGAGACCCTCGTCCTTCCAGCGCTGGCGCTCGGCTTCGAACGCCGTCTGCTGCGTGTGCTTGAAGGCGGCGATGCTGCCGGCGTTGCGCGCGAGTTCGGCGGCATAATCGGCATAGGAGAGGCTGGTCTCCTCGATGCGGATCGGATAGCCGCCGTGCGGGAAGGCCGCGCGAGCTTCCGTCAGTTCGTCATGGCTGACCGGGAAGAAGCGAATCTGGTCAAAAAAGTCGAGCAGCCACGGGGACCTGGCAAAGGCAGGCGTCTTTCGCCAGGTGTTCCAGACCTGAATCGTACGGCCGAACAGCTGGTAGCCGCCCGGGCCCTCCATGCCGTAGATGCACATGTAGGCGCCGCCGATGCCGACGGCGTTTTCGGGGGTCCAGGTGCGGGCCGGGTTGTACTTGGTGGTGACGAGCCGGTGACGCGGGTCCATCGGGGTCGCCACGGGCGCACCGAGATAGACATCGCCGAGACCGAGCACGAGATAGCTGGCATCGAAGATGGTTTTCCTCACCGCTCCGAGGTCGGGCAAGCCGTTGATACGGCGTATGAACTCAATGTTATCAGGGCACCACGGGGCATTGGAGCGAACCAGCTCCTGATACTTCCGCATGGCCAATTGCGCCTCTGGGTCGTTCCAGCTGAGCGGCAGATGGATGGTGCGGGAGGGAACGGTGACCTGCTCTGGAGCGGGGAGGGACTGCTCGATCTCGGCCAGCAGGCCGAGGAGGCGGTCGCGGGAGAGGCGGGTCGAATCGTAGTGGACCTGCAGCGAACGGATACCGGGCGTGAGATCGATGATCCCGTTCCCGGCGCCGAGCCTGCCCTCCCCGTGAACGGCTTCCATCAGCAGATGAACGCGCAGGCGCAGGGCGAGATCGAGCGCCATCGGACCGTACTCGACCAGGAGGTTATCGTCGCCTTGCCGCCGGTAGACGACCGGCACAGGCCCGTTGTCGGAATACCCTACAATCGGGGAGCCGGCTTCAGCTGGCCGATGAACCGCGGGGCCGGCGATCCTGTCATCAGGGCGAGCGACGGGGACAAAGCGGATGGTGTCGCCGGGCTTGAACTGCCCGAGCTTCCACAGTTCGTCCCGCGCCATGACGGCGGGACAGACGAAGCCACCGAGGCTTGGCCCGTCCGGGCCGAGGATGATCGGCATGTCGCCGGTAAAGTCGATGGCTCCGACGGCGTAGGCGTTGTCGTGGAGGTTGGAGGGATGCAGCCCTGCCTCGCCACCATCCCGGCGCGCCCATTTCGGCGCCGGGCCGATCAGCCGCACGCCGGTGCGGGCCGAGTTGAAGTGGACTTCGTAGGCCGTCGAGAACAGCGCCTCGATATCCGCTTCGAGGAAGAAGTCGGGAGCGCCGTGCGGGCCGTAGAGCACGGCGACGTCCCAGGCGCGCGTCAACACTACCGGGTCGTTGGCGGGCCGGCCCACCTGCGGCAGGCCGGCGAGATGCAGCACCTCGCCGGTGCGCAGGGTGCCGGTAGCATGCCCGCCGAACTTGCCGAGGGCGAAGGTGGCGCGGGAACCGAGCACCAGCGGAGCAGCGAGACCGCCGGAGATCGCGAGATAGGATCGCTGGCCGGGCCCCTCGATCGCGCCGATGCTCAGAACCTGTCCGGCGCCGACATTGATCGGCTGGTTGTGCGGCAGCGGTGCGCCATCGAGTTTCATCGGCATCTGCGCCCCGGCGAGGGCGACGATGGCAGGGGCGTGGAAGCGCAGGGTCGGGCCGGAGACGGTGAGCTCCAGCGCGGCCGTCTCGTCGGCATTGCCGACCAGCCGGTTGGCATGGCGGAAACTGCGCTCGTCCATCGGCCCCGAAGGCGGCACGCCGACATGCCAGAGGCCGAGCCGACCGGGCAGTTCCTGCAGCGAGGATTGCGCGCCGGGTGCAATGACTTCGACGACCTCGGGCGTGAAGGCGAAGCTGCGCAGCGCGGTGGTCGCCACCTTGCCGGAGGCGAGGAGGTCGGACGCCGCGATGGCTCGGAGATAGTCGAGATTGGTCTCGATGCCGGCGATGCTGGTATCGGCAAGAGCGGCCTGGAGCCTCGCGATGACGGCGGGGCGATCAGCCGCAGCGACGATGATCTTGGCGAGCATCGGGTCGTAGTAACTGGTGACCTCGGTGCCGGTCTCGACCCAGGTGTCGACCCGCGCGTCGCCGAACTTCACCTCGGTCAGGAGGCCCGCGCTGGGCTGGAAGTCGGCGTGCGGGATTTCCGCATAGAGCCGAACTTCCATGGCCGCGCCCCTAGGGGAAAGCGGCAGCGTGGGGATCACCTCCTCGCCGGCGGCCTGGCGGATCATCCACTCGACCAGATCGATGCCGAAAACGGCTTCCGTGACCGGATGTTCGACCTGCAGCCGGGTGTTGACCTCGAGAAAATAGAACGCCTCGCGATCGGGATCGTAGATGAACTCTACGGTGCCGGCGGAACGGTAGCCGACAGCCCGGCCGAGGTTCACCGCGGCCTCGTGCAGCCGATAGCGGGTGGTGGTGGAGAGGCCGGGCGCCGGCGTCTCCTCGACCACTTTCTGGTTGCGGCGCTGCAGCGAGCAATCGCGTTCGCCCAGCGCAATCACCCTGCCCTTGCCATCGCCGAACAGCTGGACCTCGACATGGCGGGCATCCGACACGAAGCGTTCGAGGTAGACGCGCGCATCGCCAAAGCTGGCGCGGGCGGTGCGCTGCACGCCGTCGAAGGCAGCATGCAACGCCGCGGCGTCGGCGCAAAGTGACATGCCGATGCCACCACCGCCGGCGGTGGATTTGAGCATGACCGGGTAGCCGATGGCATCGGCCGCGGCGAGCGCCTCCGCGGCGGTGGCGAGAAGCTCCGTGCCGGGAAGGAGCGGCACACCGTTGGCCTTGGCCAGTTCGCGCGCCGTGTGCTTCAGGCCGAACGCTTCGATGTTCTCGGGCGTCGGGCCGATGAAGGTTATGCCCTCGACTTCGAGGCGGCGGGCAAAGCCGGTGTTCTCCGACAGGAAGCCGTAGCCGGGGTGAACAGCCTCAGCCCCGGTCGCCTTGCAGGCGGCGATGACGGCCTCGACATCGAGGTAGCTCTCAGCGGCCGGAGCCGGCCCAAGCCGCACGGCTTCGTCGGCGAGCTGCACCGCCTTGGTGAAGCGGTCGGCATCGGAATAGACCGCGACCGAGGCGATCCCCATGCGCCTCAGCGTGCCAATGATGCGGACCGCGATCTCGCCGCGGTTGGCGATCAGGACCTTGGTGAACATTACTGGGCGTCCCAGATCAGGACCTGAATGGGCGTCGGGTTGAAGCCGTTGCAGGGGTTGTTGATCTGCGGGCAGTTGGAGATGACACAGAGGACGTCCATCTCGGCAACGAGCTCGACGTAGTCGCCGGGTCCGCTCAGCCCATCCACGATGGTCATTTCGCCCGAGGGCGAGATCGGCACGTTCATGAAGAAATTGATGTTGGGAACGATGTCCCGCTTGCTCATGCCGTGTTTGGTCACCTCGATAAGGAAGTTGTCGCGGCAGGCGTGCAGGTAGCGCGTGTCGTGACCGAAGCGGACGGTGTTGCTCTCGCATGAGCAGGCGCCGGCCATGGTGTCGTGGCGGCCGCATGTGTCGGCGACCACGGTGAGCATGGTGTTGCCCTCGTTGGAGACGAGTTTGGTGCCGACCCCGATATAGGCCGAGCCCTGGGTGCGCAGGGTATCCTGAGCGCTGTAGCGTTCAGCGAAGTCGTCGGCACGATAGAAGATGGTGTCGACGGCCTGCTGGCCCTCGCTGTCGACAATACGAATGGTCTGGCCCTGCTTGACGATGCCGGACCACGGCGCTTCGGCAGGGATCAGGTGGGACTGGACGGCGGTATCCTCGGTGCGCATCTCAGGCCTCCGCGCGGGCGTTGTTCTCGAAGCCGCGAACGGCCTCGGCGGTGGCCATACGGCAGAGATCATCAGCCGTGACCTCGGCGACATAACGGGTCACCTCGACGGGATTCGGCGCATAGGCCGGCCCGGGATCGAGTGGGTGCGGGCAGTTGGAGAACGCGACAAGCAGGTCCATCTCGGCGCGCAGGTCGACATAATCGTTGCCGTTGAGCAGGCCTGTCTGCCAGGCGAAATGGCCGTCGTCGTCAGAGACACGGATCGGGGCGAACAGGGTCAGCGCCATCGGGATGTCACGGCGCGACAGGCCAAGCTTGCCGGCGGCGAGAACGAGATTGTCGCGGGTGTTGCGGGTGGCTGTCCCTGGATATTTCGCGGCGTTGGCAGCGGCGGTGGAGCCGCCGAGGAGCACATCATGGGCGCCGCCGGACGAGTCCTCGGTGATCGACAGCATCACCCGGCCCATATCGGAAAACAGCACTCGCCCCTTCTGGGTTCGGGTGTCCCACTGCACCTTGACGGTGTCCGGCAGATTGAGCCGCTCGCTGGTATCGTGCGCATTCCAGCAGACCAGGGCGACCGAGACCGGACCAAGGGGTTGCGCGACGCGCAGCGCTTCGCCTTTGCGCAGCAAGGTCGACCAGTACCAGCCGCCGGCGATGGTTTCAGTCGCAACGATGCTGCCCGGGGCGATAGGCGCGGCCGGCAGGGCGCTGGCCTCGGGCAATGCCCTGGTGGCGAAGGCGAGCCCCTTCTTCTGGTGCTCCTCGTAGCGTGCGCGGTCGGCGGCGATCTGCTCTGGGGTTCGGCTCATGCCGGATCTCCTTGAGGGGATAGCGCCGGGTCGTCCCGGCCGGTGCCCACCTGGTGGATCGGGTCGTCCCGATCGGGGCTGTCGGCAAATGCGTCTGGATCGATGAGGCCGGCGCGGCGCGGCGGCCAGATATCGATGTCGCGGCTGAGCGAGGCGCCGTAGCGCTCACGCTCATCGGGTCGGTTGCGTGGCCGCTCGAAGGCAATGACGCGAGTACCGAGCGTGAAGGCCTCACGCATGTCGTGGGTGACCATCACCACGGTGAGGTTGGTCTCGTTCCACAGCCGTTTCATCAGCACGTGGATCTCGGCGCGGATGCCCGGATCGAGCGCGCCGAATGGTTCGTCGAGCAGGAGAACGCGCGGCTTCATGATCAGCGCCTGCGCCAGGGCAAGGCGCTGCTGCATGCCGCCCGAGAGCTGGGCCGGGAACTTTGTTTCGCTGCCGGCGAGGCCGACTTCGGCGATGAGTTCGCTGGCTTCCTCGACGGCGGCGCGACGCGCCGGACCGACGAGCCGGGCGCGGAAGCGGGAGGCAGCGAATTCCTTGCCGAGCAGCACATTGCCCAGCACGGTCAGGTGCGGGAACACCGAATAGCGCTGGAACACCACGCCACGGTCGGGTCCCGGCTCGGGTGACAGCGGCTCGCCATCGAGCGTGATGGTCCCCTGCGTCGGTCGTTCCTCGCCGAGCAGCAGCTTGAGGAAGGTGGTCTTGCCGCAGCCCGAGGGGCCGACGAGCGCGACGAAGGCCCGGTCCTCGATGGTGAGCGACACCTTCTCGAGCACAATCTGGTCGCCGTATTCCTTCCAGACATTGTCGACGACGATCATGACGCCTTCCCCAGGTCGGACCAGGGGAAGACCCGGATGCGGAGCAGATCGAGCAGGACGTTGGTGAGCACGGCCAGCAGCGTGATCCAGATCACGTACGGAAAGATCACGTCCATGGACAGGTAGCGGCGGACAAGGAAGATCCGGTAGCCAAGCCCGGAATCTGCCGAGATCGCCTCGGCCGCGATCAGGAACAGCCAGGCCGGGCCAAGCTGCAGGCGGAGGCAGGTGATGAGCCGTGGCAGCACCTGTGGCAGGACCACGCGGATGGCGATCTGCCATGAGTTGCCGCCAAGCGTTTCAGCCTTCACCGTCTGCTCGCGCGGCAGTTCCATGACCTTGAGCGCCAGGTCGCGGATCATGATCGGCGCGACACCTATGACGATGAGGGTGATCTTGGATGTTTCGCCCAGCCCCATGACAATGAACAGGATCGGCAGCAGCGCCAGCGGTGGCACCATCGAGACGGCGGCGAAGAACGGCGCCAGCAGGGCCCGGGCGTAGGGGAACATGCCCACGATCATGCCGAAGACCAGGGCGATGAGCGTTGAAATGCCCAGCGCCGAGAACAGGCGGCCGAGACTCGCCCAGGTATCGGACCACAGCAGGTATTCGCCGGTGCGGGTATCGGGGACGAAAGCCATGCGGTTGATCGCGTCGGCGAGGCTGGTCAGCGCCGGCAGCAGCTTGTCGGAGGGGTTGTCGGCGAGCCGGGCGGCAGAGCCAAGCGCATAGGCCACCAGCAGCGCAACAAACGGCAGCAGCGCCAGGATCAACTGGTTGGTTCGCGATGGCTTGAGGTTGATGAGACGCATGGAGTGGCTCGGATGATTGAGACGTCACCGACTTCCCTCGCCCCTGAGGGCGAGGGCGCCGAGCGCGGCGAGACGGGTGGGGAGCACGGACTTACAGCGTACCTGCCGCCGCTTCCTTCATGTAGACGTCGGTGAACCGCAGCTTGACGTTGGCCGGATCCCCCAGCAGTTCACCGCCGGGGAGCTCGATGCCGATGACGTCGGCGGAAGCGGCGCCGGAGCCAAGCAGGCCCTTGTCGAACAGGAAGGCGCGGACCTTGTCCATGGTGGTCTGGAGGTCAGGAGAAGTGACGAAGGTCACGGCTTCGGCGGGCGTCGGGAACAGTTTCGTCGCCGCAAGCTGCGCTTCGAAGCCCTGCTGATCGGTACCGGAAGCTGCGCCCATGGCAGCGCGCGCCGCGGCGCCCTCGGGCGTCTGGGCAGTCATGATGGCCATGGTGTCGTACCAGATGCCGGCCAGCGCTTTGCCGAAAGCGGGGTTGTCGGCAAGCACCTGCGTGTTGGCGACCATCATGTCGATGATCTCGCCGGGGATCTGCGCGCTGTCGAACACGCTGGTGGCGCCGGGCAACGCGACGATTTCAGAGACCATCGGGTTCCAGGTGACCATGGCGCTGACATCAGGGGTCTGGAAGGCGCCGACCATGTCGGGGTCGGAGGTGTTGACGACGTTGACGTCGCGCTCGGTCAGGCCGACGCTTTCGAGGGCGCGGGCGAGCAGATAGTGCGAGACGGAGAACTCGACCAGGTTGACCGGCTGGCCCTTGATGTCGGCCAGCGAGGTCTTGTCCTTGAGGATCACGGCGTCGTTGCCGGCCGAGAAGTCGCCGATGATCACGGCAGTGGTGTCGACCCCGCCGGCGGCGGGGATGGAGAGGCCGTCCATGTTGGTGAGGGTTACCGCGTCATAGGCGCCGGCGGTATACTGGTTCATCGACTCGACGTAGTCGTTGAACTGCGTGACCTCGATGGTGATGCCGTATTTGTCGGCCCATTTCTTGACGATGCCGTTGTCGGCGGCGTAGCCCCAGGGCATCCAGCCGACATAGATCGACCAGGCAACCTTGAAGTCGTTCTTCTGCTGCGCCTCAGCGCCGGTGCCTGCGGCGGCAACGAGCATCGCGAGGGCGAGGGCGGAAACCAGTCTGGTGAACTTCATGCGCATCCCCTGTTTCGACTTGGGGATCGGCGAAGCGCGTAAAGACCCGCGCTGCCAATCCCTTGGCTTACGAGGTCTCCCGGGCTTTTGTCCCGCCGTGTCCCGGAGGGATGTCTCCCGCTCCGGTGGGTGCTCTCGGACCAGACACGCCGGAAAGATGGCGCCGGAACCCTAGCTCCTAACTCTGCATACAATGGAGCAAGGGCCGTGCCAGAATTGAATATCGTTATATTTCAGTGCACTGGAGAGTTCACCGGTTACCGGACGCTACGCCTGGCGTCGAATGCAGGGGCACCGTGCACATAATGTAGGCGCTGCCCCTGCGTTGTGCAGTGCAAGTCATTTCGTGATGGCAGGAGCTCCGGCATTGGCTCCGAGGTAGCGCTCCTCCCACCAGGTGAAGAGCAGGTCGCGGAGCGCCGCGCCTTCATCGTCGCCGTAGAGCGGCAGCCGCGCCGCGTCGAACAGGGCGGCCTCTTCCTCGGTCAGCGTGACAGCGAGTTCCTCGACGCGGATCGGCACGTTGGTGAAGGCCGGCGTGTAGGCGGGGTCGCGGGTGAGTTCGCGGTCGGCCTTGATGTGGGGCTGCCGGAAGTCCCTGGGGGTCCGCTGGCTGCGCAGGACCGGCGTCGGCGGGACAGTGGCGAGATCGGCTTCGGTCGCCTCGAACACGGTAAGGCGGATCGGCTTCAGCGAGAAGTTGGAGGTGCGCATGACGTCGGCGCCGCAGACATTGGGCACGGCGAGCACATCGGTCAGCGCCAGGAGATCGACATGGTCCCCTGCCCGGCTCGACTGCCGGGTGATCGTCGCCCGCCCATCGGCGCCGATCTCGGTGTTCATGAAGAAGTTGAAGCTGTCATGCACGTCGTCCGGGGTCAGGCCATACTCGCGCTGCGCCTCGGACTGGATATCGTGGCAGTTGGTGTGGTCGTGAAAGCCATAGGCGCTCTCGTAGAGATAGGCCGAGCAGCGCGGGAACAGCACGTCGTTACGCTTCACGGTATCCTTGAGGATATAGAGCAGCGCCCGCTCCCGCGGCGGCTGGCTCCACAGGAACGCACCTTCGGTAGGATTGAAGCCATGCACGGTGCGGGTACGGCCGCAATGCATGAACTCCTTGTAGTCGTGCAGGTTGAAGGCGTTGAAATCGACGCATTGGCCACCCTCCACCTGCTCGATGCGCAGGATCTGCCCGGCGAGCAGTTCGATCGCCTTGCCGGTGCCCGGCTCGAGCATGAGGGTCTGCAGCATCGTCCTCATTTGGCGAGTTTCCCCGACTGTTCGCGTATGGCGCGCTGCACCAGCGCCGCCCGATCGACTGCCGCGCCCTGGGCGATCGTGCGATCGATCAGTTCGAGCTGCTGCTGGTTGAGCTTGAGAATGATGGTTCTGGCCGGCATGCGTCTCTCCATTTCTCGGATACCAAAACTGTATACCTGATTGGGCGAGTGACGATCCGATTTCGCGCAAATCAGCCATGCGATTCTCGCATTCCAGCGGTAACCCACTGACATTCAGGCACATTTAGGTCGGAACCGCACCAATTCCTGCATACTTGTCACGCGCAATCTCGTATGCATGAATGAGGTCAACAGCGCGAGGCTTGAATGACCCTACCGTCTCCACGCATCAATATCGCTCATGAGGCGCTGAAGCAGGCGATCCTGGAGCGCGCGCTGCAGCCGGGCACCAAACTGCCCGAGGACGAGATCGGTGCGCATTTCGGCATGAGCCGGACGCTGGTGCGTGCGGTGCTGGCCAAGCTGCAGTCCGAGGGGCTGGTCGACGCCCGCCCCAAGCGGACGGCGATCGTGGCGCAGCCGACGCTGGCGGAAGCCCGCGACGTCTTCGAAGTGCGGCGCGCGCTGGAGGCCCAGGCGGTCGGCCTTGTCATCAAGCGCTGGAAGCCCAGCTTCGGGGCCGAACTCGAGGGCCTGGTGCGCGAGGAAGATGCAGCGCGCGAGCGGCACGAAGAACATGTCGCCGGGCGCCTCGGCGGCGAGTTTCATATCCGGCTGGCCAAGCTCAGCGGCAACGTGCTGCTGGAACAGTACATGTCCGAGCTGGTGACCCGCTGCTCGCTGATCCTCGCGGTTTACGGTTCGCCTCACACGCACGATCATGGCGGCCCCAACGAGCATACCGAGATCATCGCTGCGCTACGCGCCGGCGACGCCGCCAAGGCGCTCGCCATCATGGATGTGCACATGGCCGCCGTCGAGCGCCGGGCGTTGCATGAGTCCGACCCGGCCGGCACAGCGCTCGGCGATGTCCTTGCCCGCTATGCCGGCGCGATCGCCGCGCCCGCCGGCGCCATCCCGCTCAAGCGCAAGCGCGCCAAATGAGCGGCCATCTGCATTTCGACTTTGCCGAACTGGACCCGCGCGAGCGCTACAAGCTGCTGATCGGGACAGTGATCCCGCGGCCCATCGCCTTCATCACCACGCTGAGCCTCGACGGCCGGCGCAACGCGGGACCGTTCAGCTTCTTCAATGTTCTCACCCACGATCCGGCGATCGTCGCCATCGGCATCGAGAACTACGAGGACATGCGCCTCAAGGACACGGCGCGCAATATCCGCGAGACCGAGGAGTTCACGGTCCACATCGTCGATGACGCGCTGGCCGCGCAGATGGAGATCTGCGCCATCAAGTTCGGCCCCGATGTCGATGAACTCACCGAGGCCGGTCTCGAGACGGTGCCCGGCAAGGCCGTGCGCAGCCCGCGCATCGTCTCGGCCCCCGCGGCGCTCGAATGCCGCCGCCATATGATTATCGAAGTGGGCAAGGCGCGCGAGATCGTGCTGGGCCAGGTGCTCGGCATCCATATCCGCGCCGACCTCGTCGACGCGGCACGCCTGCACGTCGACCAGATCAAGATGGACGCGATCGGCCGTCTCGGCGGCCATGGCTATGCCCGCACGCGCGACCAATTCGACATCCGGACGCTCAGCGTGGGCGAATACGAACAGCTCAAGGCCGACCGCCTTGTGACTGAAACCGGCGCCGCCTAGCCGCGCGCAGGAACGACCCGACTAAGCCGAACGCCCGCGCGCACGCGTGGCCGAGACGGTGAGCGCATCCCGCGCTCCCCGGACGATGAAACCTGGACTCATGGGGGTGCAACCTTGTCCAACTTCTCGATGAACCGCCGACATTTCCTCGGCACTGCTGCTGCCGGATCGCTGCTGCTCGCCAGCGGCATGAAGGCGCAAGCCGCGACGCCGCTGACCATCGGCATGATCTATGTCGGGCCGGTCACCGATTTCGGCTGGAACCAGGCCCATGCGGTCGGCGCGGCCGCGTTGAAGGCGCTGCCCGACGTCACCGTGGTGGAGGAGGAGAATGTCCCCGAGACCGACGCGGTCGCCCAATCGATGGAATCGATGATCAACCTCGACGGCGCCAAGCTGCTGTTTCCGACCTCGTTCGGCTATTTCGACCCGTTCATGAAAGAGGCAGCCAGGAAGCATCCGGATGTGGAGTTCCGCCACCCAACCTCGCTGTGGAACAAGGATACCGATCCGCTCAATCTGGGCGGCTACTTCTGCTACCTCGACCAGGGCCACTATGTGAACGGCGTGGCTGCCGGCCTCTCGACCAAATCCAACAAGATCGGCTTCATCGCCGCCAAGCCGATCGCGCTGGTGCTGCGAAACGTCAACGCCTTCACGCTGGGCGTCAAGAAGGTGAACCCCAACGCCGAAGTGCGTCTCATCATCACCGGCGAGTGGAGCCTGCCGGTCCGCGAGGCCGAGGCGACCAATGCACTGGTCGATGCCGGCTGCGACGTCATCGCCTGCCACGTCGACAGCCCCAAGGTGATCGTCGAGACGGCCGAGGCGCGCGGCGCCAAGACTTGCGGCCACAATGCCGACCAGGCGTCGCTGGCGCCCAACGGCTTCATCACCGGCGCCGAGCTCAAGTGGGGCACGGTCTACACCGAGTACGCCAGGCTGATCGCCGCCGGCGAGAAACTGCCCAACGTCAACGAGGGCGGCTACGACAAGGACATGGTCTTTTCCACTCCGTTCGGCGCGGGGGCAACGGAAGCGGCGATCGCCGCAGCCACCAACGCCATCGCCGAAACCAAGGCCGGCGCCCCCATCTTTGTCGGCCCGCTCAAGGACAACACCGGCAAACTCGTCATCGAAGGCACGCTCGGCCTTTACGACGGCGCCCTGTGGGGCACCGACTACCTGATCGAAGGTGTGGTCGGCTCGATCACCTGAGGCCGTCGGTACGCGGGTCCTGCCATGGCGGGCCCGCGTACCGAGCCAACTGCGGCAAGCAGCGGCGTGATATCACCAACCTGCCGGCAACGAGCCGTCTGCAAGAAAGAGCTATTCGGAGGGCCCCGGCCTGGCTCGGGGAGGGATTGGCGCGCCCTAAGAGATTCGAACTCCTGACCCCCAGATTCGTAGTCTGGTGCTCTATCCAGCTGAGCTAAGGGCGCGCACGGCCGGTGGTGTTCCGGCGAACGGCGTGACCCATACATGGGCCGCCGCAGCATTGCAAGCATCGACGCGCGAGGAATTTTGACGCGGGTGTGACAGTTCAGGCGATGCGGATGGAATGCGGCAGTGTGACGTCGAAACGAGTGCCCAGCGGCTGGTCGACGAAGCTCAGCTTGCCGCCATGCGCCTCGGTGAGCTCGCGGGCGATAGCGAGGCCGAGGCCGGTGCCGCCGGCCTTGGCGGAGCCCTCGAAGGCGACGAACAGGTTCTCGCGGGCCCGCGGCGGCAGGCCGGGGCCGTTGTCGGTGACCGACAGGGTCAGCCAGTCGGGCGTTTCGGCGAGAGTGATCTCGACCTCGGGGCCTTCGATCTTGCTGCCGGCGGCCTCGAGCGCTTCGCGGGCGTTCTTCAGCAGGTTGTCGAAGATGCGGGCGAACTGGTCGGGGTCGGCGGAGATCGAGACCGCGTCGGGCACGTGGTTGGTCCAGCGAATCGACGGGTGGCCGACGAGGCCGGCATCGAAGGCGGCCTCGTCGAGCAGAAGGTGCAGGTCGACCGGCACCGGCCGTGGCGGGGTGGCGCTCTGGCGGCCATAATCGAGCACCGACTGGGCGAAGCCGATGGCCTTGTCGATCGATTGCACCAGGCGCGGCGCGAGGCGCTGTACCTTGGGATCGTCGAGATTGGCCACCTGGTCGCTGAGCAGTTGCGCCGAGGTCAGGGTGTTGCGCAGGTCGTGGTTGATCTTGGCGACGGCAAGCCCGAGATCGGCGAGATGCCGACGCTGGCGCAGCATCGAGTAGATGTCCGATTCCATCGCCGCCAGTTCGCGCTCCATGATGCCGATCTCGTCGCGCCGATCAGAGGGGGTGACGATCAGCGCGGCGTTCTCGGGTGCCTCGGAGAACTCCACCATGTTGCCGGTGAGGCGGCGGATCGGCGCGATCAGAATGCGCGAGACGAAGACGTAAAGCACCGCCGACGTGATGATGGCGAGGATCAGCGACAGGAAGAAGAGGTTGCGCGAATAGAGCAGCAACTCGCTGCGCAACGGCGCCTCGGGCATCAGCACCTCGATGACCCGGTCGGGCATGCCGTCTTCTTCGCCGACGATGCGCAGCGTGCGGTTGGAGCCCAGCACCAGGGTCTCCAGCGCACCGAGAATCAGCGAGGCCGGATCGCGCTGGCGCAGATCCACCGTCACCGCCTCGCGCGGCATGGTGACGTTCTCGAGTTCGATCAGCTGGCTCTGGCCCTCGCGTCGATAGACGATGGCGAGGGCGCCGGCCGAGGTGAGCAGCCGGTCGGTCAGCACGCGCGGCAGGTTCATGGCGTCGGGCACCGCGTCGAGCACGCGGGCGGCGACGACGCCGACGCGCAGGCGGTCGTTGAGCCAGCTCTGGCGGAAGTTGGCGGCCGATGGCAGGTAGATCACGATCTCGACCGCGAGGATCACCACAATGATGGTGGCGATGATCTTGACGGACAGCCCGGAGAACGGACCCGGCATCGCGCGGTTTTGTTTGGCCATTGGGCGATGATTAACGGGGAAAGCCGTCGCTTTCCAGCGTCAACACGTGACAAACGGGGCTAGCCGAACAGCTTGTTGAGGCTGATCCACTGCCGGATGAGCGGCTTGTTCGTCTCGCCCCGGCGGAACTCCTCGCCGAGCCGCACCGCGATCTCGGCGTAAGAGGGATAAGGCGCGACCAGCTCGGCGAGTTTGTCGGCCCGGAGCCCGCCGGTCATGGCGAGCGAAAACAGCGAGACCAGCTCGCTGGCGCCGGGACCGACAACGCCGGCGCCGAGGATTTTGCCGGAGCGATCGGTGACGAGCTTGGCGAGGCCATAGGTCGCACGAGAGGTCCGGGCCCGATCATTGTCGGCATAGGACCAGCGGGTGACGCGGAAGCCGACGCCATGCCTGGTACGGGCCAGCGCTTCGTTGAGGCCGATCTCGGCGAGCTCCGGGTCGGTCGAGACGACACGCGGGACGCGCAGGGCATCGGGCTTGGCCATGGCGCCGAGGAGGACGCTGCGAACCACCGCCTCGGCCTGGCGCACCGCCGCCTGCACTGACTGGCCGCCGGCGGCATCACCGACCGCGTACACACGCGGATTGGTGGTCTTGAGGCTGGGGGACAGTTGCAGCAGCCGCGGATCGGCCTTGTTCATCCGGATGCCGGCCTTGTCGAGGTCGAGGCCGGCAAGGTTGGGCATGCGGTCGGCGGCAACGAGGATGTGCGAGGCGTCGAGCAACTGGTCGGTTTCGCCGTTCTGCACTGCGACGCCGATGCCCATTGAGCGGGCCTGGATGGCGGTGACGGTGGCGTGCGGGCGGAGGCTGACGCCCTCCTCCTCGACCCGCTTCAGGGCGACAGCCGCGAGTTCCGGGTCGAAGCCCGCCAGCATCGGGCCGTTCTCGATCACCGTGACCTCGGTGCCGAGCCGGGCGTAGGCCTGGGCCAGTTCGAGCGCCACGCCGCTCCCGCCGATGACCACGAGGTGGGTGAGTTTCCTGGTATTGTCGAGAATGGTCTCGCTGGTGAAATACGGCACCGCGTCGAGCCCCGGGATCGAGGGAATCGGCAGCCGCGCGCCGGTAGCGATGACGAAGCGGCGGGCACGGATTTCGGTATCGCCGACCGCAAGGGCCTTGCGGTTGGTGAAGCGAGCGGTACCGCGCACGATCTCGACGCCCAATGCCTCGAGCCGGCCGGCGGCATTGTGCGGCGCAAGCGCGGTGATCACCTGCTCGACATGGTCGTGCACCCGGCGGAAATTGATCTTGGGCTCGTCAGCCGCGATGCCGAAGGCAGCGCCATCACGCAGTGCCTGGGCGTGGGCCGCAGCGGCAACCAGCGCCTTGGCCGGAATCGCGCCGGCATGGAGAGCGTTGCCACCCAGCCGAGCCTTCTCGACCAGCACAACCGAGGCGCCATAGGCGCGAGCGGCCTCGGCGACGGCCAGGCCGCCTGATCCGGCCCCGATGACACAGAGGTCGGGCGTAAGGATATCGGCCAATCTCGCTCTCTCGACTAAGGCCCCGCGCCTCATTATCACCGGCTGGTAGCCGGACAATAGTGGGCGGGATCAAGGCAGTGTGGAAATCAGCGGATTTCGGGGGCGGCCAATGCCGTTCTGCCGCACGGTCCTCGCGTTGACTTCACCGAACCAATTCCCTATAAGCCGCCCCAATCTGCCGTAGGCGC
Organism: Devosia sp. GW821-FHT12F11; assembly: GCF_058806655.1. NCBI lineage: Bacteria > Pseudomonadati > Pseudomonadota > Alphaproteobacteria > Hyphomicrobiales > Devosiaceae > Devosia > Devosia sp. GW821-FHT12F11. The sequence goes on from NZ_JBXAPX010000002.1 coordinate 664,125, forward strand.
CCAGACAAGGGCCCAGCCGGCAAGCACCTTGCTGCTCTCAAGTATAAGAGGAACCGCGCGCCGGCGTGGTCAGATCGTATGTCGAAACGCACTTTCCAGCCGAGCACGCTCGTCCGCACTCGCCGGCACGGCTTCCGCGCCCGCATGGCGACCAAGAACGGCCGCAAGATCCTGAACCGCCGCCGCGCTGTCGGCCGCGCCAAGCTCTCGGCCTAAGGTTTTGGCCGTGAACACGGCCATGCCACGGGACGGCGCCTTGCGGCGCCTCAAGAACCGGTCCGAATTCCTGAAAGCCGCCCGGGGCCAACGCGTCGGGCGCGCTGCGTTTTCGCTGCAGGCGAACGCGCGTGACCTCGATGAGCCCGGCATCGGCTTCACGGTTACCAAGCAGATGGGCAACTCGCCCGAACGCAACCGCATCCGCCGGCGCCTCCGGGCTGCCGCGAAGGCTTGCGCCGGCGGGTTCGAACCCCAACATGATTACGTGCTGGTCGGTCGCCGCGAGGCGCTGAGCATTCCGTACGGCCAGCTGGTCAACGACCTGGCCGCCGCCATTTCCAAAGTCCACCTGAAGAAGAAGAGCTGATGCAGTCCGATAACAACCGCAACATGATCATTGCGATCGTGCTCAGCGTCGTGGTGCTGTTCGGATGGCAGTTCTTCATTGCCGGCCCGCAACTGGAGCAGGCCCAGAAGCGCGCCGCGCTCGAGCAGGCCGCACAGGCGCCAGCGACCGATACCGGGCTCGCGACCCCGGCCGCCGACGGCAGCACGCCCGCGGCGGCGGCTGCGACCGGAGCCACGGGAACGTTCGCCGACCGCGCGGCCGCACTGGCGGCGTCGCCGCAGCGGTTGAAGATCGATACCCCATCGCTGTCGGGCTCGATCAACCTCACCGGCGCCCGCCTCGATGACCTGCAGCTCAAGCAGTACACCGAGACGGTCGATCCCAATTCGCCGATCATTACCCTGTTGATCCCCTCGGGCGCCCCCGGGGGCTACTACGCCGAGACCGGCTGGGTCCCGGCGGCCGGCGGCACTGCGGCAACGCCAAGCGAGACCACGGTGTGGTCGGTCGAAGGCGACGCGCAGACGCTGACCGTCGCGACGCCGGTGACGCTGAAGTGGGACAATGGCGCCGGGCTGATCTTCCGCCGCACCATCAGCGTCGACGACAACTACCTGTTCACAGTGGCGCAGTCGGTCGAGAACACCGGCTCGGGTGACGTGGCGCTCTACCCGTTCTCGCGCATCGTGCGCCAGGGCAAGCCGCACGTGCAGAACTTCTTCGTGCAGCACGAGGGCCCGCTTGGGGTGCTCGGCTCCAACAACCTCGTCTCCAAGAAGTACGACGACGTCGTCAACGAGAAGCAGATCGACGTCTCCAGCACCACCGGCGGCTGGGTCGGCATCACCGACAAGTACTGGGCGACGGCCGTGCTGTCGGTGCCGGGCGCGCCGCTCAATGCCCGCTTCTCGGCGACGCCCTCGGGCGCCCAGAACATCTTCCAGACTAGCTTCGTCGAGACCACGCCGGTGCTGGTGCCGGCAGGCGGCACTGCCGAAAACAAGACCTACCTGTTTGCCGGCGCCAAGCGCGAAGGCGTCATCGCCAGCTATGAGAAGACCTACGGCTTCGACCGGCTCGAGCTGTTGATCGACTGGGGCTGGCTGCACTTCCTCACCAAGCCGATGTTCTTCCTGTTGCAGTTCCTCTACGGGATCCTCGGCAATTTCGGCCTCGCCATCCTCGCGGTGACGGTGATCGTCAAGGGCCTGTTCTTCCCGCTGGCCAACCGCTCGTATGCCTCGATGGCGGCGATGCGGCGCGTGCAGCCGGAAATGAAGTCGATCCAGGAACGCTTCAAGGATGATCGCCCGGCGCAGCAGCAGGCGATGATGGAGCTCTACAAGAAAGAGAAGATCAACCCGCTGTCGGGCTGCTGGCCGATCCTGATCCAGATCCCGGTGTTCTTCTCGCTCTACACCGTCATCTTCATCTCGCTGGAGATGCGGCATGCGCCGTTCTTCGGCTGGATCGTCGACCTCGCGGCGCCTGATCCGACCAACATCTTCACCCTGTTCGGCCTGATCCCGTGGAACCCGGTTGCCCTGCCGGTGGTGGGCGGACTACTGCATCTGGGCGTGTGGCCGGTGATCATGGGCATCACCATGTGGGTGCAGATGAAGCTCAACCCGCCGCCGCCGGATCCGACGCAGGCGATGATCTTCAACTGGATGCCGATCATCTTCACCTTCATGCTGGGCACGTTCCCCGCCGGCCTCGTGATCTACTGGGCCTGGAACAACCTGCTCTCGGTGACGCAGCAGTGGTTCATCATGAAGCGCCACGGCGCCGAAGTGGACCTGCTCGGCAACATCGCGGCGACCTTCAAGCGCAAGCCCAAGGTCGAAGAAAAGCCGGCCGGCGGCAAGGCCAGCTGACGCAACAGGTGATCAGGTGCTGGACACCCTCTGCCTGATCACCGGCCCCCGCAGCGGGGCCAATCACCTGATGCAGCTCGGCGCCAACTTCGCCGAGCTCAAGACCTTCCCCGAACTGTTCAACAGCCTCGCCGAGCGGATCGAGCCGGACCACGTGCTCGACGAGGCGGTTGCCTTGGCCCATGCCGAGCACAAGCGCGTCCTCGCCTTCAAGCTCTGGCACGACACGCTCGAACCCGAGACGGTCGAGCAGCTGGTGCTGTCGCGCCCCGGCCTGCGGGTGATCTTCGTGGTGCGCCGGCAGATCGACGCCTATGTCAGCTGGTGCAAGGCGATCAACGTGCACAAGTGGCAGGAGGTCGATACCTCAGCCGTGCGCCTCAGCCTCGACATCGCCGATTTCGCCGCCTGGATGGACGCGCAGGAGCGCTGGTTCGATCACTGGCGCAACTGGCTGAACCGGCGGTTCCTGCCCTCACCCATCCTCCGCTACGAGACCGATATCGACCTGCCGCCGGAGGGCGCGTTGCGCCGGTTCTCGGCGGCGGCGGCGCAGGTGGGGGTGACGCTCAGGGTCCCGGCGACGCTGACGACAACCGGGCTCGTCAAGCAGGACCGGGTGAAGGCCGCCGCCGACAAGGTCGACAATTGGCCGGCCTTCTCCAGGGCGCTGGTGGCGCAGGGGCTGGAGAAGCGGGCTTTCGGGTATCCGGTGTGAGGGGCGGCCAACCGATAGAGACGGCCCCCTCCCATCCTCCCCCATGAAGGGGGAGGTGCCGCATCGAGCTGTGGGCACGATCTGAGACAGAGCCTCGACTCTTCACCTCCCCCTTCATGGGGGAGGTCGGGAGGGGGCCGTCTGCTTCAGTCTACGCTCCGCTCCCCTTCCCTTCTCCGCCGCCCTCCCCTATTGAACGCCAATGAGCGAGACACAATCGAAGTTCAGCGCAGATCAGATCGAGGCCGGGCGGCTGCTGTTCGCGCGGCCGTTCGTCTTCATCAAGGGCTGTGTGCGCATTGCCGACCTGCCGCCGGCCGACCGGATGGAGGTCGCCTTTGCCGGGCGCTCCAATGTCGGCAAGTCGTCGCTGATCAATGCACTGACGGGCACCACCGGGCTAGCGCGCACCTCGAACACGCCGGGGCGGACGCAGGAACTGAACATCTTCGAGAGCCAGTCGGACGAACTCCGGATCGTCGACATGCCCGGTTACGGCTATGCCAGGGCACCAGAGGACAAGGTGAAGCAGTGGACGCGGCTGATCCACCAGTACCTCACGGGCCGACCGAACCTCCGCCGCGTCTATGTGCTGATCGATGGCCGGCATGGCCCGAACGCCAATGACACCACGGTGATGAACGAGCTCGACAAGGCGGCGGTGAGCTACCAGATCGTCGTCACCAAGGCTGACAAGCCGAACAAGACCGAGCTGGAAGCGGCGCTGGCGAAGACGCGTGCGGCGATCGCCAAGCGCCCGGCGGCGCATCCCGAGATCATCCTGACCTCGAGCGAGGAGAAGGTCGGCCTCGAGCAGCTACGCTCCGAGATCCGGCAGTTGATGGAGCACTGAGGGCTCCGCGTGCTTGGCGCATTAGCGGCTGAGGAATGCTCCCAGCCAGCTCGCTACATCGCTGCTGTGCGATGGCGTTGCGACCGAGGCGAGGGCCGTATCCACCACGACATCCGGGGCCTTGCCGCGCCGGAGTTCGGCCAGCGCCAGGGTGTAGTCGTCGAGGAATTCGGGGTGCGGCTGCAGGCTGAGGGCCCTGCCGTTGGCATAGACGAGCCCCGCATTGGGGGTGAACTCGGAGCCGAGGAACACGTCCGCCTCCTTGGGCGGAACGATCACCTGGTCCTGGTGCGAGCAGGCAATGGAAAGCGCCGGCAGGTCGGTGGCGAGAAAGCCGGGACGGGACTTCACTTCGTAGGTGTGGCGGCCGAGGCCCCAGCCCTTGTCGGATTTGCGCACGTCGCCGCCGAGCGCGTCGGCCATGATCTGGTGGCCGAAGCAGATGCCGAGCATCGGGGTACTGGCGGCGTAAGCCGAGCGGATGAAGGCGCGGAGCGGATCGAGCCAGGCATGGTCGTCGTAGACGCCAGCGGCGGAGCCGGTGATCAGGATGCCATCCAGTTTCGCCGCATCAGGGAATTCGGCACCGTCACAAACCGCCACCGTCTCGTATTCGAACGGCTGGCCTGCCTCGTCGAACATGCGCTTGAACATGGGCGGATAGGCGCCGAACTGCGGCCTGAGGGAAGCGGGGACGTCGCCGGTCTGGATGATGGTGAGCTTCATGGCGCGGCAAGAAATGGGGCGGTTTGCCGGGCTTGGCAAGATGGCCGAACGGCAATGCCCTGTTGCATGGAAGAAGGCCCTCCATCCCGAAGCGTCAAACTTTGACGCGGGGATGAAGGGCCAGTCGGAGGGTAGGCACTAAATCGAGACCCCGGTCAGGCCGGGGTGAAGGTCAAGGCGAGGCCGTTCATGCAGTAGCGCAGGCCGGTGGGCTGTGGGCCGTCGTCGAAGACGTGGCCGAGATGGCCGCCGCAGCGGCGGCAGTGCACTTCGGTGCGGCTCATGCCGAGGGTGGTGTCGGTGGCTTCGCCGACCGCGTTGTCGAGCGGCTGGTAGAAGCTGGGCCAACCGGTGCCGCTCTCGTACTTGGTCTTGGAATCGAACAGCGGCAGCTCGCAGCCGGCGCAGTTGAAGATGCCGGCGCGGTGTTCGTAGAGCAGCGGCGAGGAGCCCGGGGCTTCGGTGGCTTCGTGGCGCAGCACCTCGAACACCTTTGGCGGCAGTTTCGCCTTCCACTCGTCTTCGGTGAGATTGATCTCGAAGGTGCCCTCGGCAGCACGGCTCGAGCCCATCGGGCGGAACATCAGGGCCGCGACGCCAAGTACGCCTACGGCAGTGCCGCCAAACAGGAAAGTGCGGCGATCGACTTGCATGGGATGAGGCCTTTCAGCGGTTGCCGGCAGTCTATCCGCCCTGCCGGCGGGTGCATCTCAAAAGCGCGTGTCCCACGAGGCAACCCGCGGGACACGAAGCGGTTCACGATGTGATATTCGCAGCGCGGACTGCGAAGGTTACATCTTGGGCAGCAGCACCTTGTCGATGACGTGGATCACGCCGTTCGACTGCACCACGTCGGCGATGGTCACATTGGCGACGCCACCGGCTTCGTCGGTGATCGTCACCTTGCCGCCATCCGCCTTCAGCCACAGCTTGCAGCCGCCGACCGTGGTCACTTCATGGGTGCCGCCGTCGTCCATCGCCATCTTGGTGATGTCGGCAGCCATGGCCTTGGCCGCGATGACATGGCAGGTGAGGATCTTCACCAGCTGATCCTTGTTTTCGGGCTTCAGCAGGTTGTCGACGGTGCCGGCCGGCAGTGCATCGAAAGCGGCGTTGACCGGGGCGAGCACGGTGAACGGCCCGGCGCCCTTCAGCGTCTCGACCAGGCCAGCGGCCTTCACCGCCGCGACCAGCGTGGTGTGATCGGCCGAGTTCACGGCGTTATCGATGATGTCCTTGGTCTCGGACATCGGCGCGCCGCCCACCATCGGGTTCTCAGCAAAGGCGACGCCCGAGAGAGCAGAGACCGACAGCATGGCCGAGACGGCGAGTACGCGAAGAGTGGAGAGCTTCATTGTTGGTTCCTTCCTTTTGGCAGTGTCCGCAGTGTTCTTGCGATGGGACAGCGGGAGATACGGAAGGGGTCTCGCGGCAGTTTCGGATCACATTTTCGTCCGGAGCGCTTTATTCGCGACATGGCGCGAAACTATTCGCGACCTCGGCTCGTATGCGCGCAGCGGCCGGCAACATGAACGGAAACGGCCCGCCTCGGGGGAGGCGGGCCGCCGCTGCCGAATGGCGTTGAACGACGTCAGATCGGCGTGACGGTGCCGACAGCGACGATCGGTCCCTGGGCGACGCCGGTGGGCGAACCGCCCTTCTGCTCCAGCGTCACAGCGAGGACGGTGCCCGGCGCAATATTGGCCTTGGCAGCGGCATCGAGAGGGATCTCCAGGCGTTCGTCGACCGGGATCACGCCCATCGACACGGCGGGCTGCTCACCCTTGATGTACCAGAGCTCGAAATCCTTGTCGGGTATGGCGGCGCCCTTGAGCGAAGTGATGCGCACTTCACCGGAAGCCTGATCGTAAAGCGCGACGAACTCGACGCCGCTGCCCTCCTGCGCCTGAATCGCAGCGACCAACTGGGTGGCCAGAACATTGGGATCGACGCGTGGCTGCAGCAGGTTGACGCCGATCGCGACCACCGCCACCGCCGCGGCAGCTGCCGTGAGACCGCGCCACAAGGCCAACGAGTTCCACCAGCCCCCGGACGAAGCGGCAGTGGCGCCGAACAGGCGGTTCTCGATGCGCGGCAGAACGCCCTGGGGCGCCGCGACTTCGGCAAACTCGTCGTCGAGCGTCGCGAGGCGGGAGCGCCACAAGCGCAGGTCGGAGGCGAGCGCCGGCTCGGCGGCGATGCGGCGCGCGAGGGCCGCCCGCTCACCGCCTTCCAACAGGCCGAGCGCGTATTCGGCGACCAGAACCTGGTCGTCCTCCCTGCCGCCGCTGTGACCTTCCGTGCTCATGCCTTGAGACACTCTCTCAGTTTCAACAGGCTGCGCCGCAGCCAGGTTCGCATAGTGTTCAGCGGCACGCTATGGCGCGTCGCCAGTTCCTCGTAGCTGAAGCCGTCGAGATAGGCCCCGCGCACGCAATCGGCCTTGTCGCTCTCGAGTTCATCGAGGCAGCCATCGATGCGCGTGCGCTCCGAACTGTCGATGGTGGCCTGCTCTGGGTCAGGCCCGCCATCGGCGAGGTCAAGCACGAGGTCGATATCATCGCTTACCGGCTTACGCGCCCGAAGCACATCCAGCGAGTGGTTGCGGGCGACCGCCACCAGCCAGCTGATCGGGCTGTAGCCACCCGCCACGTAGCGGTCGGCGCGCTGCCAGATCTTGACGTACACTTCCTGGAGCGCCTCTTCGGCTTCCGATCTGTCTTTGAGGATACGCAGCACGACGCCGAAAAGTTTCGCGCTGGTGCGGGTGTAGAGATCACGAAATGCCGCCCGATCCCGCAAGGCACAACGGGCAATGAGGTCGGCGATCTCGAGGCTGGCGTTGCTGCTCATAGCCGCGAACTTAGCCAAAGGCTGTGGGTATGCCTATCCCCGCTGCTGCCGGTCACGAAATCTTCGTGTTTGTTCTGTTGATGCCCATGCCTGGTCGTGGGATCGAGATGGAAAAGCCTCTGAACTTTTCCTGATCCGCTTGGGCAGGGGCTCAAAAGCGCTTTCGACTCCAATGGAATGCGCTATAGGACGGGACACAATGGATACACAGCGCGCCATGCCTGACATCGAGAGCTTTTCCCGCGACGCCGCCGTCCTGTCGCAGGCGCTGCCCTATATGCAGCGCTACGAGGGTAAGACCGTCGTGGTGAAGTACGGCGGCCACGCGATGGGCGACGTGGCGCTGGGCCAGGCCTTTGCGCGCGACATCGCGCTGCTCAAACAATCCAAGGTCAACCCGATCGTCGTGCATGGCGGCGGCCCGCAGATCGCCTCGATGCTGAAGAATCTCGGCATCGAATCGAAGTTCGAGGGCGGGCTGCGCGTCACCGACAAGCGGACGATGGAAGTCGTCGAGATGGTGCTGGCCGGCTCGATCAACAAAGAGATCGTGGCGCTGATCAACGCCGAGGGCGAATGGGCCATCGGCCTGTGCGGCAAGGACGGCAACATGGTCTTCGCCAAGAAGGCCACCAAGACCGTCAAGGACCCCGGCTCGAGCATCGAGCGGGTGCTCGATCTCGGCTTTGTCGGGGAGCCGGTGGAAGTCGACCGCACGCTGCTCGACCTCCTCGCCCGCTCGGAGATGATCCCGGTGATCGCGCCGGTGGCGCCGGGCCGCGATGGCCAGACCTACAACATCAATGCCGATACCTTTGCCGGCGCCATTGCCGGCTCGCTCGGCGCCAAGCGTCTGTTGTTTCTCACCGATGTCGACGGCGTGCTGGACGCCAACAAGAAACTGATCCCCGAGCTTTCGGCCCGTGACGCGCGGGCGCTGATCGCCGACGGCACGATCAATGGCGGCATGATCCCCAAGGTGGAGACCTGCCTCGAAGCGCTCGACAACGGTGTCGAGGGCGTGGTGATCCTCAACGGCAAGACCCCGCACGTGGTGCTGGTCGAGCTGTTCACCGCCCATGGCGCCGGCACGCTGATCGTAAGGTAAGAGCGCAGCCTTCGCAGACAAGCTCGATGCCCATCTCCCCCCTTGCGGGGGGGAATGGAATTCTTGGGCTTAGCTACTTCGCTAAGCCTTAGAAATTCCAAGAGAGGGGATTTTGGGCGAGCACGGTGCCTCCCCACGCCCCCCTCTCTGGCGAAAACTAAGGACTTAGCTGCGCTAAGCCCAAGTTTTCGCTTTCTCCTCCGCCAAGGGGGAGAGGAGGCCGGTGGACGCGGCGGCGGCGAGACGGCGCAGTCAGGCGGGATTATTTAACCCCATCCAATCGCTCGGTCTCTCGGACCTCGCCGTCAGATCGTGTCCCACCCGCCGGGCGTGGCGGGCCTCGCCCGGCTGGCGGCTGGTGTGCGGCAGCGGGCGGCTTTCGGTGCGGCTGTTCATGATCGCGCTCACGGCTTGAGCCACGGGGATTCGATGCTCCAGAAGATGGCGTCGACGCCGAGATAGTCGGTGGCGAAGGCCGTGAACTCGTCCTTGGTGAAGGGCTTGCCGGTCTTGTCGTTCTTGTAGGTAAGGGTCGGCTCCTGCACCGCCATGCCGACGAAATCGAGCTTGCCCTTGTACTGGTTGAAGAACGGGTAGGAGTTCTTCATCTGCCCCTTGCGGTAAGGCACGATGTCGGGGCCGCCGAGCCCGATGCCGGTGGCAGCGGCGCGCTCGAACAGGCGGCCCATGTAGTTGTGGTCGTTCTCCCACTCGCAGGGCCAGAAGTTCACGTACTGGATCACTTTGGAGCTGGCGAAGGCTTCGCGGGCGGCGGTGAGGTTCTCCAGCTCGGCGGCGAAATAGGCGTCGCAGCTGAAGCCGGTCTTGTCGGCCTTCATGTCGATATCGATCGCGGTTTCGGGCAGGTTGACGCCGTAGACCTTGCCGTCGAAACGGGTCGCCAGCGCCTTGAGCAATGCCTGGTAGCGGGCGCGCACGGCGGGGTTCCACTGCATGGTGGCCCAGCCATAGGCCTCGGCCTTGCCCTCGCCCGGGTTATCGAGCTGCGGCACGAGGCCACCGCCATACTCGGCGCCTTCCAGCACGTAGTCGGGGATGTTGCGGGCTTCGGGCGAGAAGAAGCGGTCCTGCACCTGGATGAAAAGTTTCTTGTTCAATTTGCCGGTCTGCTCGAGGTCGCGCTCGATGGCTGAGAAGTCATACTCGCCCTTTGCCGGCTCCAGCGCACGCCAGTTGTAGACGACCTGAGCTCCGGCGATGTCGGGGCGCTCGAGGATCGCCGCTGCCGCCGCGAGGTCGCCATTGCCGGTGTAGATGAAGTTCTCGGCAGCCTGGACGTTGCCGGCGAGAGCCGTGGCGAGCCCGAAGATGGTGGCGGCGGTGATGCCGAAGATGGCGAGGCTGTTCACGACGACTCCTGTGCGTTTGGTGAGACGCGAGATGGAGCCGCACTTGGCCGGCACAGCGACCGACATGTGGCATTTTATGGAAAGTCGTCAGCAGTGGTTAGCCAATTGCAAACGGGCTAGGTCTTCGATTGGCGCGCTCCCAAAGCGCGCTAGGCAGGCTTCGGCTGCTGCCAGGAGATGCCCATCTCAGCTCGCACCTCGATGCTGCCGAAGCGCGCCATGGGCTCGCGGCGGGCAATCGCCACGGCTTCGTCGAGGTTGCGCGCCTCGATGACGAAGAAACCGCCCAGGTGCTCCTTGCTTTCGATGTAGGGTCCGTCGGTGGCCGAGACCTTGCCGCCGCGGGAGCGAACGATCCGGGCGGTGCCGGGCTCCTTCAGCGCCAGGTCGAGGATGAGATGGCCGCTGGCGGTCAGCTCGGCATTCGCCGCCTGGTTGTCCCGGTCCATGGCGGCGAGTTCTTCCGGGGTGGCGGCGTCGATCAGTGCGGGGTCGACGTGGACGAGGCAAACGTAGCGCATGGGTCTCTCTCCTTCGGCTTACCGGAGTGGTCGAGGCGTGGACGGCAGAATCGACATTGGCAGCGCAAAAGAAAAGGGGCGCCGAGCGGCGCCCCATGGGCGGCGCAAAAGAAAAGGGCGCCCAGTGGCGCCCCTTCGTATCAGGCCTCGGCGACGACCGGCGGCGCCGCCGGCACGCCGGCGCTCTGGTCGGGGCGCTTGATCTTGAGGAACGGCACCAGGATCACCACCAGGCCGAACGAGATGATCTGGTAGACGATGGCCGGCGCCGCCGCCTCGGCGAAGGCGACGTGCGGCGGATCGCCGGCGGCGAAACCGGCGGCGAGCTGGTTGAAGAAGATCTGCCCCACCAGCGCCACACCGATGGCGCCGCCCACCTGCTGGAAAGCCTGCAGCGCCCCGGAACCGGCGCCGGCATCGCGTGGCGGCACGCCCGCCAATACCGATTGGAAGAGACCGGAAAAGCCGAGGCCGAGACCGAGGCCGGCAAGCAGCAGCGGCGGCAGGAAGGCCCAGTGGTCGACGCTGTCGCCAAGCCCGCGGATGATGAAATCGAGCCAGGTGATGCCGACCACGAGGATCGCCGCACCGAGCGCCAGCCGGGTGCGCAGATACCTCTGGCCAAGCCGGCCGATGAACAGGGAGACGGCGAGCACGCCGACCGAGAACGGCGTGTTGGTGAGGCCGGACTCGAGCGGAGTGAAATTGTAGCCCGACTGCAGGAGCAGCGAGATGACCATGAACATGGCCGGCACGCCGGAGGCGAAGATGGTGGTGACAAGCAGGCCAAGCAGATAGTTCGGGTTGCTGATCAGGCTGAAATTGAGCAGCTGCGGCTGATCGATGCGAGCCCGGTGCCGCTCCCAGATGATGAAGATGCCGGCAAACAGGAGGCCCACCGCCATCAGGCCCCACAGCCAGGTCGGCCAGCCCAGCGCGTGGCCTTCGACCAGCGGGAAGACCATGGCGACCATGGCGATACCGAACAGGCCGATGCCGACAAAATCGTTCTTCAGCGTCGGGTGGCCGGGCGTGCGGGGGATCAGGTACCAGCCGGCGATAACGGCGAAGATGCCGAACGGGACGTTGACGAGGAAAATCGGGCGCCAGTCGAGATCGAAGAGATTGGCGCCGATCAGCAAGCCACCGACGATGGGGCCGGCGACGGCAGCAAGGCCGGAGCTCAAACCGAACAACGAGAAGGCCTGACCTTTTTCCTCGGGCGGGAAGGTGACCTGGGCGATGGCGAGCACCTGTGGGGTCATGCAGGCGCCGGCGAGACCCTGCAACACGCGGGCGACGATCAGCCACTCGATCGAAGGAGCGAGCCCGCAAAAGGCGGAGGCCACCGTAAAGGCGGCGACGCCGATCAGGAACATGCGGGTGCGGCCGACGATGTCGCCGAGCCGGCCGAAGGGCAAGAGGCCCAGCGCGAAGGCCAGCACATAGGCCGCGATGACCCACTCGATCTGCGTCGGGTCGGCGCCCAGGTTCTGCTGAAGGCTGGGGAGCGCAACGTTGACGATGGTGACGTCGATGAGATTCATGAAGCTGGCGAGCAGCAGCACGGCGAGCGCCACCCAGCGGCGGGGATCGGCATCCGCCTTGGACTGCGGCGGATGGAACTGCGAAGAGGGGAATTGCGAAGACATGAACTAGTTCCTGGTCGGTGTGTTTGAGCGAACGGCGCGGCGCAGCTCGGCGCACAGGCGTTCGAAATATTGCGGTGAGGTATCGGGGCCCCGGGCAAAGCCGGTCAGCGCGCCCAGAAGCATGCTGGCGCCGGCCTCGGGGTCGAGGTCGGGGCGGAAACTGCCGTCGGCAACGCCGTCGGCGAGGATGGCGGCAGCGAGCTCGTGCCATTTGCGCAGAATCGGCTGCATGGCGGCTTGGATCACCGTGTCGCGCCGGGCCCGCTCCATCAGCTCGGACATGACAGCGAGGGTGTCGCGCTGCTGGTAGAACATCTCATGGAAGTCGAAGAACTCGTGCTCGAGCCGCTCCGACGGCGACAGGTGGGCGCGCGGCCGCACCAGCGACTGAGCGCGGAAATCCTCGCGCATCGCATCGGCGACAAGCCCGATCAGCGCCTCCTTGGTCGGCACGTGATAGTGCAGCGTCGCGACGTTGATGCCGACGCGCGCCGCGATGTCGCGGGTGCGAAGTCCTTCAAATCCCTTCTCGGCGATGAGCTCGCGCGCCGCCGAAGCGATGGCGCGGCGACGATCGTCAGTGTTTTCGCGTCGCGGGGCAGTACTGGTGACAGTCATGGTTTCCTGGCTCGCCACATGTGCGCCAGAGGCCGTGATTTCGACGTTTGGTGCCCGGCAGCGCAGCCACATACACCCGGCCGAATTGTCAATCAAGTGATTGATTGAGCAGAAAATGCGATTTCCCGGCGACAAGAAGATGAGCGAGTGGCCGGTGCAGCTGCCTCGACTGCCCGATGGCTTTCAGGCCGGCTCGATGCGGCCCTGCACGGTCATGCGGCGCCTCGCCCGCCGTGTGGGGAGGCGCCATGCGATCATCGAGCCCCTGATGGCCGAGCCGCGCTGCCTTGCAGACTGCGCAGGGTGAAAGTTCGGGCAAAAGCTGCCATATTGGTGCGATGAACGATCTTACTCCCCCGCCCCGCTCGCTTTCCCACGTCACCGACTGGGTGTTCGACCTCGACAACACGCTCTATCCGCGTGAGTGCAACCTGTTCGCGCAGATCGACATGCTGATCTCGCACTACATGGTCGGCGTCACGCAGCTGCCGTTCGACGAGGCGCGGGCGCTGCAGAAAGCCTATTACCGGGATTACGGCACGACGCTGAACGGGCTGATGCAGTTGCATGAGGTGGATCCGGACCACTTCCTCCACACGGTGCACGCCATCGACTATTCCCCGGTGCAGGCACACCCCGATCTGGTCGAGGCGATCCGCGCGCTGCCGGGCCGGAAGTTCATCCTCACCAATGGTGATGTCGGGCACGCGCGTTCGGTACTAAACCGGCTGGGCCATGCGGACGAACTGTTCGAGGACATCTTCGATATCCGCGCCATGAGCTACAAACCCAAGCCGCTGCCCGAAGCCTATGAGGCATTCTTTCAGAAGCACGGCATCGATGCGCGCCGCGCCGCGATGTTCGACGATCTCGAAAAGAACCTGGTGGTGCCGCACGATACCGGCATGACCACGGTGCAGGTGATCGCCGGCGAGGCATTCGCCCACGAGCAGGTGGAAGCCTGGGAACTGGAACGCACCGGCGGTGCGCATGTGCACCACATGACGGCGGACCTGGCGGGTTTCTTGCGGAAGCTGCCATAGGGGCCGACTAAAGCACGGCCCCCTCCCATCCTCCCCACAAGGGGGGAGGTGCCGCATCGAGGTTTGGGCTCGATCTGATCAAAAGCACCGGCCCTTCTTCACCTCCCCCTTTCATGGGGGAGGCCGGGAGGGGGCCGTCTCTGTCAGTCTGGATCAGCTCGCCAGCGTCACTTCCGGCAGGTTGTAATGCTCGCGGATGACGTTCCAGCCGTCTTCGGCGCTGTCGACGACGGTGAACAGATGCGGGTCGTCGGGGGCGATGGTGCCGGCTTCGGCCAAGGCTTCGAAGTTGATCACCTTGTTCCAGAACTCCTTGCCGAACAGCAGCAGCGGCACGCGCTCCATGCGGCCGGTCTGGATCAGGGTCAGCGTCTCGAAGAACTCATCGAGCGTGCCGAAGCCGCCGGGGAAGATGGCAACGGCGCGGGCGCGCAAGAGGAAGTGGATCTTGCGGGTCGCGAAATAGTGGAAATTGAAGCAGAGATCGGGCGTGATGTAGGTGTTGGGCGCCTGCTCGTGCGGCAAGACGATGTTGAGCCCGATGGTGGGCGCGCCGACATCGGCAGCGCCGCGATTGCCGGCTTCCATGACGCCGGGCCCACCGCCGGTGACCACCACGTAATCGCGGAAGTTTAGGGCGCGTGAGGTGAGCGAGGCATACTGGGCAAAGCGACGCGCTTCGTCATAGTAGCGCGAGGCCGCCTCGAGGTTCTTCTTCTGCGTCTCGTTGCGGGCGGCCCAGGCGGGCTTGCCAGGCTCAGGGATGCGGGCGCCGCCGAACAGCACGACGGTCGAGCGGATGCCGTGCTCGCGCAGGCGGAACTCGGTCTTCAGGTACTCCAGCTGAAAGCGGACGCCGCGCGTATCCTCGCTGGTCATGAACTCTTCGTCGGAGAAGGCGAGCCGGAACGCGGCGGATTCGGTCTGCGGCGTCGAGGGCGCGCGTTTTGCCGCATCCAGGTCCTCGACCGAGGTACGAAGCGGGGTATGGGCGCGTCTGGCCATTCTGGCGTCTCCGAATAGTGGCCCTGAGCTTGTCACGGCCGGGGTTAAGGATCGTTGACAGCAGGACCGGGCCGGATAATGTCCGGCGCGCCTTCCTGCCACCCGACCGAAAGCTCTGCCCATGTCGCACGCCGATCTCGCCCAGACCATCGATGCCGCCTGGGAGGCGCGCACCGAGGTCAGCTCCAGTACTGCGGGTGCGGTGCGCGAGGCCGTGGAAACCGCGCTCGAACTGCTCGACAGCGGCAAGGCCCGCGTCGCGGAAAAGTCGGCCGACGGCTGGGTGGTAAACCAGTGGCTGAAGAAGGCGGTGCTGCTGAGCTTCAGGCTCAACGACAACGCGGTGATCCAGGGCCCCGGCGGCACCACCTGGTGGGACAAGGTGCCCTCGAAGTTCGAAGGCTGGGGCGAGAACCGTTTTCGCGAGGCCGGCTTCCGGGCGGTGCCCGGCTCGATCGTGCGACGCGGCTCGCATATCGGGCGTGGTGTCGTCTTGATGCCGAGCTTCGTCAATATCGGCGCCTTCGTGGACGAGAACTCGATGGTCGATGGCTGGGCGACTGTCGGCTCGTGCGCGCAGATCGGCAAGAACGTGCACCTTTCGGGTGGCGTCGGCATCGGCGGCGTGCTGGAGCCGATGCAGGCCGGCCCGACCATCATCGAGGACAACTGCTTCATCGGCGCCCGGTCCGAAGTGGTCGAGGGCGTCGTGGTCGGCGAAGGCTCGGTGCTGTCGATGGGCGTCTATATCGGCGCCTCGACCAAGATCGTCGACCGAGCGACCGGCGAAATCCATATCGGCAAGGTGCCGCCCTACTCCGTCGTGGTCTCCGGCAACCTGCCAGGCAAACCGCTGCCGAACGGCCAGCCGGGCCCGAGCCTTTATTGCGCGGTGATCGTCAAAACCGTCGACGCGCAGACTCGCAGCAAGACCGGCATCAACGAGCTGCTGCGCGATTGACAGGGACGGACGGGATAATGACACTCTCAGAGGGGCTTGACCCCGTCCAACTGCTCCAGGACCTGATCCGCCAGCCCTCGGTGACACCGGAACTGCACGGGGCATTCGACGTGCTCGAGGCGGCTTTGGCACCGTTGGGGTTCACCTGCGAGCGGGTGCGGTTCGACGGGGATGGGTCCTATCCGGTCGACAACCTGTTTGCGACGCGCGGTGTGAGCGGCAAGCACCTGCTGTTTGCCGGGCATACCGATGTGGTGCCGCCGGGGGACACCGCGGCATGGCGGCATGCGCCGTTCGCCGCCGAGATTGTCGACGGAACGATCTATGGGCGCGGCTCGGCGGACATGAAGTCGGGGATCGCGGCGTTCATCGCGGCGATCGCTCGGGCGCCGGAGGCCGGGCGCATCTCGCTCGCCATCACCAATGACGAGGAAGCGGACGCGGTGAATGGCACCGACAAGCTGATGGCCTGGGCCGAAGCCCGGGGGCACCGCTTCGACTTCGCCATCGTCGGCGAGCCGAGCGCCACGGCGCGGGTGGGTGACAGCATCAAGGTGGGGCGCCGCGGCTCGCTCAACGGGCAGATCCGGGTCACCGGCACGCAGGGGCATGTCGCCTATCCCGACAAGGCCAACAACCCGCTGCCGGTGGCGGCGTTGCTGATCGGGGCGCTGACCGGCAAGCTCGATGACGGCACCGAGCATTTTCCGCCCTCGAACCTCGAATTCACCTCGGCCGATGTCGGCAACGAGACCACCAATGTCATTCCCGCTGCCGTGCTGCTGCGCTTCAACGTGCGCTACAATGACCGCTGGACGCCGGAGAGCCTGATCGCGGCCATCGAAGAGGTGATCGGCAACCAGGATCTGCGCGGCTGCAGCGTGGAGTTTTCGGTGGTGGGGCGCCCGTCGCGTTCATTCCTCTCGCCCTTGGGTGGCGGGGTGGAGACGCTGATCGAAACCATCGCCCGTCGTACCGGCATTCCGCCGGAGCTTTCCACCGGCGGCGGCACGTCGGACGCGCGGTTCATTGCCGAATACTGCCCGGTGGTGGAGTTCGGCCTCCCCGGCCCGACCATGCACAAGATGGACGAGAACGTGCGCGTCAGCGATGTCGAGGAGCTGACGGCGCTCTATGCGCAGTTCATTGCCGACTATCTGGCGACCGAATGATGGCGACAGGCTTTCTCAGCGCTGTGGGCGTCGCAACGCAGGCCGCGTTCGGCCGGACGCCGGCGAACGAC
Source organism: Devosia sp. GW821-FHT12F11 (assembly GCF_058806655.1). Taxonomy (NCBI): domain Bacteria; kingdom Pseudomonadati; phylum Pseudomonadota; class Alphaproteobacteria; order Hyphomicrobiales; family Devosiaceae; genus Devosia; species Devosia sp. GW821-FHT12F11. Next base: position 681,241 of record NZ_JBXAPX010000002.1, read on the forward strand.
GCCGCGGCATCCGGCGTAAGCTGGACCCACGCGGTGACCGGCATCGTCGCGATGCTGTTGCTGCAGGCCGTGCTGCTGGTGGTGCCGTTTGCCGAAGCGCTGCCTGAGGCGCTTCGGGCAATCATCGATTTCGCGCTGCTGGCGCTGGTGATGACGGCAGTGCCTTACGTGGTGGTGGGTGGAGCGGGGCTGCTGCTCGACAAGCGCGACCGGCTGCCGGCGCTGTTCCTGTTCCTGGCGCTGGTGCTGGCGTTGAGCCAGCTGGTCGGCATTATCCTGGGGGCGTTTGGGGTCGGTGCCGGTACGGCGATGATCGGCATCCTCGGCTATTTCTCGGCGCGGGCCTCCAAGAGCCTGTTCGGCATCGGCTGGGGCGGCGCCATCCTGATCGGCACGCTGGTGGCGCTCGGCAGCTTCGCAGCGAGCTTCGTGCTGCTGGCGCTGCCCACCGGGCAGGCGATGCTGGCGGCGCCATGAACGCTTTCGGCGAGCTGTGGCGCGCCATTGTCGGCTGGCTTGACCTGTTGACCGCGCGCCCCGGCGCGGCGGAGAAATTCAACCTCACCGGCCTCGGCCTTATCAACGCCACCGGCTGTTTCTTTGCCGTGGTGCTGGCGCTGATCCTCATCGAGAGTTCGCTCAGCGGTTTTCCCGGCTGGGCAACGGTCGTCCTCAGCCTTGTCGCCAATGCCCTGCAGCTCGGCGTCGTATGGGTGGTGATCTGGCTGACGGCGCGGGTGTTTCGTACGCCGGTAGTAGCGATGGCGGTGCCGGCGACCTATGCGATGGCGTTCGTCCTCGGGGCGTCGCTGCCGCTGGCCTACCTCGGCGGATCGAACATCCTTACGGCGACGCTCGGGGTCATCGGCTTCATGCTGTTCCGCGTGGCGCGCGAGGTCGGCAAACTGCATCTCGGCATTTCCGTCGCGTTTGCCATTCTTTCCATTGCCGCGCTTGTCGCCACCCGAGTCGGGCTCTACATGCTGACCACCGGATTGAACGGGGTCGGCTAGTGCCTGAACGCAGCAACGATATCTGGAACGAGGTGGCCTCGGCCGCCCGCGGCGTTGTGGCGCTGGTCATTGGTGATCGCCGGGCCAACGGCTATTTCGACTTCTCCGATCGCGGGCTGGTCGGCAGCTTCATCGCCTTCCTGGTGGTGGCGCTGCTCAACACGGCGGTGCCGCTGCTGCTGGGCGTGCCTGGAACGAGCGGCACGGTGTTCCGGGCCATTGCCACGGTGATCATCGTGCTGGCGCTGCAGATCGGGGCGGCGGCGCTCGTGCTGCGCCAGCTGAAGCGGCCCGATGCGCTGGTGCCCTACATCGTGGTCGACAACTGGGCGACCTTTTACCTGACCATCGCCACGACGCTGCTCGGGCTGGTGGGCGCCGGCGGCGAGCTGATGTTCATCGCGACGGGCATCGTGATCATCATCATCATGATCAACATTGCCCGGCTGATCCTGACGCTGACACCGTGGCAGATCGCCTCGTTCCTCGTGGTGCAGTTGGTGAGCGGCGTGATTGCGCTGTTCGTGGTGAGCGCGGTGTTCCCGCTGTCGCCCGAGCAGTTGGCGGAGCTGACGGCAGGCGCGGGCGCGGCGACGGCCCCCTGAAGCGCTCTTGGAGCCATTGATTTTGTCGCGCTTTCGAACCGGAAAAGTCTGCAACCTTTCCTGAAAGCGCTCTTAGTAATCCACCCTGGTGAGGTAGAGCCCGTCGGGCGGGGCCAGCGGGCCGCAGCGGGCCCGATCACGCGCGTCCAAGGCGGCGCGGAAATCGCTTGGGCGCCACTTTCCATCGCCCACCAGCTTCAGTGAACCGACCATCGAGCGCACCTGGCTGTGGAGGAAGCTCCGCGCCTTGGCGGTGACGACGATCATCTCGGCCTGCCGCGACACGGTGAAGATATCCAGAGTGCGATCGGGCGATTTGGCCTGGCACTCGGCCGCGCGGAAGGTGGTGAAGTCGTGCTTGCCGAGGATCAGTTGCGCTGCCGCGTGCATCGCGTCGGTATCGAGTGGCACTGGCACATGCCAGACGCGGCCGGCGTCGAGCCCGGGACGCGCGCGGCGGTTAAGGATGCGGTACTCGTAGTGCCGGGCGATGGCCGAGAAGCGGGCCTCGAAGCTCTCGTCGACGCGATCGGCAGTGAGGATCGCCACCGGGTGGGGCTTGGTGTGAAAGTTCAACGCCTCGCGGACCTTGAACGGATCCCAGTCGCGCTCGAGGTCGAAATGCACCACCTGGCCGAGCGCATGCACGCCCGCGTCGGTGCGGCCAGCTGCCTGGGTGACGACACTCTCGCCCGAGAACCGCTCGATCGCCTCCTCAAGCAGCTGCTGCACCGAGAGATCGTGTGCCTGCCGCTGCCAGCCGCAGAAGGGGCGCCCGTCATATTCGATGCTGAGGCGGTAGCGGGGCATCAGGATATGAGCCCCATCCACCGGGTCATTCCCGCGAAAGCGGGAACCTCCGTTTGCGGTGCCGGCAAAGAAAACAGAGGTCCCCGCTTTCGCGGGGATGACACTGAGTGCCTGGAAACGACGGCGTGCACCCTCTAGCCCGCCCGCTCCGGCAGCGCCCCTGCGCCACGGAGGAACGTCGCCGCGTCCATGGCGCCCTTGCCTTCGCGCTGCACCATGGTGAGGCGCACGGCGCCCGTGCCGCAGGCAATGGTCAGATCGGGGAGGATGCTGCCCGGGGCGCCCTGCCCGGCGACCAGCGTCGAGCGCAGCGCCTTGATGCGGGTGGGCGTACCGTTGAGTTCAAGTTCGAACCAGGCGCCGGGGAACGGCGAGAGGCCGCGGATCAGGTTGTGCACCTCGCTCGCCGGCTTGCTCCAATCGATGCGCGCTTCCGCCTTGTCGATCTTGCTGGCGTAGGTAACGCCCACTTCCGGCTGCGGGGTGAAGTGCAGGCTGCCGCGCTCGAGCGCGGCGAGAGCGCGGCCCATCAGGTCGGCGCCGACCAGCATCATCCGGTCATGCAGCTCGCCCGAGGTCGTGTCGGGCCCAATTGGCATTTCCTCGATCAGGCCGACGGCGCCGGTATCGAGGCCCTCATCCATCTGCATCACCATGATGCCGGTACGCTCGTCGCCCGCCATCACCGCGCGCTGGATCGGCGCTGCGCCGCGCCAGCGCGGCAGGAGCGAACCGTGGAGGTTGAGGCAGCCAAGCCGCGGCGCTTCGAGGATCGGCTTGGGCAGGATCAGGCCATAGGCGACGACCACCGCCACATCGGCATCGAGCGAGGCGAACACCTCCTGCTCGGGCGCCTGCCTGAGGCTGCGCGGGGTGAAGACCGGAATGCCGAAGCCCTCGGCCGCCTCATGCACCGGCGACTTGCGCTCGGCCTGGCCTCGGCCCGCCGGCTTTGGCGCACGCGTGTAGACCGCAACCACTTCGTGGCCGGTCGAAACGATTTCGGTGAGGGTTGGCACGGCGAACTCCGGCGTGCCCATGAAGATGATTTTCAGTGGAGGAGCTCCTCTTCTTTCCCTCTCCCCTTGAGGGAGAGGGTGCCCGAAGGGCGGGTGAGGGGAAGTTCAGCCAAACGGCCCCTCATCCGTCTCGCTGCGCTCGCCACCTTCTCCCTCAAGGGGAGAAGGAAGAGGGCTTCGCCCTGGTCAGCCCGCCTTCTTGGCCAGGCGCTCGGCCTTCTGGAACTTCTTCAGCACGCGGTCGCGCTTCAGCCGGCTCAGGTAGTCGATATAGAGCACACCATCGAGGTGATCGAGCTCGTGCTGGACGCAGACCGCGAGGCGGTCCTTGGCGTCGAGTTCGACCTCCTTGCCGTCGAGATCGGTGTAACGCACGGTCACCTCGGCCGGGCGCTCGACGTCGTAGTAGAGCTCGGGGATGGAGAGGCAACCTTCCTCGGTGGTGACAGTCTCGTCGGAGTACTTGAGGATCTCCGGGTTCACCATCACCAGCGGGGTGGGCTCCTCGCCTTCCTTGGCGAGGTCCATCACGACGATGCGCTTCAGCTCACCGATCTGCGGCGCGGCGAGGCCAATGCCCGGCGCGTCGTACATGGTTTCGAGCATGTCCTTGGCGAGCTGCTTGATGCCATCGTCGATCTTCTCGATCGGCTCTGCAATGGCGCGCAGGCGCTCGTCGGGCAGGATCAGGATGGGGCGCTTGGCCATGAACGTGCAGTCCTTCATCGGGGGTTGCCGCTGAATATGGTATTTCCCGGGCGCCGGTCAACGGCCAGCCGGTTTACGCTCTGTTTACCCCAATTGCGGCGCCGAAGAACAATGCAGGAACAACGGCGTCGAATCGTGTAGGCTGAAGCGATGGATCGAGTGCTCTTCGTCATCGCCGACTTTCCCATCACGCTTGAAATCGCCGCCTACGCGGCTGTGGGAGTCGTCGCAACCCTGCTGGTGGCGCTGCTCGTCGTGGTGATCAGGCAATCGCGCGCCCGGGCGGAAGAGGCAGCGCAGCGGGCCGAGGAGGCGGCGGCGGCGCAGCTCAAGGCGCAGGAGACCGAGCGCTACATCGCCGACATGTTGCGCGTGCAGTCGGAGATGACCGGCCGGATGCAGACGATGAGCGAGATTTTCGGCTCGCGCACCTCGGACCTGGCACGGCTGGTAAACGAACGGCTCGACAGCCAGGGCCAGCGCATCGGCGCGGTGATGCAGGAAAGCAACGTCAAGACCAACGAGAGCCTCGCCAAGCTACAGGAGCGGCTGGCGGTGATCGATCGGGCGCAATCCAACATCACCCAGCTCAGCCAGAACGTGGTGTCACTGCAGTCGATCCTCGCCAACAAGCAGACGCGCGGCGCGTTCGGCCAGGGCCGGATGGAAGCGATCATCGGCGACGGGCTGGCGCAGAATGCCTACGCCTTCCAGGCGACGCTGTCGAACGGCAGCCGGCCCGATGCATTGGTCTATATGCCGAACGGCGCGCCCTCGCTGGTGATCGACGCCAAGTTCCCGCTGGAGAGCTGGCAAGGCTTTTCAGCTGCCGGTGACGGCGAGGACCCGCGTTTCGCGGCCAGCCGGTTCCGCACCGACATGGGCGTTCATATCAAGGCCATCTCGGAAAAGTACCTGATCGCCGGGGAGACCGCCGACACGGCATTCCTGTTCGTGCCGTCGGAATCGATCTTTGCGGACCTGCATGAACATTTCGAGGATGTGGTGCAGCGGGCGCTCAAGGCGCGCATCGTCATCGTCTCGCCGTCGATCCTGATGCTTTCGATCCAGGTGGTGCAAGCGCTGCTGCGCGACGTGAAGATGCGCGAAGAGGCCTATCGCATCCAGACCGAAGTGCGGGCGCTGCTCGCCGATGTCGGCCGACTGGACGAGCGGGTGCGGAAGCTCCAGACCCACTTCACCCAGGCCGCCGGAGATATCGGCGACATCGTCACCTCGTCCTCCAAGATCGTAAAGCGCGGCGAGCGCATCGAGGCGATGGAGTTCGACGAAGCACGACCCGAGCCGCAGCGGCTCGCCGGCGAATAGTGCGCCCCCGGCGAACGAAGCGGTGCGGGCTGCCCACTGCCCCTCGCACCGCCAGGCTATAGTCTCCCGCCCCCTTCTAGCTGGCGAGGGCCTGCAACGGCGTTGGCAGCGTGCTGTCGAGCAGCTTGGTCCTGCCCTCGGTGAGCGCCGCAAAGGTTCGGATGTCTTCCGGGCGGCTCAGCAGATAGCCCTGCGCCGTCTGGCAGACCTCGCTCTTCAGGAACGCCAGCTCCTCGGCCCGTTCAACGCCTTCGGCGACGACCGGAACGTTCAAGCCGCTGCCCAGACCCAGCACCGCCCGCACGATGGCGGCCGACTGATCGTTATTGTCGACGGCGCGGATGAAGGACTGGTCGACCTTGATCTTCGAAAACGGAAAGGCGCGGAGGTTCGCCAGCGACGAATAGCCGGTGCCGAAATCGTCCATGGCGATGCGGACGCCGAGCGCCCGGATCTGCCTGAGGGTCGTCACCGCCCGCATCATGTCGCGGATCAACGCCGTTTCGGTGATCTCCACCTCGAGCCGGGCCGGCGACAGGCCGGTGCTGATCAGCACCTCATGCACGGTCTGCGCGAAGGTGGGCGAGTGCACCTGCACCGCAGAGACATTGACCGCTACCGAAAGCGGCGATTTCCAGCGCGCGGCTTCGCTGGCAGCGGCACGCAGCACCCACTCGCCGATCTGCAGGATCAGCCCGCTTTCCTCGGCCACCGGCACGAACACCGACGGCGGAATCTCGCCGCGTTCCGGATGCTTCCAACGGACCAGTGCCTCAAAGCCGGTGACTTCGCCCGACTGGATATCGACCTGCGGCTGGTAGACCAGGCGCAACTGGTTGCGCGACACCGCGTGGCGCAGGTCGTGCTCGAGCATGCGACGGTCCCGCACCTCGGCGCCCATGGCGTTCTCGAAGAAGCGATAGATGCCGCGTCCATCCTGCTTGGCGCGATAGAGCGCCGTGTCGGCATGGGTCATCAGCTGTTCTGCGGTATCGGCATTGTCGGGGAACAGTGCGATGCCGATCGAAGCCGAAATCAGCGCGCCGCCGGTCGACTGCTCGTTGTTGCGGCGGAAGGCGTCGAGAATCTGCTCGGAAATGCGACCGGCGCGAGCCGGCGTGCCGATGTCCCCAAGCAGCACCGCGAACTCGTCGCCGCCGAGGCGGGCGGCGTCGCCGACACCCTCGATGGCGCCGAGCAGCGCCTGGCCGACGCGCTGCAGCAGGGCGTCACCGGCGGCGTGACCGAAGAGATCGTTGACCTCCTTGAAGCGATCAAGGTCGAGGCAGAGCACGGCGAAGCTCTGCTCATGGCGTCGGGCGTGGCTGATCTCGTCCTCGAGCTTGCGCGAGAAACTCACCCGGTTGGGAAGGCCCGTCAGTGCATCATGATGGGCAAGGAAACGGATGTGCTGCTCGGCCTGCTTGCGGGCCGAGAGATCGCGAATGGCGATCGCCTGATGCGGCTGTCCGGCGAAATCCACCTGGCGGAGGATGACCTCGGCCGGCACAGCGCCGAAGCCGGTTTTCAGGTCGGCCTCGACCGCAATACTGGGCCGCTCGATCAGCATGGAGCAGACGGTCGAACCGAGGAATTCCGAAAGTTGCCGGCCGCTGACCGAGGCCTGCGGCAGGTCGACCATGGAGAGGAAGCTCTGGTTGGCGGTGACGATTTCGCCATCGCGCACCACCAGGAGGCCCTCCACCGCCGCATCGGCGAGCCCGCGCATGCGGTCACTCTCGGCGAGGGTGCGGCGACGATCGAGCAGATCGAGATAGGAACCGCCAAGCGCAAACACCAGGATCATCACCGAGACCAGCGCGACGACGATCGACAGCCATTGCGGCGTCTGGTCTTCGGCGGAGACGACGGGAAAGCAGTTCTCCAGCCCTGCCGCGCCCATGGCGGTGAAATGCATGGCGCAGATGGCGAGCGTGAGCAGGATAGTGGCGCGGATGCGGTGGCGCAGCGTGTGCCCGTTCACGGCGAAGTAGATAGAAGCCCCGGCAAGGGCGACGCCGAGCATCACCGACACGACGACGAGCGGCGAAGCCCAGACGATGCCGCCGCCGATCAGCAGCGAGGCCATGCCGGTATAGTGCATCGAGGCGATGCCGATGCCGATGATGGCGCCGCCGAGCACCGCATCGGAGCTGCGGGTCCCCAGTGCGGCGAACCACAGGCCGCCGCCGACGATCATGATGGCGATGCCGAGAGAAACCAGCGTCAGCGGCAGGTCGTAGCCGACGGGCATGCCGGCATGAAATGAGAGCATGGCGACGAAATGCGTCGCCCAGATGCCGAAGCCGACGGAGAAGGCGGCGACTGCCAGCCAGACCCGTTGCATGGCGCCGACAGTGCGGCGGGCGTGATTGAGCAGGGTGATGCCGGCAAAAGCGGAGAGCGCACAGACCAAAGCCGCCAGGGCCACCAGGCGGAGGTCGTGTTGCTCGAAGAGCGTAGTCAGTACGGTTTGCAAGATGGCGCGTCCTTCTGGAGCCAATCCGACTGCTCTCGGCTTCCAGTGGTGAAAGGAGTCTTGTGCCGGGACCTGTGACTTGTACTTAACCGCTCACGTCTGGAGACGGCGTAAATGGAGGCTTAAGATATCCCCTGAACCCGTCGATGGGTGTGTGCGTTAGTGCTCATTGAGGGAGGCGCCGATGATCTCGAACCACTTCCGCGGACTGATTGCCGAAGACACTCCGGCCGGCAATGACGGCGATACGCCTGGCTTCGCCCAGCCGGTAAGTCAGACTGAGATCGAAGAACTGCTCTATGGCGACGACTGGCCGGCAGGGGAACGGCTGGCCCGGCTGCTGTCGATCCGCGATGAACTCAGCAACCTCGAGGCCACGGATTTCGGCGACGACGATCCGCGCACCCTGATCGGCGCCATCGACGAAGCGGTCGCCCAGCTCAACGGGCTCGCCGGCGAGGGCATGGACCCGACCTCGGTCGACCACGATCCGGCGGCGCATCGCGAGACGCTGTCCCCCGATTCCGACGAACTGGAAGCGATCGAGGCGGCGGACGAAGCCTCGCTCGAGGACGAGCCCGAAAGCGCCATCGACAAGGGCCAGTGGATCGACGGCGACGGGCTCGACCGGGACGAGGGCTAGAGCGCGGTGCGCGCCTTCAGCGCCTGGCTGAGCGTGCCTTCATCGAGATAGTCGAGTTCGCCGCCAACCGGCACGCCATGCGCCAGGCGCGTAATCTTGACGCCGCTGGGGGCAAGCCGGTCGGTGATGTAGTGGGCCGTGGTCTGGCCTTCCACGGTGGCGTTGACGGCGAGGACGATCTCCGAGAACTCCGGGGCGCGGCGCAGCAAGGCATCGATCGACAGGTCGTCCGGGCCGACGCCGTCGAGCGGTGAGAGGACGCCGCCGAGCACGTGATACTTCACCGCCCCCACTCCGGCGCGCTCCAGCGCCCAGAGGTCGGCAACATCTTCGACCACGATCAACAGGCCGTTGTCGCGGCGCGGATCGGCGCAGATGTGGCAGGGCGAACGGGTATCGACGTTGCCGCAGGTCTCACACACCGTCACTGCCGCGACGGCGCGATCGAGCGCTGCCGACAGCGGGATCATCAGCTGTTCCTTCTTCTTGATCAGCTGCAGCACGGCGCGCCGGGCCGAGCGCGGCCCAAGCCCCGGCAAGCGCGCCAAGAGCAGGATCAGCTGTTCAATCTCGGGTCCGCCATTGGCCATCAGAGGTTCTTCCTTCCCTCTCCCCTTGAGGGAGAGGGTGGCGCGAAGCGCCGGGTGAGGGGCAGAATCGCTCCTCGCTGTCGCCCGGATCGCGCATCGCAAGCGACGCGATACCCCTCATCCGCCCTGCGGGCACCTTCTCCTTCAAGGGGAGAAGGAAAAGGCGCGTGAGAGGCTGTTTGGAGCACGATCCGCTAAAACGGAAACTTCATGCCCGGGGGCAGCGGCAAGCCCGCCGTCATTTCCTGCATCTTGGCGTTCATCTCGTATTCGGCCTTGCCCTTGGCATCGTTGTGGGCGGCGAGGATCAGGTCCTCGAGCACCGAGATGTCGTCGGAGACGAGGCTGGGGTCGATCTTCAACCCTTTCATCTCGCCTTTGCCATTGAGCGTCACCACCACGAGACCGCCGCCGGAGCGGCCCTCGACGGTCATCTCGGCGACCTTGTTCTGGAACTCCTCCATCCGCCCCTTCATCTCCTGGGCGGCCTTCATCATTCCCATCAGGTCTTTCATTCGTCGTCTTCCTCATCGCTGTCGCGGTTCATCATGTCCGCGTAGGCTTCGATCGGGATCTCTTCGTGCTTTATCCGCGGCGGCAGCAGCTTCGCCCCCGGGAAGGTATCAAGGATGGCCTGCACCAGCGGATCCTCGTGCGCCTGTTGCCGCACAACCTCCTGCCGCTCCTCGCGCTGCTCGCGCATGGTCGGCACGTGCTGTGCGTCATTCTTGAGGGTGATCATCCACTGCCGGTTGGTCCACAGCTTGAGCTTGGCGCTGAGGGTCTGGATGATTCCCGGATCGGAATTGGGGACCAGCGCCACCTCGAGCCGGCCATCGCCGATGGAGACCGGGCGGAGCGAGCTTTCAAGGGCGTGCTTGACGATCAGGTCGCGCTTCTCGCCGGCCAGCGCCACCAGGTCGGCATAGCTGCGCGGGTTGGCGAAGACCTGCGACGTTGCCTGGGGGATAGCCTGGGGCGCCGATTGCGGCATGACCTGCGGCGTCGGCGCGGCATCGAAGCGCGGCGCCACTTCGGGCTGGTACTGGCGGGCGGCGGACGGTCCGCCGCCACCACCGCCGCCATTGCCGCGCGCCACCGGAGCCGGTTGCGGCTGTGCCGGAGGCGGCAGGTTGCCGAGTTTGGCGATCAGCTCGTCCGGAGTCGGCAGGTCCGACGCATAGGCGAGGCGGACCAACACCATTTCGGCGGCCTGCAGCGCATTGCCTGCCTGCTGCACCTCGTCATACCCCTTGAACAGGATCTGCCAAGTGCGGCTCAGCGCGCGCATGCCGAGCTTTTGCGCCAACTGGGCGCCGCGGGTGCGCTCGTCCGGGGTCAGCGACACGTCATCGGCGGCAGCCGGGACCACCTTGATGCGGGTGACCAGGTGGGTGAAATCGCAGAGGTCGGCGATGATGGTCTGCGGGTCGGCGCCGGCGTCGTAGAGCTCGCGCAGGTTGGTGAGCGCATCACCGATGCGGCCGGCCATCAGCGCCTCGAACAGGTCGATGGTGCGGGCGCGATCGCCGAGGCCGAGCATGGCCTTGACGGTTGCTGTCGTCACCTTGCCGTCGCCATGACTGATCGCCTGGTCGAGCAGCGACTGGTTATCGCGCACCGAGCCCTCGCCGGCGCGCACGATCATCGCCAGCGCCTCGGGCTCGTAACCGATGTTTTCGCGGGCAAGCAGGTCGATGAGGTGGGCGGTCATCGTCTCGGGCGGCACGCGGCGCAGATCGAAACGCATGCAGCGCGACAGGATGGTGACGGGGACTTTGCGGATCTCGGTGGTGGCGAAGATGAACTTCACATAGGGCGGCGGCTCTTCGAGCGTCTTCAGCAGACCGTTGAAGGCGGCCGTCGAGAGCATGTGCACTTCGTCGATGATGTAGACCTTGTAGGGCGCCGAGACGGGGCCGTACTTCACCGAGTCGATGATCTCGCGGATATCGTTGATGCCGGTGTTGGAGGCGGCGTCCATCTCGACCACATCGACGTGGCGGCCTTCGATAATGGCGCGGTCGTGAATGCCTTCCTTGTCGAAATCGAGCGTCGGATGGCGGCCGGTCTCGTCCTCGTAGTTGAAGGCGCGGGCGAGGATGCGGGCCGTGGTGGTCTTGCCCACACCGCGGACCCCGGTGAGGATGAAGGCGTGGTGGATGCGGCCCGACTTGAAGGCGTTGCGCAGCGTCTGCACCATCGCGTCCTGACCGATGAGCTGGGCAAAGCTCAGCGGCCGGTACTTGCGCGCCAGCACCAGATAGGGCGACTTCGCCGATTGAGCGGCGGGCGCAGGGGGATCGTCGGGGAACATTCCGTCAGCCATGGCAGAGCATATAGCGAGCGCGGGCGCAGATCGCAAAAGCTCATGCCATCAAAGCGGCGGTGCCCGGCCAGAAAGATGTGGGAAGTAGGAGGCTGGCAACGACCCGTGAAGGTCTCGTTGGGGCTGCTACCTTCCGGTCCTGACCCGGTTGGCGAGGAACACGTCCGCACCAACCTCCCGTCGCCTATATGGAAGAGGATCGCGGCAAACGCAAGGCCGCGCGCCGGCAGTTTTCACGGGGCGGTGCCGGGTGCGCAGGGCCCTGGCGTCGCTGCTTTGCCGCCGGCGAATCCTACCTGCCGCGCCGCCGCACAGTCGCCACCGCCCTCATGAGCGATCAAGTCGTCGATCGTCGTGTCGTCGAGGCCGAGGTCGCGCCGGAACTCGGGGCTCATCTCGGCGATCCGATGCATGGCGACACGGACGCGCCGCCTCCGCCACCAGGCCTGAAGCCAGCGGGGGGCTTTCACGACCGTGCGTCCACGCAACCGAGGGAGCTCGTCGTGTTCATTTCGATCTCGATCTCGTTATGCTCGCCGCAGCGAGGCGGAGCCCCCCGCAGGCGTCACCATGGCGAAGCACGAGGACCGCCGCTCCCTCCGATCGGAGGGGCCATTGCACACGATGCAACCGACGCGCCCCGGCCACCGTTATTGCGCTGGTGTGAAGCGTGGAGGCGGTGATGATCGCCAAAGGCAGCAATGACGAAGCCGAGGCGCGGCGCCATATTGCGCTGCTGCAGGGCATGATCCGGCACTGGAACGTCATCGCCGACGAATACCGCGATGCGGCGCGTGGCCGGGCTCAGGTCAGTGCCCAGATGCAGCGAGAAGCCGACCGCACGCACCAGCGCATCGGCGAAGCACTCGAGCTCTGCGACCGGCTGATCGACAACCTGCCCCCCGGCCACGAGATGCGCCGCGACCTGTTTCAGATCGACTGGGCGCTGGAAGCGCTGAGCGAGAGCATTGCGATTTCGGCCGAACAGATGGGACCGCGGATCGAAGCCAGCCAGAACGTCGCCGGGCTCAAGTACCTGCTGAGCGCATTGAAGCAGGACGCCGGGCTCGGGGCTTAGGGCACCCGGACCTGATACTCCCCGTCGCCGGTGGAGGTGGCCAAGCCACGGAAAGCCCCTGTCCTACCCTGAACGCATCCCTCAGACCTTGTTAACAAACTCGGGCGCATTCTAAGGACTTCACGAGCCTGAAGGAGGCTTGTCATGCTGAAGTCAGTCCGCGTTCCCCTCGAACTCATCGCGCTCAGCCAGATGCAGCGCGCCACCATCCGCGAAGTCGGCGCGCCGCTCTACCTGCCGGCATTCGAACACCAGATCCTAGAGGCGGAAGCCCGTCGCGAAGACGACAAGGCCGACGATCTCGACTGGGGCGTAGCAGCCGGTGGCCTTACCATCGGCGCCGACGAGGACGACGACTTCTACTGACGCCGCCGTCCCCGGGCGAGTACATCAGCTCGCGGATGCGGCCTTGTAGACGCCCAGCACGTGGAAGTGGTCGGTGAAGAACTTCAGCTCCTCGAAAGCGAGCTGCACCGAGCGATCCGACGGATGCCCCTCGATATCGGCGTAGAACTGGGTGGCGGTGAACGAGCCGTCGAGCATGTAGCTCTCGAGCTTGGTCATGTTGACGCCATTGGTGGCAAAGCCACCCATGGCCTTGTAAAGCGCCGCCGGCACGTTGCGGACGCGGAAGACGAAGGTGGTCTTCACCTTGCCCGCATCCGGCGCCGGTTCCTCAGCCTGTTTCGAAACCACCAGGAAGCGCGTGGTGTTGTGCGCCGCATCCTCGATGTTCTGGGCGAGAACGCTCAACCCATAGACCTCGGCGGCGAACAGCGAGGCAATGGCACCGACCGACTTGTCGCCCTTTTCGGCGATTTCGCGGGCCGAGCCGGCGGTATCGACGCCGTTGATGGTCCTGAGCTTGTGCTTGGCAATGAACTTGCGGCACTGGCCGAGCGCCACGGAAAGCGATTGCACCGCCTTGATGTCAGCGAGGGTGGCGCCCGGCACGCCGAGCAGGTTCATCTCGACGCGCAGGAAGTGCTCGCCGGTGATGAACAGGCCACTCTTGGGGAGCAGGTGATAGATGTCGGTGATGCGGCCATAGAGCGAGTTCTCCACCGGCACGACGCCGAACTCGGCATCGCCGTTCTGCACCGCTGCAATGGTATCCTCGAAGGTGATGCAGGGCAGCGCCTCGTCGCTCGGAAACAGCGCATGTGCCGCCGCATGGCTGAAGGCGCCGGGCTCACCCTGGAACGCGATCTTTCTGGACATGTGCTGGAGCTCCGTAATCGAAATGCGCGCCTTAATGCGACCCGGTGCGAGCCAAGTCAATGTTGAGGGAAACCATCCTGTTTGCATAGGAGCAGGATGGCGTGCGGTTGCATCGCACTTCTGCTGCAAGTGCTTGTTTTGTCGCGAGATCGAACCGGAAAGGTCTGCAGCCTTTCCTGATCTCGCCCTGTTGTCGCAGTGCGCTTCTGCCCCGTTGCACCACAGGTGGGGACAGACTATCTTCCGCCCGCGTCGGGACAGGGCTTGAAGCGCCGGGGTTGGCCAGCTATGGCCTATCGCTGTTCCGCCGTTCATCAAACCGGCGTCAAAGGCTAAAGATACCCGCGATGGATTCGTTCGAACTCAACAAGATCATTGGCGCCGTTCTCGGTACCCTCCTGTTCGTCATGGGCGTGGGGTTCCTGGCAGAGGCCATCTACCACCCGATCGAAGGTCGCGGGCCGGGCCTGACCCTGGCCGAGGCAGAGGCTCCCGGCGAGCATGGCGCCGGCCCCGCCGAGCCGGAAGCGCCGGCCGTGCCGCTGGGCGTGCTGCTGGCCAGCGCCGATGCGACCGCCGGCCAGGCTTCGGTGAAGAAGTGCTCGAGCTGCCACAATTTCGGCGAGGGCGAATCCAACAAGACCGGCCCGCTGCTTTACGGCGTCGTCGGCCGCGTCGAAGGCAGCCACGAGGGCTTTGCCTATTCGGACGGCATGCTGGCCCACAAGGCCAATGGCGATACCTGGACCTACGAGAACCTCGATGCGTTCCTGACCTCGCCCAAGACCTACACCCCGGGCACCAAGATGAGCTTTGCGGGCGTCAAGGATCCGGCGGAGCGCGCCAACATCCTCGCCTACCTGCAGACGCTGTCGCCGACGCCGGTGCCGTTCCCGGCTCCGGAGGCCGCGCCGGCGGCTGAAGGCGCGGCCCCAGCCGAGGGCGCTGCTGCTCCGGCCGAAGGCGCCGCCGCACCTGCGGCCGAGACCGCTCCTGCGGCTGAAGCTCCGGCTGCCGAGGCGCCGGCCGCAGAAGCGCCGGCTGCCAGCCATTGATCCTCGACTGAGGTCTGTTTGATTTCGAGCCGCGCCATTGGTGCGGCTCGTTTGTTTTTGGGGAGACGACCGATGACCTTGCTGCTGCACCTCGCCGATTTCAACGAGCGGCGCTGGGCCGATGGCTTTGCCGCCGCCCTGCCCGGCCGCAAGGTGGTGACCCGCGCCGACAGCTATGATCCGGACGAGGTGGAGTACATCTTCATCTGGAAGCCGAAGCCGAATGCGTTCGAGGGGCTCCATAATCTCAAGGCGATCCTGTCGCTGGGCGCTGGCGTCGATGCATTGCTGCGCAACCCGTCACGGCCCAAGGATGTGCCGATCGCCCGGTTCATGGACGAGGACCTGACGCAGCGGATGAGCGACTATGTCGTCTCGCAGGTGACCATGCACCAGCGGCTGATGACGCGCTTCAAGCGCGACCAGGCGAAAAAGCAGTGGCGGCAGCTCTACCCGGCGCCGGCCTGGGACGCGACTGTCGGCATCATGGGCCTGGGGGCGCTGGGGCTCGATGCGATTCGGCACCTCAAGGTGTTCGGCTACAAGCTGAGGGGCTGGAGCCGGACCGCCAAGCAGGTCGAGGGCGTCGAGGTGTTCACCGGTCCCGAGCAGTTCGAGGCGTTCCTCTCGGGCACCGACATCCTCGTCAACCTGTTGCCGCTGACTCCGGAGACGCAAGGCATCCTCAACTACGACACGTTCAGTAAGCTGAAACGCGGCGGCATCGATAACGAGGGCCCGGTAGTGATCAACGCGGCGCGCGGCGGGCACCAGAAGGAAGCCGATATCGTTCGGGCGCTGGGTGACGGCACACTGAAGGCGGCAAGCCTCGACGTGTTCGAAGTCGAGCCGCTGCCGCAGGAATCGCCGCTGTGGGAGATGGACAGTGTCTACATCACCCCGCACATCGCCGCCGCCTCGAGCGAGCGTACGGGCGTCGCGTACTTCTCCAAGGTGATCAAGGACCACGAAGCAGGCCTGCCGCTGCCCAACGTGATCGACTTCGGGCGGGGCTACTGAGGGGGGCACTGCCTTCCCGCCTTCGCCACCCACACCGGCGTCATCTCCGCGAAAGCGGGGACCTCCGTTTGCGATGGTGCAGCCCTGCCAGACAGAGGTTCCCGCTTTCGCGGGAATGACCCGGTGGTTGGCGGAGTGAGGTTCGCGCCCCGCTAGAGCTTCAGCTCCCAGTACTCGCCGACAAGGTCCTTACCGAAGCTGTGGTGCGGTTTGCTCTCGGTGAGGGTGAAGCCGGCGGCGGCGTAGAGTTTTCGCGCCGCAATGAGACTGGCCTGGGTCCACAGGCGGATCTTCGCATAGCGCCTGTCGCGGGCGAAGCGGACGACCTGGTCGACGAGGAGCTTGCCCACCCCCAGGCCGCGCGCGTCGGGCTCGACATAGAGCAGGCGCAGTTGCGCCACGCCCTGCCCGGCATCGACGACGAACACCGAACCGATGATCTTGCCATCGCGTTCGGCGATCCAGCAGCTATCGGTCGCCGGGTCGAACTCCGCGAGGAACTTGCCGCCGATCTCGGCTGCCAGCGATTCGTAGCTGCCATCCCAGCCGAACTCGCCGGCGTAGATCTGGGCCTGCCGGGCGACGACATGCGCGACGTCGCCGATGCGGTGCGGCCTGAGGACGATGGAGGCGCCGCTATCGTCGCCATCGAGGATGCGGACGATGGTCTGCATGGCGGAGACCAGCTCGCGTCGTTCGGTTTCGGATAAGGGCGCAATCAGCTCGGCAATGGCGCCATCGGCCGCGGCCTCGACACGAGCTGCAGCCTTGTCGCCGTCTGTGGTGAGCGCCAGCTGGTTGCGGCGCCGATCCGAGACGCTGGGCGATACCGCCACCAGCCCTTCGGCGACGAACTTCTGCAGCAAGCGGCTCAGATAGGCCGGGTCGACCCCCATGGACCGCGCAAGGTTGGCGCCGTTGGTATGGCCGGCCGCAGCAAGCTCATAGAACAGCCGGCTCTCGGCCGGGCTGTAATCGGTCTTCGAGTAATGTTCATCGAACAGCCCCAGCCAGCGCGCGAAGGCGCGGTTGAAGCGGCGAATCTCGGCAATCTGCATCGCATCCATAATGAATGGGATAGGCACCGATATCGTTGATCTTGTCAACTATATCGGTGCTTGAGGTAGCCGTAGACGGCGCGGATGCCCTGATCGGTGCCACCGAAGGGCCGGCCTGGCCTGGCCTCGGGGGCCCAACCGTAGATATCGAGGTGCACCCAGGCCTTGGCCTGTTTGACGAAGCGCTTGAGAAACAGAGCCGCGGTGATCGAGCCGGCGAAGGCGCTGGCGCCTGCATTGTTCACATCGGCGATCTTGGAGGAAATCATCGCATCGTAGGGAGCCCAGAGCGGCATCTGCCAGAGCGGATCGTCGGAGATTGCACCGGCCGCCATCAGGTCGCGGGCCAGTGCGTCATCGGTAGCGTAGAGCGGCGGCAGGTCGGGACCGAGCGCCGAGCGGGCAGCGCCGGTGAGCGTCGCCATGTCGACGATGAGCTCCGGGCCCTCCTCGTCGGCCAGCGCCAGCGCGTCGCCGAGGATCAGCCGGCCCTCGGCATCGGTGTTGCCGATCTCGACGGTCGAGCCGTTGCGGGCTCTGAGGATGTCGCCGGGACGGAAGGCCGGACCGGAGATAGCGTTTTCGACGATCGGGATCAGCACCCGCAGCCGCACACGCAGCCCGGCATCGATAATGGCGTGGGCGAGGCCGAGCACGTTGGCGGCGCCGCCCATGTCCTTTTTCATCAGCAGCATGCCGGCCGACGGCTTGATGTCGAGACCGCCGGTATCGAAGGTGACGCCCTTGCCGACCAGCGTTACCTTGGGATCCTTCGCCTTGCCCCAGGTGAATTCGACCAGCCGGGGCGCTTCGGCGGCGGCACGGCCGACCGCGTGGATCATCGGGAAGTTCTGCTTCAGCAGCTCATCGCCGGCGATCACTTTCACGTCCAGCTTGTGGCGCTTGCAGAAGGCCCGGATCTCCTTTTCGAACGCCTCCGGACCGAGTTCGTTGGCCGGCGTGTTGATCAGGTCGCGCGCCAGGTAGGCAGCCTCGGCCAGGCGGTCGACCTCCGCCGCATCGGCGCCCTCGACCGGCTCCAGCAGCACCGGGTCGCGTGGCTTGCGATAGCGGTCGAAACGATAGGCGCCGAGGCGGAAGGCGAGCGCGGCGAGCGTGGGATCGCCGAAGCTGCCGGCGAGCTTGTACTTGCCGGGCTCCAACGCCGCAGCGGCCTGCCCGAGGATCAACGCCGGGCGATCAGCGGCTTTGCCGAGCCCGAACAGGTGACCACCGAGCGCACCGCCCTCCCCCGGCAGCGCCAGGAGACGTCCGCGCTGGCCGGTGAAACCGTTGGCCTTGGCCCATTGCAGGTCGGCCGCCGTCAGGGTGGCGGGCAACATATCCTGCTCCACGGCGATGAGCGGCAGCGACTTCGACTTGGCCATTTGGCGGATCCGTAGCGAGGGCGAGAGGCATTGCTTACGCCGCGGTCGCAGCTGAGGCAACGGTTCGGAAGCGCACCTTAACCCCCTATTAGGGTTAATCAATTATTGCTGCTTTGTGGGCTCGGGAATTGCCAGTTGCAAAGCCCCAAGGGAAGTGTTTCGTGTCGCTCCGCCTGATCCAGAACGAACTCAAGCCATTGCGCGCCCTGCTGTTTGCGAGTGTGGCTGCCCTGGCGCTTTCCGCCTGCGCTTCAAACCCGATGACCACCGGCAGCATCGGCGGCGACCAGGCCGGCCAGCCGATGGACAGAAAGCAGCAGGCGCTGGCGCAGCTCGCCGCGCATTACAAGAAGTCGCCAGGCGACCGCTCGGCGATTATCTATTACGCTGCGGCACTAAGGGCGAATGGCCAGAACGAGCAGGCGGTGGCGGTGCTCGAAAGCGGCGTCGCCAAATTCCGCGACGACCCCGAAATCCTCACTGGCTACGCCAAGGCGCTGGCCGCGGCCGGACGCTTCGAGCAGGCGCTCAACGTGGTCGAGCGGGCGATCAACCCCACCTCGCCGGACTGGAACGCGCTGATGGTGAAAGGCGCGATCCTCGACCAGAGCGGCCGCAACCAGGAAGCCCGTCTGGCTTACGGCCAGGCGCTGAAGATTGCGCCCGATCAGGCGTCGCTGCACGCCAATCTCGGCCTCTCCTACTCGATGACCAACGAGCTCGACAAAGCCGAGGCGGAGCTGCGCATCGCGGTGAAGCTGCGCGGCGCCAACAGCCAGATCCGACAGAACCTCGCACTGGTCGTCGGGTTGCAGGGGCGGTTCGACGAAAGCCGAGCGCTGTTCGCGGCGGAGCTGCCAGCCGACCGGGTAGAAGCCAACATGAGCTATATCCGGGCGCTGCTGACGCAGCAGAATCGCTGGGATGCAGTGAAGAACTCCGGGTGAGCGGTCGTCCACGCCGACACATGCAAAGGGCGCCGTAACGGGCGCCCTTCTTGTTTCTGGCATCCAGCGTCGGCTCAGCCGCCGCCGTTGATGAAGCTGTTCGAGAAGACGCGGATCATGGCCGGAGACAGGATGACGATGAACAGCACCGGCAGGAAGAACACGATCAGCGGCACGGTGAGCTTGGGCGGCAGGGAGGCGGCCTTCTTTTCGGCCTCCATCATGCGGGCTTCGCGGCCTTCCTCGGCCATGACGCGGAGGGCGGAGCCGACGGAGGTACCGTAGCGCTCGGTCTGGATCAGCGCCTGCATCACCGACTTGACGTTGTCGAGGCCGGTGCGACGGCCCAGGTTTTCGAAGGCGCGGGTGCGGTCCTCGAGAAAGGCGAGCTCGGCGGTGGTGAGCGTCATCTCCTCGGAGAGCTCGATGCTCTGGGCGCCGATCTCCTTGGCAACGCGCTTCAGCGCGTGCTCCACCGACATGCCGGCTTCGACGCAGAGCAGTATCAGGTCAAGCGCGTCGGGCCAGGAGCGCTTGATCGATTGCTGGCGCTTGATGGTCTGGTTCCTGAGCAGGATGTTTGGCAGGAAGGAGCCGATCAGCCCGATGCCCAGCGCGTAGACGGCGTTCAGCCAGAGCGGCTTGTCGGTAAACGCGACGAGGCCGAGATAGGCAAAAGCGATGACAAAAAGCACCACCGGCGTCACGAAACGCAGGAACAGATAGGTGGTCATCGCTGCCTGCCCGCGGTAGCCGGCGCGGGCCAGCTTCTCTGCGGTGTTGTCGTCCAGGAATGCCTTTTCGAGCGAGAAGCGCTCGACGACGTTCTTCATGTAATCGCGGCCGGCGGCCTGGCGGATGGTCCGTGTCTGCTGCTCGGCGCCGCCGCCATTGCCGCGCAGGCGGGCCATTTCCTCAGCCCGCATCTTTTCGCGCTCGAGCGCTACGCGGCGGATGCGCTGGCGCATCTGCGAGCCGCCGGAAAAGAAGGTGGCGCCGATCGAGAACACCACGGCAGCGGCCGCCACTGCGGCCAGCACTGCGACCAGGAACTGCGTGTTGGTCAGCGTCGCGACGAGATTTTCCATCGCCGGCCCCTAGATATCGAACTGGATCATGCGGTTCATGATGAACCCGCCGAGGAACATCATGACGGCGGCTATGCCGAGCATGAGATTGCCGACCGGCGTCTGGATCAGCGGCAAGAGATAGCTCGGTGAGGTCAGCGACACGAGGAAGGCGACGATGATCGGCAGGGAGCCGATGATGCCGGCCGAGGCCTTGGCTTCGGCGGACATCGCCTTGACCTTGGCCTTCATCTTCTTGCGGTTACGCAGCACGCGCGCCAGGTTGCCCAGGGCTTCGGACAGGTTGCCGCCCGCCTGCGCCTGCACGGTGATGACCACGACGAAGAAGTTGACTTCCGGCAGCGGCACGCGATCGTAGAGGGTGACCACGGCTTCCTGGATGGTCTTGCCCACAGCCTGCTGGTCGAGGATGCGCTGGAAGTCCGACTTGATCGGCTCCTTGGCCTCCTTGGCGACGAGGCGCATCGAGTCGTTCAGTGGCAGACCGGACTTCACGCCGCGGACGATCGCTTCGACGGCATTGGGCAATTCGTCCAGGAAGGCGTTCTGGTACTTCTTGCGACGACGCCCGACATACATGCGTGGCAGCAGGTAGCCGCCGGCCACCGAAAAGACCAGGCAGTAGATCAGTTCGAGCTGCAGCACGAAACAGACCACAAAGACGATGATGCCGAAGATCACCGAGTTGCGGATGAAGGCCCCCTTCTTGAGCTTCATGCCGGCCTGATACAGCCGGTCCTGCAGCGGGATGTGCTTCTTCTTGCGCTCCAGAGCCGCGGTCTGGGCGCGTAGCGTCTGCTGGATTTCCTTGCGGCGCGTATCGCGGTTGCGCGTCGCATCGGCATTGCGGCGGTTGGCCTGGATATCGCCCTGCAGCGCCTTCACGCGCTTGTTGGCGCGGCCGCCGCCCAGCAGGGCCGGGACCAGGGCGAAGCCGGCGGCCCCCACGGCGACGGCGGCGAGCAAGGCGAGGATCAGCGGGGTCATCTTTGGACCTTATGCACCGAGGATCTCGTGCTGTTCGACGTTGGACTTCTCCAGCGCCTCGACGAGATTAGCTTCTTCGTTGAAGTAGCGGGCGCGCTCGGTGAAGTTCGGCTTGGTGATACCGGTCGAGCGGTGGCGGCCGACCAGGTTGCCGTTCGAGTCCTCGCCGAGGATATCGTAGAGGAACACATCCTGGGTCACGATGACGTCGCCTTCCATGCCCAGCACCTCTGAGATGTGGGTAATGCGCCGCGAGCCATCGCGCAGGCGGGCGGCCTGCACCACCACATCGATCGAGGAGACGATCATTTCGCGGATGGTGCGGCTGGGCAGCGAATAGCCGCCCATGGTGATCATCGATTCGAGGCGTGACAGTGCCTCGCGCGGGCTGTTGGAGTGGAGCGTACCCATCGAGCCGTCGTGGCCGGTGTTCATCGCCTGCAGCAGGTCGAACGCCTCGGGTCCGCGCACTTCGCCCACGATGATGCGCTCGGGTCGCATACGGAGGCAGTTCTTGACCAGATCGCGCATGGTGATCTCGCCTTCGCCCTCGAGATTGGGCGGGCGGGTCTCGAGGCGCACCACGTGCGGCTGCTGCAGCTGCAGCTCGGCCGAGTCCTCGCAGGTGATGACGCGCTCGTCTTTCTCGATGAAGCCGGTGAGGCAATTGAGTAGCGTGGTCTTCCCCGAGCCGGTACCGCCGGAGATCAGGATGTTGGCGCGGACACGACCAAGGATGCGCAGCACCTCGGCGCCTTCAGGCGAGATCGAGCCGTATTTGACGAGCTGCTGCAGGGTCAGCTTGTCCTTCTTGAACTTGCGAATGGTGAGCGCGGCGCCATCGATGGCAAGTGGCGGAGCGATGACGTTGACGCGCGAGCCGTCGGGCAGGCGGGCGTCGCAGATCGGAGAGCTTTCATCGACGCGGCGGCCGACCTGACTGACGATGCGCTGGCAGACGTTCATCAGGTGCGCATCGTCGCGGAAGCGCACATTGGTGAGCTTCACCTTGCCGCCGACCTCGATGTAGCACTTCTGGCTGCCGTTCACCATGATATCGGCGATGTCGTCGCGGGCCAGCAGCGGCTCGAGCGGACCATAGCCCAGCACGTCGTTGCAGATGTCCTCGAGCAGGTCCTCCTGCTCGGAGATCGACATGATGATCGATTTGAGCGCGATGATCTCGGCGACGATGTCGCGGATTTCCTCGCGCGCCGCTTCCTGATCCATGGTCGCGAGCTGGCTCAGATCGATCGAGTCGATCAGCGCGTTGAAGATCGCCGACTTGGTCTGGAAGTACTCCTTGTCCCGCGCCACTGCCTCGGGGCTGCGCACATCGAGCACACCGCCGTCGTCGCCGCTGCGTCTGCTGTCAGGCGCGCGCGCCACCTCCTGACGGGGCGCGGCGGGGACAAGCGGAGCCGCCGCCGGACGCGCGGGCTGCGCGGCGCCGGGAGTGTTGCCTCCGAAACTGGTACGCTTGCCGAACATCTAGGACTGGCCTTTCAGGCGCGCTTCTTGATGAAGGACGGGAGTTTGAGGCCCGGCTTCCTGGAGGCACTCTTCTCGGGGGCGCTGCGACCGGTGACGTGCATGCCGATCAGCCGGAACACCTCGTTGGCGCGATTGTTGGCGGAGACCTCGGCGACCATCTGGCCGTTATTGGCAGCCGTGCCGAAAGTGGCGGCGTCGAAACCGATCTGGCCAAGCAGCTGGCACTCGACCGAGGTGGCGAACTCATTGGCCGCGATCTCGGGACGGCGCGGCATGCCGACCTTGTTGATGACGAGCAGCGGCTCGCTCTCGGCGGGACGCAGAACCTTGATGGTGTCTGCGAGGTTCTTGGCGTTCCGCAAATTCGCCAAGTCGGGCTCGGCGACGATGATCAGCTCGTCGACGGTCGAGATGGTGTGGCGGACCCAGGCGCTCCAGATATGCGGGATGTCGAGGATGACGATCGGTGTCGACTTCTGGCTCAGCTCGACAAGCTGCTCGAACTCGCGCTCCTCGAAATCGAAGGTGCGGTCGAGTACCACGGGTGCGGTGAGCAGGTTGACGTGATTGGCGGCCTTGCTGGCCAGCCGGTCCAGCATGGTCTGGTCGAGCTTGGCGTTGGGGCCGATTGCGTCAGCGATGCCGTGGGGCGGATCCTGGTTGAAGTTCAGCCCGGCGGTGCCGAATGCGAAGTCGAGGTCGAGGATCAGCGTATCCTGGCGCAGCGCCTGGCTGACGGCCCAGGCGACATTGTGCGCCACCGTCGAGCCGCCGGCACCGCCCTTGGCCGAGATGAAGCCGATGGTGCGGCCAATAGGCGCCGCACCCTCGGCGGCGAAGAGCTCGCTGATGGCGGAGACGATCGACTGGGCCGATGCCGGCAGCACGATGTACTCGGAAACGCCCGAACGGATAAGTTCGCGATAGAGCAGCACGTCGTTGATGTGCCCAAGCACGATCAGCCGGGTCGAGGCATCACAGACCTCGGCAAGGCGCTCCAGCGCTCCGGGGATTTCCTCGGGTTGCAGTGAGGTCTCGACGATGATGAGGTTCGGTGTCGGATTCGAACGATAGGTCTCGATAGCGCCGTCGAGGCCACCATTGTGGGTGGTCAGCGCCACCTTCGACATGCGTCGGTCGTGCACGGCGGATTCGACCAGTTGCGCCGTCTGGGAATGTTCGCAGAACGCCTGGATGGTGATGCGCGGGATCAGCCGCGTCCCGGCAGCGATCTCGAGCGCGGGTTCATCGGCCTGCCGGGCGTTATCGCGGGAGAGGAAACTCATAACTACTACTCCATCAATCCAGCAGGAAGCCGACGGACCCATCATAGCTGCCGCGGGTGCCGGCGGGGCCGACGCCGTACATCGTCTCGATGTGGCCCAGAAAGATTGCCTCGGCGTCGTTAGCAAACTGCATACGATCGGTTGGCAATTCGGGTGTCTTGTTGGTCGGCTGGGCAAGATAGGGAGTGACCAGGATCACCAGCTCGCTCTGTGAGCGGATATAGTCTCGCGATCGGAACAGCGATCCCAGGATCGGGATATCGCCGAGGCCGGGAAGCCGGTGGATCTGCGTGCGGGTCTTTTCCTCGATCAGTCCGCCAATGGCGAGGGTCTGGCCGGTGCCGATCTCGACCGAGGTCTTGGCGGTGCGTCGCTTGACGCCGAGCAAGGTGGAGCCGCCGACAGTGATGCTGCCCTCGGTGCTGAGTTCGCTGCTGGTGGTATCGACGACGAGCGCGATGTTGCCGTTGGACTTGATCGTTGGAGTGAAGTTGAGCTTGACGCCGAACTCCTTGTATTCGACCGACACCTTGCCATCCTCAATGCCGGACGGCACTGGGAACTCGCCGCCGGCAAAGAAGTCGGCGCTCTGCCCCGACATGGCGGTCAGGATCGGCTCGGCCAGGGTGCGGGCCGCGCCACGCTGCTCCATGGCACGGATCTGTGCATCGATGCTGAGCGGGCCGATATCGACACCCACCTTCAGACCGTTGTTGCTGAACAGGTTGGACGCGCCGCCGATCGGCTGCGAACTGATGAGCTGGGTGCTGAGCCCGCCATTGGAATAACTACCGGTCAGGTCGATGCCGAACTGCTTGGCGAGGCTGCGGTTGACCTCGGCGACGGTGACCTTCAACATCACCTGTTGCGGGCCGGCTACCGCGATCACGCTGGTGACGTTGTCGGCTCCCCCGGCGAACTGCCCGGCGATCGCCAGCGCCTTGTCGGCATCGTCGGTGCTGCCGGCATTGCCCGACAGCACGACACGGTTGACGACGGCGCCGTCCGGGTTGGTCAGCGTGACCGCCTCGACCTGGATGTCCGAGTTGGGCATGATCTTGCTGTAGGTTTCACGCAGGACCGCGGCAACGTTGGAGCCGCCGGTGTTGGCGGCGCCGGTGGTGCTGACGTCGACGACGACGATGGTGCGGCCCGCCCCGTCAAGAAAGAAGATATTGGTGTCGCCCGAACTCACCGCCTGGATGACGGCTCGGCGCTTGTTGCGCAGAATGGCGTTGGCAACGCCTGGCTGCGATACGATGACCTCCTGCGCGTCGACCGGCAGGTCGATGATCATCGACTTGTTGATCCCGATGCTGACCGGCTGAGTGGAGCCGAAAGCGCTGGCGCCGATGCGCAAATGATTGGAATCGGCGCCGTGCGCCTGGTCAGGACCAAGGGGGGCGAGCCCGAGCACTGCGCCGATCACCGCCGCCGCCGCCACCAGGCGCAGCGTGCTGGCCATGAGACTGCGCGGCGAACGGGTGGTGAGAGCCGGGGACATCACGTAATCCTCACGCATCATTGGACCTGCTCTTCTGAGCTGGCGTTGTCGAAGGACGCCTGGGCAACATTCGGGTTGGAGCCGGGCATCACGTCGCTGCCGACGCCGAAGCGGATCATGCGAACGGCGCGGCTGCCCTGCAGATCATCGCCAGGGGACGGCTTGAAGTCGGCGATCGAACGGAGCGCCACCGAGAGAACGCCGTTCTTGGAGGCGTTGATGATCACCTCCCCCTGGGCCGGGGTCAGCTCGAGCGTCGCGATCGTACCGCCCTGAAAGACGTCGGCCTTGGGGTCTTCAGGGTTTGCCTTCTCCCCCGTGGTGCCGGCTTCGCCGAGACGGGTGCCGATGGCCAGCACCTTGACGTTGGAGAGGATGGTCTGGCTGATGCCGCCGCGGCTGAGCACGATGTCGACGCGGTCATTGGGGAGCACGAAACCGCCGGCCGCGGCGTCGGCGCTCACCGGCACGGAGATGCCGCGCATGCCCTTGGTCAGAACGGCCGAGAGATAGCCCTGGTCGGAGTGCACCAGCTTCTTGTCGATGATCGGCTCGCCTGGGAAGAACTCGAAGCGCGCGACGGCGTCGAGCAGCTTGGTCGGTGCATCGGGCAGCACGGCCTCGCTGATATATTCGGGGCGGACGGCGAACTCCGGCCAGGCCTGCCACTCGATGGTTTCCGCGGTGATCCGCTGGCCGACACCGATCGGCGCCTTGGCCACCAGCACCTTGGCCTTCTTTTCCTCGATGACCTGGGTTGGCCCCTCGACCACGACCTGCTGCGGAGCCGTGCCACGCATGGCGAGGAAGGCTGCGAGCCCGCCTGCCAGAAGCGCGACAACCAGCAGGATGATACGCGAGACTCCCATCGCCCCAAACTCCACACGCTGGGCCCGAAAGAGCCCGGCTACTCTTGTGATCGACTATCGCGACAAAGGGTCAAAGTTTGGTTAATCGTTGCTTGCCGAAGACAGTTAACGAATGGTTTCGAAGTCTTCAGCCGACGAGGCGCTGGAAGATCAGGCTGCTGGGGTAGACAAGCAGGCCGGCGGCAGCCAGCGCGATACCATAGGGAACGCCGGTTTTGCTGTCGTGCAGCCGGTCGATCCACAGCACCTGCTTGAGCTGCAGGGGCAATGGCCAGCGACGAACGGCAAGCAGGGACAGTGTCAACGCCCCACCGAGCAGCGAGGCGAAGACGAGATACATCAGCATGCCTTCAAAGCCGAACCACAGGGTGGTCGCGGCGATCAGCTTGGCATCGCCGCCGCCGATCCAGCCGAGAGCAAAGAAACTGAACGATACCGCCAGCACCAGCGCCGCCGCAGCGACATGCATGCCCAGCAACTCGAGCGAGAAACCGGCGAGGAACGCGATGGCGAAGAAGAACCCCGCCACCAGCAATACCAGCTTGTTCGAGATCCTCATGGTCAGCAGGTCCGAGGAGGCCGCAAAGGCCATCAGCAGCGGAAACACGAGCATGGCGGGAAGAGTGATAAATGAGGGCATCGGCGTCGACAATTGCAGCGGGCCGGGGCTTCGGTCCCAAGCGCAGTGTCGGCGCATCGTAGTTAAGAAAGCCCAAATGCAAAGGGGACCCCGTCGGGGTCCCCTTCTTACTCGTAGCCCCAGCGAGCTGTATCAGCCGCCAGTACCCGTACCCGTACCAGTACCCGTACCCGTACCCGTACCCGTACCGAGGCCACCGGCAGTGGAGGCATTGTTGAGCTTGGTGGAGATACCCGAGAACATATTGGACAGGCTGCCACCGAGAAGGCCTGCGGCGACGATGATCGCAACGGCGATGAGCGCGGCAATCAGGCCGTATTCGATCGCGGTAGCGCCGGACTCGTCATTCACGAAACGAGCGACAGTGTTCATTTATTGGCTCCTTGCACACGTCATACTGTGACTGCATCAGGTGATGCGTCAGCACCGTTCGATACGTCACACATCGAACATGGCTTCACGCTAGGCGGCGCGGATTGAAATTGAGTTAATTGTGGGAGCCCGAGCGCCCCGGTTTGCAAGGCTTTCCGGCATGCTGAGCAGATCGTTAAAGCAACTCGATCAATTGTTCTGAACGCCAGCAAAGTAATACGCGGGAGGCGATCAGCCGCGCCGGTCGCGAACGACCTCGGCCGCCGAACGCGGAGCGACATGCAGCCATTTGCGAATTCTTCACCATTCCGCGCAACACTCCGTTTGCCATAGCGTATCTCCTGCCAAGGGCCCGTCATGCCGTTCCACCCCAGCGTTGCTGCCCTAGCCATCCTCTTGATGCTCGCCGCTCCTGTCGCTGCGCTGGCGGAAAGCGCCCCGGTGACGGTGAAGGTGAACATGGCGCGCATCCTCAGGATCAACGCGCCGGCCTCGACCGTGATCATCGGCAACCCCGGCATTGCCGACGCCGCCATCCAGGATCCGCAGACGCTGGTGCTGACCGGCAAGAGCTATGGGCAGACCAACCTGATCGTGCTGGACGCAAAGGGAAACCCAATTGCCGACACCATGATCGAAGTGGTGCAGGAACAGACTGGCCTTGTAACGGTGTACCTGGGCGACAGACGGACCAGCATGGCGTGTGAGCCAGTATGCCAGCCGATCATCATGCTCGGCGACGACAAGGCCTATACCCTTCAGACCATCGATACTTCGGACGCGGTCGAAACGGCAGCAAACTAACCGCCGATTAACCAAGCCTTCGCATCGCACGAAAATGCGGCCCGGCTACTAACCAATCACTAGGTAGGAACCGCTAGTTTTCCGTCCGTAAACGGAACTCCGGCCTCGCATGTTTCCACGGTCCCCACTGAAATGGCTGCAGTCGCCGGCATTGGGCCGGGCGCGAGCCTTTGGCGGCGACGATAGCGGGGTGACGGCGGTCGAATTCGGACTCCTGGCGCTGCCGTTCTTCACCATCATCCTGGCCATCGTCGAGACCGCCCTGGTCTTTCTCGCGGGCCAGATTCTCGACAGCGCCGTAAACGACTCGTCCCGGCTGATCCGCACCGGGCAGGCGCAGACGGGCACGCCTGCATACACTGCCGAGGCGTACCGCGAAGCGATCTGCGACGGCCTCTACAATATGTTCGATTGCAACCTGGCCGACGACAAGCTGCGGATCAGCGTCACGGTGATCAGCGACTTCGGCGCTGCCGCATTAGACTACCCGCTGAAGACCGGCGAGGACTGCAAGGAAGACAAGTGCGACTGGACCCTGGCCGACGAATATAAGCCCGGGAAGGGTGGCGAGGTGGTGCTGGTGCAGGCCTACTACAAGTGGCCCACGGTGGTGAACCTGCCGGGATTCAATTTCCAGACGCTGCCCGACGGCACCCGCCTGCTGGGCGCCTCGCGGGTATTCCGCAACGAGCCGTT
The DNA here is from genome assembly GCF_058806655.1 of Devosia sp. GW821-FHT12F11. Taxonomy (NCBI): domain Bacteria; kingdom Pseudomonadati; phylum Pseudomonadota; class Alphaproteobacteria; order Hyphomicrobiales; family Devosiaceae; genus Devosia; species Devosia sp. GW821-FHT12F11. Next base: position 710,273 of record NZ_JBXAPX010000002.1, read on the forward strand.
CGTCTGCGCGAGCTGCACATGATCCGCCGGCTGCAGCAGTTCCGCGACGATATCCGCGCCGTCGCCGCGGTGGAATTCGCGCTGATCCTGCCGCTGCTGCTGACCCTCTATATCGGCACCATCGAAGCGGCGACGCTCTATTCGGCCGACCACAAGGTGGCGACGGTCGCGAGCACGATGGCGGACCTGGTGTCGCGCGAGAAGGGCGCGATCTCGACGACGACCCTCGACAAATACTTCCTCGCGGCCGAAACGATCATGCATCCCTATACCACCTCCGGATTGGTACAGGTCGTCTCGCTGCTCAACATCGACTCTGAGGGTGTTGCCACGGTCAAGTGGAGTCGGGCGCACGGTGCCGAAGCGGGGCGGGAGGTCGCCAGCGAATTTCCGCTGGATGCGGCCGCCAAGATCAACGCGCTGGCTCGTGGCGCCAGCGGCTGGCTCGTGGCCTCCGAGATCACCTACCCGCACCAGCCGCTTATCGGCCTCGTCATCCCGAGCACGATCACGCTGAAGCACACGCAGTACTTCCTGCCCCGCTTCAACGGTGAGATCAAGCTGGAGTAGCCGGCAGCTTGCCGTGGCACGCCCGGCATGGCATAGCCCGGGCCACGTTCCCCAGAGCGCTTCACGGTTTCACTGAAACGTCGAAACGCCAGAGCGTTTCTCCGAAACGCTCGAGGTCACCGATCATTGTCGGGCTTTCGCGCGGCAAAGTCTGCAACTTCACCTGTAAGTGCTCTACGAGGCCAGCCCGATGCAAGATACCCTGATCCCCGTCTTCGACCTCGGCGGCGTGTTCGTCGACTGGAACCCGATGTACCTGTTCCGCAAACTCTTCGAGACCGAAGAGGAAGCGCAGTGGTTCTGGGACAATATCTGCACCCGGGACTGGAACCTCGAGTTCGACGCCGGCGACATCTTCTCCGAGGGCGTGGCCAAGCTCATCACCCGCTATCCGCGCTACTGGCGCGAAATCCAGGCGTTCGATCTGCGCTGGAAAGAGACGGTCGGCGAATTCATCACCGGCACCATCGATATTCATAACGAGCTGATCGCCGAGGATATCCCGACCTTCGCCATCACCAACTTCTCGTGGGAAAAGTGGGTGAGTTGCCTGCCGGAATGGCCGTTCCTCGAGAAGTTCGACGGCGCCGTGGTGTCCGGCCTCGAGGGGCTGGTGAAGCCCGATCCGCGCCTCTACCGGGTGTTCTGCGAGCGCTACGGCCTCGCGCCGGAGACCTGCGTGTTCATCGACGACAGCGAGCCGAACGTGATCTCGGCCCGCAAGTTCGGCATGCACGCGATCCACTTCACCGACCCGAAGTCGCTCCGCAAGGAACTGATCGGGCTTGGGTTGCCGCTGAAGAAGAGCTGAAACGCTCCAGTTGCGGAGCTCGGGGAAGACTGCGGCTTTGACCGCCCCCTCCACCAGCTTCGCTGGTCCCCCTCCCCCGCCACGCGGGGGAGGATAAGAAAGAACTACTTGGTGCCGTACATCCGGTCGCCGGCGTCGCCCAGGCCGGGGATGATGTAGCCCTTCTCATTGAGATGGCTGTCGATGGCGGCCGTGAAGATCGCCACATCGGGATGGGCGGTCGAGAACTTTTCGATGCCCTCGGGGGCGGCGAGCAGGCAGAGGAAGCGGATGTTGTTGGCGCCGCGCTCCTTGAGCTTATCGACGGCAGCGATCGAAGAGTTGGCGGTCGCCAGCATCGGATCGACGACGATGATCAGGCGGTTGTCGAGCTCGGACGGCGCCTTGAAGTAGTACTCGACCGGCTGCAGCGTCTCATGGTCGCGGTAGATGCCGATATGGGCGACGCGGGCGGCAGGGACCAGATCGAGCATGCCATCGAGCAGGCCGTTGCCGGCGCGCAGGATCGAGGCGAAGACCAGCTTCTTGCCCTTGATGGTGGGCGCATCCATCTTGGTCATCGGCGTCTCGATCTCGACCATTTCGAGTTCCAGGTCGCGCGTCACCTCGTAGCACATCAGGTGCGCGATCTCGCGCAACAGGCGCCGGAACCCCGCGATGGAGGTATCCTTGTCGCGCATGATGGTGAGCTTGTGCTGCACCATCGGGTGGTCGATCACCGTTACGCCGCGCATGGATACCTCGAGGGCTAGAGGAAGGATTTGCCGTGGGGGCCGGGCGCAAGACCAAGCCAGCGGGCGATACTCTCTCCTATATCCGCAAAGGTCGGCCGGATGCCAATGGTTCCGGGCGTGAGGGCTGGGGAAAAGACCATGATCGGGGTCTGTTCGCGGGTGTGATCGGAGCCCCGCCAGGTCGGGTCATTGCCGTGATCGGCGGTGAGGACGACCAGATCGTCGGGCCGCAGCGCCGCGATCAACTCGGGCAGCCGGCGATCGAAGGCCTCGAGCGCCTGAGCATAGCCCGGCACATCGCGGCGATGGCCGAAATCCTGATCGAAATCGACGAAGTTGACCATGATGAAGGCCCCATCCGCGGCCATCTCCATGGCCTCGAGAGTGCGATCGAACAAAGCCATGTTGCCGGTGGCCTTGATCTTGTGGGTGACGCCGTGCCCCGCGTAGATGTCGGAGATCTTGCCGATGGCGTAGACCTGTCGGCCGGCATCCTTAGCACGGTCAAGCAGCGTCGGCGCGGGCGGGGCGATGGCGAAGTCGCGGCGGTTGCCGGTGCGCTTGAAAGTGTCGGCCGTCTCGCCGACGAACGGCCGGGCGATGACGCGGCCGATATTGAGTGGCGCGGTGAGCTCGAAGGCGGTTTCGCAGAGCTTGTAAAGCCGCTCGAGGCCGAAATGGGTTTCGTGCGCGGCGATCTGAAAGACGCTGTCGATCGAGGTGTAGCAGATCGGCTTGCCGGTCCGGATCGATTCCTCCCCCAGTTCGGCGATGATGGCGGTGCCGGAGGCGTGCTTGTTGCCGAGAATACCGGGAATGCCGGACTTCTCGATCAGCTGGGCGATGAGCTCGGGTGGGAAGGTCGGCTCGGTCTGGGGGAAGTAGCCCCAGTCGAACGGCACCGGCACGCCGGCGATCTCCCAATGACCGGACGGAGTGTCCTTGCCTTTCGAAACCTCGCGTCCAACGCCCCAGCGGCCGCCACGCGGCTGGTCGGAGAGGCCGCGCGGGATCTGGCCGGTGGAGAGCTTTGCGGCCGCGCCCAGCCCGAGCGCGTCCAGGTTCGGCAACGAGATCTGGTAGTTGGCGGCGATGTGGCCGAGCGTGTCGGCGCCGGTATCGCCGTAGTCGGCGGCATCGGGGGCGCCGCCGATGCCGAAGCTGTCGAGGATGCAGAGGATGGCGCGGGGCATTGTTCAGGCCTCCGTGGGTGGGACGTAGTCGGCGATCAGCGGATGATCTGGCGCCGGGCCGTCGGTGATGGTGTAGGCGGCCAGCAGCCGTTGCGTCGCATCGGCAGCCGTCTCTTCAGTGCGCGCATGGATGCGGCACAGCACGGTGCGAGCGTCGGTTCTTGCTCCAAGACCGAGGATCTGGTCGAAGCCGACAGCAAAATCGATGCTGTCGGTGGGGAGGCGACGGCCACCGCCGAGGGCGACGACAGCCATGCCGACACCACGGGTGTCGATGGCGGTGATGGTACCGGCGGCGGGAGCCAGGATATCGCGAACGATGGGCGCGGGGGATAGATGTGCGTCCATCCGCTCGACGAAATCGGCGGGGCCGCCAAGCAGGGCAACCATCCTGGCGAAATGCTCGGTCGCCTTGCCGCTGCTGAGCGCGGCTTCGACCGCAGCCGCGGCGTCGCCGGCGTAGCCGGTGAGTTGCAGGGCGGCGGCGCAGAGGTCGAGCGTGACTTGGCGGAGGCGCGGGTCCTGGTGGCGACCGGTAAGGAAATCGACCGCGTTGCGAACCTCGAGAGCGTTGCCGGCGGCCGAGGCCAGCGGCTCGTTCATGTCGGTGATCAGCGCCGCGGTGCGGAGGCCGGCGCCGTTGGCGACCGAGACGAGGCTTTCGGCCAGTGCGCGGGATTTCTCGAGGGTCGGCATGAAGGCACCGGAGCCGGTCTTCACGTCGAGGATCAGCGCGCCGAGGCCGGCGGCAAGTTTCTTCGAAAGGATCGAGGCGGTAATCAGCGGGATGGATTCGACCGTGCCGGTGACGTCGCGGATAGCGTAGAGCACCTTGTCGGCAGGAGCGAGATCGGCGGTCTGGCCGATAATGGCGCAGCCGGCCTCGCGCACCACCTTCCGAAACAAGGCGTTGTCGGGGCTGGTAGAGTAACCGGGGATGGCATCGAACTTGTCGAGCGTGCCGCCGGTATGGCCGAGGCCACGGCCGGAGATCATTGGCACGTAGACGCCGCAGGCCGCGAGGATCGGCGCCAGCATCAGCGAGGTGTTGTCCCCTACCCCACCGGTGGAGTGCTTGTCGGCGACGGGGCCGGCGAGATCGGACCAATCCAGCACGGTGCCCGAGTCCCGCATCGCCTCGGTCAGGGCGACGCGCTCTGCTGTCGACATATCGCGAAAGTAGATCGCCATGGCGAAGGCGGCAGCCTGGGCGTGGCTGACGGAGCCATCGGTCAAGCCGGCGATGAAACTGCCGATCTCGTCGGTGGCGAGGGCGAGACCATCGCGCTTGCGGATGATGATTTCTTGCGGGAGCAGGGTCATGGCGGTGTTGTGCGCTGACAGCCGGGCGAAGGCAAGGTGGGGGCGGCGACACGATGTGATCGGCGCAAGGCGGGGCAGTTACGCCTTCATCCGGGCCGGGACGACTACCCGTGCGCCCCGAAGCGGCGTGACCGCGGCTAGCGGGTGAGGCCCTTGTGGTACTGCACCGGCGTTGCGCCCAACACGGTGCGGAAATCGGTGATGAAGTGCTGCTGGCTGCTGTAGCCGAGATCGTAGGCGATGCCGGCCCAGTCGGGTTCATCGCTCGAGCGGATTTCGGCGGCGGCAGCGAGCAGGCGCTTGCGCAGCAGCAGCCATTTGAGGCCGATGCCCAGATAATCGCGAAACGCCTGCTGCAGCCAGCGCTCGCTGCGACCGAACGCCTCGCCGACCGCACTGACGGTGGTCAGCGCCGCTTCGGTTTCGACGGCGGCGATGATGACGTTGATCTCCTCGAGCGTGCCGTCGGCCACCGGCGAGGCGCTGCGCAGGCGCTCAAGCAGGGTGGCAATCACCCCGTCGTCATCCTGCGCGAGAATGGCGGCGAGGCCCTTGGCGTCGGCCCAGGGAAAGACCGATGTCAGCGGCACTACCTTGTCCTGCAGGTCGGCCATCTCGCCGGCCCAGAAAGCGTGGAAGGCGCCGGGACGAAAGCGGACACCGACGATCCGGCCGCTGCCAGCCGCCGAGTAGGTACGTTTACCGCGGAAGGTGCCCTGGATGCCGGAGTCCTGGGCCGACAGAAAGATATCGACGTAAGGCCGGTGCATCACCTGGTCGGAATCGTAGGGGCCCAGCGCGCCGTCCCAGCGGATGACCCAGAAGTGTTCGATGAAGCGCCGGAGGTCGGCTGGGGGCGGCACGGTGCGAAACTGCACGTGACGATCGAAACCCAGGGGATCGAGGCGACCGCGCGGCTCGTAAGGCTCGCGTGGCTCGCCGAGCTCGCGCGGCTCGCCGGGCGCTGCGGGTTTCTGAAATACGGGCCTCGGCGCATCGGTCATTGTCTTGGCATCAGCTTAGCGATGAAGGGAAATTCCAGATGAGCAACAATCACTTCCTGCGTGGCATGGCCACCGTCAACTTCTTCGCCGACGACATGATCGCGGCCCGCGACTGGTACGCCGAGCTGTTCGGTGTCGAGGCTTATTTCCAGATGCCGAGCCGCGAAAAGCCTGCTTATGTCGAGTTCCGCATCGGCGACAGCGCTGATGAGTTCGGCATCATCGACCGCCGCTATGCGCCCGAGGCGATGCAGCCCGGCCCAGGCGGGGCGATCCTGCTCTGGCATGTCGACGACATCGAGGCGGCGTTCGCGCGACTGAAGGAACTGGGCGCGAAGGAGTACGACCCAATCACCAAGCGCGGTGAGACCGGGTTCGTCACCGCATCGGTGGTCGACCCGTTCGGCAACGTGCTGGGGATCATGTACAACCCGCATTACGTGGAGACGGTAGCCGGCCACGCCGCCTGAGCTCGTTCCGTTCGTTGCAAGGGCCGGCTGTTCGGTTCGTGCAGGCGGCCCTTGTGTGTCCGGCGTCAACGCGTCGTTCACGCGGGGCGGGTTAGGATACGTCCCGCCCCGCAGGCGGCAACGGTAGACGCCATGCTCGAGCCCCATCCGATCGAAACCTATATCGACAAGCCGGTGACCGAGGTCTACCGGTTCCTGGCCTCGCCATGGAACTACCCGCGCTGGGCGGCGGTGGACGCGGCGACCTTCCACCAGATCGGCCCGCTCGAGTGGTCTGGGGACACCGAGTTCGGACCGCGCATCGTCAAGTTCAGCCCGCCCAATGGCGAGGGCATCCTCGACCATGCCGTGTACAAGCTGGGCGACGAGCCGGTGATGATGCCGATGCGGGTCACCGCCGATGGCAACCGGACACTGGTGACCTTCGTGTTCTACCGCCGGCCGGAGATGGACGACGAGCAGTTGGCATCGGCGCTCGAGTGGATCCGCTCCGATTTCACGGCGCTGAAGTCGCTGCTCGAGGTCTGAGGCGCGCAGGCGCGTGTACCAGCCCACTACTCGCCCGTGGGCACCGGCGCGCCTTTGTCGAGGCGGGTCTTGCGCAGCGTGTCGCGGGTGTTGGCCAGCATGTCGCCGATGAAACGGCGGACAATCGCCAGCTCAGCCTCGGAGTATGAGGCGATCACTGGCTGGTTCATGCGCAGCACATAGTCGCGCAGCTGCAACAGACCCGATTCCTCGGTGGCGGGTCCGAGCATGATCAGCACGCCGCGTCGGTCGGTTGGGTGCGGATGGCGCTCGATGAAGCGCGCCGCCTCGAGCCGGTTGAGCATGATGGCGGTGGCGCCGGTGGTCAGACCCAGATGCTGCGAGATGGCCTTGGGCGTCGCCTTGCCGCCGGACGAGCGCACGAAGAACAGGCACATCAGATCGGTGTGGTTGATGCCGGCCCGCTCAGCCAGCCAGCGGTAGACGTGCGTCACCTCGGCGGTGAGGTCGCGCAGCAGCTCATCCATCTCGGGCTTTCGTTCCAACGTCTCATTCCTCATGCGCAATATAGCTATGCAACATAGTATCTTTGTTGCAAAGTTAAATGGGCGGCACTAGATGGGGGTCGAACCAATGCAGCCAATGGAGCGGACTATGGCACAGGCACAGGCAACGATGGACCACAAAGAGGCTGTGAGCGCCGACAAGGCGGGGCTTCCCGCCATCGGCCGCGCGGCCAACGAATCCAGGGTGGTGACCATTCCCGTGGAGCGGGTGGCGGAACCGACACCGACTCCCCTGCCCGCCGCCGTTGCGGCGGAGGCCGCGGCAGCACCGACCGAGGTGCCGAACATAAGCCGCAGGAAGGCGAAACTATTCGGCATGGGCCTCTTGGTGACGCTGGGCGGCGTGGTCGCCTGGTATCCGCTGGCCGACCATTATGCGCCATTCGCCTCTGGCGCCTCGATCACCGCTGAGGTGACCCAGGTGGCGCCGCGCGTCGCCGGGCCGGTCAAGCACGTGCTGATCGCGGACAATGCCGAGGTGAAGGCCGGCCAGCCGCTGTTCGAGATCGACGACGCGACGTTCCTGATGGACGTGGCGCAGACCAAGGGCCAGCTCGACCAGGCGATGAATAGCGTGACTTCGGGTGTCGCGGCGGTGCCCGCGGCAGAGGCCAAGCTGGCGCAGACCGAGGTGGCGCTGACCATCGCCCAACAGGAACTGGAGCGCGCCACACAGCTCTTTGACAAGGGGCTGCTGCCACAGGCGAAGTTCAACACGGCGGACGCCAACGCCAGGACCGCGGCGCTCAACGTCGAGGCGGCAAAGGCCGATCTCGAGCGGATCAAGGCGTCGGCCAGCACGGCGGACGCCAGCAACCCCAACGTGCGCGCGGCGCAGGCCGCGGTCGACAAGGCGGAGTTCGCGCTCCGTAACACCACGGTGGTGGCGCCGGCCGACGGCTATGTCTCGAACCTGTCGCTGGCCGAGGGGCAGTTCGTTGCCGCCGGCACGCCGGCGCTCACCTTCATCAACCCCAAGACGCAGATGGTGATCGCGGACCTGCGCGAAAACCAGCTGGTCAACGTCCAACCGGGCGACAAGGCCGTGGTGATGTTCGAGGCCGCACCGGGCAAGCAATTCGAAGCCACGGTCGACAGCATCGCCTGGGGCATCAATAGCGGCCGCACCACGGCCAATGGCCTCGCACAGTCGTCGAACGATACCCGCTGGTTCCCGCCGGCGCGAAAGATCCCGGTGCGGGTCAGCATCGACGACATGAGTGCGCTCCCCGCCAATGTGCGGCTCGGCTCGGAAGCGAGCGTCCTGATCGTGCCGGAAGACGGCATCGTGCCGGCCATCGCCCGTGGGTTGATGGGCATCAGCGGCCTGCTGTCGGGCCTCAACTAGCAATCCTTCGCGAACCGAGGAGGCGAAAATGGAAGAGCTGACCCGCGTCGACCCCAACGAGGATCCGTACCTGGCGCTCCGCACCGCGCTCAGCGTCGCGATCTGCGTGATCCTCGCCGACCCGCTCGGCGTCACGCAGCCGATGATGCCGGTCGTGCTGGGGATGAGCCTGATGTCGAACCAGCGCGGCGCGCTCAACCTTCGCTCGTTCATGGGCCCGGTGATGCTGCCGGTGATGGCGTTCGTGTTCAGCTGGCTGGCGGCGGCGACGGTGAGCGAACCGATGCTGTTCGTCATCGTCAACGTGGCCCTGGCGGCGGCGGGCATCGGCCTGATGCTGTTCAGGGGCTCACGCCTGGGCGTTATGCTGACGGTGTTCCCCGCCATGATGTCGATGTCGGTGCTCTACAGCGACCAGGCGCTGGTGGCGATCCGCGACTCGATGGCGACGGGCGGCCTGATCGTCGGGGTGACCGCGGTGGTGCTCAACATCCTGTTCCCGCCACAGACCACCCGCGTGCATGTCGAGCAGCCGAAGCCGTTCGAGACCGAGAACCCCGCCGCCGAGCTGCTGATCCGGCTCGCCGTCTACGTGCCGATCATGATCGCCACCTATGCGACCGGCGACATGAACCTGCTGATCGTGCCGATCATGCTGGCCTTCATCTGCGCCGAGCCGGATCGCGGCGGGCGGCTGCAGCAGTTGATCGACCGCGGCGGCGGCACCATCGTCGGCGCGGTGGTGGCAGTGGGCGCCATGGCGATCTACTACGTGGTGCCGCAGTTCCCGGTGCTGGTGGCGCTGCTCGCGCTGATCACCTTCGTCTTGATCGACAAGATGACGACCGGGGAGAGCCGGCCGCTCTACTACCAGTACATCTGCTCGGTGGCGCTGGTGATGCTGCTGTCGTCGACCTTCGGCGCCCGAGATGCCTTCGAAGTGGTGGTGCAGCGCGTGGTGCTGACGAGCGGAGCGATGGTCGGGGCGATCGCGCTGCTGTCGCTGCTGGAGGCGGTGTTTTTGCCGCGGAAGGCGGACACCGCTTCTCCCTCAGTTGCCGGTGCGGCCTGACCCCCGCCCTTTGTCCCCTCCCCCTCAACCGGGGGAGGGAGACGTTAGCTGCTGTCACCGGTGCGGGCGGAGAGATTCTTGAGGCCGGACCGCTGTTTTCGCAGTCGGGGCCTCCCTCCCCCTTCTGAGGGGGAGTGGGGGTCAGTGAGGGCACTTCGGCCAGTGCTTGGGCAATGACCTCGTACACACCCTCGGCGTTGCCCATGATCTCGTTGTTCCACAGGCGCAGGACGCGGAAACCGCGGGCACGGAGGAAGGCATCACGCTCACGATCGTTGGCGACCTGCGATGCGTGGCTGTCGCCGTCGGCTTCGATGATCAGCTTGGCGTGGATGCAGGCAAAATCGGCGTAGTAGGGACCGATCGGGTACTGGCGGCGGAAGTGATAGCCGCGTTGTCGGAAGCTGTGGAGGATGGCCCAGAGGTGGCGTTCGGGCATCGTCGGATCGCGGCGGAGCTGGCGCGCGCGCGTTGTGCTCATGCCCTGGCTCCGGCGCTGGCCGACCCCCACCCCTGTCCCCTCCCCCTAAGAACGGGGAGGGAGACCCTCACACAACGGCCGGTTGCAGCAGGTTCTCAATGCCGCCCTTACGCCCCGTACGGGATCCACACGTTCTTCACCTGCGTCGCACGGCGCAGGAAGTAGTCGCCTTCGAATTTCGCCTTGTCGCTCAGGTCGTAGTAGAGGCCGCGGCTGGTCCAGGTTTGCTTGACGTTGCCGGCCGAGGCTTTTTCGACCATGGCGGAGGTTTCGGCGTCGCCGGCGAACCAGATGGCGTCGATGCCGTCGTGTTCGGCCAGCGTCTTGGCCAGCACCTTGCTTTCCCCGGTGACGATGTTGAGGACGCCAGAGGGCACGTCGGAGGTTTCGAGCACCTGGTAGAAATCGGTCATCGACAGCGGCGATTTCTCGGACGGCACCAACACCACGGTGTTACCCATGGCGAGCGCTGGGGCGACAAGCGCGATGGACCCGAGCAGCGGCCGCGACGGGGGGGCGAGGATAGCCATGGCGCCGAGCGCCTCGACCATGGCTGTCGCTACCATGCGCTGCGGCGGGTTGTGTACCGCGCCATCATATTTGTCGGCCCAGCCGGCGAAGGCAAACAGGCGCTCGACGCTGGCGGCAACTTCGGCGGCGCCATCCTCACCGGTCTGCGCCTTGATGCGGGCAGCGAATTCGTCGGCCCGGTACTCGAGGTTCTCGGCGAGGAAATAGAGGATCTGTGCGCGGTTGTGCGCTGAGGTCGTGGCCCAGCCGAGCGCGGCGCGCGCAGCTTCCACGGCGTTGCGGATATCCTTGCGATTGCCGTCGCCGACTTCGCCGACCAGCGCGCCAGAGGGTCCATGAACCGGACGCGAGTAGCCGGAATCCGGACGGGCCTGCTTGCCGGCGATATACATCTTGGCGGTCTGATCAATGCCGCCGGCATCGTCGAGCGGATTGGCCGACTTGGCTGGCTTGGGCGTCGCGGCGACGAAGGGCTTCAGTTCCTTCTCCCACTTCGCCTTGAGGTAGAAGGCCATGCCTTCCCGGCCGCCTTCGCGGCCGAAGCCAGATTCCTTGTAGCCACCGAAACCGACGGCGGCGTCGAAATTGTTGGTGGAGTTGATCCACACCACGCCGGCCTTGAGCTTGGGCGCGATGTCGAGGGCGAGGTTGACGTTCTCGGTCCAGATCGTGGCGGCGAGGCCGTAGCGGGTGTTGTTGGCCAGCGCTACCGCCTCCTCGGGGGTGCGGAAGCTCATCTCGACCAGCACCGGCCCGAAGATCTCCTCGTTGGCGACGATGTTGGCGGTCGACACATTGGTGATCAGTGTCGGCTTGATGAAGCAGCCGCCGCCCGGCACGTCGATATCGGGCTCGTAGAGCTGGCCGCCTTCGGCGACGCCCTTCTTGACCAGGTCGCGGACCCGTTCGACCTGCACCGGAGCGACCAGCGCGCCGATATCCACCGCCTTGTCGAGCGGATCGCCGACCCGCAGGGTCGACATGCGCTTCTTCAGCTTTTCGATGAAGCGTTCTTCGATCGATTCCTGGACCAAGAGGCGCGAGCCGGCGCAGCAGACCTGGCCCTGGTTGAACCAGATGGTATCGACGAGGCCCTCGATGGCGCTGTCGATATCGGCATCGTCGAAGACGATGTAGGGCGACTTGCCGCCAAGCTCGAGCGACAGGCCCTTGCCGGTGCCGGCCGTGGCGCGGCGAATGATCTTCCCCACCTCGGTCGAGCCGGTGAAGGCGATCTTGTCGATATCGGGGTGGCCGGTGATGGCGGCGCCGGTATCGCCCTCGCCGGTGACGATGTTGACGACGCCCTTGGGCAGGTGCGCCTTGTCGCAGATTTCGGCGAACAGCAGCGCGGTGAGCGAGGTGAACTCGGCCGGCTTCAGCACCACGGTGTTGCCGGCGGCGAGTGCCGGGGCGATCTTCCAGGCCAGCATCAGCAGCGGGAAGTTCCACGGGATGATCTGGCCGCAGACGCCATAGGGCACGTGATCGGGGAACTCACGCTCGAGGTGCTGGGCCCAACCGGCGTGGTGGTAGAAATGCCGGGCCACCAGCGGGATATCGACGTCGCGGCTCTCACGGATCGGCTTGCCGTTGTCCATGGTCTCGAGCACCGCGAACAGGCGGCTGTGCTTCTGGATCAGCCGGGCGATGGCATAGAGGTACTTGCCGCGCTGGTAGCCGGAGAGGGCCGACCATTTCGGGAACGCGGCACGCGCGGCTTTCACCGCCGCATCGACGTCGGCGGCGGTGCCATCGGTGACGTCGGCGAGCTTCTTGCCGTTGGCGGGGTTCTCAGAGGCAAAGGTCTTGCCCGGCTTGGTCCAGGCGCCGTTGATGAAGTGGCCGAACGTGTTGTCGTGCGCGCTCAGCCAGGCCAGCGCCACATCGGCGGACTCGGGAGCCGGGCCATAGTCGAGGGAGGTGAAGATTTCAGCGATCTTGTTCATTTCGTTCTTCCCTCGGCATCGTGCGCCGCCCTGGCGAGCATTTTTTTCAGGTAGCCTAACTTCATCTTCTGATCTCTTGTAAGCGGATCAGCCAGGAAGACCGTCGGGTCTAGCTCGTAATCTCCGGCGAAAATGACCCAATCTCCGACTTGAAACGTGATGCCGCAATTGCCGTCACCTGCCTGCGTAGCCTCGAAGGACGGGCCTAGCTGACCGCTAACGGGTGTTTCAACGCTGAAGAACACCCGGTCTGGCCAACCTCCTGGCTTCGCGTTCGGCCTTATCGCCGTCACATGTCCGATGAAGACGACGGACGCCTTGTCGATCTGCGCTTCCCAGGGCGGCGGCCGATAGTCGGCGTCGATCTGGCACGCCAGGGAACTCACCAGCGAGGAGAGCCAGAGTGTAGCCGCGTACGCAACAGCACGCATCATCGCAACTGCCCCTCAGTTCGCAAGAGATGGCTAGACCATCGGCATCCGGTAATCGGCGGCATAGTGGCCGGTCAGCGTGTGTTCAAGCTGCCGCTCGATGTCCGTGAGCAGGCTCGACGCGCCGAACCTGAACAGGTGGGGCCGCAGCCAGTGGGTGCCGAGCTCTTCCTTGATCAGCGCCATGTAATCGAGCGACAGCTTCGCCGTGGCGATGCCGCCGGCCGGCTTGTAGCCGATCTCGATGCCGGTTTCCTCGTGGAACCAGCGGATCATCCGCACCATCGACAGCGAGGTCTGCAGGTTGGCGTTGACCTTTTCCTTGCCGGTCGAGGTTTTTATGAAATCGGCGCCGGCCAGCATGCACACCAGCGAGGCCTTGGCGACATTGGTCTGCGTCGCCAGTTCGCCGGTGCCGAGGATTGTCTTGATGTGGGCATCGCCGCAGGCCTTGCGCATGGCGCGGACCTCGTCATAGAGCGCCTGCCAATCGCCGCGCAGCACCATGCCGCGCTCGATGACGATATCGATCTCGCTGGCGCCGTCAGCCACCGAGGCTTCGATCTCGGCGAGGCGCGTGCTCAGCGGCGCGAGGCCGTGCGGGAACGCCGTGGAGACTGCCGCGACATTGATGCCGGTGCCCTTCAGCGCCTCGACGGCGGTCTTGACGAAGGAGTGGTAGACGCAAACGGCTGCCGGTTTCACCTGGAGGTCGGCGACGCCCAGGCCATCGATGATGTCCTGCCGGACCGGGTGGCGGGCCTTCGCGCAGAGCCGCTCGACGCGGCCGGGGGTATCGTCGGAATTGAGCGTCGTCAGGTCCATCAGGGTGATGGCCTTCAACAGCCAGGCGGCCTGCCAGTCCTTCTTCACCGTACGGCGGGCCGGCAGCGTCGACGCGCGACGCTCGAGCGCCGAACGGTTCATGCGCACGCGTTCGACCCAATCGAGATCGAGCGGGAAGCCGGGATTGCGGCGATGGGAGCCAGCGGGCGACCCAGCGGGGTCTTTCGATTTGGCTGCGGCTGCCGGCTTGGTCCCAGCCGGTTGATCGACGACGCGCAATTCCATGGGATGGCCTCCTTGCCGCGGACCCTTAGCGGGATTTTGCGGCACTTTGCTGACTGCCATTATCGGCCCAAAAACTCGGGGCCGAAAGAGTGCGGGAGAAGCTGTGCGATGGTCTGCTCGAGCGGCGTGCCGTCGATGCCGTGCGAGACGACGACGACATCCTGATCGGCGAACTCGCGGATGCGCTGGCGGCAGCCGCCGCACGGGGTGACGGGCGTTGTGCCCGGGCCGGTGGTGTAGACGCGCTTGATGCGCTTGGCGCCGCCGGCGAGCATGGCGGCAATGGCCGAGGGCTCGGCGCAGTTGCCGATCGGATAGGCGGCGTTCTCGACATTGCAGCCGACATAGATCCTGCCGTCATCGGCAAGGATGGCGGTGCCGACGTGGAAGTTCGAGTAGGGCGCGTAGGCCTTGGCGCGAACGGCTTCGGCGGCAGCGAGGAGTTCGGTGTCCTTAGGGTGCGGCATGGTCGATCTTCTGCTGAGGGCTTCTGTGTGCGACGCAGGCACGCTGGCTCCGCGCACCCCCTCCGAGCTGCGCTAGTTCGCTCTGCTCACAAGCTTCGCTTGCCTCCCCCGTCGAGGGGGAGGTGGGGGCCGGTGCCCGGTGCGAGACGGAGCCCAACTCAGCGTTCCTTGGTGTAGGCGACGCCACCGGCCTTGGGGCCGACGGCCTTGCCGATGAAGCCGGCCAGGAGGATCACCGTCAGCAGGTAAGGCAGCGCCTGAATGGCCTGGACGGGTACGCCGACGCCGAAAATCTCGGCGCCCTGCAGGCGGATCTGCAGCGCATCGAGGAAACCGAACAGCAGGCAGGTGAACATTGCCGGCACCGGTTTCCACTTGGCGAAGATCAGCGCGGCGAGCGCGATAAAGCCCTTGCCGGCGGTCATGTTGTTGCCGAAGCCGGAACCCTGGGCGATCGAGAAGAACGCCCCGGCGAGGCCGCAGAGGAACCCGGTGATCAGCACCGCCTGATAGCGCAGCTTGGTGACCGAGATGCCAGCGGTGTCGACCGCTTTGGGGTTCTCGCCAACAGCGCGAAGGCGGAGGCCGAAGCGGGTGCGGAACAGCACGAACCAGGTGATCGGCACGGCAAGGAAGGCGATGTAGACGAGCAGGTTATGGCCGGAGATCAGGTCGTGGTAGATCGGGCCGAGCACGGGGATACCCTGCAGTTCGTCGGCGAACGGCAGCGTGATGTCCGTGAAGCGTTCGCCGGCCTTGAGCTGGGGGGTGCGCCCGCCCTGCCCGAACCACTGGATGCCGAGGAAGGTGGTGAGGCCGGCGGCCAGCATGTTGATGGCGACACCGGCGATCAGTTGGTTGCCCTTGAGCGTGATGGCAGCGGCGCCCTGGAGGCCCGCCGTGGTGATCGAGACGGCAAGGCCGGCGAGCAGGCCCAGCCAGACATTGGCGGTGACCGCCGCGACCGCAGCCGCAGCGAAAGCCGAGGCCAACATCTTGCCCTCAAGGCCGATATCGAACACGCCGGCCCGCTCGGAGTAGAGCCCGGCGAGACAGGCGAGCAGCAGCGGCGTCGACAGCCGGAGCGTCGCGTCGAGGGTGGAGAGGATGAGACCAAGGTCCATGGCTCAGCTCCCCGACTTGACGCTGTTGGCTTCGATGGCGGCCGCCCTTTGGCGTGGCGACAACGTCATGAAGATGCGCTGCAGGCCGGGGCGGAACAGCCCTTCCATGGCGCCGGTGAACAGGATGACCAGCGCCTGGATGACGACGACCATTTCCTTCGATAACCCCGGGATGACATATTGCAGCTCGTTGCCGCCCTGGTAGAGCGCACCGAACAGCACCGCGGCGAGGAGGATGCCGATCGGGTGATTGCGGCCCATCAGTGCCACGGCGATCCCGACGAAACCGGCATCGGCGACGTAATCGAGCACCAGCCGGTACTGTACGCCGACCACCTGGTTGACCGCCACCATGCCGGCGAGCGCGCCGGACATGGTCATGACGATCATGATGATGCGGCTGTTCGACATGCCGGCATAGCGGGTGGCGGTCGAGTTCTGCCCCAACGCCCGCATGGCGAAGCCGAAGCGGGTATGCCAGATCAGGATGTAGGCGCCGACGAGGCAGACGAGCGCCAGAAGCAGCGTGAAATTGACATCGGTATTCTTGAACCACGGGATGAAGGCGCCGAGTTTCGGCATGCGCCCCTCGGGGGCGATCATCGCGGATTCGGGCGCGAGGATACCGGCCGGCTTCAACACGTTCACCACCATGTAGACCATGATCGCCGCGGCGATGAAGTTGAACATGATGGTGGTGATGACGACGTGCGAACCGCGCTTGGCCTGCAGCCAGCCCGGGATGAAGCCCCACAGCCCACCCACTGCCGCACCGGCGACGATGGCGATCGGGAAGGTAATCCACCAGGGCAGGAACTGCAGCGGCAGCGCCACCGCGATGACGCCGAGGCCGGCGATATAGGCCTGGCCGTTGCCGCCGATGTTGAACAGCCCAGCATGCGCGGCGACCGCCACGGCGAGGCCGGTGAAGATGAAGTTGGTCGAGTAGTAGAGCGTGTAGCCGAAATTGTAGCCGTTGCCGAAGGCGCCGGTGACGATGGCATTGAGCGCCGCCAGCGGATCCTGCCCGATGGCAAGAACGACAAGGCCCGAAACGATGAAAGCGAGCGCCAGATTGAGGAGCGGCAACAGGACCACGTCGGCCCAGCGCGGCAGCGGTTTGAGGATGGCGCTACTCATGGCACTTGTCCTTCGGCCGCGACGCGCGCCTGGGGTGCCGCCTTCTTGTCGGTAACGCCGGCCATCATCAGGCCAAGCTCGCCTTCGGTGGCGGTGGCGGGGTCGGCTTCGCCGACGATGTGGCCATCGAACATCACGAGGATGCGGTCGGCGAGCGAGCGGATTTCGTCGAGTTCGACCGAGACGACAAGGATCGCCTTGCCGGCATCACGCATCTTGATGATCTGATTGTGGATGAACTCGATCGCGCCGATATCGACGCCGCGGGTCGGCTGGCCGACGATCAGCACCTCGGGATCCGACGACATCTCGCGCGCCAGCACGATCTTCTGCTGGTTACCGCCGGAGAAGTTGGCGGTCTTCAGCCGCTCGTTGGCGGGGCGGATGTCGAACTGCTGGATTCGCTCGCGGGCCTTCGCCCGCGCAGCGGGAATGTCGAGCAGGACGCCCTTGCCGTAGACGGGATCGTCCTCGTAGCCGAGCATGGCGTTTTCCCACTCCTCGAAGGCGGTGATCAGGCCCATGCGTTGCCGGTCTTCCGGCACGTGGGCGAGGCCGGCCTTACGGGCGCGATGCGCGCCGTCATCGCCTTCGAGCGAGAGTGGCGTGCCCTTCAAACGGACAATGCCGCTCGTCTGGTCGCGCATGCCGGAAATGGATTCGAGCAGTTCGGACTGCCCGTTGCCCGCGACGCCGGCGATGCCGACGATCTCGCCGGCTCGCACGGTGAAACTCACATCCTTGACCCGGGTAACGCCGAGGTCGTCCTTGACCACCAGATTCTCGACCGACAGGAAGGTGTCACCCGGCTTGGCGGCGGACTTTTCGACGCGCAGCAGCACATGGCGGCCGACCATCAGCTCGGCGAGCTGCTCGGGGTTGGTCTCCGAGGTCTTGAGCGTATCCACCATGGCGCCCTGACGCATCACCGACACGTAGTCGGTAATGGCCATGATCTCGCGCAGCTTGTGGGTGATGAGGATGATGGTCTTGCCCTGGTCACGCAGGGTGCGGAGCACGCGGAACAGATCGTCCGCCTCGGCCGGGGTGAGCACGCCCGTCGGTTCATCGAGGATCAGCACATCGGCGCCACGATACAGCGCCTTAAGGATTTCGACGCGCTGCTGGGTGCCGACGGAAACATCCTCGATGATGGCATCGGGATTGACGTCGAGCCGATATTCCTTGGCGAGGCGCGTCAGTTCCTTCCTGGCGCGATCGAGGCTGGGGCCCAGCAGGGCGCTATCCTCGGCGCCGAGCACGACGTTCTCGAGGATCGAGAAATTGTCGACCAGCATGAAGTGCTGGTGCACCATGCCGATGCCGAGCGCCAGCGCGTGGCGGCTGTCGGTGATGGCATGGGGAGTGCCGTTGACGCGGATCTCGCCGCTATCGGCAGTGTAGAAGCCATAAAGGATCGACATCAGCGTCGACTTGCCGGCGCCGTTCTCGCCGACGATGCCGTGCACCGTGCCGCGACGGACCTTGAGGTCGATGTCCTTGTTGGCATGCACGGCGCCGAAGCGCTTGTTGATGCCGATCAGCTCGATCGCCAGATCAGACTGGGCCAAATCGGATGCAGCGGCCCCTTGGGACCGCTGCTGATTGTCGCCGTTCTGCACGGGTTCGGTCACGCGGGGGACCTTACGGGCAGGTGTTGTCGGCGGTGTAGTCGTGGACGGTGATCGCGCCCGACTGGATGTCAGCCGAGAACTTGTCGACCGCCGTCTTGATGTCGTCGGTGATCAGCGCCTTGTTGTTGTCGTCCAGCGCATAGCCGACGCCGTTTTCCTTGAGGCCGAGGACGGTGAGGCCCGGCTTGAAGTTCGCGTCGGTCAGGGCGTTCTGCACCGCGACGTCGACACGCTTTTGCATCGAGGTCAGCACGGAGCCGGGGTGCAGGTAGTTCTGGTTGCTGTCGACGCCGATCGAGAACTTGCCAGCGTCAGCAGCGGCCTGCAGCACGCCGAGGCCCGAACCGCCGGCGGCGGCGAAGACCACGTCGGCGCCGGCATCGAACTGCGCCTTGGTCAGTTCACCGGCGGTGACCGGATCATTCCAGGCGGCCGGGGTGGTGCCGGTGTAGTTTTCGATGACCTTCACGTCGGGTTTGGCAGCCTTGGCGCCCTGCTGGTAACCACAGTAGAACTTGTGGATGATCGGCACGTCCATGCCGCCCACGAAGCCCACGGTGCCGGTCTGCGACTTCAGCGCGGCGATGGCGCCGACAAGGAACGAGCCGGTGTGCTCGTCGAAGATGATCGACTGCACATTCGGCGCATCGACAACGGCGTCGATCACCACGAAATGGGTATCGGGGAACTCGGCGGCGACAGTGGCGAGCGCGGTGCCCCAGGAGAAGCCGGCCATCACGATCGGGTTGGCGCCCTGCGAGGCGAAGCGGCGGAGCGCCTGCTCGCGCTGCGCATCGTTCTGCAGCTCGAGATCGGTGAAGCTGCCACCGGTTTCCTTCTTCCAGGCCTCGGCGCCGTTATAGGCCGCCTCGTTGAAGGATTTGTCGAACTTGCCGCCCAGGTCATAGATGACCGCCGGATCGGCGAGCGCAACACCAGCGGCGAGCACCGACAGCGCCACGCCAGCCGCGAGCGCAGAAATGCGCTTGGTGAAATAGTTCATGGATCAGTCTCCCTGTATCGCGTCCGGCAACGGCACATGCCGCCCTGACAGCCCGGCGCGTTGGGAGGAATACAATCCTGCAAACCGGCGCTCTGCAAGAGGGCGCTGCGCAAATTTTGACCAAGTGGGCAAAATTCGTGCGGGAAGGTTTATCTCGGCAGGAACTGGCGGCCGCCGCAGCCCAAGCGCTTGCCTGCGGGAGATCAACCGGCGATCGGCTTCACCTCGACGCCCATGGCTTCGCCGAAGCGCTTGAAAAAGCCGTCGATGAGCTTCTGGGCGGAGTTGCCGATCAGGGATTTGCCGAGCTTCATGATGCCGCCATCAGCGCCGCCATTGGCGGTGAACACCAGTTGGGTATGCGGGCCGGCATCGGAAAGCACGATGTCGGCGGCGGCTTCGGCCTTGCCGAGCAGGCCGCCGCGGCCCTTGCCGGCGAGGGTGTAGCTTTCGGCCGGGACGACGTCGCGCAGCTCCAGATCACCGGAAAACACCGGCTGCATCAGGCCGAGATTGACCTCGATCTCCAGCTCGAGCGTGGTTTCGCCGGTCCAGTCGATGCGGCGGCAGCCCGGAATGATGGCCTTGAGCACCTGGGTGTCGTTGAGCGCCTGCCAGACCCGCTGCCGGGGCGCCGAGACGAGGTACCTGCCGCCGAATTCCATGCCGTCATTTCCTCGCCATTGTGCCGTCTCAAACCAAGCTAGTGCGCGGGATCCGGATGGACAACCGCGGCAGCGCTGCAACGGTTGCCGCAAACTTCTCGCAATGCTCTTTTCGTGAGGCTTTTAAGCACCATATCGCGCAAAACAGGCGGGGCCGATATAAGCAAGATTGGCAACTGACGCCGAGAACGTGAATCATGTCACCCCAAGGTGACCGATAGAGGGAAACGCATCCAAATGGCCACTGAAGTGATGGAAAAGCCCCTGCAGTATCTCGACAAGGCGATGGGGGCGATCAAGCAGCTCGGCATTTGGCCCGAGCAGGCCGGTGAGCAGCCGATTACCGGCCTGTTGAACGAGATCACCGGACTCGACGAGAACAAGGTCATCCTGATCGGCCGCACGCTGACCCAGGCGAGCGCCTTCAATGAAGTGGTGCGCAGCCAGGTCGCGGCGATGAATGTCGGCGAGCGCTACGAAGACATCACCAACGGCTTCAACTCGATCCGCGACGATGCCAAGGGCATGGTCGACCAGCTCGACGACGGCAAGCTCGACCTGATGGAGCGGGTTTCCAACGTCTGGATGAAGGTCAGCCGCGGCGACATCGCCTCGCGCTTCGACAAGATCCGCAACATCTATCTCGACGTCTCCAAGGAGACCAAGAACCAGGTCGACCGCGAGCACACCATCCTCGAGGCCTACCGCGATTTCCGCGGGGCGCTGAAGCAATCCGAAGTGATGGCGCTCGAGCTGCTCGACGTCGCAACCAAGAAGCTCGACGACAAGAAGGCGATCCTGAAGGCGGCGGGCGATGCGCTTGCAGCGTTTACCACCGGCACCCCGGCCGACCGCGCCAAACTCGAGATGGACCGCGACGAGAAGCTGCGCGACCTGCAGAACGAGGAACGCCGCTACCAGATCGCCAAGGATCTGAGCGACAACCTGACCATCTCCTACTCCACGTCGGAGGTGGTGATGGCGCGGCTGATGCAGACGACGCAGGCCAAGGAGCGGGTCTACCAGCAGGCGATCTCGTTCTTTTCGACCAATGAGACGGTGTTCACCGCGCTCAGCGCTTCGTTCACCGGACTGTTCGGCCTGCATGAATCGACCGAGACGCTGAACGCGATGAAGGAAGGCATGTCCAAGAGCCTCGAGACGCTTTCGGAGATCGGCGACCGGGTGGGCGAAGCCGCGGTGAAGGCCGGTTACGGCCCGACCATCCGCGCCGACGCGGTCAAGAAGCTGGTCGACTCGGTGGTGACCTTCCAGGAGAAGTCGCGCGTCATCATCAACGAGATGCGCGAAGCGGCGACCAAGAACTCGGCCGAGATCCGCGACGCGGTCGAGGACGGGAAGCGCCGTCTTGCCCAGTTGGCTGCCGATGGCAACGCGCTGATCCTCGAAGAAAAGAAGGCCTGATTTGGAGCGCGAACGGGCTCGAACATGAGCACGACGACGGCGACCGCCGAGAAGGCCCCGCTGGACGAGGTAATGCTGGCGATGGACGTGGTCGACACGCTCCGTCACCGGCAGGACCTGGTCGAACGCGAACTCGCGGGCGATGCC
This sequence comes from Devosia sp. GW821-FHT12F11, assembly GCF_058806655.1. Lineage (NCBI taxonomy): Bacteria > Pseudomonadati > Pseudomonadota > Alphaproteobacteria > Hyphomicrobiales > Devosiaceae > Devosia > Devosia sp. GW821-FHT12F11. The sequence goes on from NZ_JBXAPX010000002.1 coordinate 731,921, forward strand.
CGCGAGAAGCAGCTGATCGAAAAGCTGCGTGAAATCTATCAGCAGCAGGGCATCGAAGTGACCGATGCGGTGCTGATGGAGGGCGTGAAGGCGCTCGACGAGAGCCGCTTCGTCTACACGCCGCCCAAGCCGAGCCTCGGCGTCAGCCTCGCCAAGCTCTATGTCGGCCGCAAGAAATGGGGCCCGGCAGCGCTGGCGATCGCGCTGATCCTGGTGGTGGGGCTGGGTGGGTATTTCTTCGCCTACCGGCCATACCAACAGGCACAGGTCGAAGGGGCCCGGGTCGAGCTCAGCGAGAAGCTGCCGGCCCAGATGGATGCGCTGTACCAGTCGATCTTCGAAGAGACCAAGGTGCAGCAGGCGGTGACCGAGGCCGAGCAGGTGCGGACGCGCGGCAAGACCGCCGCGGCCGAAGGCGACCGCACCGGGGCCGAGCAGGCGATCGCCTCGCTCACCGGGCTGCGCGACCAGATCCGGCAGGAATACCAGTTGCGGATCGTCAACCGCGAGGGGCAGAAAACCGGGTTCTGGACCTTCCCCGAGATCAATACCGCGGCGACCAACTACTACGTGGTAGTCGAGGCGATCGGCGATGACGGCAAGCCGCTGACGCTGCCGGTCACCAACGAGGAAAACGGCGAGACCGAGAACGTCGCCATCTGGGGCGTGCGGGTGCCGGAAAGCACCTACCGCTCGGTAGAGAACGACAAGAAGGATGACGGCATCCTGCAGCGCAACATCCTGGGATTGAAGGAATACGGCTTCCTTGACGTCGACTATGTCATGCCCGTTCTGGGCGGGGCGGTAACGCGGTGGTAGCAGCATGAGCCTGTCAGGCCCGGAAGCCCTGCGTTCCCTCGACGAGGCGCTGCGCGACATCCGCCGCGAGGAGGATGAGATCGCCAAGCGCCTGGCGCGCTCGGCCGAACTCGTCACCAAGTTCAAGGAAACCGAGAGCGAGCTGCTGCGCCAGCTGGCCGAAGTGCGGCTCGACCCGGCGTCGCAGGCCGCGCTGGCCGGCCGGCTGAGCCAGGCCGAGGTGAAGGCGCGCGAGATGCTGAGCCGGCACGGCGCCGAACTCAGCGCCGCGGAGGATGAGCTCAGGGGGCTCGACCAGCAGATCGCGGCGCTCGCCAAGGAGCGGACCGAGCAGGCGGCCGCAGCCGACAAGGCGCAGGCGGAGCTGAAGGCGCTGGCGGACCGGGTAGCCGTGGAAGCGGTGAAGAATCCCGAGTATGCGGCCAAGCGCAGGACCGCCGAGCAACTGGCGCACGTCGCCGAGGAGAGCCTGCGCAAGACCCAGCAGGCCGAGGCGGACCGCGAGCAGAAGGGCAAGCCCTACCGCGACGACCCGCTGTTCATGTACCTGTGGGAGCGCGGCTTCGGCACCAAGAACTACCGCGAAAACAACCTGATCCAGTATTTCGACGGCCTGATCGCCGGGCTGGTCGGCTTCCCCGAGGCGCGGGTGAACTTCGCCATGCTGAACGAGATCCCGCTCAGGCTGCGCGAGCATGCCGACCGCCAGGAGCAGATCGCGGTGGCGGCGCAGCAGGAAGTGACCAAGCTCGAAAAGGCGGCGGTGGACGCAGCCGGCGGGCGGCCGACGCGGGAGCTGCTGGAGAAGGCGGAGGCGCGTATCGCGGCAATCGACCAGGAGATGGTCGGGGCCGAGGACAAGCGCGACGAGCGCGCCCGGGCGCAGCGTGAACTGGCGCAAGGGAGCGATCCGGCGTTCAGCGCCGCGGTGAGCGGGCTGGCCGAAGCGCTGGGCCGTGAGGACATCCAGACGCTGCTGGCCGAAGCGCGCGCCACCGAGACCGGGCAGGACGACACCATCGTCAAGCAGATCGACGAGTCGCGGCAGCGAGCCGCCGAGGAAGACGGCGACAGCCGCGAGCAAAAGGCCCGGCTGAAGACGCTGGCGGCGCGGCGGCGCGAGCTCGAGGACATCCAGTACGAGTTCAAGAAGCAGAATTTCGACAACCCGCGTTCGACCTTCCGCGAGGACAAGCTGGTCGGCGACCTGCTGAATGATTTCCTGCGCGGCGGCATTACCGCGGCGGACTACTGGGGCCAGTGGCGACGCAGCCAGAACTGGACCGGCGGCGTGCAGCCGCAACAGCAGCGGCAGGATTCGCCGTGGGGCGGCAACTCGGGCGGCGGCTTCAGCTGGCCCGACTCGAGCTTCGGTGGTGGTGCCTCGGGCGGCCGTCGCGACGGCGGCTTCGGCGGCGGCTGGGGCCGACTCCCCGGCAGCGGCGGTGGTGGCTTTGGCGGCGGCGGTTCCAGTGGAGGCGGCGGGTTCTCCCGCCCACGCACCGGCTCCAGCGGCAACCGCACCAGCGGCGGCTTCAAGACCGGTGGCGGCTTCTAGCCTGTCCCGAGAGGGCTCGCCGCAAGGCATGGCGCCCCCATCGTAACTCCGCGCCGCACCCGTCGGGCGCCGCCGCCGTGGCAAGCGCGGAACCAGGCTCCATCGCCAGACATCACGTCATTGACGTTCACCGCCCGGAGCCAGTCCGTCGAGCAGCAGATCGAGGCCTTTCTTGAAAGCGCCGTCCCAATCGCTGTCGAGCAGCAGACGCGAGCGGTCGATGGTCGGGTAGCGCTCGCCGAGCTCGGCGAGGCGGAGTTGCGCGGCCGCGAGATCATCGGGCGAGCGGTCAAAGCTGCCACGGGTGATGGCAGCGCCCATCACATAGTTCCACACCGACCAGATCGCGACGTTCAGGTCGGCATCGGCCACACCAGCCCGCGACAGGGTCCGGCTGAGCAGTTCGAGGCGCCCCAGCATGCTCGGACCGAGGGCGCGACGCGGCAGCAGGGCGGCCGACCAGGGGTGGCGCAGCATGGCGGCGCGCCAATCCTCGAGCATGTGGACGACACTGGCGCGCCAGTCGCGGGCATCAGCTTCGGTCGGGCCGTAGGCAAGGACGGCGTCGAGGGCCAGGTCGAAGACCTCCTCCTTGTTCCCCACATGCCAATACAGACTCATCGCGCCGGCGCCGAGCCGATCGGCCAGCCGGCGCATCGACAGGCCATCGACCCCTTGGCTGTCGAGCAGATCCACGGCAGTGGCGACGATGCGCTCCAGCGAGAGCGGCGGGCCGCCCGAGGCGGTGGCTGCACCGGTGCTTCGGGAGCGCCTCGCCGGAGCGCCGCTGGGTTTGGTTGGCATGTGGTCCTCGCTGTCAGTCCCAGGGATCCAGGGGAGCGTTTCGCCGTCTTCTGAAACGTCGAAACGCCCCAGGCTATTGATTTTATCGCGCTTTCGAACCGGTAAAGTCTGCAACTACTCTGAAAGCGCTCCACGCGCGACGGCAAATGTCGCCCCTGCCCGATTGACTCGTACATCGTACGATGTCACGTTCCCGTACACCGTACGAGTCAGACGTAAGGCGCAATCGATCAACGCTCAATCCTTGTCGGCCGCGAGCCTCTCGCGGATCCGCGGAGCTACGAGAAACACCATGTCACGCACATTCACCCAGCTGCTTATCGGAGGGCTATTCATCATGACCGCAGGCGCATCCACCGCAACGTTGGCGGACGAAAGCAGGCTCAGCATCGTCAATCCGGCGAACCTCTTCGACCCCACGCCGAACGGCTACAGCACGGCGGTGATCGTGCCCGCCGGTGCGAAGATCGCCTACATTTCGGGACAGGGCGGGCAGGACAGCACTGGCGGTCTCGCGCCCGACTTCGCCGCGCAGGTGAAGCAGGCCTATGCCAACCTCGGTGCGGCGCTCGAGGGAATCGGGGCGACGCCCGACCAGGTGGCCAAGCTGACGATTTTCGTGGTCGACCACGACATGTCGAAGCTCGGCGTGCTGACCGAGAACGTCAAAACAATGTTCGGCGACAGGCTGCCGGCGCAGACGCTGGTGCCGGTACCCAAGCTGGCAATCGAGCCGATGCTGTTCGAGGTCGAAGCGATCGTCGTGCTGAACTAGAGCGGAAGCAGAGGGCGGGCTTAGCGGGTCACTGCCGGCGGTTGCCGCCCCCTCTCCTCAGAGGGGAGAGGGGATACGAGGCGGAAGCGCTCTAGCCTGCCGCCTGCTCGTCGACGTCCGGGTGCGCTGACGGGGCACGGTGGCCACGATGCGCCCTGAGGCACGAGATCACGCCGGCGAGGACGAAGGCACAGGCGAGGACTTCCAGCGGCTGAGGCCAGCGCTGTTCCCAAAGGAACCCGTAGAGCAGGGCAAACACCGTCTCGAACACGATCATCTGCCCGACGAGGGTGAGCGGCAGCAGCCGGCTCATCTGGTTCCACAACGCATTGCCGCAGATCGACGCCAGCACTGCGACGCCGATGGAGACGCCGGCGAACTGCAGCCATTCTGCCGGCGCGTGCTGCGGCTGAATGAGGGCGATGAGCGGCACCATCAGCAGGGCCTGGGCGCCGGTGACGACGCCGGTGAGCAGGCTCCAGTCATGCGCCGACAAATGCGGCAGCCGGGCGAGACAGCGGCTGTTGCCGACGGCATAGGCGGTCCACGAGGCGAGCGCGCCGACGGCGCAGAGGAGGCCCAGCAGTTCGGTGCCGACCGCGGCTGTCGGCGCTGCTGCAACGGCCTGCCAGCCGATGCTGAGCGCCCCGGCAGCGCAGAGCAGCAGCGAGGGCAGCAGCGCGCGGAGCGGCACCGCACCGCGATCGCGGCTGCCGATGACGGTGACGGTGACCGGCAGGAAGCCGACGACCAGCGAGGCCATGGCGACGCTGCCCAGTTGCACCGCCGAGGCGACAAGGATGTAGTAGAGCGTGTTGCCGGCCAGCGCCAGCCAGACCAGCGACAGCCAGTCGCGGCGAGTGAGAACGGCGCGCAACGCCCGCCAGCGCGGCACGATCAGCAGGGCGGAAATGACGCCGTAGGCGAGGTAGCGTCCGGCAGCAAGCTCGAGCGGACTGAAGCTGCGCACCAGTTCCGGGGCGAGGAACACCAGCCCCCACAGCGCCCCGGCGCCAACGCCGAAAGCGAGGCCGAGAGTGGTCCGATAGGCGCCCGATGGTGCGGCGGTGGTGGTGCTCAAGCTGGCCTCGCGAGGATCGAAGCGAGGGGTATCATCAGCCAGGCGAGCGTTGCGCTCTTGATTGCCGCCCCAAATGCAACAAAAACTCACCCATGACCCAAGCCAAAGCTCCGCCGCGCAAGCTCGACAGCTTCGATCGCGCCATCCTCAGGATCATCCAGCGCGACAACAAGACCCCGCAGCGCAGCATTGCCGAGGCGGTGAACCTCTCCTCAGCCGCAGTGCAGCGCCGCATCGCCGCGATGGAAGCCGCGGGTGTGATCGAGAAGAACGTCGCTGTGCTCGATACCCGCGCCGTTCAGATGGGGATCACGGCAATCGTCGAGGTGCACCTTGCCAACGAGCGGCTGCAGACGGTCGACGCGGCCAAGGCGTTGTTCCGCGACGCGCCCGAAGTGCAGCAGTGCTACTACGTGACCGGCGGCACCAGCTTCGTCCTGATCATCGTCTCGCCCGACATGGTGAGCTATGAGGCGACGACCCGGCGGCTGTTCGCACAGAACGAGGCGGTGGCGAGCTTTCGCACCCTGGTGGCGCTTGACCGGGTCAAGACCGGGTCGGAGATCGTCGTCCCGTAGGGCCTGTCGCTGGTCAGAGCCCGGTGGCGCGCTCCTGCTGCTCATTGTAGCGAGCGCCCTCTACTTCGATCGCCGCCGCGGCAGCGTCGATCTCGGCGAGGGTTTCGGGCGACAGCTCGAGCGACGCCGCGGCGATGTTCTCTTCAAGGCGCGGCAACTTGGTGGTGCCGGGTATCGGGACGATCCACGAACGCTGGGCCAGCAGCCAGGCGAGCGCCACCTGGGCCGGCGTGGCATCGAGCTGGCCGCCGATGCGGGCGAGGAGATCGACCATTGCCTGGTTGGCGGCGCGCGCCGCAGGGGTGAAGCGCGGAATGGTGTTGCGGATGTCGTGGGCTTCGAAGGTGGTGGCCTCGGTGATCTTGCCGGCAAGGAAGCCCTTGCCGAGCGGACTGTAGGCGACGAGGCCGATATCGAGCTCCTCGAGCAGGTCGAGCACCGGCGGGCGCTGGAACCACAGCGAGTACTCGTTCTGCAACGCGCTGACCGGTTGCACGGCGTGGGCCCGGCGGATGGTCTGGGGGCCCGCCTCGGACATGCCGAAATGCTTGACCTTGCCCTCGGCAATGAGGTCGCGGACCGTGCCGGCGACATCCTCGATCGGCACGTTCGGATCGACGCGGTGCTGGTAGTAGAGATCGATGCGGTCGGTGCGCAGCCGCTTGAGCGAACCCTCCAGCGCCTGCCGGATATGTTCCGGCCGGCTGTTGACGCCGTTCGACTTGCCGTCCTGATACTGGAAACCGAACTTGGTGGCGATCACCACCTGATCGCGCACCGGCGCCAGTGCCTCACCGACGATCTCTTCGTTGCCAAAGGGGCCATAGACCTCGGCAGTATCGAAGAAGCTGAGACCGCGATCGACGGCCGCGCGGATCAGCGCGATCGAAGCGGATTTTTCCGGGAACGGGGCGTAGGACTGGCTCATCCCCATGCAGCCCAGCCCAATGGCCGAGACTTCGAGGCCCTGTCCGAGTTTGCGCTTTTGCATCTTGATTTCCTTTTCGGAATTACGGGCGTAGCAGCGCCTTGATGGCGCGGCGCTCGTCCATGGCGCGATAGCCCAGTGCGGCATCGCGGAGCGGCAGTTCGAGGTCGAAGACCCTGCCGGGGTTGATCTTGCGGGTGAGGATCAGGTCCAGCAGCTGCGGCAGGAAGCGGCGGACCGGAGCCGGACCGCCGATCATGCCGCGCTGCGCAAAGAACAGCGATTGGCCGTCGAAGGTGACGCCGTGCGGGACGCCGACATATCCGATCATCGAGCCCGGACGGGCGCAGTCGATGGCGGTCTGCATCGACTGCTGCGTGCCGACGCATTCGAGCACGGCGTCGGCGCCGACGCGCTGGGTGAGCTCACGGACCCGCGCCACGCCGGCGTCACCACGCTCGGCGACGATATCGGTTGCGCCATAGTCGAGCGCCAGATCCTGCCGTGACTTGTGCCGGCTCATGGCGATGATGCGATCGGCGCCGAGCTGCCTCGCCGCCAGCACCCCCATCAGGCCTACTGCGCCGTCACCGACGACGACCACGGTGGAGCCGGGCTGCACGCGGGCCGCGTCGGCGGCATACCAGCCGGTGCCAAGCACGTCGGAGGCGGCGAGGAGGCTTGGGATCAGGTCGTCGGGGGGCAATTCGGCAGTGGCGATCAACGTGCCATCGGCGAGCGGTACGCGCGCCAGCTCGGCCTGGCCGCCGGTCATGAACTCGCGCTGCTCGCAGGACGACTGGAAGCCGTAGCGGCAATGCGGGCAGGTGTTGTCGGAGAGGACGAACGAGCCAACGACGAACTGGCCCGGCCGCACGGTCCTCACCTCGCTGCCGACTTCGACCACCACGCCACAATATTCGTGGCCCATCGCCATGGGTGAGGCGACCTCGTTGGCGCCGCGGAACGGCCAGAGGTCGGAGCCGCAGATGCAGGTGGCCGAGAGGCGGATGATCGCATCCGTGGGTTTCAGGATTTTTGGTTCGTCGCGCTGTTCGACGCGCACGTCGCCCGGAGCGTAGAGGATAGTGGCGAGCATAGTCAGCACTCCTTGCTGGCAGCCAATATAGCCAGCTGAGTTGCCGTCGATTAGGATGAATAATCTCCATGAAGTTATGAGCATGGCTCAGCAATGGCGCGCAGCCCGATCGATGACATGCAGGCCTTTCTCGCAGTGGCGCGGGAGCAGAGCTTTACCCGGGCGGCCGCTAAGCTGGGGGTGACGCCGTCGGCGCTCAGCCATTCGGTAAAAGGGCTGGAAGCGCGGTTGGGCCTACGGCTGTTGTCGCGGACCACGCGCAGCGTGTCGCCGACCGAGGCCGGTCAGCGGCTGGTCAACTCGGTCGGGCCGCATTTCGAGCAGATCGAGGCGGAGATCGCGGCGCTCAGCGAGCTGCGCGACCGGCCGGCCGGCACCATCCGGGTTTCGTGCGGTGACTCGGTGGTGGCGTCGGTGTTCCGGCCGATGCTGAAGACGTTCCTCAGGCGCTATCCCGACATCACGGTGGAGCTGGCGATCCAGAACGGCTTCGTCGACATCGTCGAGCAACGCCTCGATGCCGGGGTGCGGCTGGGTGAGGCGCTGTCCAAAGACATGATCGCGGTGCGGATCGGTCCGGACTGGCGATTCAGCGTGGTGGCAACTCCCGACTATCTCGAGCGATGTCCGCCGCCGCTGACGCCGCACGACCTTACCGAGCACCAGTGCATCAACCTCAGGCTGACGACCGCCGGCAGCCTCTATGCCTGGGAGTTCAAAAAGGACGGCCGCGAGCTGAACGTGCGGGTGGAAGGGCAGCTGATCTTCAACAGCATCCTGCCGGTGCTGGACGCGGCGCTCGACGGACATGGGCTCGGCAACGTGCCGGAGTTCATGGCGCGCAAGTACATCGAAAGCGGCGAGCTGGTCGAGGTGCTGGCCGATTGGTCACCGCTCTGGCAGGGTTTTCACCTTTACTATCCCAACCGTCGGCAGCCCTCGCCGGCCTTCACCGCCTTCGTCGAAGCGCTGCGCTATCGCACTTAGCCGTCTGAAACGCCCAGTGAAGTGCCCCTCACCCGCAGTAGCGCCCTACCCGGAATGCCCGGCGCAGGGTGGGACATCCTTGATCGGGGCGCTGGCGAGGACGCTCGACAGCGGCTGGTTGCTGAGCAGCGGGGCGAGACCGGTCGCACCGGGCAGCGCGATGAGCGCCGAGACGGTGGTCTTGCTCGGATCGAGCGGCTCGGTGCGGCAGAGTTTTGGGCTCAGCGAAATCGACAGCGCATTATTGCCAGCCGGCAGGGTTTTGGCCCAGGCCTGCGCTTCGCGGATCGCCTGCTTGTCCGGGTCGGAGAAACCGAACAGGTAGTAGTTGCGGTCACCGGAGGGAGGCGGGAGCGTGCCGGCCAGATCGCCGGCGTCGGCTGCGACCAGCGTCGCCTTGATGTGGCGCTCGCCGCTCGATGGCGTGGTGATGTCGAAGTTGATGGTCGAGGCACCCTGCACCGGTTCCAGTGAGGGCGGCAGGTCGAAGGCGAGCAGCAGGCTCGCGACATCATCGTTGAGGTAGTCGAGGCCGCGAAGTTTCGAGGCGGTGCCTAGGGGAATTGAGGAACAGGCAGCGAGAGCGGCAAGCGCAATCGCGGCGGCTACGATACGGGTGGTCCGGCGGATCAACTTCCCCTCCCCTCAGGGCCTATGAGGATGGGTACGAGATTCCCGGGGGTGAGGGAATGGCGGAGGTGATGGCACCGGTCTGGCATTAGTCCTCCCCAGCGGGGCGAGGGAGGGAGGAAAATGCCGGCTTGATATGCCCCCTCCACCAGCTCCGCTGGTCCCCCTCCCCCGCCACGCGGGGGAGGATAAGCTCAGTGGATAGACGGAGCCGCAGTGACTTCGTTGGCCCAGTCGAGGGCGTAGTGAGCGACTTCTTCCCAGCCCTTCTCGCCGGCCAGGAAGTGAGAGCGGTCGGCGAACTGGTGGAAATCGGTGCGGGCCGGCGACTTCTTCTGGATGTTGAAGATGGCCTTGGCCAGATACGGAGTGACGGTGCGGTCGTGTTCGGCCGAGATCACCAAGAGGGGTTGCTTGCGCGCCCTCACCTTCACGGCGGTGCCGAACATGCCGGCGGCCTGGTAGAAGATATTGGTCGGAGTGGGCACGACATAGTCGTCATAGGCGACCTGCTGGTCGGCGGCATTCAGAGTGTTGGCGAAGTTCTTGGCAAAGCCCTCGCGGGTGATGGTCTGACTGTTGCCCGGGCCGGCGAAGATCGGCGGCAGGGCGGCGAGCAGCGACACCGGACCGGGCAACGCGCCGGCGATCGGGCCGGGGTCCATGGCGATGCCGGCGACACCGTAGCCACGATCGAGCAGCAGCTGGGTGATGAGGCCGCCCATCGAGTGGCCGATGATCACCGGCTGCTCGTCGAGGCCGTCGATGATCTTGGCATAGTGATCGACGATCTTGCCGAAGGTCAGTGTGCCCAGCCGCTTGTCGGGGTGGGCGCGAAGTTCGGCCGGATTGCCTTCGAGATAGGGCCAGGCCGGAGCCAGGGTCTTGTAACCGGCGGCTTCGAACACCGAGCGCAGCTTGTCCCAGCTCGAGGTGTGCATCCAGGCGCCGGTGATGAACAGCGCGGTCTTGCTCTTTGCGGCATTGGCGGCGGCAAAGGCGGCCGAAGTGTCGAGGTTCGTGGTCATTTCAATCTCCCGTTTGAAAGTCGGTCGCGTCATTGCGATGACGATTAAATCGCACGCGATTGAATTTTGAACAACGTATGATCCTGCATGGCTGGCATGCGTCGGTCGCTTGCGATTAGATCGCATGCGCTCTATATAGAAGGCACGACTGGAGGTATCCGATGGACAAGAAAGAGATCGCCGAGCAGTTGAAGCTCGATCTGCTGCTGTGCTTTTCAGCCTATTCGCTGAGCCACGCGTTCAGCCGGTTCTACCGGCCGATGCTGGACAAGCTTGGCCTCACCTACCCGCAATTCGTGGTGATGATGGTGCTGTGGGAAAACGGCAAGATCACGATGAAGGCGCTCACCGACCTGGTGATGCTGGAATCGAACACGCTGACGCCGCTGCTCAAGAAGCTCGAGGCGGCGGGGCTGGTGAAGCGTACCCGCAACAAGGACGACGAGCGGGTGCTCGATGTCGAGATCACCGACGCCGGGCTCGCTCTCAAGGCCGACGGCAAACTGGCCGCCGTGGAACTGGCACTGGCCAGCGGTGAGGACCTCGACGGGGTGATCGAGATGCAGCGGCGCATGGCCAAAATGCGCGACAGCGTGCGGGCAAAGCTCGAGGGGGCGTAGTTAAGCATCCCTTAACGCTGTGCTGGCGCGGCGGCGAACGGTGCGGCAGTCTGACTTGCAGATTGTCGGGGCTTTCGATGAAGCATCTTTCAAGACTTGCCGCATTGCTGCTGATGTTTGTGTTGGCCGCGCCAGTTGCAGCAGACCCCTGGGACGATGCCTGGGCGATCTACCAGCGGGGCGATTTCGCCGAAGCGATGGCGAGGATGACGGCCCTGGCTGAGGCAGGAAATGTCGAAGCGATGGACCGCCTCTCCCACATGTACTGGTTCGGTGAGGGCACTTCGATTGATCACGCAACGGCGCTGGAGTGGTCCAGTCGATCCGCAGCGCTGGGCAGCCGAAAGGGGATGAACGACCTCGGCGCCCACTATGAACAGGGATACGGTGTGGTGCGCGACGTCGAAGAGGCCATCCGCTGGTATCGCAAGGCCGCGGCGATGCCCGAGGACGACGGCTGGAGCGACCGGAACATCGCCGACCTTTTCGCTGCGGGCGATGGTGTCGAGAAGGACGAAGCAGAGGCCCTGCGGCTATACCGCATTGCAGTCGCCAAGGGCGACCCCGGGGCCCACTTCCAGCTCGCCAACGCTTACCTGTTCGGCGAACTGGGACTGACCCAAGACGCCGATGAGGCCCTACGGTTGCTGCAGATCGCTGCCAACAAGAACGCCGCTGCAGCACAGTGGCAACTGGCCATGATGTATGCCACCGGTAGCATCGTTGATCGGCCAGATCCGGTCTTGGCAGTGAAGTGGTATCAGCTGTCGATCCAGCGCGGGTGTCAGTCGCCACTACCTGAAGCCATCACCGCCAATCTCACGCGCGGCGACATCACTACCGGGTTCGAACTGGCTGCCCAGTGGCTGAAGAACCACCCGCCGAAAGACGTTCATCCGCACCCCGCGCCGACCATCAGCGACTGCGGGAAGCCCCTGGACCCGCTCTCCGTGGCGCCGTCTACCGACGCCGGCGTCTAGCACCGTTCGGGATCGCGCCAGGTGTGGGACAAGCTGGGGGCGGCTCGAAGCCGCTGCCTTCGAGACGGCACCGTGACAATGTCGGGAGCGGAGCTGGCCGGGGAGCCGAACGCGGCCGCCGCTATTCGGAGGTGCTTCCGCCGATCAGGGTGACGCGCATATCCTTGGCGACATAGACGCAAGTCTCGTCGGCATAGACGCTGCCATCGGCGACACCGATCGGCAGCCGGCCGCGGCGAACCTGGCGGATGCTGACCTCGTAGCGGACGAGGTGCGTCTCGGGGGTGATCTGGCCGCGGAACTTCATTTCGCCGACGCCGACCGCCCGGCCCTTACCCGGCAGGCCGGACCAGCCCAGCCAGAAGCCGATGATCTGCCACATGGCATCGAGCCCCAGGCAGCCGGGCATCACCGGATCGCCGGGAAAGTGGCAGGCGAAGAACCAGAGCTCGGGGGTGATCGCCAGTTCGGCGAGGACGTGACCTTTGCCGTAGGCGCCGCCATCGCGGCTGATGGTGGTGATGTGGTCCATCATCAGCATCGGCGGGGCCGGCAATTGGGCGTTGCCGGGGCCGAAATAGCCGCCGGCCGAGGAGCGGAGCAGCTCGCTGCGGTCGTAGGCGGGCTGCGGGCGGTGAAAGTCGAGCGGCGTCGGCATGCTGGATCTCGCGGTCAGGTGGCCGAGCGCAGCGCGGCGGCCATGAAGCTCCAGATCGCTTCGGTGAGCGCGTCCGGGTCGGGCCGATCCACCCGCGTCAGGGCGCCGAGCATCGCCTGCCGGATGCCGCCGCTCATCAGGGCGATGGTCAGCGCGGGGTCGAGGTCCGACCGAACGGTGCCATCGCGCTGCGCCGCCCGGATCATGGCTTCGCCGCCCGTGAGCGTCTGGTTGGTGAAGGCGGTCTCGACGTCGAGCACTTCAGGCGACCGGCTCAGCGCTCCGATGACCAGCGGTGCAAACGGGTGGGCGTAGTGGAACGCCACGTAGGCACCGATGCGCGCCTTCTCGCGCTCGGCCCAGTTGCCCGCAGGAAACTCGGCACTGTCGAAGGCCGCGGCATTCAGCTCGGCGTAGAACGCTTCCACCACCGCCGCGATCAGCCCGCTCTTCGAGCCGAAGTGGTGATAGGCGAGCCCGACCGAGACCTTGGCCCGCCTGGCGACCGCCTGCATCTCGAGGTGGCCATGCCCCGCGATAAGCTCGGCCTGGGCGGCTGCGATGAGGTTCTGGCGGGTGTTGGTCATTCGCATGCCCTCACTAATCTTGAATTGAATTCAATTCAGCATTGCGATGGCAGTGTCAAGCTGCGGAATGGGGGTTGACCCGCGCATGGCCTCAAGAGTGATTGGCGGCACGCGGACTTCGCGTCCGTCATCGGCAGGTGCCTGATCGGCGTCGTTCGGGGCCGGGGCCGCGCTAGCGCGGCGGTTTTTGCATATCGAGGGATGTTGCAGGTGGGTTGGGAAGCGCTCGGGCTGTGGGGAAATGATGCGGTGCGGGTCGAACGGCTGAAGGGTGGCGTGGCTAACGACATCTGGAGCGTGCGGATCGGCGGAGAACTGGCGGTGGCGCGGCTCGGCAAGCGGGACGACGCCGACCTCGCCTGGGAGGCCGAACTGCTGCAGCATCTCGAACGGAACGGCCTCACCGTGCCGGCGCCGCTCCCGACCACCGACGGGCGCCTGTTCGTCGATGGGCTGGTGGTGATGAAATACCTGGAGGGCGGGCCGCCGCAGTCGGCGGACGACTGGCGCCGGGTGGCCGCGACGCTGCGTGAGTTGCACCGGCTGACGGCAGGCTGGCCGCAGCGGCCGGGCTGGCGCTCCTCCACCGACCTGCTGGTTGCCGACACGGGCACACGCATCGACCTCAATGCGATGCCGGCCGAGGCGGTGGTTCGCTGCCGGGCCGCCTGGGCGCGGCTTGCCGGACGGCCGACCAGCGCCGTGCACGGCGACCCCAACCCCGGCAACGTGAGGATGACCGCCGATCGCGTGGCGCTTATCGACTGGGACGAAGCGCATGTCGACGTCCCCGATCTCGACCTCGAGCTGCCCCATAACGCCGCCGACCTCGAAGGCGACGCGCTCGATATCGCCGCCCAGGCCTCGGCCGCCTGGGAAGCGGCGGTATGCTGGAAGGATGATTATTCGATCAGGCGGCTGGCCGAGGTTCGACCGGTCGTCGGGGTGACCGGATGAGGCCACACCCCGCGTTCAAGGACCGCACCATCCCGGCCGTGCATGTCCTCGGCGAGGTCACGCTGCGGGCGTTGTCAGTCAGTGACCTGGAGCGGGATTTCAGCGCCGTGACGGAGAGCGCAGCCGACATCAAGGCCGCGAACCCGGGATTGAGCTGGCCGGACGGGCTGACCAGAGAGAAGAACCTGATCGATCTCGCCTGGCATCAACGGGAGTTCGAGGCCCGTCGCAGTTTCGCTTGGGTGATCGAAAGCCAGGAGGGCGAATACCTCGGTTGCCTCTATGTCTATCCGTCGATTGCCGGAGAGCAGGCGGCCGATGTGGTCTGGTGGTGGCGGACGGGCGCGGTGGTTGCCGCGCTGCCGTTCCGGGAGCACTTGCTGCAATGGCTTGTCAGCAGCGATTGGCCGACGCTCGATTACAGGCTGAAAGACCAGTGAAGCTTGCCTGATGCAGCGCGAAAGCGTTTGGTCATTGGCTGCATCGGCTAAGGGGAAGTGGCACTGAACTACCGCAGCCACCGGCTGGGTGGGGTACTTGCAGTGGGTCAGCTCGAGCACTGAGAGCCACGCTCACCTGCGATCACTTAGCTGGCGCCTCAGCTCAATAGTGAAGGGGCCTAAACCTCGAACCGGAACGCCTTGCCGTCGCGCACGATATGGCCGGCCGTCGGGGCGGCGAAGTGGGTGCCGATGACGAGGATCGGCTGGTCGGCCCATTCGGCGAAGAGCCGGGAGCGGGTGTCGATCGCATGTTTGGGATCGATGTCGGCGAGGGTCCAGTCCGGGTGCGCCATCTGGCAGGGGTGGTGCGTCATGTCGCCGGTGATCACCGCCCGCGCGCCGTCGGATTCGATCAACACGCTGACATGGCCCGGGGTGTGGCCGTTGGACGGGGTGAGCCGGACCTCGGGCGAGAGCACGTGATCCTGCTCGACCAACTGGACGAGGCCGGCGTCGAAGATCGGCTTGATGCTGTCGGCCATCGCCGCCACCTGCTCGGCGTCGTCGACGCCCTTCCAGAACTCATATTCCTCGCGGCCGATGAGGTAGCGCGCCCGCGGAAAGGTCGGCACCCACTTGCCTGCTTCGAGCACGGTGTTCCAGCCGATATGGTCGACATCGAGATGCGTGCACACCACCGCGTCGACGCCATCGCGCGACCAACCGGCCTCGCCCAATTGCTCGAGGAACGGCGTCGACAGCGTCTCGCCGCCGGTGAATTCGCGCCGCCGATCGTTGCCGACGCAGGTATCGACCACCAGCCGCAGCCCCGGCGCCTCGACCAGCAGCGCATGGACACTGAGGTAGAGGGTGCTGTCGTCAGCGCTGACGAAGTGCGGATAGAGCCACGGCAGCCGGCGCAGCGCCTCGGGTGTTGTCCCGGACATGAACGAGACCGGGATCGGCAGATCCATCTCGACGATGCGGGTAATCCTCACCCGGCCGACCTGCCAGCTCAGCATCGCAGCTCTCCTCAGGCCGGCACGTAGGTCAGCAGGATGACGTTCTCGTCGAGCTGCTCGCTGGATTTCAGCCGCAGCGGCGGCCGCGCGGCAACGAAGAACGGATCGCCTTTTCCGAGCACCACCGGGTGCAGGTAGATACGATATTCGTCGATCAGCCCCAGTTCGGTCAGCCGACCGGCGAGGACCGGGCCGCCCACTTCGATTTCCCCCTCATGCTCGGCCTTGAGCTTTCGCACCGCCGTCTCGAGGTCGCCGTCGATCAGCGTCGCATTGGGGCCGACCGACTTCAGCGTGCTCGAGACCACCCATTTGTGTGCACTGCGCCAGGCCTTGGCGAAGTCGCGCTCGGCAGCGTCCCATTCGGCCTGGTCCTCATCCCAATAGCTCATGATCTCGTAGAGCTTCCGACCATAGAGGCTGCCGGCATTGGCCTTCGCCTGGTCGATGAAATGCCGGAACAGCACCGGGCTCGGGGCGAACGCCATGAAGTCGACATAGCCATCGAGAGACTGGTTCATTCCGAAGACGAGCTTGGCCATATGCGGGCTCCTTTGGCTCTGCAGCGGCCCGCAGGGGTCGCGTTCATTTGCGCCGGTCACTGTGCTAACAGTCGAGCTCGGCCGGAAACCACCTCTATTTTGCAACCAGTTTTGCGGATGGACATGATGAGCTACCGACGCGCCGGGTGCCCGATCAACAATACGCTCGAAACCTTCGGCGACCGCTGGAGCCTGATCATCCTGCGGGACTCGATGTTCGGCGGCCGCCCGCGGACCTTTCGCTCCTACCTGACGGAGAGCATCGAGGGCATCGCCTCAAACATCCTCACCGACCGGCTGAAGCGGCTCACCGCCAATGGGCTGCTGACCCGCGGCCGGGACCCCAGCCACAAGCAGCGGGTGGTCTACTCGCTGACCGAGAAGGCGATCGAGCTGGTGCCGCTGATGGCGGTGATGGGTAGTTGGGGGCTACGCCACACCCTCCCTGCGCCGGATCTGGCGACAGGGGCGCAGGTGCTCGAAGATGGCGGCCCGCAGCTCTGGGAAGAGTTCATGGATGAGCTGCGGCACATCCATCTGGGCGCGCCGCGACCGGCCGTGTCGGCCTTCGCCAGGATGGAAGCGGCCTACGCAGCCGCCGCCGAGTAATCGTCAGAACAGATAGGCCGCGGTGATCTCTAGGCCGTGCCCCGAGAGGTCGGGGTCGCTGGAATAGACAGTGTGGCGATAGGTCATGCGCGTTGCGACATTCGGGCTGAGCACCAGGCCGAGGGTGGCGCCGAGCGCCAGCGTCTCCACCCCGTCACCCTGCGGAACGCCATCCCATGAGGTCTCACCGCCGGTCTCGTAGTAGGCATCGACAGCGGCCCAGATGCTGTTGCCGAAATTGCGGGTGATATGGCCTTCAAGGCCGAAGATCGGGGCCTGGCTCACCACGTTGGCGGGGACACCAACGAAGGGATCCTCGTTGTCGCCGAAGATCACCACTACTGGCCGGAGTTCGAAGGTGGTCAGCTCCGGATCGATCATATTGTCGCCAAGCGCATAGCTGATGGGAAGGCTGGCCTGGAACGTCCAGCGGTTTTGTCCCAGGTTCACCATCCGGTTGGCATCATAATCGCCGGTGGGCAGGAACAGCTTGCCCTCGACCATGGCCTGGAATCCCGGCTTGTGCATGGCGTAGTCCATCGGGGCGAGGGCGGGCATGCCCGCCAGTCCCAGTGCTGCACCGAGCACCAGATCGCCCTGGGCGATGCCGGTATCGACAGTGGGAGCCAACGAGTCGAACGACATGCCGCCCACCGGCAGGCCGATCAGCACGAGGCCGACATTGCCCGAGAGGTCGAAGGTCTTGCGATAGGTCGGGGTCAGCACGCCCACGTCCAGCGTGGTGTCCCCCAGTAAGGCAATATTGTTCTCGACGTGGATCATGTTCAGCGCCAGGCTGATATCGCTCGCCCCGCCCGGACGCAGGTGGTAGGCCCGCGCCCCGTCCCAGGCCAGCGCGCCGGAAACCATCGAAACCGATGCCAATGCCGCCATGGCTATTCTTGCAAGCACGCTTCCCTCCTGTCGATCGGTTGCCGCAACAACCGCCACAGCCAGCGCGCGACGCACCGGCCCCCACCTGATCAGAGTGCACGCACGTTAAAGTAGGGACAAGAATATTCTGGGTGGCGGTGATCACATCGGCTGGCGAGTGGCAGAGTATCCACAGGGGACGTCAGATGCAGCGCCCGTCCCCGGGGCTCAGATCACCAGATCAGCCCGCACCGGGTAGTGGTCAGATCCAACATCGCCGAGCGTCCGGAAGCTGCCGGCCGTCATTCCTCTCGTCAGCACCTGATCGATCTGGATGGCCATCCATGGCTTCGCCGCCGGCCAGGTGTAGGCGAGCCCCGAGTTAGCGGGCCATTGCATGGGATGCCGAAGCAGCGGCTCGATGTTGTTCGACCAGAGCGTGGTGTTCAGGTCACCGGCGATAACGACCGGATGTGTCTCTGCCGCGACCTCTGCCGCCAGAGCCTCGATGTAGTCGCGATTGTCGGCCGTGAGCCTCGCGCTGGCGGGCGGCATCGGGTGCGCGACATAGACCACCATATCGCCGAAATCGGCCCGCAGCAGCGGCAGTTGCCGGCGGCCAACGTAGAGCAGCGTGGCCGAGAACGGGCGTTTGGCGTAGAGGGCCACGCCAAAGACGCCGAGCGTCGTGGGCGCAAAGCTGTGGGGGTATTGATCCTTGAGTCCGTCCAGCGACGCCACCCATTCCGGCGTCGTCTCCACGGCGGCGAAGATATCGCTCTGCTGTTCCCGCACCAGCCCGACGACGCGGTCATACTGAGTGTTGTCGCAAAGCACGTTGGCGACGACTAGGCTGACGGGCCGACCGGCCGCCGTCTCCGGCAGCACCGGGCGATCGATCAGCCGGGCGGCGATCGGCATGACAGTAGCCGCCACGACGATGCCGGCAAAGCCGAGCAATCGCAGGTCTTTGAGCGCCGCTGCTGCAACGAAACCGACAAGAGCCGCGACCGCGAGTTGCACCCGAAATGGCGCGATCATGTCGCCCGGCCAGGGGCCAAGCAGCGGGACCAGGGAGATACAGAGGAGCGCCAGCAAGGCCAGGGCGGCCGCGATCCGCAGCGCCGTCACGGCCACTTTCCAACCCACAGCCATCTCCCCCGCAGCACGTGTCCCGGTGCCCGGCCGCAGGCAAGCCGCCGATTGCGTCAGGATCAAGGTGGGGGTTTTGGCCGCCCCCTCCACCAGCTTCGCTGGTCCCCCTCCCCCGCCACGCGGGGGAGGATCACTGAGAGGGCTATGGCTTGCTAGCCGAAGACGCTGGCGCCGCGGTCGGCGGTGCCCACCAGGGCGCGGAAGCCGGCGAAGAGTTCGCGGCCCATGCCATAGTGTTCGCGGCGGAGATCCTCGGTCGCCGGGGTGCGCGAGAAGAACTCCTTCTCGTCGCCGATGAAGGTCAACGTACCCTCGTTGGCATCGAGGCGGATCAGGTCGCCGTCGCGAATCTTGGCGATGGCGCCACCGTCGCTTGCTTCCGGGGTCATGTGGATGGCAGCGGGAATCTTGCCCGACGCGCCGGACATGCGGCCATCGGTGACCAGCGCGACCTTGTGGCCGCGATCCTGCAGGATGCCGAGCTGCGGGGTGAGCTTGTGCAGCTCCGGCATGCCGACCGATTTCGGGCCCTGGAAGCGGACCACGGCGATGACGTCGCCGGTGAGTTCACCGGCCTTGAAGGCGGCGAGCATACCTTCCTGGGTGTGAAAGACCCGGGCTCGGGCTTCGACGACCCGGTTCTCGGGCTTCACCGCGGAAACCTTGATCACCGATTTACCGATATTGCCCGAGAGCACCTTGAGGCCGCCGTTGGCGGAGAAGGCGTCCTTCACCGGTGCCAGCACTTTTGGGTTGCCGGAGACGGCGGGCGAGGGCTCGAAGCTGAGCTTGTCTTCCATGAGCTTTGCTTCGACCGTGTAGCCGGAGAGCCCGGCGCCCCAGACGGTCTTGACGTCTTCGTGCAGGTACCCGGCCTCGAGCAGTTCGCGGATCAAGAAGCCCATGCCGCCGGCGGCGTGGAAATGGTTCACGTCGGCGATGCCGTTGGGATAGACGCGAGCCAGCAGCGGCACGCCGCCGGACAAATCCGACATATCCTCCCAGGTCACCTTGAGGCCGGCCGCGGCGGCGATGGCGACAAGATGCATGGTGTGGTTGGTCGAGCCGCCGGTGGCCAGCAGACCGACCAGCCCGTTGACGATGGCCTTCTCGTCGACGATGTGGCCGATCGGGGTGTAGTCGTTACCCTCGGCGGTGAGCGACAAGGCGCGCTTCGCGGCTTCGCGCGTCAGCGCTTCGCGCAACGGCGTGTTGGGGTTGACGAAGCTGGCGCCCGGCAGGTGCAGGCCCATGATCTCCATCAGCATCTGGTTGGAGTTGGCGGTGCCGTAGAAAGTACAGGTGCCAGGCGAATGGTAGGACTTGGCCTCGGACTCCAGCAGTTCGGCGCGGCCGACCTTGCCCTCGGCATAGAGCTGGCGGACCTTGGCCTTCTCGTCGTTGGAGATGCCGGTGGGCATCGGGCCGGCGGGGACGAACACGGCGGGCAGGTGCCCGAAGGTCAGCGCGCCGATCATCAGGCCGGGGACGATCTTGTCGCAGATGCCGAGATAGACGGCGGCATCGAACATGTTGTGGCTGAGCGCGATGGCGGTCGCCATGGCGATGACGTCGCGGCTGAACAAGCTCAAGTCCATGCCCGGCTGGCCCTGGGTGACGCCGTCGCACATGGCCGGCACGCCGCCCGCCACCTGCGCCGTGGCGCCGATCTGGCGGGCCGCATCCTTGATGATCTCGGGGTAGGTCTCGTAGGGCTGATGGGCGCTCAGCATGTCGTTGTAGGAGGTGACGATGCCGAGGTTCAGCGCCTTGGAGCCGGCGAGCTTGGCCTTGTCGGACGGGGAGCAGGCAGCAAAGCCATGCGCCAGGTTACCGCAGGCAAGCGCGGCGCGATGCACGCCCTGGGCTCGCGCACCCTCGATGCGATCGAGATACTCGCGACGTGAACCAGCGCTCCGGGCCGCGATGCGGTCGGTGACTTCCTGGACGATCTTGACGACGGACATTTCATGCTCCTTGGGGGAGCGCCTGAGCACTCTCTCAGGGGCTCCAGAAGATAGTCAGCGGTGTCTGGCTTTGACGCAGAATAGACCTGATCGGCATGTCCTCAACGGGACCTTCCGACGCAGCCCTTTCCAGTGTCGCCAGCTTCTCCTCCCCCTCGATATGCAGATAGAGCCCGGAAGCGTCGAGAAGGCGCCTGAGGACCAGCGTCACCCGGGGCTCCCCTGCCCCCGGCGCCCGGATGGCGAGGGCCGGCCCCTCGCCGGTCAGCGCCGCGGCGAGGTTGTCGCCGCCAGGAAAGAACGATGCGGTGTGGCCGTCATTGCCCATACCGAGGATCACCGCGTCGAACGGCGTCGGCAGGGCGTTGACCGCGATATTGGTGCGGGCGATGGCGGCATCGGTCGGCTCGTCGCCGCCGGAATAGAGCGGCACGAAATGCGCCGAGGCGGCCGGGCCTTGCAGCAGCTTCTCGTTGACCAGGAGCGCATTGGAGCGGTCGTTGGTCTCATCCACCCAGCGCTCGTCGACCAGGGTGACGGTGACCTTTTCCCAGTCGATGTCCTTGCGGCGGCCCAGCACGGCAAAGAACCGCGCCGGGGTCGAACCACCGGAGACGGCGAGCACCGCCTGGCCACGCGCCACGATGCCGTCGTTCAGATGTTCGGCGACGGTCTCGGCAAGCGCGAGCGCCAGGTCTTCCTTGGTGCCGAAGCTGCGCCGGGTCGCGTTCAATGCCCGTCCTCGTGCCAGGTGCGGCCGTCGCGCTCGATCAGGGCGATGGCGCCGGTCGGACCCCAGGTGCCGGCCGTATAGGTCTGCGGGGCATCGTTGGCGAGATCCCAGCCGCTGCGGATCGGATCGACCCATTCCCAGGCGGCCTCGAGCTCGTCGCGGCGCATGAACAGGGTCTGCTGGCCGCGGATAACGTCGAGCAGCAAGCGTTCATAGGCTTCCGGGGTGCGCTCGGCAAAGGTCTCGGCAAAACTCAGGTTCAGCGGCACTTCCCTCAGACGCATCCCTCCCGGGCCCGGATCCTTGATCATCAGGAACAGCTTTACGCCTTCATCGGGCTGGATGCGGATGACCAGCCGGTTGGGCTTGGGCGCCCCCTGGGCATGGTCGAACATCGAGTGCGGGATGTTGCGGAACTGGATGACGATCTCGGAGGCGCGCGACACCAGCCGCTTGCCGGTGCGGATGTAGAACGGCACGCCAGACCAGCGCCAGTTCTCGATCTCGGCCTTGATGGCGACGAAGGTCTCAGTGCGCGAGCCCTTCTTCTCCTCGGGCAGCTCGTCCTGGTAGCTGGCGACGGCGGCGCCATCGACGCTGCCGCCTCGATACTGACCGCGCACGGTGACGCGGCTGACATCGGCGCCGGCGATCGGCTTCAGCGAGCGCAGCACCTTGAGCTTTTCGTCGCGCAGCGCATTGGCGGCGTCCGAGGCCGGGGGCTCCATGGCAACGAGGCAGAGGAGCTGGATGATGTGGTTCTGCACCATGTCACGCAGCGCGCCGGATTCGTCATAGTAGCCGCGGGTGCCGGCGCCGACCGACTCGGCGACCGTGATCTGCACGTGGTCGATATGGGCCGAGTTCCATATCGGCTCGAACAGGATGTTGGCGAAGCGCAGCGCCAACAGGTTCTGCACCGTCTCTTTGCCGAGGTAATGGTCGATGCGGTAGACCTGATCCTCCTTGAAGATCTTCGACACTTCGTCGTTGATCTCGATCGAGGAAGCGAGGTCGTGGCCGAGCGGCTTTTCGATCACCACGCGGGCATCGCGACGATAATAGCCCTTCTTGAGGATGTACTCGCAGGTCGGCCCGAACAGGTCGGGCGCAATGGCGAGGTAGAAGGCGCGGACCACCTTGGGATCCTCGCGCAGGTTCTTCGACAAATCGCCCCAATGCGCCTCGTCGGTGACGTCGTTGGCCACGTAGGAGAAGGTGCCGATGAAGCGGTCGATGGTCTTTTTGTCCTGGTAGGACTTTTCGACAAAGGTCTCGATCGACTCGCGGGCGAGCTTCTGGAATTCGGCATCGGTCAGCTTGGTGCGCGACACGCCGATGATGCGGCTGTGTTCGTCGAACTGCCCATCCTTGAAGCGGTGGTAGAGCGCCGGAATGAGCTTCCGCTTGGTGAGGTCGCCGGTCGCGCCGAACACCACGTAATCGAAGGGCTGGACCGGGATGATACGGCTGGACACGCTCTTCAAGCTCCTATCGAGGTAGTTCATGGCAACTCAAACTCAGGCGAAATTCTGCTTGGCAAGGATGACGGCGCCATGCAGCGGCTCGTCGACGGGGCGGACGATGAAGTCGCCGTGGCGCTCGATCATCAGCGGGTAGAGGCGGGTGCCGAAGCCGCCAACGGCGGCCATGCGGGTGACGCCACGCGCCTTGAACCAGCGCACATAGGTGTCGATGTAGCTCAGCTCGAGCTCCATCAGCTCCCTGGCCACTGGATCGCCCCCTTCGTAGAAATCGAAAAACAGCGGGATCAGGGCGCCGAATTCGGCGGGGGCGCGACCGAGCAGGGTCGAGGGGGCCCCGTTGCCGGCGGGCATCGGCCCGCGCGGGTCTTGCGGGAAGGACCAGTCCATTACCGCATCGATCGAGCCGCCCAGTTTGTCGATCACCGCCTCGGTGAGCGGCGAGGCCGGCCGCAGGCCGTCGGCGGCTTCCACCGAGCGGCGCACCAGCTCGCGGCCTAGGATGGCGCCGCTCATCTGGTCGCCGATCTGAAAACCCCAGCCACCGCACTGGTGGCGCTGGCCGTTGACCAAAGCCAGGGCAGCCGAGCCGGTGCCGACGATGATCACCGCACCATCTTCACCGCCGTGGGCGCCGGCGCGGGCGATATCGATGTCGTCATAGACGCGGACCTTGGCGAAGGGCCAGGGGCGCTGCGCAAAGGCATCGCGCGCCGATGGCAGGCGCCCGCCGGCCATGCCGAAGCAGGCATAGGTATTGGCGGCCTCAGCGATATCGATGCCGGCCTTGCTGAACACCTCTTTGGTGCCCTCGGTAATGGAGCGGAAAGCCGGCTCGCCGGCTTCGATCTGCAGGTTCGAGCGACCGCCCGCGGCGTCGGCCAGGGTTTCGAGGTTCTCGTTGGCGAGGCGGATGCGGCAGTTGGTGCCGCCACCATCCACCCCCAGATAGTACCTAGGCACCGAACGCGCACTCCTTACGACAACTAATGGCTTGGCGACAATTGATGGCTTGTCGACCCAGGAGCCCCCCGAGTCCGGCGCGGACCTTAATGCCAAAGATTTCTAGACGAAAGTAGAATAAGCAAAGGAAGGCGGCTGGAAAGGTCGCTTGCCGCATGGCTCGCATGCGGACAGAGTCCGTCGCCGATGGATCAAAGCCCGGCGCGGCGCATTGCTCCATGGCAGCGAAAGACGGCAAGGAGGCCAGGGAATGGGTCATGTTCTGGTACTGGGCGGCGCACGCTCGGGCAAGACCGGCTTTGCCGAGCGGCTGGCGATGCGGGCGGGAACGCGCCCGGCCTATCTCGCGACGGCACAGGCGCTCGATGCCGAAATGCGCGAGCGGGTAGAAAGCCACAAGCAGCAACGGGCGCAGGCCTTTGCCACGATTGAAGAGCCGCTGCGGCTGAGCGCTGCCATTACGCAAGCCGCCAAGGCGCACGATGCGATTCTGGTCGACTGCCTGACGCTGTGGATCACCAACCTGATCGTCGCCAACGAAAACGTCGCGGCGGCAGTGGACGAATTGCTGGCGACGCTGGCGAAGACGACCAGCGCCCGGGTGATCCTGGTGTCGAACGAGGTGGGGCTGGGGATCGTGCCGGATAATGCCATGGCGCGGATGTTCCGCGACCTCGCCGGCTCGGCGCATCAGCGCATCGCCGAGATCTGCGACGATGCCTATTTCGTGGTGGCGGGGTTACCGATGGTGCTGAAGGGGGCAGCGCCGGAAGCGGAGGTGCTGCAGCGGCGGGTGCATGAGGCTTGAGGGCTGAGGCGTGGGGCGCTGACCAGTTCCCTCCTCCCTACCGGCGTCATCCCCGCGAAGGCGGGGACCCAGTGGGATGCTTGAACGCCGGCGGACGTTGAGAGACCGCACTAGGTTCCCGCCTTCGCGGGAATGACGCTGGTGGGGGGCAGCGACGGCGCGGCCCTCTCTCTCGGCTAGCCTAGCCTCCACACGATAAGCGCCACCAGCACCGTCACTGCCAGCGTCAGGTTTAGCGTCATGGCGTAGAGCCTGAGGGCGCGGTCGATATCGTCTGCCCCGAGCGCCGCCCGCCCGTCGCCGAAACTCGGCAAGTCCACCACTTCGCCGTCATAGCTGCGGGGGCCGCCGAGGCGGAAGTCGAGCGCTCCGGCCATGGCGGCTTCGGGCCAGCCGGCATTGGGGCTCTCGTGCTTGTTCGCATCGCGCAGCGCCGTGGACCAGGCCAGCTCCGGATGCGCGCCCTTGATGAAGAAGGCGCCGCCGGCGATCAGCAAAGCGGTGAGGCGGGCGGGGATGAGGTTCAACAGGTCATCGAAGCGGGCGCTGGCCCAACCGAATTCGAGGTGCCGCTCGGTCTTGTGGCCGATCATCGAATCCGCGGTGTTCACCGCCTTGTAGAGCGCGATGCCGGGCAGGCCGAGCAGCAGCAGCCAGAACAGCGGCGCGACCACCGCATCGGACGTGGATTCGGCCAGCGACTCGATGGCGGCGCGGGCGACGCCTGGCTCGTCGAGCGCTTGCGGATCGCGACCGACAATGTGGCTCACCGCCGTTCGGCCCTCGGGGAGGCCGCGGCGCAGTGCGGCAGCGACGAAGCGCACGGCATCGCCGAGCGCCTTCTGCGCCAGGAAAGAGGAGGCGAGGATTGCTTCGAGGATGAAGCCATAGGGGATGAGACGGCAGAGCCAGGCGATGACCGCGGTCACGAGGCCGGTGACGGCGAGCAGGATGACGAGCGCCAGCACGCCCTTGCCGCGGCGGTTGGCGTCACGGTTCAGCCTCATATCGAGCAGCGAGATCAGCTTGCCGATCCACATCACCGGGTGGCCGATACGGGCGACAAGACCATTGGGGTAACCGACGAGGCGCTCGAGCAGCAGCGCGATGGGAGCGAGCAGGGCTTGCACTATAGCGCCCCACTGGGGCTGGCCCGCACCGCGAGGAGAGATGCGGCAACAACGTCGTTCATCGGGCCAGCTCCAGCAGCGCATCGAGGTCGAGGTGCCGCTCGAGATGCTCGGCGAGCGCATCGAGGGTCGCATCGATCGTGGCCTCGTAGGCCAGCATCGAGGTCGCGGCTGCGGAACCGAGGAAGTTGCGGCGGAAAGAGTCGGCGGCGAACAGGCCGTGGAGATACGTCCCCATCACGGTACCATCGGCGCTGACCGCGCCGTCGCTCGTGTCGCCGATACGGGCAAACGGCCGCTCGAGACCGCGGCCGCGGGTGACGCCCATGTGCATGTGGTAGCCCACGAGCGGATCGCCGGTCAGAGTGGAAGTCGCCTGCTCGACCCGCAGCTCCTTGGTCGGGCCGAGGACGGTGTCGATGTCGAGGAGGTTAAGGCCGGCCGAGGTGCCGATCACACCCTCGAGGCCCAGCGGATCGAACACCGTATGGCCCAGCATCTGGAAGCCGCCGCAGAGCCCGAGCACGCGGGCGCCGGCGCGGTGGTGGGCGAGGATATCGATATCCCAACCATACTCGCGCAGCGCCACGAGGTCGTTGCGGGTGGCCTTGGAGCCGGGGAGGATGATCAGCTCGCCATAAGGCAAGGGGCGACCGGGCTGGACGATTTCGAGACTGACGCCGGGCTCGAGCCGCAGCGGATCGAGATCGTCGAAATTCGCAATGCGCGGCAGGCGCGGCACGACGATGCGATAGGCGCCCTGCCCCGGCGTCTGCTGCTCCTCGAGCGCCAGCGCGTCCTCGGCCGGGAGTTTGCGCGCGTCGCCGAACCAGGGGATCGGGCCGAGGCAAGGCACGCCGGTGCGCTCGGCTATGAAGCGCTTGCCGTCTTCGAACAGCGCCGGGTCGCCCTGGAACTTGTTCACCAGCGTCGCGGCGATCAGTGCGGCATCATCGGCATCGATCACCGCGAAGGTGCCGACCAGCGCCGCGATGACGCCGCCGCGCTGGATATCGCCGGCGAGGATCACCGGCAGGTCGGCGGCCCGGGCGAAACCGAAATTGGCGATGTCGTTGGCGCGGAGGTTGACCTCGGAGGCGCTGCCGGCGCCCTCGACGAGGATCAGGTCGGCGTCGGCCGCAAGTTCGGCATGGGCGGCGAGCACTTGGGGGAGCAGTTCGCCGCGCTTCTTCCAGTACTCGCGGGCCGGGAAGCTGCCGATGCGCTGGCCACGCAGCACCAGTTGCGAGCCGGTTTCGCCCTCGGGCTTCAGCAGTACCGGGTTCATGGCGGTGACGGGGTCGCGACGAGCCGCCCTTGCCTGCAGCGCCTGGGCACGACCGATCTCGCCGCCATCGGCGGTAACGGCGGCATTGTTCGACATGTTCTGCGGCTTGAACGGCGCGACGCGCAGCCCGCGATTTGTGTAGGCGCGACAAAGGCCTGCCACCAGCAGCGACTTGCCGACATCGGACCCGGTGCCCATGACCATCAGGGATTTCGCCATGCTGCGGTTCTAGCGGGTGACGCAGCGATCCGATAGGGAGGACGGATGCGCACCATCCTCGTCATCGGCATCGGGGCCGGCAACCCGGATTACCTCACGCTTCAGGCGATCAAGGCGATGAACCGCGCCGATGTCTTTTTCATGCCCGACAAGGGCGAGGAGAAGGCCGGGCTCAACGCCATCCGGCTGGCAATGCTCGAGCAGTTCGTCAGCGAGCCGCACTACCGACTCGTGGAGTTCGCCATCCCGTCGCGCCGCAAGGCCGCAACGCCGGACTATCGCGAGAGCGTCGAGGAGTGGCGGGAAAAGCTCGAGCTGGCCTACCGGCGGATGTTCGCCGAGCTGCCGGAGGATGGCACCGGCGCGTTCCTCGTCTGGGGAGACCCGGCGCTCTATGACGGAACGCTGCGCATCCTCAGGGACATGCAGGCAGCGGGGGGCCCAATCGCCATCGAGGTGATCCCCGGGATTTCAGCGCCGCAAGCGCTGGCGGCGCAACACCAGGTGACGCTGAACCGGGTCGGCGAAGCGGTCACCATCACCACAGGCCGTCGGGTGGGCGAAGGTGAGGCCGATGACCTCAGCAGCGCCGTGGTGATGCTCGACAACCACCAGGTGTTCCGGCGCTTTGCCGAGGACGAAGCGGAGATCTTCTGGGGCGCCTATCTCGGGACGGCGGACGAGATTCTCGTTGCCGGAAAAGTGTCCGAGGTGATGGACGAGATCGATACGAAGCGGCGCGAGGCGCAGGCGCGGAACGGCTGGATCATGGACACGTACATGATCCGCAAGCCTGAGAAGGGCTGACGCTATTGCTGCCTACTTAGCCGCCGGCGCGGGCTGAATAGCCGCATCAATCACGTGAGCGTACGACCCCATGACGCGGCCGTGCACCAGCCCCATCGGCGGCAGCGCCTCGCCGAGCGCATCGGTGGCCTGGAACAGCGGCGTGCCGTGGGTCTGGCGCGCGGACGAGTAATGGAACTCGTGACCGGCGAGGTGTTGCGGGAACGGCAGCAGGCTCCGGTGGACGAGGCGACGATAGCCGAGGACCCGCTTGGGGCGGTCGATGCGGGTTTCATGCGGCAATAGCCCGGACATCGGATAAGCCGCACCGGCCTTGTCGGTGAGGCTGGCGCCGAGCACCATGAAGCCCCCGCACTCGCCGTAGATCAGCGCCGACCGTTCGGCGCTCGCCCGCAGGCCGCGCACGAAATTTCCGGCGGCGGCGAGACGGGCGGCATGCAGTTCGGGATAACCGCCGGGGAGGAAGACGGCATCGGCGGATGGGTCCGGGGCTTCATCGGCGAGCGGCGAGAAGAAGCTGAGGCTGGCCCCGGCCTCGCGCCAGTCATCAAGCCAGTGCGGGTAGAGGAAGGCGAAGGCGTCGTCGCGGGCGATGGCGATGTGCTGGCCGAGGGGTGGAAGCGCCTCCCCTCCGCCTTGAACGGAGTGGAGCGGCGCGCTCAGCGCGAGGAGCAGATTGAGGTCGACATAGTCCTCCATCGCTTCGGCTGCGGTGGCGACGACCTTATCGAAACCGGCGACCTCGTCGGGGAGGACGAGGCCGAGGTGGCGGTCGGGGAGTGCAAGGGCTTCGCGCCTGGGGATGACGCCGAGCAAAGGGATGTCGACAGTTGCCAGCGCGGCACGGAGCATTGCTTCGTGGCGGGTCGAGGCGGCGCGGTTGACGATCAGGCCGGCGACTTTCACTTCAGGGCGCCAGGTGGCGAAGCCGTGCGCGAGGGCGGCGATCGACTGCGACTGGCGCTCGGCATCCAGCACCAGGATCACCGGCAGGCCAAGCGTGGCGGCGAGATCGGCGGTCGAGCCGCGGCCGTCGGCGGCGCCGTCGAACAGGCCCATGACCCCTTCGACGAGCAGCAGGTCGGCAGTTGCGGCGTGGTGCGAGGCGAGGCTCTGCAGGCGCTCTGGCGACATGGCCCAGGGGTCGAGGTTGATGGCCGGACGGCCGGCGGCTCGAGCGAGGATGGTGGTGTCGATATAGTCGGGGCCGGTCTTGGCCGGCGCGACACTCAAGCCGCGACGCGTCAGTGCGGCGAGGAGGCCGAGGGTGAGCGTAGTCTTGCCCGAGCCGGAGCGGGGCGCGGCAACAATCAGGCCATTCATCCCGGCACTCGAAGATTATGCTGCAAAATCTTGGGACTAGCGGTTAAGATAGCGTTATCGCAACCGGACCGGGGGGTACTGGCGGCGCTGCGGCCCAACTGGGCGCCGGACTTGGGGAATACAAATCGATGAAGATCCTGATCCTCGGCGGGACCGAAGAGGCGCGGCAGCTTGCTGCGCAATTGACCAAGATGGGTCACGCGGTGACCACGTCGCTGGCTGGCCGCACCAGCGATCCGCTGCTGCCGGCGGGCGAGGTGCGCGTTGGTGGGTTTGGCGGCGGCGACGGAATGGGCAATTACATCATCACCGAGCGCTTCGACCGGCTGGTCGACGCCACGCATCCCTATGCCGAAGAGATCAAGCGCAACGCCGTGCGGGCGGCGGAACTCGCCGAGATGCGGCTGGTACGGTTGACCCGGCCAGCCTGGAGCGAGCCGCAATATGCGTTCTGGAAGCATGTTGCCAATGCCGAGGAGGCGGCGGCCAGCCTGCCCAAGGGGGCACGGGCGCTGCTGACCGTCGGGCACACCCATCTCGACGCTTATCTGAAGCGCACCGATTGCAGTTTCGTGGTGCGCTCGATCGAGCCGCCGGAAAAGGAACTGCCGGTCAACGCCACGTCGCTCCTGGCGCGGCCGCCATTCTTTTTCAATGGCGAGTTCCAGATGATGCAGGACCAGGGGATCACCCACCTGATCTGCAAGAATTCCGGCGGGGCGCAGACCGAGGCGAAGCTGCAGGCGGCGCTGCGGCTGCGGCTGCCGGTGTTCATGATCGCCCGGCCGGCCTTGCCGCCGGCACACGACGTACCGACGGTCGGGCAAGCGATCGCGGCGCTGAAGCTGGTCTGAGCCTATCGAGGGGCCGGTGCGGGAAACATACCCCCCACCCTGTCCCTCCCCCGCAAGGGGGGAGGTGACGTGCGCTCGCAAGTCTTCGTCTCTCACAGATCGCTGTGTTGGCGTCTCCCTCCCCCTTGCGGGGAGGGGACAGGGGTGGGGGCACTCTTCCCGCACTGCCCCATCGAGGGTCATCCCCCTGCCCTCAGCTTCTTCTTGCCGGCATTGCGCAGCACGTGCGCAAAACTCTCGTCATAGAGTTTCGACTCGCGGAAGCGGGTTTCGCCGAGAACGCGGCCGACGAGGATCAGCGCGGTGCGGGTGATCTTTTCCTCGCGGACGCGAGCCTTCATCTCGGACAGGGTGGTGAAGATCACCTCTTCGTCCGGCCAGGTGGCGCGGTAGATGATGACGACCGGGCAATCGGCGCCATAGTTCGGGGTCAGCGCGGTTTCGACATAGCCGAGGTTGCGGATCGACAGGTGGATGCAGAGCGTCGCCTTCGACTGGCCGAGGATCTCGAGGCTCTCCGACTCAGGCATGGCCGAGGCCTTGCCCGAAGTACGGGTGAGGATGATGGTCTGCGATATCTCCGGCAAGGTCAGCTCGGCCGCGATGCGGGCGGCAGCGCCGGCGAAGGCGGGAACACCGGGCACCACTTCGTAGGGGATGTCGAGCGCGTCGAGGCGGCGCATCTGCTCGGCAACGGCGCCATAGATCGACGGGTCGCCGGAATGGACGCGCGACACATCCTTGCCGGCGTCATTGGCTTTGATGATCTCGTCAATGATTTCGTCGAGATGCATCGGCGCGGTGTCGCGGACCAGCGCCCCCTCGGGAGCGGCGGCGATGATTTCGGCTGGCACCAGCGAGCCGGCATAGAGACAGACCTCGCAGCGCTCGATGAGGCGCTGGCCGCGCAGCGTGATGAGATCGGGCGCGCCGGGGCCGGCGCCGATGAAGTAGACGGTCATGGATACTGGACTCGGGTGAACTGCCCCTCACCCGCCCCGCTCCGCAGGGCACCCTCTCCCTCAAGGGGAGAGGGAAGAAGGGCCGCGGGGCGGGCCGCTGACTTCCCTCTCCCCTTGAGGGAGAGGGTGGCGAGCGAAGCGAGACGGGTGAGGGGCAGTGCCCGGCAGTTACTGGCCATCCTGCGCTCCCTTGGCGGCGTAGCCGCGCGGCGTATAGGCGACGGTGCCGGAGCCGCGCTGGAAGGTACGCGAAGTGCTGGAGCCGATCATCACGATGGTGAGCATGTCGATCTCGGTCGGATCGAAATCGGCCAGCGCAACGACGCGGACCTTTTCGGTGGGGCGGCCGAGATTGGAGCCGATGATCACCGGGGTCGAGGGCGGGCGATGGTCGAGGAAGATGCGCTTGGTCTCCTCGATCAGGTCGGTGCGGCGCTGCGAGCGCGGGTTGTAGAGTGCGGTGACGAAATCGGCGCGCGCCGCGCCATCGAGCCGCTTCAGGATATCCTGACGCGGGGTCAGCAGATCCGACAGCGAGATGCAGCAGAAATCGTGGCCGATCAGCGCCCCGGCAGCGGCGGAAGCGGCCTGGAAGGCGGAGACGCCCGGGTGGGTCTCAAGATTGACGCGGCGGGCGACGTCGGAGACAGCGCGCGGACCGGTGGCGTCGAGCAGCTCGTAGGCGAGCGCCGCCATGGCGTAGATCTGCGCGTCACCGGAGCAAACGAGCGACACGACCTTGCCCTCAGCCGCGAGCTCGAGAGCATGGCGGACGCGGCTTTCTTCCTCACCGAGACCGTAGCGGTGCTCAAGCTGGCCGCGTCGCAGGTCGGCGACGAGATCGAGATAGAGGTCGTAGCCGACCCAGTCGGTACTCTGCTCGAGCGCGTTCACCGCCGCCGCGGTACGGGAGATGGCTTCGCCCGGCCCGATGCCGACGAGGTGCAGCACTCCGGGGCGACGGCCGAGGCTCTCCGGATCGATCGGATGCAGAGCCTTGCCGATGGCGCAGGTGGCGCGGTCGGACTTCAGCTTCTCGACCACCAGCGGACCGGCCTTGAGGGCAGCGGCTTCGGCGACGCTGGGGGTGCCGACGGTTTCCTCGACATAGTCGGACGGAGACTTGAGGCGATAGCGCTCCTGCAGGAGCTCGGCGGCAGAGAAGAGCCGGAGCGGCACCTTGAAATGGCGCGCCGCTTCAAGCAGCGCCGGCTCGTCGGCCTTGATGTCGATCGAGGCGATGGCAGCGAGGCTTTCGGGCGCCAGGTTCTGCTGGCGGAGGGCGAAATCGATGAGGCCGATGACTTCCTCGGCGTCGGCGCCGCGCTCGCAGCCAACGCCGGCGACCAGCGTCTTGGGATGATAGACGATGCCGCGCTCGATGCGCAGCTTCTGTTCGGAGACCAGCACCTTCACCGCGCCCAGCGACGACACCGGGTAGCCGGCTTCGGCGAGGAACGGGGCTTCGCCTTCGATCTGCAGCTTGGCGCCGAGCAGCAGCGCCATCATGGCGGGCTTGGCATCCTGCGGGGTGCCGAGCACCCAGCCCGGAGGCGGCTCGTCGAGGCTGTGGAGGAACTTGCTGTCTGACGCCGTGGTGATGGCGGGGTGGCCGCCCAGTTCATCGGCAAGCTCGCGGGCCAGTCGGTTGGCGCCGCGGTGGCCGCCGAGCAGCGGCACGATGCTGGCGCCGCCGAGCGAGACGGCGAGCACCGGCGGCTCTTTCTGCTTGTTCTCGAGGCTCGAGGCGAGCAGCCGGATCAGGATGCCGGCCGCGCACACACCGATGATCGGACGCCCCTCGGAGAACAGCCGCGGCAGGAGCTTCAGCGCGTCGGCGCCGCCCTGCCCGCAGCTGTAGATCTCGCCGCCCGTGGCTTCGGCGATGCGGGTGGCGGTATCGAGGCCGGTATCGGCGAAGATGATGATGGCGGGAGTGGTCATCTACCGGCTCCGGCGGTATCGCCCCAGGCTTCGGCGCCGCGATAGCAGAGGATGGTGGAGAAGTACGGCCGCTCGTCGTGAGCGAAATCGGCGAGGCGGGTGATGCGCTGGCGCGCGGTGGTGGCGTGTTCGACCACCACTGCGCCATCGGCATGGCCGGTTTCGGCAAGCAGCGCGCGGATGCGATCGAAGTGGCGGCCGACCTTGATGATGGCGGCAACCGGGGTGGCGGCGAGCTCGGTGCGGAGTGTCATGTCGTCGAGCGGAGCAGGCAGCACCTTGAGCATTTCGTTGCGGGCGGCAAGCGGGCGACCGGCAACCGCCGCAGCGGCGGTGAGCGAGGTGATGCCCGGGATGATCTCGACCGGGGCGTGCGGGCCGACCCGGGCGACCAGATACATGGCCGAGCCGTAGAACAATGGATCGCCCTCGCAGAGCCATGCGACATCGCGCCCGGCCCGCAGATGCACGAGGATGGCTGCAGCGGCGCCATCATAAGCGGCTTGGGCGGGGCCGCGTTCCACCGCCATCGGAATGGCCACCGGCAGCCGTTCGGCCGCAGCATTGAGGTGCGGGGCTGCGATCTCGAGCGCCAGGGCGGCGTCCTCGCCGGTGGTGGGGTAGGCAATCACGGGGACGGCGCCGAGCAGGCGAACCGCCTTCAGCGTCAGCAGTTCGGGATCGCCTGGGCCGACGCCCACGAGGTACAGCGTACCGGTCTTCATGGCGTCACCACCAGGCCGTGCATTGCCTTGGTGACCAGCCATTGCGTCACCGCCATGCGCGGCTTGAAGGCGCGATGGCCGCCGACGCGATCGAGCGAGGAGATCTCGATGCGAGTCAGCTCGCCGCCCAGTTGCAGGTGGCGCGAATAGAGGGCGTGCTCGGCATCGAGGGTGACGGCGTTGGCGACCAGCCTTCCGCCAGGTTTCAACGCGCTCCAACAGGCATCGAACAGATCGTCATTGCCGACATCGCCGCCCATGAAGATGGCATCGGGCGGGGCCGTGCGGCCGAAGGTACCGGGCGCCTCGCCGCTGACGATTTCGAGGTTGGGCACGCCGAGCGCGGCGGCATTGAGAGCGATCATCTGCAGACGCTCGCCTTCGCGCTCGAAGGCGATGGCCTTGGCATCGCGGGCGGCCCGCATCCACTCGATGGCGATGGAGCCCGAGCCGGCGCCGACATCCCAGAGCAAAGCGCCGGGGAACGGGCCCAGCTTGGCGAGAGTGGCGGCGCGCACCTCGCGCTTGGTCAACTGGCCATCGGTGACGAAGACTTCGTCAGGCAGGCCGGGGAGCGGCGGCAGCAGCGGGGCGGTGAAATCGGGCACGCAGTCGATGGCGAGGACATAGAAATCCTCGACTTCGCGGCTGTTGAAGCTCTCGGCCTCGTCGGCGGTGAGCTTCTCGTCCGGGCTGCCGAGGTTCTCGAGCGTGGTGACGAGGCTACGGCCATAGCCACGATCGACGAGGAGCTCGGTGGCAAGGTCGACAGTGGTGTGATCGGCAGTGAGCGCCAGGATGCGGTTGCCGGGCAGCAGATGCGGGTGCAGCGATTCCACCGCCCGGCCATGCAACGAAATGGTGGCGACCGATTGCAGCGGCCAGTGCAGCCGCGCTGCGGCGAGCTGGAAAGCCGAGGGGGTGGGGTGGATGACGAACTCTGAAGGCAGCAGGTAGCGGGTCAGCGTCGCGCCGATGCCGAACCACATCGGATCGCCCGAGGCGAGGATGACGGTGGGGGTCTCGCGCAGCGCCATCACCTGCTCGATCATGCTTTCGAGCGGCGGCTCCCATTCGATCAGTGTGCGGCCATCCGCATAGGTGGCGGCAGGCGAATGGTCGGGCTCCTCGCCGGCCAGCGCGCGGGCCACCGCCTCGAAGCTGCGCTTGGTGACGAATTCCGGATTGAACAGGTCGGCGCCGGCGTTGGGACGGGTCACCGGTTCGAGATCCGCGAGGAATCGAGCCGGACCGACGACCGTATCGGCATAGCTGAGCAGCAGCTTGTAGGATGCCGGCAGCTCGTTCGGCCCCCGCTCCCCTACCCCGATGATATGCAGCCAGGCGGTCATGCGAGGTCTTTCGAAATGGCGTTGAAGGCGGCGCTGGCGATGGCCGAACCACCGCGGCGACCGCGCACCGTGAGGAATGGAATAGAAAGCGCGTTGGACGCGAGCAAGGCCTTGCTTTCAGCCGCCCCCACGAAACCAACCGGCGCGGCGATGATGGCGGCCGGGCGCGGGCCGCCGGCGGCGATCAGCTCGATGAGGTGGAACAGCGCCGTCGGCGCATTGCCGATGAGCACCACGGCGCCGGCGAGGCGCGGGCGCCAGAGCTCGACGGCGGCGGCCGAGCGGGTGGTGCCGAACGAGGTCGCCAGCGCCGGTACCGGGGGATCGTTGAGGGTGAGAACGAGCTCGGTGGTTTCAGGCAGGTGGCGGCGGATGATGCCGGAGCGGACCATCTCGCAATCGCAGAGGACGGGGGCGCCGGCGCGCAGCGCATCCTGGGAAGCCGCCGCAACGGCGGGATCGCCGACGATGTCTGCTGCGAGGTCGACCATGCCGCAGGCATGGATCATGCGGATGGCGGCGGGGTGGAGTTCGGGAGCGAGCCCCGACAGGTCGGCTTCGGCTTCGATGGTGGCAAAGCTCTGCGCGTAGATGGCGGCGGGGTCGCGGAGGTACGTCATGCGGCGCTCTGCAACTGCGCGAGCAGCGCCTGGTGACCGGCGCCGGCGATCCAGCCTTCCTCGGCAATCAGGATGGCGCGCTCGTCGGCGGTCACCTCGGCGGGCGGGCTGAGGAAGCCGTGGAGAAGACCGGCGCGGTCGAGC
Organism: Devosia sp. GW821-FHT12F11; assembly: GCF_058806655.1. Classification (NCBI taxonomy): domain Bacteria; kingdom Pseudomonadati; phylum Pseudomonadota; class Alphaproteobacteria; order Hyphomicrobiales; family Devosiaceae; genus Devosia; species Devosia sp. GW821-FHT12F11. Next base: position 767,977 of record NZ_JBXAPX010000002.1, read on the forward strand.
TCGGCGAACCGCGTGGTGGTGACTTCGACCTGCGCGCGGTCGCGCGGCAGGCCATCGACCTCGCTGACCGGGAAGAGCGAGGGGTAGATCTCGGTGATGGTGATGGGCTTACTGAGGTCGTCGGCGAAGCTGGTTTCGAAGGGCCAGATGGCAATGTCCGCGGCAAGGCGCGGGTCGGTGCGGAGCGCCTCGAGACGGGCGATGCCGAGCATTGCCTGGCTGCCGACCGAGCCGACACCGGTCAGCTTCCACACCGGCTGGGCGCTGCGGACGTAGCGCTCCGCCACCCGGCGCTCGGGGATGGTTGCGTAGGCGCCGGGCGGGCGCTTGGGGTGCAGTGTGGCGTAGCTATGCTGGTGCGGGTGGCCCCAGAAATGTGGACCATCTGAGAGCCGATGGTTGATCGCCTCGGCGAGCTGAAAGCGATTGGAGCCGTTGTCCGCGGTGTCGACGACGAGGCGCGCCAGCGTCGACCAAAGCTGTAGCCACGGCGGCGGATTACCTGGCCGACAGGCCGGCGCGGGAGACGTACCCCCACCCCTGTCCCCTCCCCGCAAGGGGGAGGGAGACGCCTTCACTGACGCCGGTATTCTGGTCTCCTCCCCCCTTGCGGGGGAGGGACAGGGTGGGGTGTATTCTTCCCGCGCCGCACCATCCGATGGGCGACTGCCCTGCCCGGTGCCGGCCGGTGGATGGGCAAGATCGAGGGTTGCAGTGGCGATGGCGGCCGAGGCGCCACGGGGGTAGCCGAAGACGAAATCGAAACCGAGCATGACGCGCTCGCCGCGCCGGCGGGCGCCCAGCAGGCGGGCGACGATCTCTTCCATCGCGGCGTGGCGGGTCGGTGGGTTCTGGCTCGGCACGCGGCCCTCGGGGCCGAATTCGCCGATCCAGATCGAATCCTTGCCGCGCTTCGGCGCATTCGCCGCCGACCAATCCACCGCGATGTAGCGATCGAACAGCGGCATCAGCTGTCGCTATCCTCGCGGGCGAGGCGGCCGGGGACCTTGGGCAGGGTCACCGGCCCAAGCGGGTGGTTGGCGTGCGGATAGGGGTGATGGTGGTGATCGGCATCGTGGTGATGGTGCGCACCGTCGCCGTGGTGATGGCCATGATCCTCAGGATAGCCGTGATCGTGGCTACCGCCGAGGCGGATCACCGGGAAGGCCGGGTTGGCGACCAGGGCGTGCCGGGCCGGGGCGTGAGGGTGCGAATGCGTGTGCGGGTGGGCATGGTCATGGCCGTGATCGTGCGCGTGCAGCGGCGTCCAGGGCAGCCCATGCTTCAGGCAGAAGGCCTCGTCGCGGCACGATGAATCGCAATCGCCCCTGCACGGGCAGTTCTCGAGCCCGCCACCAATGCCCTCGACATGGTGGTGGTGGCTCTCCTGCTTCAAGCCGACCTCGGCCTCGAAGCCCAGCACCTGCTCGCGATACTTGCACATGGCACAGTTCATCAGGTTCTGGCCGACCAGCATTTCCTGGATGCGATCGATGAAGGTCTCGACGACCAGTGGGTGGTCGTTGAGGTAAGGCGCGTTGAGGAACTCGATATGCGGATACTTCGCCGCGGCCTCATTGGCGGCATCGTAGATGCGCTTGACCAGCACGCCGGTGAACAGGAAGTACGGGAAGACGATGATGCGGCGATAGCCGAGCTTCACCGCATGATCGAGCGCCGGAGCGACCAGCGGGAAGGTGACGCCGGAATAGGCGACCTCGCCCCAGCCAAAACCCATGCCCTCCCAGAGCAGGCGCATGACCTTGGCGACGTTGGAATTGGCATCCGGGTCGGAAGCGCCGCGACCGACAACCACCAGCAGCGTTTCATGGCGCGGTACATCGTTGGGCGAGGCATCGATCGCCTCCTGGATGCGATCGCCGGCAGCGCGCAGCATCTTCAGATCGACGCCGAGCTCGCGGCCATAGGTGATCTCGACATCCTTGCCGGCGGCATAGGTGTTGAGCACCGAGGGAATGTCGTTCTTGGCGTGGCCGGCGGCGAACAGCATGCCGGGCACGGCGAGAACCCGCCTGGCTCCCCCTGCCCGCAACTTATCGAGGCCCTGATGGATCACCGGATTGGCGAACTCGAGATAGCCGTACTCCACGGGGACGCCCGGCAGGCGCTCGCGTAGCCGCTCGGCCAGCACCGCGAACTCGCCGACGGCGAGCTGATTGCGGCTGCCATGGCCGCACAGCATCACGGCGGTTCCCGCCGGCAGGATCAGGGATTTTTCCATTCTCGCCTCTGTTTTGCACAAAGGCAGAGTTCGCTTTTCGACCAACCAGCAGCCCCGGACTTGGTCCCCGATTTGGGTCGACCGCACCGAGCGTGAGTTTCAGTCCATCAAGGAACGCTGCGCTATCAATGGGTTGTAGTGAGGGGGCCATATCGGGTCAAACGATTCCCGGTCAGATGCGAACGCTTCTCAAAATCACATGCAAATTCAGTGACTTGCCAGCGCGGATAGGCTCGTCTATTGGCCGCTGATGGCAAACGGTTCTTCAAATCTGGCGGTGCGCGTCGCCTATGGCAGCCTGGTGGTCGGCATCCTGGTGCTGGCGCTGAAGGGCTATGCCGCCTGGGCGACCGGCTCGATCGCGCTGTTCTCGGATGCGCTCGAAAGCGTGGTCAACGTGGTGACGGCGATCGTGGCGCTGATCGCGGTGCGGCTCGCCGCGCGCCCGGCCGACGCCACGCTGCCCTACGGCTACTACAAGGCCGAGTATTTTTCGGCCGTGGTGATCGGCATCTTCATCGCCGTGGCAGCGCTGTTGATCTTCCGCGAAGCCTATTATGGCTTCGTCGAGCCGAGGGGCTTCACGCTCGATCCGTTGGGCCTCAGCGTCAGCGTGCTGGCGACCGGCATCAATGCCGGCTGGGCCTGGTGGCTATCGCGCCGCGGCCGCGAGGAGCAATCGCCGGCGCTGGTGGCAGACGGCAAGCATCTGTGGACCGACGTGGTCTCGACGCTAGGCGTACTGATCGGCGTGTTGCTGGCGGCGGCGACCGGTTTCGTGCAGCTCGACGCGATCCTCGCGGCACTGGTCGGCGTGGCGATCCTGTGGTCGGGCTGGGAGCTGATCAAGCAGAGCGTCATCGGACTGATGGACGTGGCGGTGGAGCCAAAGCTGCTCGCCCAGATCCGCGAAATCATCTCGACCAATGCCGACGGGGCGCTCGAGGCGCATGACATCCGCACCCGGCAGGCCGGCGCCATGACCTTCATCGACTTTCACCTGGTGGTGCCCGGTACAATGAGCGTCGAGGCAGCGCATGCGATCTGCGACGGGATCGAAGCCAAGCTCCGCGAAGCGGTGGAACGGGCGCAGATCACCATCCACGTCGAACCCGAGAACAAGGCCAAGCACTCGGGCATCGTGGTGGTGTGAGCGGCCGGGCCGTCGTGCCCTCCAGGACCCCCTCTCTTGCAAAATCTAAGGCTTAGCCAAACGGCTAAACCTAAGATTTTGCTTTCTCCCCCGCCAAGGGGGAGATAATCCGCGCCCTCCAAATGTACCGGAGCATCAGTCGGGACTCTCCCCCTTGGCGGGGGAGAAAGCGAAAACTTGGGCTTAGCGCAGCTAAGTCCTTAGTTTTCGCAAGAGAGGGGGTCGCGGGAGCCACCCGGGCTTGCAGTTCCGCATGACAGCCCTCCCCTTAAGCGCCTACCCCACCGTAGGCGTTTTCGCGCCATCTACATGGGCCGGCTCTCGCTCCGGCCTCCCCGCCAGCAGCGCCGTCGTCGCCGCGTTGCCCTGGACGTTCACCACGGTGAGGATCGGGTCGACGATCGGGTCGATGGCGACGAGCAGGATGATCGCCACTTCGACTGGCAACCCCAGCGGCACGAGGATGATCGAGATCATCGACAAAGCCGCGACACCGGGCGCCCCGGTGGCGGCGACGCCGGCCAGCATGGCCCCGAACAGCACGAACACCATCTGGCCGGGGTCGAGCGCCAGCCCGTAGAGATTGGCGAGAAACAGCGTCGCGAGCGCGAAGTGGAAGGTGGAGCCGGGCGGATTGAGGGTGATGCCGAGCGGCAGCGCCAGATCGACGACGCGCCGATCGAGCCGCAAGCCCTCCTTGAGGCCACGCAGGGCCGAGGGGATCGAGGCGTAGCTGCTGGAGGTGCCGAAGGCGACGACCACCGTTTCGCGCATCGCCCCGAGCGTCGCAAGATAGCTGCCGCCGACGCGCAGCCAGATCAGCACGGAGTAGAGCGCGATCAGGAGGATGGCGCCGGCATAGATGAAGATCACCAGCTTGGTCATGGCGAACAGCACGTCGAGCCCGACGGCTGAGACCTGGCTGTAGGCGAGGCAGAACAGGCCGAACGGCAGCACGTACATCAGCCATTCGATGATCTTGATGAAGGTATCGTAGAACGCCTCGAGCAGCGCCGTGGCGCGCTCGGATTTCTCCCGCGCGATGGAGCCGAGCGCCACGCCGAACAGCACGGCGAACATCAGGATGGCGATCTTGTTGCCGGTGGTCAGCGCCCCGAAAATGTTCTCGGGGAACATGCCGACCACCAGATCGGCGAAGACGCCCTGGGTATGCGCCGGATCGACGCCGGTGCCGGCCGCCTCGGCGGTGAAGATCACCTTGCCGATGACCTCGCGCGCCGCGAGCTGCAACTCGCCGCCGGGCTGGCCCCAATAGCCCAGCGCGACGCCGAGCGCCCCGGCGACGGCGAGCCCGCCGATGATCAGCAACACCAGCCGGGTGAAATAGCGATTGGCGGCGCCATCGAGGAACAGGCGGCTGAGGCTGGTGGCGACCGCGGTGAACAGCAAGGGGATCACGCACATCTGCAGGAGGCGAATGTAGATATCGCCCAGCGTGCCGATGACCGGCATCTGGCCCTTGTCCAGCCAGCCGAGCACCCCACCGGCGATGAGGCCGGTGAAGATCGCGACGGGGTGGAGCAGCAGGCGCCCGATGCGGCCTTTCAGTGCCTCAGCCATCGATCAGCGCCCTGTCTTTCGAGTAGAGGTAAGTGTTGAGCACGCCATCGAGGAAACCGTTGCTCTTGGCCTTGGTGAGATAGAGGTCGACCCAGGCCTTGAGGTCGGTATCGCCGGGCGGCATGGCGATGGCGATGGTGTCGGGGTGGCCGGCCAGGTGGTAGGGCCGAAGCTCGACGGCGCCGGCGGAATCGGCGAGGCGCCAGTTGCCGATCTCGATCTCGTCATACATCAGCGCGACAAGATCGCCGGATTTCACCGCGGCGAGCATTTCGGCCCAGGTGTCGAAGGCAACGTTCTGCGCTTCGGGAAAATCCTCGGCGACGAAGCCGACATAGGAGGTGCCATCGATGACGCCGATGCGCGACTGCGGATTGTTGAGCAGCGCCGGAATGTCGTTGGCGCGCTCGGGATCGGCGGCGACGAGACGGCCCAGCTGCAGGCGATTGATCAGCAGGAACTGGCGGACACTGACATAGCTCTGCGAGAAGCTGGCGCGCGCGGCGCGGTCGAGCGTATCGCTGAGGAGGCTGATCGCCATGTCGGCGCGACCTTCGACCACTTCGTCGATCAGCCCATCGAAGGTGGTGGCGGCGCGGTTGTACTCGAGCGTTACGCCGAGCTTTGCGGCAATGTCCTCAGCGATGGCAGGGTCGACGCCGATCAGCTTGCCATCCGGGCCGACATAGAAGAACGGCACCACATCCTCGAAGAACACCGCCACGGTGAGCTTGCCGGCGGCCTGGATGCGGGCGAGAGCGGAAGCACCCGTGCTCTGCGCATGTGCGGAGAGCGGCGCAACAAGGGCCAGCAGGGCCAACAGGCAGGCCCGGATCAGCGCTATCGCAAGGCGGTCGAGCCGCCCCAAAATCGGTATGGACATGTGCTGAAGCCCCCAAGCCCCAGTAGAAAGCGCGCACCGTAGCCGAGCATTGTCGCTAAATTGTTATCCCGACAAGACAATTTGGCGGAACAGGGCAAATCGGGTGCGGCGGGCGGGGCCTGCGGCAAGCTCTCGCAAGCGTGAAAAGCGCAAGCCGTTCAAGTCCTTGCGGCAGAAGCTGGGGATCACCACATCTTGAGCAGCCGATGCGGGCTCGATCCGCGGGCCCGCGTCTTGGCACATGGAGGCTAAGATGGCTCTCAATGCTCCCAACATGGTGATGTATCTGGTGGCGCTGCTGCTCGCGATCGTCGGCCTGCTCGCCTATTTCGGCGTGCTGGGCGGAATGATCGGCTGGGCATTCTGGCTGATGGCGATCGCGTTCATCGTGCTCGCCGTCGCGGTGCTGTTCAGAGCGGCCTGACACCCTGATGCAACGGCGCGCGGCCCGACCGTGGTTGCGCGCCCACAAGCTGTGCAAAGCGCCCGGTGCGGCATGGCTGCGATGCAGCGGCGCGCCTAAGCTTTGCCGGTGTGCATGACCCAGGAGATCGTTCATGACTCTCAATGCGCCTAGCCAGACCATGTTCATCGTCGCCGTCGTCATCGCGGTCATCGCGTTGATTGGGCAGTTATTCTCGATAGCGTTCATCGGCACCTACGCGTTCTGGATCCTGATCGTTGCGTTCATCGTGCTCGCCGCCGCGGTGATGATGAAAGGCGCCTGAGGCCCTCGGTCCTTGACTTTGTCGCGCTTTCGAACCGGAAAGTTCTGCAAGCTTTCCTGAAAGCGCTGCCGGGTTTGAGGTTGCAGGCCGGCGCATGGCGAGCGATCTTTGCCGCCATGCGCCTCCTGATTTGTCTGATGCTCATCGTCCTTGTCGCTCCCGTGGCCGCCCCGGTGGCCTCTCCGGCGCTCGCCACCGATTGGGGCCAGTATGACAATGCCCGCTTCGGCTACACCATCGACGTGCCGCCGGGCTTCGAGTGGGGCAAGGAGGCCGACAACGGTGATGGCCGCGTCTTTCGCGGCGGGGCCAGCAAGCTCCTGGTGTGGGGTGGCAATATCACCGAGGACAGCTTCGAAGGCGCAGTCGCCTCGGCCAAGGGCTTTGCCGAGGCTGACGGCTGGAACATCAGCTACGAAGCGGTAACGCCGAGCTGGGCGAGCTTTTCGGGCGCGCAGGGCAAGCGGATTCTCTACCAGCGGATGATCGCGCTTTGCGACGGCGCCTATGCGGCGTTCCAGCTGGAATACTCGGCGGTGGACCTCGGCAAGCTGGAGCCGGTGGTGGAGCAGCTGGTGCGGAGCCTCAAAGGAGGGTGCTGATGGCGCGGGTCTACCGACGCGAGGACTGGGCCATGCACCCCACCCGCCAGTCGGGCGAGTGGGAAGGCGGTGAAGCCAATGTCACGGTGATCCTCCACGACAGCGTCGAAAAGGGCGCCGGACCGCGGCTCCACACCCACCCCTACCCCGAGACGTTCATCATCGAGGCTGGCCGGGCCGTGTTCACGGTAGGCGACGAGGAGATCGAGGCCGGGCCCGGCCAGATCCTGGTGGTGCCGGCAAACACCCCGCACAAGTTCCGGACGCTCGGCCCGATGAAGAGCATCCACATCCACGCGAGCCCGAAGTTCGATACCCGGTGGCTGGAGTAAGGGGCATCCACCGGCATCTCCGCCTTCTCCCCCGTTGCGGGGGAGAATGGAATTTCTTGGGCTTAGCTTCTTGGCTAAGCCTTAGAAATTCCAAGAGAGGGGATCCTGACGGGCATGGTGGCTCCCCACGCCCCCCTGTCTTGCGAAAACTAAGGACTTAACTGCGCTAAGCCCAAGTTTTCGCTTTCTTCCCCGCCAAGGGGGAGATGGGGCCAGTGCGTGTGGCGCCTGCTAAAACTCGATCCCCGCCTGCGCCTTCACCCCACTGCGGAACGGGTGCTTGATCTCGGTCATTTCGGTGACGAGGTCAGCCAATTCGATGAGCTCGTCCTTGGCATTGCGGCCGGTGACGATGACGTGGGTATCGCGTGGCTTGTTGCGCAGCACCTCGAGCACTTCATCGAGCGGCAGGTAGTCGTAGCGCAGCACGATGTTGAGTTCGTCGAGCAGGATGAGCTTGTAGCTCTTGTCGGCGATCAGCTCCTTGGCCATCTCCCAGGCGCCGCGGGCGGCGGCGAGGTCGCGCTGGCGATCCTGGGTGTCCCAGGTAAAGCCCTCGCCCATCGCCTTGATGGTCACTTGCTCGGGAAACCTGTCGAGCACGTCGCGCTCGCCGGTGCTCCAGGCGCCCTTGACGAACTGCACCACGCCAACCTTGAAGCCGTGGCCGATGGCGCGGAATACCATGCCGAAAGCGGCGGTCGACTTGCCCTTGCCCTTGCCTGTATGGACGATGAGCAGGCCGCGCTCCTCGGTCTTGGTGGCGAGGATCTTGTTCCGTGCCTCCTTCTTCTTCCGCATCTTTTCGGCGTGATAGGCGTCGCGCTCGGCTTCGCTCATCAGGTCGGTCTTCTTGGGAGCTTTGTCGGTCATCAAGTGTCCTCGAGATAGGCGAAGGCGGAGTTGGAACGTGGGGTCCAGAAGCCGCGGCGGCGGGCTTCGTTGAACTTTTCGATCAGCTCGTCATAACCGAAGCGGTTGTTGGTTTGAATGAACCGACGCGTCGCTTCGTCCTCGACAAAAGCTTCGAAGGCGAGGTCGAAGTGGTGGGTCGCGACCGCCCCGGTCGTCGCCGCGAAAGCGAACATGTAGTCGACGGTGGCGATGATCTCGAAGGCGCCCTTATAGCCATGGCGCTTTACCCCATCGATCCATTTCGGGTTGACGACGCGGGAGCGAACGACCCGCGAAATCTCCTCGGCAAGCGTGCGGGCAACTGGCCGCTCGGGGCGGGAATGGTCGTTGTGATAGGCGGCAGGGGCGCGGCCGGTCAGGGTCTCGGCGGTGACGGCGAGGCCACCCTCGAACTGGTAGTAATCGTCGCTGTCGAGCAGATCGTGCTCGCGATTGTCCTGGTTGTGGACCACCGCCTCGATATCGCTGAGACGGGCGGCGAAACGATCGCGCTCGGGCGTGCCGTCGGCGTTGGCGCCATAGGCATATTGGCCCCAGTTGAGGAAGGCTTCGGCGAGGTTGGCCTTGCTCTCCCAGTTGGCGGAATCCATCAGGCCCTGCAGGCCCGCACCATAGGCGCCCGGCTTCGAGCCGAAGATGCGGTGGCCGGCGCCGAGTGCAGCAGCGCGATCATCGGCGCCGGATTTCATCAGCTCCAGCGCGTCGGTGCGCATGCGGGCGGCGATGGGGTTCTGGTCCTCAGGCTCGTCGAGGGCGCCGATGGCGCGGACGGCCTTGTCGAACAGCGCGATCTGGGCCGGGAAGGCATCACGGAAGAAGCCGGAAATACGAAGGGTGACGTCGACGCGTGGGCGGCCGAGCTTGGCCAGCGGGATGATCTCGTAGCCGGAGATACGGAGCGAGGACGGATCCCAAACCGGTTTGGCGCCGATGAAGGCGAGGGCCTGGGCGACGTCGTCACCGCCGGTGCGCATATTGGCGGTGCCCCAGACGGACAGGGCAAGGGAACGGAGCGGCGTGCCGTGATCCTGGAAATGGCGAACCAGGAGGTTCTCGGCCGATTTCCGGCCAAGCTCCCAGGCGGTCGGCGTCGGTACAGCGCGGATATCGACGGAATAGAAGTTGCGGCCGGTGGGGAGGACATCGAGGCGACCGCGCGACGGCGCGCCCGACGGGCCTGGCGGGACGAACCTGCCGTCGAGGCCGAGGAGCAGCGAGGCGATCTCGTTCGGGCCGGAGGCAACGAGGCGGGGGCGGATGGTGGTTTCGATCGTCGAGAGGACGGCGGCGGTGGCGTGCCAGTCGGGATCGGGCGCGTGGCCGTCGACCAGGTCAGCCGCGAGGTTCTCGAGGTGTTCGACCACGTCGCCGACGGTGCGGATCAGCTCCCCTCCCCGTTGAGGGGAGGGGAGCGCGGGCCCAGTCCATGGCGCCCCCAGGTCCGCCGTCAGCGGGTCGAAGCCGAGTTTCAGGTCATCGGCCAGGGTGCGGATCAGCGACGCTTCGCCCGGCGTCTCACCGCGCGGCACGCGGGCGAGGGCGACGATGAGGTCACGCTCGAGACGGTCGGTGGGAGATTTGCCGAAGATGTGGAGGCCGTCGCGGATCTGGGCTTCCTTCAGATCGCACAGGAAGGTGTCGATACGCTTCAGCGTTTCGAACTCGTCCGGGACGAGACCGATATCGCGGTCGAGGCGCGCGTCGCGGGTGAAATCGAGGATGCGTTTGCGCAAGCCCGCGAGGCGGCGGCGGTCCATGCCGGAGGCGGCATAATACTCGTCGAGCAGCGCTTCGAGGTCCTTGAGCGGCCCATAGGTTTCGGCGCGGGTGAGCGGCGGCACCAGGTGATCGATGATCACCGCGCCGGTGCGGCGCTTGGCCTGGGTGCCCTCGCCGGGGTCATTGACGATGAACGGATAGAGCTGCGGCAACTCGGCCCAGAGCGCGGCGGGATAGGAGGCGGCGTCGAGCGCCGCGGCCTTGCCGGGAAGCCACTCGAGATTGCCGTGCTTGCCGTTGTGAATGACGGCGTGGGCGGCAAACTCGTGGCGCAGCCAGAGATAGGCGGCGAGGTAGCCGTGCGGCGGCACGAGGTCCGGATCGTGGTAGCTGGCAGTCTCGTCGAGATGGTAGCCGCGGGCCGGCTGGATGAGCACGGCGACATTGCCGAGGCGTATCGCCGGGAGATGGAAGTGGGCTCCCCGCACGAACGGATCGGCAGCAGCATCGCCCCAGCGGGTGGTGACTTCGGACTGGATCTTGGCCGGGAGCGTGGCGAACAGCTCGCGGTAGCGATGCACGGGAAACCGGATGCCTTCCCCGCGCTCGGGATGAGCGTTGGTAGGGCCGGATTGCAGGAGTTCGATCAGGTCGTTGCCTGTGGCCACCCCCCTCCCATCCTCCCCCACAAGGGGGGAGGTGTCTGCCAGTGCTTCTGGAGCGAATCGAGCCTCAACCTCGGTCGGCACCTCCCCCCTTGCGGGGGAGGTTGGGAGGGGGGAGGCCACATACCCTGCCCCCGCAATCGCCCGCAAAATCTCCACCGCCGACTGCGGCGCGTCATATCCCACCCCGTTGGCCAGCCTGCCGTCGCGGATGGGGTAGTTGGCGATGACGAGGCCGACACGGCGTTCGGCACGCGGGGTAGTGCGCAGGGTGGTCCAGTTCTTCGCCAGAGTGACGGCGCGGCGGATGCCATCGGCGTCGGGAGCATAGGCGGAGAGCGGGCACTGCGTGCGCTCGTGCCAGACCGCGTCGTGCTTGTGGCCAACCAGCAGCATGCCCATGCGGCCGTCGAGCTCGGGCAGCACCACCTGCATGGCGAGGTCCTTGGCGGTGAGGCCCTGGATATCGGCGGCCCACTGCGCCTCGGGGCGACCGCCCTGCAGCAGCTGAATCACCGGGGCATCGGTGCCGGCGAAGGGGTTCTGCTTGTCGTCGAGGCCATCGAGGCCAAGGGCGAAGCCGGTGAGGTTGAGGATGACGCTCGGCGGATGGAGGTCAAAGGCGGCCTGAACGAAGCGGATACAGGCGCCCTCCTTCAGCGTCGAGACGACGATCGGGACGGGGTTGAGCGATTGCGCTTCGAGCTCGGCGATCAGCGCTTCGAGCGTTGCGGTGCCGGCGCCTTCGAGGGCGGCGCGGTAGAACAGGATGGGCACGTTGGGGTGCGGCGAGGCCGGCAGCGCGTCAAGCATACCGTGGGCCGGATGCCAAAGGCCGAAACGGTGGAAGGGTTTGGGGACCGAGCTGCTCTGCTCGAGCGTGGGGCTCCCCCCACCCTTGATCCCTCCCCGCGAGGGGGAGGGTGACGATTGCGCCAGTTGTGCGAAAGCCTGCAGCAGCGTGTCGGCGTTTTCGGGACCGCCGGCGGTGAAGAGGGCGTGGAGGCGCGTCCAGTCATCCGGGTGGATGGTCGAGCGTTGCTGCAGGATCGGATCGAGGTTGGCGTCGCCGGGGAGCAGCGCCAGCCGGATCTTGCCGCTCAACGCCAGCGCGGTGAGCTCATCGACGCCGTATTGCCAATAGGCCGGGCCGCCGAGCAGGCGGACCACCACCAGCCGGGCGCGCTGCACGGTCTGGTCGAGCCACAGATCGACCGACAGGTTGTGGCTCAACCGCAGCAGGTTGGCGAGGCGCAGGTCGGATGTTGCCGCCCGATCGGCCGCGGCGGCAAGCATCATCAGCTCGCTGTCGGCCGCCGAAGCAAAGACGACATCCCCGGGCGTCTGGGCGAGGTCGATGGCCTCGCCCTCCTGCTGCAGCGCTCCGGCTTGCGCCGCGAGGAGATGCATCAGGCTGCGGCCGCCACCGCCTGCTCGAGGCTAGCGGTGATGGCGGCGCGGTTGAGCGGGCTCTCCCCGATCACCACCAGGGTGGTCTGGCGGGCTTCGCCCGCTTTCCATGGCCGATCGAAATAGGCGGTGACGCGCGGACCGACCGCCTGGATGGCGAGACGGGCCGGGGCGCCGGGGAGCGACGCGAAGCCCTTCAGACGGAGCACATCGTGGGCGCGGATGGTCTGCTCGATGGTCGCCAGCAGATGATCCTTGCTGGTGACGCCGCCGAGGGTGACCGAGAAGGAATCGAAGTCGTCGTGCTCGTGGCCTTCGCCACCGTGCTCGAGCTCGTGGTGGCTCTCGCGTCCGGCGAGGTTGTCTTCGGTCGAGAGCCCCATGCCAAGGAGCGCCGCGACATCGACATGGCCGTTGCGGGCGCGGACCACGCCGGTGCCCGGACGCATCTCGGCCTTGAGGTGGGCTTCGATGGTGTCGAGCTGGGCGTCGGAGACCAGGTCGGCCTTGTTGAGGATCACCATGTCGGCGGCGATCAGCTGATCCTCGAACAGCTCGCCGAGCGGCGTCTCGTGGTCGAGCATGGCGTCGGCGGAACGGAGCGCATCGACCGCCTGTTCGTCATTGGCGAAGCGGCCTTCGCTGAGCGCCGCCGCGTCGGCGACGGTGACGACGCCGTCGATGGTCACCTCGGACTTGATCTCGGGCCAGTTGAAGGCGCGGATCAGCGGCTGCGGCAAAGCGAGGCCGGAGGTTTCGATGACGATGTGGTCGGGGCGATCGTCACGCTCGAGCAGCGCCTGCATGGTGGGGATGAACTCGTCGGCGACAGTGCAGCAGATGCAGCCGTTGCTCAGCTCGATCATATCCTCTTCGCGGCAGGTCTCGTCGCCGCAGCCGGCGAGGATTTCCTTGTCGACGCCGAGTTCGCCGAACTCGTTGATGATCAGCGCGATGCGCTTGCCCTTGGCATGGGCGAGCAGGTGCCGGACCAGGGTGGTCTTGCCGGCGCCGAGGAAGCCGGTGATGACGGTGACGGGGATCTTTGAACTGGCGAGTTCGGTCGTGCTCATGCGTGGGCACCTTTCAGGGCGAAGGCAGAAGATCGGGCGAAGCGCTCGTTGAGCCAGCCGAACAGCGGGCCGACGATCAGCCAGAACAGCGCACCGGTGGCGAGGGTCGCCGCGGCGAATGATGTGGCGAGGTTGGCGGGGACGGCGCTGGCGTGCTCGCCCAAGAGCGGCGGCGCGCCGATGACGTGCGGCGCGAGGATCAGCACGGCAGCAATGACGATGCCGGTCCAGTTGCGGAGTTTGGCGATGGCGAGGATGCCGGCACCGGTGGCGAGCGCCGTGCCGACCCACCAGACCTGGCGGGCGACGAGATCGGCGGCGGGCATGCCCGGGAGTTCAGGCGGCAGGCCGAGGGCTGGAGCGAGCTGCAGGGCGATGAAGCCGCCGAGCCCCCAGATCACGCCGTTGCGGGCAGTGATCTCGATACCCGAGAAGACGGAGACGGCAGCGAGCAGGAAGGCGAAGCCGATGCAGCCGAGGAGGTTGGCCAGCACGGTGTAGGCGATGCGCTCGGCGCCATCCTGCGGGGCCCAAGCGTCTTCGTCATGCTCGTGGGCGGGTGCGGCTTCGGCATGAGAATGCTCTGCGGTGCCGGCCTCGTGGCTGTGCTCGGCGACGGCCGACGCCTCGGGGGCGGCGTTCTCGTAAACCTCGGCGGCGAGGATCAGTGGTGCGACGCGCCATTGCTGCACGGCGCTCATGGCCAAGCCGGCTGCGAGTCCGGCAAGGACCGCAGCGAAAAAGATTCGCTGGAAGAGTTTCATCGATGTCTCGTGTGCTTAGAGCTGAGTCAGCTCAATGGCAGGGGAAGCCAAGCGCATGGCGCGTATCGTGCGCACCATTGTGGATGGCCATGTCGCTGGCAAAACCGACGCCGCCGACAAGGACGAAGCCGATAAACAACGCCAGCACACCTGCGATGAGCCGCTGCGAGACAGAAAGACGGACGACCGACGCCGTCTGGACCTGAGTATTCATATGCCTGCACCCTCCGTGCGGATGAAAGTGGGCGCATCGCCCGAGCTCTTTCCGGGGGTCGCGTTTTGAACCGGAAAAGTCTCACAACTTTTCCCGAAACACTCCCGGACGCTGGCAGGTCTCCTGACTCGCGGGTCACCGTGGTCTCCGGCCTTCCCAACATCCCGAGGGATGTCAGTGGCATAGTCGGAGGCACTCGCCACTTACAGTTGCGGGGGCAGCCACGGATTTGGTCCCTGATGGGTACGCCGCACCGTGTTCCCTTTTGATCCCCTCGCCCGAACGGGTTTGAGGAACCAACGTGGGGCTATGGTTACGCCGCGGGAGGGGGCGCGGTCAATCTTCCGCCGCAGCGGAATCGGGATAGCCGACGGTGACAGTGTCGACGCGCGCATCGACCTTCTCGAGCAGTGGCTCGCTCGACGAGATCTGCATGTCGCCGGAGATGGCATCGACATTGAGATCGGCCGGATAATCGCCGACGGCGAAGCGAACGCTGACCGAGCAACCACCTTCCGGCGGGGCGAGCTTGCCGCCCTCGAAGATGGCGGCGCCACCATAATCCCAGAAGAAGCCGTAGAGCTGGAACGGCCCGCCATTCAACGCCTCGACCTCTTTGACGGTGAGCCCCTTCCTGAGCCCGCCCGGCGCGGTGTCTCCCGGCGGCACGGTGAAATAGGCGACGCGCTCGTGCTTCTCCTCGTCCCACCAGCCGAACTCGATGGTCTTGGTGGGATCGTTGGGGAAGATGGTGGTGGCGAGCACGGTGGAGCCCTCGGGGCCCGGGACGTCGCCAGTCACCACATTGTCCTTGCCGAAGGCCTCGATCAGCCGCGCTTCGGAGCTGTCAGCGGCGAAAGGACCCTCACAGACGATGTCGGCGGCCAGGGCGGGCGCCGCCAGCAGCAACAGGGGAAACAGGACCAGCGCGCGCATTGTCGACCTCCGTTGACCCGCCGAATCTAGCTGAGCCCAGTGAGTCTGGGCAGGCCTTGCGGCGGAAGCTGGGCGCAGGGTCATCCACCCGACTGCAGCCGTTCGGTCATCTGGTTCTGGATCGCGAGGACCTCCACGATCACCTCGGTGAGGAGGCGCAGCTCGTCGAGGCTGCGCTTGCCCAGCGCTTCGGCGCCAGCGATCGCCATCGGGGCGTAGGCCTTCTCGATGACGGCGGCAGTGGCCTCGGCGAGTTCCACCAGCACCTTGCGCCGGTCATGCGGATCGGGTTGGCGGCGGACGAAGTTACGGGCCTCGAGCCGGTCGATCAGCGAAGTGACGGCGGCCGGGGTGAGACGGGTGGCGCGGGCGATGGCGCTGGCGGTCTGCGGACCGCTGGTGAGGAAGCTGAGGCACAGCCGTTCGGCCGGGCCGAGCTGGAAGATTGCTCCCACCTCCTCGTCATAACGCTGCGTCGCCTCCTGCCAGCGCACGATGAGCGTGCCGAGCCGCTGCACGAGCTCGGCCTTTGCATCGCTTGACGAATTTATTTCGACCATCTAATTATCTACTCATCGAATAATACGACGGGCGCATGATATGCGGCGTCGCGCAGGTGAGGCAAGAATGAAAGCACGCATCGGTATCGTTGGCGCAGGTTCCGCCGGCCTCGGCCTGGCCCTGGCGCTGGTCAGGCGCGGCTTCGCCCCCGTTGTCTTCGAGAAGCGCAGCGAAAAGCAGGTGATCGACGAGGGGATTTTCCTGACGCTGGCGCCCAACGGCATGAACGCGCTGCGCGGCTTTGGCCTTGCGACGGAGGCGCTGCGGCACGGGGTCGAAACGCGCGCCATTGTCCTCCACAACGAACACGGCAAGGCGCTCGGCACGGTCGACTATGCCCGCCACACGGCGCGGTTCGGCGCCCCCTCGGTGACGATCCGGCGCGGCGCGCTGAGCGAGATCCTTCTCGGCGCAGCCCGTGCCGCAGGGGTGCCGATGCAGTTCGAGACGCCGGTGATAGCGGTCGCCAATCTGGAAGGCGAGGTGGCGGCGACGACCGCTGACGGCGTGACACACAGTTTCGACGTGCTGGTGGGGGCAGATGGCCTCCGCTCCAATGTGCGTGGCCTCGCCATGCCCGGGCTGCCGTCACCGGCCTATAACGGGCTACTGGGGAGCGGCGGCATCGTCGATGTGCCGGAGGTGCCGCCGACGAACGGGCAGATGTTGATGACCTTCGGGCGACGGGCGTTCTTCGGCTACATCAAGGACCCGGGCGGCCCGGTCTATTGGTTCAACAGCTTTCCCGCCGACGAAAAGCAGGCGCAACTGATCGATCGCCAGGCAGCGACCGGGTATTTCGAAGCGCTGCATCGCGGCGATCCCTCGGTCAACCGGCGGATCATCGCGGCTGCCGCGCCGCAGGTGAGCCGGATCTATCCCGATTACGACGTGCCGAGCCTGCCCTATTGGTCGAGGGGGCGGGTGATCCTGATCGGCGATGCGGCGCATGCGGTGACCCCGCATTCGGGCCAGGGCGCATCGATGGCGCTCGAGGACGCGCTGGTGCTGGCGGCCTGCCTCGAGGCGGAGGCGACGCCGGAAAGCGCCTTTCGACGTTTCGAGGCATTGCGGCGCGACCGCGTGGAGGCGGCGGTGCGGCTCGGCCGGCAGGGTGGCACGCCCAAGAAGGCGCAGGGTTGGCTGGCGCGGCGAGTGCGCGACCTGGTGTTGCCGCTGTTCGTGCCGCTCGGCCAGCGTGGGCAGGAGCACTTGTTCGCCTTCCGAGCCGACGATACCCCGCTGGTCCGGCCGAACTGAGCGGCCTTGCGGCCGACACAGGGCCCGGCGATCAATGGACGAAGCCAACTGATTCGCCCCGGTGCCCCGATGCCCTTCACCTTCCAGACGGTGATGCCGATCCTGCTCCTGATCGGCTCCAACGTGTTCATGACCGTCGCCTGGTATGGGCACCTCAAGTTCCCGCATATGGCGATGTGGGTGGCGGTGATGGTCAGCTGGGGCATCGCGCTGGTGGAATACTGGCTGGCGGTGCCCGCCAACCGTATCGGCTACGGCGCCTATACCGCGGCGGAGCTCAAGACCATCCAGGAGGTGATCAGCCTCACGGTGTTCGCCGGCTTCGCGGTGTTCGTCCTCGGCGAGAAGCTGACCTGGAACCACGCGGTCGGCTTCCTGCTGATCTTTGCCGGAGCGTTCTTCATCTTCCGGGGGCCGCTGAAGTAGCGACCAGTGACTGGTGAGCGAAGACGCCGGCCCCTGCCCCATCGGCGACCGCAAAGCTGATATTGTGCATTGGTCTGGCCGCATCGCCCGCGGCATAGACCCCGGGAATGCTGGTCTGCTGCAGGTGATCGACGACGAAGAAGTCGCCTGCCATGCCGGCCTTGGTTTCGCAGCCGAGCTGGATGCCGAGATTGCTCGCGAACCGGATCGGCGCGTGGGCGAAGATGGCGTCGAGTGCGACCGAGCCCGCGGTGGTGACAACGGAGTTCAGCTTGCCGCCGTCGTGATCGAAGCGCACCAGCGCCTCCTCGACCAGCTTCACCCGCATATCGGCCAGCGCAGTGCGGACGATCGGATCGACCGGGGCGCCGTTGGCGAACAGCGTCAGGTCGCTGGTCCACTCGGAAAAGAAGCGGGCGAGGTGCGGGATATCGCCCTCGCGCAGCATCAGGCCGAGGCGGTGATCGGCGACCTCATAGCCGTGGCAGTAGGGGCAATGCAGCACCGTCTTGCCCCAGCACTCCGCCATGCCGGGAATACCGCTGGTATCATCGGTGACGCCGTGGGCGATGATCAGCCGACGGGCGGCGAGCCGCTGGTGTGAGGCGAGCTCGATGCTGAACCCGTCGAACTCACCCGAGGCAGCGATGGCCTCGGCATTGCGGAGCTCGACGGTGCCGTAGGTCTCGAGCTGGCGACGGGCTTCGGCCAGCAGTTCGCCCGGCGCGGCGCCATCGCGCGAGAGGAAGCCATGCGAGTGGGCGGCGAAGCGGTTGCGCGGCTTGCCGGTATCGAGCACCAGCACCTTGCGGCGGGCGCGACCCAGTTGCGTGGCGGCGGCGAGGCCGGCAAAGCCGCCGCCGATGATGATGACATCGTACATATCATTGTCCTGTTCCGAACGGGGAATGGCGCCGGCGAAGAGACGTTCCGCCGGACTGAGATCTGCATCAGGCCGGCGACCAGGCCGGGAACGGATCGGGGAGGTGCTCCCAGGCCGATGGGGTGAAGGCGCGTGCCGGGATCAGGCAGTCGTCCAGCGCCCGGCGCAGCGACGCCTCGTCCATCGGGTCGGTACCGATGAAGACGATCTCCTGCCGGCGGTCGCCCCAGATGGGATCGAGATAGGCGGCCATGGCAGTTTCCCACTGTGGATCGTCGGGCCAGCGTTGCCGTGGCACGGCGGACCACCAGAGCCCCCGCCGACTGGTCGAGACCAGTTGGCCGGCCTGACTCAGTTCGCCGACATAGTGCGGCCGGGTGGCAAGCCAGAAGAAACCTTTGGCGCGGATGACGCCGGGGTGAGCCCGAGCGACGAAGCTGTTGAACAGCAGCGGGTTGAACGGCCGGCGCGCCCGATAGACGAAGGAGCGGATGCCGTATTCGAGGGTTTCCGGAATGTGATCGGCAAAGCCGTTCAGTTCCTTGAACCACAGCGGATGCTGCTCGGCGCGATCGAAGTTGAAGCGGCCGGTGCCGAGGATCTGGTCGATGGCGACGCGGCTGAAGTCGGTTTCGATGAGCTCGGCGCCGGCGTTCAGCGAACGGATGATGCGGCGCGCGGCCGCGAGCGCATCCGGCGTGGCGGTCGCGACCTTGTTCAGCACGATAACGTCGGCGAACTCGATCTGGTCGACCAGCAGGTGGACGAGGCTGCGCTCGTCGTCGGGGCCGAGGGTCTCGCCATGGGCGGAGAGCGGATCGGTGGAGCCGAACTGGGTGGCGAGGTTGGCGGCATCGACCACGGTGACCATGGTGTCGAGGTCGGTGATGTCGCTGAGACTTTCACCTGCCACATCGCGGAACTCGAAGGTGGCGGCGACCGGCAGCGGCTCGGAGATGCCGGTCGACTCGATGAGCAGGTAGTCGAAGCGCCCGGCCTCGGCTAGGGCGCGCACCTCGCGCAACAGGTCGCCGCGCAGGGTGCAGCAGATGCAGCCGTTCGACATCTCGACCAGTTGCTCGTCGGCCCGCGACAGCTCGGCGCCCCCCTCGCGCACCAGCGTCGCGTCGATATTCACCTCGCTCATGTCGTTGACGATGACGGCGACGCGGCGCCCCTCGCGGTTGTTGAGGATGTGGTTGAGCAGGGTGGTCTTGCCGGCGCCGAGGAAGCCGGAAAGCACGGTGACGGGCAGACGTTTCATGGCATTGCTCCGTGGGAGAAGCCCCGCAGCGAGGCGGGGCGCAATGGTTCACTCGTGGCTGAGGCCGGAGCCGCCGACCGCGACGATGTTGTAAGGCGCGCCGGCCACCGCGATGTCGCGGGCGAGCGTGAAGTTCTCGGCATCGACGAGGTGGATGGTGCCTTCAAGCGGATCGGTGACGGCGATGTGGTCGCCGGCCACCGCGAGGCGCGGGCGCGGCAGGCTCCACTCGCCATCCATCGAATAGGGCTCAGTCAGCTTCAGCGTCTTGTCGATGGCGCCGGAGACGACATCGAGGCGGTGCAGCGCGCCGTCCTCGGTGAAGACATAGGCATATCTGACGCGCTCGGGGTCGATGGCGAAGTGGACGCGGCGGCTCGGCAGATCGACCAGGCGGAAGGGTTCGCCGGCCGAGGGATCGATGATGGCGACGCGATCGGCGCCATAGTTGCCCAGCCAATACTGCATGGCGACGCCGCCGAGCAGTGTGGTGGATTTGCCCTCCGGCAGGTTTGCCGAATAGGGCAGCAGCTGCAGCTCGGGGCCCGCTTCTGCTGACTTCACCAGCAGGAGGCCGGCGGCGCAGGCGATGGCGAGGGTGTCGCCGGAGCTGGCTTCGCCGTGGAGGTCAGGGCAGGCATGAAGATCGCCGATAGTCGCGCCGTCGGCGCCATAGACGTCGATACCCACCGGCAGCGCCTTGGGGTCTTCGGGACTGGGGCGGGAGATCAGCGTGTACTCGCCCAGCGGTGCGGCGACGCCATGGTGCGGGGCGGCGACCTTCAGCTCACGGCTGGAAGCATTGCCGGCGAGCCAGTCTTTCTCGGAGAGCAGGCGGGCGACGCCTTCGCCATCGAAGAACAGCGCGATGTCGCCATGGTGCTCGACGAAGTGCACCGGCTTGTCGCCGGCGACGGCGGCATCGAGCAGTTTGGGCGCGCTGACCTCGAGGTCGGCATGATCGCCATGGTCGCCCAGCGCAATGCCGGAAGCGATGGCGGAGACGCGGTCGGCCTCGCCCTGCACGGCATAGACGGCGGCCTTGCCCGGAGTAGCGTAGAGGCTCGCCGGGCTGCCCAGCTCGAAGCTGCCGGAGATCGCGTCGGTGCCAAGGTCGATGGCGGTGACCAGCGGCTTGGCATGGTCGGCGACGAACAACCGCCAGAACGTGGCTTCCTCTTCGGCCGAGGCCGAGGTGGCACAGAACGACAAGGCGATGGCAGGCAGGATCAGGTGGTGCGGCAGGCGCGGCATCGGCAGTCTCCCAAGGTGAAAAATCGAGGTCGAGCGGAAGGGTTCGCGCGCCGGATGGCGCGCGGTTGTCGGCGAGCAGGAGGGGGATAGGGCCGCCGGGTGGCGCGGCGGCCCCTCAGGCTACTGCGCGAGGCAGGCCTTGAGACTGGTGGCGAGGTTCTCGATCAGTTGGCGGTAGAGGCCCGGACCTTCATCGAGGTTGGCGCCCTCGGGGTCGAGCACGCCTTGCTTGGCCGTGGTGCCTTCGGTGAGCACGTTGACGATGCGCGGCTCGAACACCGGCTCGGCGAAGACGCAGGCGGCGTCGAGGGTCTTCAGCTTGGCACGAATCTCGTTGATGCGGTCGGCGCCGGGGGCGATCTCGGGGCTGAGGGTGACCGAGCCGGCGACGTTCAGCCCGAAGCGCTTCTCGAAATACTGGTAGGCATCGTGGAAGACGACGAAGGGGCGATCCTTGATCGGCGCGAGGCTGGCCTCGGTTTCGGCGATCAGGGCGTCGAGGTCGGCGGTCTCTTTTGCGGCATTGGCGCGATAGGTGTCGGCATGCTCGGGATCGGCAGCGACGAGGCTGTCGGCGATGGCGGCGACCATCACCTTGGCGTTGGCGGGATCGAGGAAGAAGTGCAGGTCCTGCTCCTCGCCATGCTCGTGCTCATCCGCATGTGCCTCCCCGGCATGCTCCTCTTCGTCGTGATCGTGATGCTCGAAGGTGCCGGTCTCGCGCGGCGGCAGCAGTTCGATGCCGGGAGCCTTGCTCAACTCGACGATGGTGGCCTTGGGCGCCAGGGTGTCGATCGAATCCTCGAGGAAGAGTTCGAGGCCGTGGCCGGTCCAGAACACCAGGTTGGCCGCCTGCAGCGCCTGCGCATCGGAGGGTTTGAGGCTGTAACTGTGGGGCGAGGCAGCGCCCTTGACGATGAGGGCGGGCGTTCCGAGATCTCCCATCACCGCGGCGACCAGCGCGTGCAGCGGCTTGATGGTGGTCACCACGCTTGGCACCTCGGCAAGCGCGACGGTAGACCAGCTGAGCGCCGCAGCGAGCGCCAGGAAGAACGGTTTCTGCATCGGAAGACCCCTGTTTGAAACACAGCTCGAATGCGCGATATGTTATGACATTACGCTATCGACGTGTTACGCTATAACGTAATGGTAGAACGTCAGCAAGAGACGGAAACGTGAATTTCATGGATGCGCATCGAGGGCACGAGGTGCTGGTGGATGTGGCCGGCGCCGGCGTGAGGCGTGATGGCCGCTGGCTGGTCGAGGCTGTCGACGTGACCATCCGCAAGGGCGAGATCGTCACGCTGATCGGGCCGAACGGCTCGGGCAAATCGACCACGGCCAAGCTGGTCACCGGGGTGTTGAAGCCCGATGCCGGCACGGTCGCGCGCAAAGGTGGGCTGCGGATCGGCTACGTGCCGCAGAAGCTCTCGATCGACTGGACCATGCCGCTGACGGTGCGGCGACTGATGTCGCTGACCGGGAGCTATCCCAAGGCGGAGATCGATGCAGCCCTGGCGGCGACGGGTGTCGCGCACCTCGCCAATGCCGAGGTGCAGCACCTCTCGGGCGGCGAGTTCCAGCGGGCGCTGCTGGCGCGGGCGATGATCCGGAAGCCGGATCTGCTGGTGCTGGACGAGCCGGTGCAGGGCGTCGATTTCTCCGGCGAAGTGGCGCTCTACGACCTGATCGGCAAGATCCGGGACGAGACCGGCTGCGGCATCCTGCTGATCAGCCATGACCTGCACGTGGTGATGGCAGCGACCGATACGGTGATCTGCCTCAACGGCCATGTCTGCTGCCGCGGCACGCCGGAATCGGTAGCGCGGAGCCCGGAATATCTCAGCCTGTTCGGCGCGCGCGCCGCCAATGCGCTGGCGGTGTACCAGCACCATCACGACCACACCCACCTGCCCGATGGGCGGGTAGAAGAGGCGGACGGTCGGATCGTCGAAGCGCACGAACATGTGCACGAGCACGACCACTTGGGGCACCGCCATGCTTGAGGACTTCTTCACCCGGGCGGTTATCGCAGGGATCGGGCTGGCGCTGGTGACCGGGCCGCTGGGCTGCTTCATCGTCTGGCGACGCATGGCCTATTTCGGCGACACCATGGCGCATTCGGCGCTGCTCGGGGTGGCGCTTAGCCTGGTGCTGCAGGTGAACATGACGCTCGGGGTGTTCATTATCGCCGCCGCCGTCGCCGGCGCGCTGCTGCTGCTGCAGCGGCGGCAGACGCTCTCGACCGACGCGCTGCTCGGCATCCTCAGCCACTCGGCGCTGGCGATCGGCCTCGTCGTGGCGTTCCTCAGCGGCATCCGGGTCGACCTGATGGGCTTTTTGTTCGGTGACATCCTCGCCGTGTCGGTCAGCGATATCGTGGTGATCTATCTGGGTGGGCTGGTAATCCTCGCCGTGCTTGCCGCGATGTGGCGGCCGCTGCTGGCGGCGACGGTCAATGCCGAGGTGGCGGAAGCCGAGGGCATGCGGCCCGAGGTGACGCGGATCGTCTTCATGCTGCTGCTCGCTTCGGTGATCGCCATCGCCATGAAGATCGTCGGCGTGCTGCTGATCACGGCGCTGCTGATCATCCCCGCGGCAACGGCGCGGCGGCTGAGCGCCACGCCCGAGCAGATGGCGCTGATCTCGGCCGGCGTCGGGGCGCTGGCAGTGGCGGGCGGGCTGTTCGGCTCGCTGCGCTTCGATACCCCGAGCGGCCCGTCGATCGTCGTTGCGGCACTTGTGCTGTTTCTCATTTCCATCGCGCTGCCGGTGCACCTGTGGCGCGCCAGACGGGAGGCCTGAGCCATGGCCCATAGCCACGAAGCCCATCACCACGAGCGGCCGCGCGACCTGACGCGCAACCAGGAGCTGGTGCTGACGACGCTCAACAATGCCGAGGCGCCGCTGTCGGCCTACGATATTCTCGACAAGCTGCGCGACGAGGGTCTGCGCGCGCCGCTGCAGGTCTATCGGGCGCTGGAAAAGCTGATCGAGCACGGGCTGGCGCACCGGCTGGAATCGCTCAACGCCTTCGTCTGCTGCGCCGATGCCAATTGCCACGGGCGGGCCAGCGGCACGGCGGCCTTCGCCATCTGCTCGGGCTGCGGGCGGGTGGACGAATTCGCCGACGCTGAGGTAACGGCGCGGCTGGTGGCCTGGGCCGGAGATACCGGTTTCGCGCTGGAGCGGACGACGATCGAACTGCGCGGCCGCTGCGCCGAGTGCCAGAAGGCGGCATAGCGGGTAGCGCCGCCCGAACCATTTGGTCCTGCAGCCTCTTTCTACTCACTATTCGCTATTCGCTATTCGCCCCGCCTAGCTCGCTTCGCGCAAAGCCTGCTCGCCCTGCAGCAGGCGCTCGAGTTGCGCCAGCCGCAGCGGGCGGGCGAACAGGTAACCCTGGAATTCGCGACAGCCGAGGCGGGAGAGCAGCGCCGCTTCCTCGCGCCGCTCGACGCCTTCGGCGGTGACGGCGAGGCCCATGGCGAAGGCGTAGATCATGGTGGATTCCACCAGCGCCGCCTGCACCGGATCGCTGTCGATCTCGGCGACGAGCGAGCGATCGAGCTTCACCCGGTCGAAGCGGAATTGCTTGAGATAGCCGATCGACGAATAGCCGGTGCCGAAGTCGTCGAGCGCGATGATGATGCCGGATTGGCGGAGCTGTTCGATCAGCCGGATGGCGCGATCGGGGTGGGAGACCAGGAACGACTCGGTCACCTCGAGCTGCAGCCGGCTTGCGGCGACACCCCATTCGTCGAGGGTCGAGAAAACGGTCTGCGGCAGCGTCGGGTTGCGAAGCTGCGCCGGCGAGACGTTGACCGAGATCTTGAGGTTGCCGAGCGGGCCGATCTCCTCGATGGCGCGGCGCAGCGCGAACATGCCGAGATCGTCAATCAGGCCGGAGGCTTCGGCGGCGGGGATGAACTCGCCGGGGCCCATCGGACCGGCAGCGCGGCGGTTCCAGCGCATCAGCGCTTCGACGCCGAGGATAGCCTGGGTGCGGAAATCGATGATCGGCTGGTATTCGAGATCGAACTCGCCGGCTTCCAGTCCGCGCCGGATATCGGCCTGCAGCTCGATGCGGCGGCGGCGCTCGTCCTCGATCGCCGGGTCATAGGCCACCATGTGGTTGCCGCCGGTCTCGCGGGCCCGCGCCACGGCGGTTTCGGCCATGCGGATCAGGTTGCCAACGTTATCACGACGGGTCGGCGCATCGACGACACCGATGCTCAGGCCGATCTTCAGCTTGAGGTTACCGACCGGCACCGGCTCGCTGGCACCGGCGAGGATGCGGTCGGAGAAACCGCGGATCTTCTCGCCGGCGTCGTCACCGAGGCGGGCGAGCGATAGTTCGGTGGGCCCGGTGCGGGCGAGCACCGCCTGCCTGTCGGCGATCGACTCGAAACGGTCGGCCAGCGCGACCAGCAACTCGTTGGCAGCCTCGCGGCCATAGAGGCCGACGATATCCTGCAAGCCGTCGACATTGATCTGGCTGACCGCAACCGGGAGTTCGCCCCGCTTCCTGGGGATCGACTGGGTGATGTGTTCCTCGAGACCGAAGCGGCTCAAGAGCCCGGTCGTGCCGTCATAGCGGGCATTGTACCAGTCGCGCTCCTCGGAAACGGTGCGCAGTTTGATGGAATGGCGGAAAGCGGCGAGGACGACGAAGATCAGCACCCCGATGATCAGCATCACCAGTACTGCAACGGTCGCGGTGTGGGCGAAGGCCGGATCGCCAGGGCGGCGCGGCGGCCAGTCGATGGTGGCGATGGCCGCTCCCGCCGCGTCGGTGAGCGCCATCGAGTCGTGGTCCGGTTTGGGCACCTCGACGAGCCGCGGCAGCGGCAGCTGGAAGCGGGTGGCGACGTCGCGCAGCATGATGTCGTCGAGCTGGCGGGCGAGCCAGAGCACCCGGCGCTGCTCGCGCGGGATGCTGGCCTGGCCGGAATTGCCATGCACCACCGCGCCGGCCAGCGCCGCCGCGCCACGCGCGTTGCGCGACAGGTTGGAAACGGTCGCGTCGTCGCCGGCCTTGGCGATGCCCGCCTCGAGCCGCTCGAGCAGTTGCGGCACGCCACTGAACAGGTCGGCGAGCGTTCCGGTCACCGGTCCGCGGCTGGTTTCACCGAAGATGATGGTGCCGTTCACATCGGTGAGGATGGCGGTGTCGTAGGTATCGGAGATACGGGCGGTGGCGCCCCAGGCGGAATCGAGCCAGGCCGGATTGGGTTCGACATAGGTGTTGATGTAGGCCTCGGTCCAGGTCGCCTCGTCGGCGGTGCTCTCGGCGAGGCCGACCACCAGCGACTCCACTGCAGCGGCGATTGCACTCTTGCCGCGATCGGAATCGATGGCGTTCATCTCGGCGCTCATCAGGTGCATGGCGACGAACACCAGTGCACAGACGCCGAAATAGACGGCGACCGCCGGCAGGGCGATCCAGAAGGTGAAGTTCAGCAATGCCGATCGGCGCGCCGGCTTGCGCGCGCTGCGGGCATCAGAGCCCCGATTATGTCGCGCTTTCGAGGTGGAAAAGCCTGCAACTTTTCCTGAAAGCGCTCCGGCGGCCAGAGCCGACGTGCTTTTGGCAGCTTTGGGCAAGTAGAGACACCGGCGTGACAAGCATCGCCGAACGCTAAGGGCCCTGGCTTAACACCGGCTTAAAGCGCGCAACAGCAGCAGATGCGACACTGGTCGGGCGCTGGGCAGGGTGTTAGGTTCGGGACCGCAGCGCCACGTGAGGGGGCGCGTGGCGTTCACCCCAGAAAGGGGAGGACACCATGACCAAGGACGAACTGAAACGGATCGACGACCAAGGCCTGGCCGCCTGGGACAAGCACGATGGCGCCGCCTTCGTGAACCTCCTGGCGGACGACTTCGTCTGGTATGACTGGACGACGCCGCAACCGATCCGCGACAAGAAGGCCGCGAGGGCCTATTTCGACTCCTGGATGACTGCGTTTCCCGACCTGCATACGCGCCGCGTCAGCCAGATCGTCGGAGATGATGCCGTGGCGAGTGAACTCGAGTTCACCGGCACCAATAGCGGCCCGATGAGCATGGCCGGCCAGACCATTCCGGCGACGCAGAAGAAGGTCGTCGGGCACGGTGACTACTTCGCCCGGGTCCGCGACGGCAAGATCGTCGAGTTCCGCACGCATCCCGACGTTGCCGGCATGATGATGCAGATGGGCATGATGCCGACCATGCACTAGAGCATTTCACTGAAAGCGCTCTGGCCGGCAAAGCCCCGGATCAGGCTGAGGCCAGGGCGGCCTTCTTGGCCAGCCTGGCCTTGATGCTTTCGACGTCGGCGCGCGGCGTCGCGGCGAAAAGCGCGCGGGTATAGGGGTGCTCGGGATTCGAGAACAGCTTCTCGCGGGTCCCCTGCTCCACCGCCTCGCCCAGATACATCACCATCACCTCGTCGGCGATGTACTTCACCACGCTCAGGTCGTGGCTGATGAACACGTAGGTGAGCCCGAACTCGTCCTGCAGGTCGGCGAGCAGGTTGAGGATCTGCGCCTGCACCGACAAATCGAGGGCGGAGACCGGCTCGTCGAGCACCAGCAGCGATGGCTTCAGGATGATGGCGCGGGCGATGGCGATGCGCTGGCGCTGGCCGCCCGAGAACATGTGCGGATAGCGATTGAAGTGCTCGGGCTGCAGCCCGACCTTCACCAGCATATCGAGGGCGCGGTCGCGCCGTTCGGCGGCCGGCATGTCGGTGTTGAGCAGCAACGGCTCCATCAGCACGTTGCCGATCTTCTGGCGCGGGTTCAGCGAGCCATAGGGATTCTGGAAGACGATCTGCACCTTGCGGCGCATGGCGGCAGTCACGCCGGTCTTCTTGATGTCGATGGTCTCGCCATCGATCAGCAGCTCACCGCCGGTCTGCCGGTCGATGAGCGTGAGGATGCGCGCCAGCGTCGACTTGCCCGAGCCGGACTCGCCGACGATGGCGAGGGTCTTGCCCTGCTCGAGCTTGAAGCTGACGCCCTTGACCGCATGCACGGTGCGGCCACCGCCAAACAGCGTTCCGCCGATGTGATAGTCGCGAACGAGGTTCCTGGCTTCGAGGACTGCTGTCATCACACGGCCTCCTCGAAATTGGTGCCGGTAATGGTGGGCAGCCGATCGCCGGTGGCGTTGTCGGGGAGCGCCGCCAGCAGCGCCCGGGTGTAGTTGCTCTTGGGCGCGGTGAAGAGCTCGAGCACGCCCGCCTCTTCCATCTTGCGGCCCTTGTATTGCACCACGACGCGGTCGGCGGTTTCGGCGACGACACCGATATTGTGGGTAATCATGATCAGGCCCATGCCGTGCTCGGCCTGCAGCCGCACCAGCAGATCGAGGATCTGCTTCTGGATAGTGACGTCGAGCGCCGTGGTCGGCTCGTCGGCGATCAAGAGCTTGGGGTTGCAGGCAATGGCCATGGCGATCATGACACGCTGGTTCTGGCCGCCCGACATCTGATGCGGATAGGACTTCAATCGCTCGGCCGGGTCGGGGATGCCGACCTGATCGAGCAGTTCGACGGCGCGGGCCCGGCGCCTCTGCTTGTCCATGCCGAGGTGGAAGCGCAGCACTTCCTCGATCTGGAAACCCACCGTGAAGCAGGGGTTCAGGCTGGTCATCGGCTCCTGGAAGATCATGGCGACATCCTTGCCGATGATCTTGCGCTTGTCGGCGGCCGACATGGCGAGCAGATCCTTGCCGTCGAAAGTCATCTTGTCGGCGCTGACATGCGCCGTGGGCGGCAGGAGGCCCATGACGGCCAGCATCGCCACCGACTTGCCGGAGCCGGACTCGCCGACAATGGCCAGCACTTCGCGGGCGTCGACATGGATGTCGATGCCCTTGACGGCGTTGAACACGCCGACCGAGGTATCGAAGCTGACGGTGAGGTTTTTGACTTCGAGCAGGTGCATCGCCTCAGCTCCGCTTGAGCTTGGGATCGAGCGCATCGCGCAGGCCGTCGCCGACGAGGTTGATGGCGAGAACCGTGATCAGGATGGCGAGGCCGGGCATGGTGACGATCCACCAGGCGCTGGTGATGAACTCACGGGCGCGCGCCAGCATGGTGCCCCATTCCGGTGTCGGCGGTTGCGCGCCCATGCCGAGAAAGCCGAGCGCCGCCGCCTCGAGGATGGCATTGGAAAAGCTCAGCGTCGCCTGGACGATCAGCGGCCCGAGGCAGTTGGGGAGGATGGTGATGAACATCAGACGCAGGTTGCTGGCGCCGGCAACCTTGGCCGAGGTGACATACTCGCGGCTCTTTTCGCTCAGCACCGCAGCGCGGGTCAGGCGGGCGAAGTGCGGCTGCAGCACCAGCGCGATGGCCAGCATGGCGTTGAACAGGCCGGGGCCGAGGATGGCGACGAGCACCAGCGCCAGCAGCAGCGACGGGAAGGCGAGGATGATATCCATGACGCGCATGATCAGGGCATCGACCCAGCCACGGAAATAGCCGGCGAGCAGCCCGAGCGTAACGCCGACGATCAGCGCGCCGGTGACCACGATGAAGCCGATCATCAACGAGTAGCGCGAGCCGTGGATCAGGCGCGAGAGGATGTCGCGGCCGACCTCGTCGGTGCCGAGGAAGAACTGCGGCTGCGTGCCACCGGCCCAGGGCGGCGCCATGCGGATGAACTCGCGGAACTGCTGGTCGGGCGAGAACGGCGCCAGCACCGGCGCGAAGATCGCGACGAGGATCAGCAGCAGGAACACGGCGAGGCCGAGCACTGCACCGTGGTTGGTCGAGAAATAGTACCAAAACTCGCGCAGGCCGCTGAAACGGCCCGGAGCGGCTGAGGTCGTGGTGGTGGTTTCTGCTGCCATCACTGCACCCTGATGCGCGGATTGATGACGGCGTAGAGGATGTCGACGATGAGGTTCACCGCCATGACGATCAACGCGATGAGCAGCAGGCCCGACTGGACCGAGACGTAGTCACGCTTGGAAATCGAGTCGATCATCCATTTGCCGATGCCCGGCCAGGAGAAGATCGTCTCGGTGAGGATGGCGCCGGCCATCAGCAGGCCGATCTGCAGGCCGATGGTGGTGACGACGGGGATCAGCGCGTTGCGGAAGGCGTGAACACCGACGACGCGGTTGGGGTCGAGGCCCTTGGCGCGCGCGGTGCGGACATAGTCCTCGCCCAGCACTTCCAGCATGGCGGAGCGCGTTTGTCGGGCGATGACAGCGAGCGGGATGGTGCCCAGGACGATCGCCGGCAGGATCAGGTGACGCAGCGCCGAGATGAAGCCGTCGGGTTTGCCGGCGAGCAGGCTGTCAATCAGCATGAAACCGGTGACGCGCGGGAAGAAGAAGTTCAGCGCGATGCGGCCCGATACCGGGGTCCAGCCGAGATAGCCGGAAAAGAAGATAATGAGCAGCAGCCCCCACCAGAAGATCGGCATCGAATAGCCGGTGAGCGCCACGCCCATGGTGATCTGGTCGAACCACGAGCCGCGCTTGATGGCGGCGAAGATGCCGGCGGGGATGCCGAGCGCCACCGCGATCAGCATGGCGAACAGCGCCAGCTCGACGGTGGCGGGGAACAGGGTCATGAACTCATCGATCACCGGCCGTTTGGTGGCGAGCGAGATGCCGAAATTGCCCTGCAGGATGCCGGCGACGTAATTGAAGTACTGCTGCCAGATCGGCAGGTTGTAGCCGAACTGTTCCTTCAGGATCTCGTAGCGTTCGGGGGTGACGCCGTGCTGGCCGGCCATCGCCAGGATGGGGTCGCCGGGGAGCAGGCGGATGAAGGCAAACGACGCGATCGTGATGCCGATGATGGTCGGCACGATCAGGGCGAGTTTCTGGAGGATGAATCGCAGCATTGGGTACGCCAAGGGGCGGCGCCGGTGCTGGCGCCGCCCCTTGAACTCTATCTCTAATTATTCGGTCACGTCGACATTGTCGAAGCGGTGAATCCCGAGCGGATCCATGGTGTAGCCCTGGACGCGCTTGTTCATCGGCATGAAGACCTTGGAGTGCGCCATGGTCAGGGCCGGCTCTTCGGCTTTGAAGATTTCCTGGGCCTTGGTGTAGAGCGCGGTACGCTCAGCCTGGTCGGAGACCTTCTTGGCGTCCTGGATGGCCTTCTCGAAGTCGTCGTTGCACCAGCTCGAGTAGTTGGAAACGCCAATGGCCGAGCAGGAGAACAGCGTCGCAAAGAAGTTGTCCGGATCACCGTTGTCGCCGGTCCAGCCGATCTGGAACGCACCCGGGCGATCCTTCTGCTTGCCGCGCTCGCGGTACTCGGTCCACTCGTAGGTGACGATGTTGGCAGTGACGCCGACCGCGGCCCAGTCGGCCTGGATCATTTCGGCGGCGCGCTGCGCGTTGGGGTTGTACGGACGGCTGACCGGCATGGCCCACAGGTCGAGGGTCAGGCCCGTGACGCCGGCATCGGCGAGGAGCTTCTTGGCGCCTTCCGGATCGTAGGCCGTGTCGACGATCTTGTCGTCATAGGACCACATGGTCGGCGGGATCAGGTTCTTGGCCGCCTGGCCAGCACCCTGGTAGACCGCATCGACCAGCGCCTGCTTGTTGATGGCCATCGAGAGCGCCTTGCGGACGTTCACGTTATCCATCGGAGCGACGGTGGTGTTGTAGGACATGTAGCCGATGTTCAGGCCTTCCTGCTCCAGCACCTGCAGGTTGGTGTCGGCCTTGAGGCCCTCGATGTCAGCCGGAGCGGGATACGACATGATATCGCATTCGCCGGCCTTGAGCTTCTGCGCACGCACCGCCGGATCGGTGGTGATGGCGAAGATCAGGTCGTCGATCGCCACCTTGCCGCGCCAGTAGTCGGCGAAAGCCTGGTAACGGATGACGGCGTCGGTCTGGTAGTCGACGAACACGAAGGCGCCGGTACCGACCGGCTTGTTCGAGAAGTCGGCCAGGTTGCCCGAAGCGGCGAGCTGGTCGGCATATTCCTTGGAAACGATCGAGGCGAAGTCCATGCCCAGGTTCGCCAGCATCGGCGCGTTGGGCTCGTTCAGCGTGATCTTGACGGTCAGGTCATCGACCTTCTCGATCGACTTGAGGAACTTGGGCATGTCCATGCCCTGGAAGTAGTCCCACGAGATGCCCTCGAGGTACTTGTTCCACGGATTGTCTTCCTTCCACTGACGCTCGAACGAGAAGATCACGTCGTCGGCGTTCAGGTCGCGGGTCGGGGTGAAATACGAGGTGGTGTGGAACTTCACGCCCGGACGGAGGTGGAAGGTGTATTCCAGGCCGTCAGCGGAAATCTCCCACTTCTCGGCGAGGCCCGGCTGCACGGCGGTGCCGCCATGCTCGAACTCGACGAGGCGATCATAGATGGTGCGCGAGCTGGCGTCGAAATCGTTACCACCGGTGGTCGGACCGGGGTCGAAGTGCGCCGGCGAGGCTTCCGAGCAGAACACGAGCTGCTTGGCATAGACGCTGCCGCCCATCACCGCGACGAGCGCAGTGGCGGCGAGCAGGGTTTTCATCAAATGCATGATGGTTGTCTCCCGAAAAGCATTACGCCCCGGCATTCAACGGCAGAGTCCCTTCCGCCGGCCGGAGCTTGGCGCGCAACAAAGCGCTTTTTCTTCCGCCACGCAATGGTCCAGTTTTACCGGTTGGTCAAAGTCCTGTCGTACAGAATGCCGTTTCAACAAAGCCGTCGTCGCCGCAAACCTGAGTTTTTCGGGAGGTAAAGCGGTTGCGCAGGTGGGATCGATTTCACACCGCGCCGATTGACGGTCGCGACGCGGTGCCGCAAATGATCCGTGCATGAGCCCGTCCATCGCCACAATCGCCCTCGTCGTCGCCGACTATGACGACGCCATCTCGTTCTATGTCGACAAACTCGGGTTCTCGCTCGGCAGCGACCTCGACATGGGTGGCGGCAAGCGCTGGGTCACCGTGGCGCCGGCCGGCGGCGGGGCCAGGCTGCTGCTGGCCAAGGCAGACGGCGACACGCAATCGGCCCGTGTCGGCAACCAGACCGGCGGTCGGGTGGGGTTCTTTCTCGAGACCGACGATTTCGCCCGTGACCACGCGAACTATGTGGCGCGCGGGGTCAAGTTCCTCGAGTCACCGCGGCACGAGGTCTATGGCTCGGTGGCGGTGTTCGAGGACCTCTATGGCAACAAGTGGGACCTGATTCAGCCCAAGGGCTGAGGCCTCCATCGCTTGTCGCCGATGGATGGCAAGGCTAGGCTCGCCTGACCTTCCTTCTCTCCGCCAAGCCATACTGGAGATAACAATGAGCAAGCGCCGCCTCGGCCGCACAGAGCTTTTCATCGACCCGTTGGTCTTCGGTTGCAACGTGCTGGGCTGGACGCTGGAGGAGCAGGCGGCCTATCCGGTGCTCGACGCGTTCCTCGATGGCGGCTTTGCGGCGCTCGACACCGCCGACAGCTATGGCAAGGGCAAGTCGGAGACGATCATCGGCAACTGGATGAAGGCGCGCGGCAACCGCGACAAGGTGCTGGTGTTCACCAAGGTCGGCTCGGATATGGGCCAGGGCCATCGCGACCTCAGCGCCAAGTGGATCGAGGAGGAAGTCGACGCCTCGCTGAGGCGGCTCAAGACCGACTATGTCGACCTCTACCAGACGCATTGGCCCGATCCGAATACGCCGCAGGACGAGACGCTCAAGGCGCTCGACAAGCTCGTTAAGGCCGGCAAGGTCCGCTATATCGGCTCGTCCAACCAGGATACGGCCCTGTTGACCGAGGCGCTCGGCATCTCGAAGGCGAACGGCACCGCGCGTTACGAGACGATCCAGAACGAGTTCAACCTCTACGACCGCGCCAAATTCGAGGACGTGCAGGCGACCTGCGTTGCCGAGGGCGTCTCAGGGATCGGCTATTTCAGCCTGGCCCGCGGCTTTCTTGCCGGCAAGTATCGCAGCGCGGCCGACGCACAGAAGAGCCCGCGCGGCCAGACCGTGGTGGAGAAATACCTCAACCCCAAAGGCTATCGCATCCTCGAGGCGCTCGATGCGATCGCCGAGCGAACCGGCGCGCTGCCGGCTGAGATCACCCTCAGCTGGATCGCAGCGCAGCCGGGCGTCGGCGCACCAATCGCCTCGGCGACATCGGTCGAGCAGGTGCAAAGCCTGATGCGCGGCGCCAACCTGACGCTGAGCGCCGATGACCTGAAGCTGCTGACGGACGCCGGCAAGTGAAGCCGATGGCTGCATCGATGGTGCGGTTGGCGGGGGCGATTGTCGCGCTGACCTCCCCTGCCCTCGCCCAGGAAGCGGGCTGGCATTATTCGCCGTTGGCGGGAGAGGGCGATCGGGCGGCACTGGGGTGCGCGGCCGGATCGACGCCAAAGGAATTCGTCTGCCTCGCGGTGCGCTGCGAGGATGATTTCGAGATCGGCATTCATCTGCACACCAGCCGCCCCGGCGGCGACGCCGGACGGTGGCGTATCGATATCGACAAGGAAGACGGACACGAGGTCGACGCCAAGCCCGATGGCTCGCCCTATAACGCCCGCATCGAGGGCGACGTGACGCCGCTGCTCGAGGCGCTGAAAAATGGCGGCCTCGCCTTTCTCGATCCGAAAGCCGGACCCGACCTGCCCCGGAACGGCATCACGCTCGACGGCTCGCTGTACGTGATCAACCAGGCGCTGTACTTCTGCGCGCCGCGCGTGCCGCCGGTCGAGGCCTCGGTCGCCCAATAACTGGTTGAGCGGTGTTGCCGATGATCTCGCTCACGCAACGAGGTAGCCGCCGTCGACCGGCAGGATCGCGCCGGTAATGAAGCCGGCGAGCGGCGAGCAGAGGAACAGCGCGGCGGGCGCCAGGTCCGCCGGAGTGCCCCAGCGGCCGAGCGGGGTGCGGCCCATCAATTCGGCGTTGCGCGCCTCGTTGGCGCGCGGCACCGCGGTCATCGCCGTCTCGATCCAGCCGGGGGCGAGCGCATTGACGCGGATCTGCTCCTTGGCAAAGGCGGTGGCGAGCGACTTGGTGAGGCCGGCGACGGCGTGCTTCGACGCCGCATAAGCCGGGGCGTGCGGCGCGCCGAAGAACGAGAACATCGAGCCGATGTTGAGAATAGCGCCGCCGGCGAGCTTGTCCTTGAAGGCGTAAGCGGTGCGCATCGAGCCGTTGAGGTTGATGTCGATGACGGTGGCAAAACCATCGACGGTGTGCTCGGCGGCGCGGAGGTTCACCCCGGCGCAGTTGATCAGCGCGGCAACACTGCCGAAGGTCGCGGCGTATTCGGCGACCTGCTCGGTGTTGCGAACGTCGAGCTGAGTGTAGCGGAAGCGCGGCTCGGCGGCGGCGCCGGCCTCGACCTCGGCCTGGGTGGCGCCGGTGACATGCACCACCGCCCCGGCGTCAGCAAAAGCGCGACCGATGCCCTGGCCAATGCCGGACGTACCGCCGGTGATGACGACGGTCTTCTTGGCGTAGAATTCGGATGCCCAGTGGCTCATCTGACGAACTGGTCCACGTAGTCCGCGCCGAGCCCCACCTTTTCGTAGTGCTTCTTGCACATGTCGATCTTGGTGAAGACGTCCTCGAAGCCGACCTGCTTGTTGTCCTTGTCGAGATAGACCATGCAGCCGGAGATATTGAAGAAGGTGATCATCTCCGGAGTGTCCTCGGGCACGGTCAGGGTGTGGATCTCGCCGGGGGGCTCGAACACATAGGAGCCGGTTTCGGCCACCCAGTCGTGCTCGAGATAGTGCCAGCGGCCCTTGATGACGTAGCCGTGCACCGGCTGGGGGTGCAGGTGCCGGCTCAGAATGCCGGCGCGGCGGACGCGCAGCAGGTTGCACCACTGGCCCTGCAGGGTGTTGAGGAACAGCGGACGGAACCAGACGCCCTCGGCCTGCGGCACCCAGACCCGCTCATCCTCGGGGACGGCGGTAATGGCGATTTCCCGGGGCGCCATCGGATGCGCCGAGCCGTTGAAGGTCTCGTACATGGCAGGTCTCCTCCTAACTGGTATGGTAGCTGTAGCGGTGCGAGCTAACCCCGCCAGTCGACCTACGTCTAGTGGCGTCGCGCATTCGACAGCGCATCAACGATAGTCCGGCGCGGACTGTCCCCCACCCCTGTCCCCTCCCCGCAAGGGGGAGGGAGACGCAAACTGAGATGCTGGTGTGAGGAGGGGACAGGGTGGGGTCAGCGCGCACCGGCCCGTCCGTTCCGTCCCGAAGTGTTCGTCCTACCAGTGGAACTCGTCGACGTTTTCGCGAGCGCCGAGCAGGAACGCATCGCCGATCAGCCTGAGGGGCGAGCCGTCCATTTCGGACTTGCCCTTCTTCAACAGCTTGGCGAAGCGCTCGTAGATGGCCTCGTATTCCTCGGAGGGGTTGGCGACGGTTTCCTTGCCATTGACGGTGAGCACGGTGCCGCCCCGCTCGAGCTTCAGCTGGGTGCCCTTCCGGGTTTCGATGGTGATGGTCCAGATCTCGCCGGACTCCTCCAACCAGTTGAAGCCGGCGCTGAGCTTGGGCTGGTGCTTTTCGCCGGACTTGAAGACGATCTCGACATCAACAGGGGTCTGGCGATTGGCCGGGAATTTCAGCCGCGCGCTTTCGACGAAGACTGGGAACGGCATGATCTTGGTGAAGATCGACATGGCGTTGATGCCCGGATCGCAGACGCCGAAGCCGCCGGGCTCCCACACCCATTCCTGGCCGGGGTGCCACTTGCGGACGCTCTCGCTCCAGTCGATACGGACCGAGGCGACGCCTTCGTCCTTGAGGATCAGTTTGGCGGTGTCGACGGCGGCATTGTAGCGTGAGTGCCAGGTCTGGAAGAGCACCTTGCCCTTCTTTTCGCCATAGGCGACGAGGTCCTCGAACTCGGTGATGGTGGGGGTCGGCGGCTTTTCCAGGAGCACGTCCTTGCCGGCATCGATGGCCTGCCGCACATAGGCGTGGCGCACGCCGGGCGGGGTGCAGATGGCGACGAGCTTCACCTCGGGCATGGCCTTGTAGAGCTCGGCCGGGGTCTTGAACACCGGCACGTCACGATGGCCGAGGCCGCGAGTCGAGACGCAGGCCGCAAGCTCGAAATCCGGGCTCTTGTCGATCACCGGCAGGTGCTGATCCTGCGCGATCTTGCCGATCCCGATGACGGCGATCTTCTTTTTGGCCATTGCCGAAACACTCCCTGAAAGCGGCCGCACTTAAAGGCATGGGCGGTGGAAAGGGAAGTTCCTCACCAAGGAAAATCGTCCGGCTGCCTAAGGTGCGCTATGCTGGAGGCAACAGGAGGCCGCCATGTCGCGAGCATTCGTCAGTGAAGGCAACAGCGTGCCGCAGGTGTTCGCCTCGGCGGAAAGCGCCGAGAGCGCCGCCAACCTACAGCGGGCGATGGACGGCAAGGACTATGACTATGAGGTGCGGCCGCGTCAGCGCGGCGGCTACATGGTGGCGCGCCTCAGCAAGGACGGCACGTTCGACTCGTGGGTCGAGGAATAACGTCCAGCGCAGTCGGCGGTCGGCCTTCCCCAGCCTTCACCGCACGATAATGGCGCGAAAATCGTTGACGTTGGTGCCGGTGGGGCCAGTCAGCAGCAGGCCGCCGACGGCACGGAAGGCATTGTAGGCATCGTTGTTGGCCAGCGCGCGACGCGGGTCGATGCCGGCGGCGCGCATCCTCGCCGCAGTGTGGCCGTCACAGACGGCGCCGGCATTGTCGCCTGCCCCGTCGATGCCGTCGGTGTCGGCAGCCAGCGCGGTGATCCCATCGATGCCATCGATGGCGAGAGCGAAGGCGAGCAGGAACTCGGCGTTGCGGCCGCCCCTTCCATCGCCGCGGATGGTGACGGTGGTCTCGCCGCCCGACAGCAGCAGCGCAGGCTTGGCGAACGGACGGTTGCGAGTCCTGATCTCCCGAGCGAGAGCGGCGTGGACGGACGCGACATCGCGCGCTTCGCCTTCGATCGCGTCGGAGAGGATATGGGCTTCGAGCCCCGCCTGGCGGGCCTCGGCGGCCGCTGCCTCCAGCGACAAGGCGGCGGACGCTATGATGCGGACGGTGTTGTGCAGGAAGCGCGGATCACCGGCCCGCGGCGCCGGGTTGAGATCGGAGGCCAGCAGTTGTTCGGCAGCTGCCGGCAGTTTCAGCCGGTAGAGCGCGGCGAGGTGGCGGGCTTCGGCGCGGCCCGAGCTCAGCGGCACCGTCGGGCCGGAGGCGACCAGCGACGGGTCGTCGCCCGGGATATCGGAGACGATGAGGGTGGCGACGCGGGCCGGCGACGCCAAGGCGGCGAGGCGACCACCCTTGATGGCGCTGAGCTCGTTGCGGATGACATTCATCACCGAGATCGGCGCGCCCGAGGCCAGCAGGATCTCGTTGACCACCTGCTCGTCCTCGAAGCTGAGACCAGCCGCGGGTTGCGGCAACAGCGCCGAGCCACCGCCCGAAATCAGCGCCACCACCAGGTCGTCATGGCCGAGGCCGGAGACCTTTTCCATCAACCGGCGGGCGGCGAGGTAGCCCGCCATGTCGGGCACCGGATGGGCGGCCTCGACGATTTCGATGCGCTCGCAGGGCGTGCCGTAGCCGTAGCGGGTGACCACGAGGCCGCTGTCGATCGGGCCGGACCAGGCCAGCTCGAACGCCCGCGCCATCTGGGCCGAAGCCTTGCCGGCGCCGATCACGATGGTCCGTCCCTTTGGCGGCTCCGGCAGGTTTGCGGCGATGGCGTGCTGCGGCTGAGCCGCGTCGACGGCACGATGATAGAGCCGTTCGAGAAGGTCGCGATCCATGAAGCCCCGGGGTGCTGATTTGCCGTCGATATTGGCGGCGACGATCGGCCGAGGCAAGCACCGGGCCGGCAACGCGTTCATGCCCGGTACAGCTCGCATCTTCCAGGAGGCGCGCCAGAAGAAGGCACGGCCCGGTCTGTGTCCGATGCGCAACGTTAACAGCTGGTCTTGCTGAACAAGGGCTAAATGGCCACCTCACGCTGAGTTCAAGCGCCGGGACCTAGTTGCCGCCGCAAGAAACCAACGACATAGTCAGGCATCGATCGTGGACGCGATCGATGGGCCTGCGCAGGAAACAACAATGAACAGAATTCGTCCTCTCGCGGGCGCGTTGCTCGCGGCACTGATGTTGTCGCCGTTTGCTGGAGCGACCTATGCCGGCGACGTGCTTCCCCTCGACCCCGGCGGCGGCCTGCCGCCGATC
This sequence comes from Devosia sp. GW821-FHT12F11, assembly GCF_058806655.1. Taxonomy (NCBI): domain Bacteria; kingdom Pseudomonadati; phylum Pseudomonadota; class Alphaproteobacteria; order Hyphomicrobiales; family Devosiaceae; genus Devosia; species Devosia sp. GW821-FHT12F11. Next base: position 807,008 of record NZ_JBXAPX010000002.1, read on the forward strand.
GACGGAACCGGGCCCGCCGACGGGCCCGGCCCGATCGATGGGCTGGCTCCTCCTGGCGCGATCGACACGGGCTCACCCACATCGAGCGACGGCGGGGGCGAGTCCGACTACGTCCCCGAGCCGCCCCTGCAGACCCGGCATTTCGGGCTCAATGTCCAACTGAGCTGCGCCGTTTCGGGGACTCCGAACGCTATCGTCGTCGTCAACCACAGTGCCGAAGCGCTGCCGCCGGGCACCCGGATCAAATGGCAGCTGAAGAGCGAGGGCAAGCGCGGCTTCTTTGCGCTGCTGAGCCCATTGGCCGGCGGCGAAACGCTGGTCGCCGACAATGTGTTGGACGGCACCGCGAACCAGGCGGCCGACTGCGTGGCGCGCGTCATCTGAGCTTCGGCTGAACCCGGCAGTGGACAGCTTGTCGGGCTGACAAAAAACTGACATCGAACGGGGCTAGTCAGCCCCGTCCCTTGCCGAGCCTGAAGTCCCCGATGCCCGAGCGCTTTGCCATCTACTACGCCCCCGGTGCGGCCGAGCCGCTCTGGGCGAAATCCGCCGAGTGGCTCGGCCGCGACCCGCTGAGCGGGGCAGCGCTCGATGGCCCGCTCGCCGGCACGGCGCGCGACGCGCTGTTCGACCGGAGCGTGTCGGCCCGGCGCTACGGCTTCCACGCCACGATCAAGGCGCCGATGACGCTGGCCGCCGGCAAGTCGCGCGCCGAACTCGAGGACGCGCTGGCCGATTTCGCCGCCGGGGCGGTGCCGGTGGCGATCGGCCGACTGAAACTCCACCTGATCGACGGCTTCCTGGCGCTGATCCCGGCAGACCAGCCGCGCGAGCTCACCGACTTTGCGGCCGAAGTGGTCGAGGCGTTCGAACCGTTCCGTGCGCTGCCCTCGGCGGCCGAGCGCGAACGGCGGCTCAAGGGCGGACACCTGAGCGAGCGGCAGATCGAACTGATGGACCGCTTCGGCTACCCGTACGTGTTCGAGCAGTTCCGCTTCCACATGACCTTGACCGACCGGCTGCCCGAGCATGAGCGCGAGGCCTATGCGCGCGCTGCCGCGGCGCATTTCGGCCCGCTGGCCGAAGCCGACACCACACTGGACAGGTTAGTGCTGTTCCACGAGCCTGAGCCGGGGGCGCCCTTTATGCGCCTCGGCGATTTCATTCTCACTGGGGAGGCCGCCGATGAGCGAATTCGCGCTCGCTAACGCTCGTATCGTTCTCAATGATGAGGTGGTGACCGGCTCGGTGCTGGTGCGCGACGGGGTGATCGCGGCAATCGACGCCGGCTCGGTGCGGGCCGGCGAGGACGTGGAGGGCGACTATGTCATCCCGGGCCTGGTCGAGCTCCATACCGATCACTTCGAGAACCACTACCGGCCGCGGCCGGGCGTGACCTGGAACGCCATCGCGGCGCTGCAGAGCCACGACGCGCAGGTCGCCGGCGCCGGCATCACCACGGTGTTCGACGCCGTGCGGATCGGTTCGGACCCGGAGGTCGGCGACATCACTGCAGATGTGCGCGCCATGGTCGACGCGGTGGCCGAGGCCGATGCCGGCGACCGGCTCAGGGCCGACCACCACATCCACCTCCGGTGCGAGCTGGCGACGCCCGACGTGGCGCAGCACTTCGAGGACAATTGCAGCAACCCGATCGTCGGGCTCGCCTCGCTGATGGACCACACGCCGGGCGCGCGCCAATACACGACGCTCGACCACTACATCGCCTACTACCAGAAGAAGCTGCGTCTGTCGGACGCCGAGATGGCGCGGTACATCGCCGACCGGCAGGCCGAGCGCGACAAGTATGCCGACAAGAACCGCGCCGCGATCCTGAAACGCGGCCGCGAGATCGGGCTGGCTTTTGCCAGCCACGACGATGCGACGGTCGAGCATGTCGACGAGGCGGTGCGCGACGGTATGGCGATTGCCGAGTTCCCCACCACCATGGAAGCGGCGCGCGCCTGCCACGAGGCCGGCATGGCCGTGCTGATGGGCGCCCCCAACGTGGTGCGCGGCAAATCGCACAACGGCAATATCTCGGCGGCGGAGCTGGCGCGGGCAGGCGTGCTCGACGTCCTGAGCTCGGATTATGTGCCGTTCTCGCTGATCTACGCGGCCTTCCTGCTGCCGGAAGTGGCCGACAGCATCACGCTGCCGGAATCGGTGGGCATGGTGACCTCGCGGCCGGCAGCGGCGGCGCACCTCAATGATCGCGGCGAGATTGCCATCGGCAAGCGCGCCGACCTCGTGCGGGTGCGGCGGACCGACCCGGTGCCGGTGGTGCGCGCTGTGTGGCGGCAGGGCAAGCGGGTCAGCTGATGAGCCACGGCGCCCTCGTGCTCGTCGTCGGACCGTCGGGCGCCGGCAAGGATACGCTGATCGGCGCGGCCAAGGCGGCCCTCGCCGACGATCATCGCTTCAGCTTCCCGCGCCGGGTGGTGACGCGTACGGCGATGGTCGAGCTCGAGGATCACGACAGCATCGACGTCAACGAGTTCGGCCGGCAGAAGCTGCGCGGCGCCTATGCGCTGGATTGGGAAGCGCATGGGCTCTGCTATGGCGTGCCGGCGGCAATCGACGCGGCAATGGTGGCCGGGCGGATCGTGGTGGTGAACACCTCGCGCAAGGTGATCGAGCGGGCGATAGAGAAGTACCCCAGCTGCCATGTGCTGCTAGTGACGGCGCGACCGGAGGTGCGGGCGAAGCGCCTGGCCGGGCGTGGCCGGGAGAGCGCCGAGGACATTGAGGCACGGCTGCAGCGCGAAGGCGCACCGGTGCCGGATGGGATCGTGCCTCGGATCATCGACAACTCGGCCGGGCTCGACGACGGGATCGCATCATTCGTCGGGGCGCTTCGCTCGATCGCCGATTGAACCTGCGGCGGGGCTGACGCGTTGCTCCCTTGGAACAGCGTCAGAGGAACCGGCATGAGCAGAAGTTCGCTTTACACCGTCATCGCAGTGCTCGCGGCGCTCGCCGTCGGCTTCGGCATCTACATCGCCTACCAGGAATCGCAGAAGCCGGCGCTCGAGATCCGCGTCGACGAGGGAGGGATCAAGATCGATGGCAATGGTGGTTGACGAAGCCCGGCGCACCCAGTTGATCGAAGAGGCGCTCAAGCACGCGCTGCAGCGGCAGCCGGTGGAGAAGGTTGCCGATCTCGATCTCACCAAGCTGGCCGTGGATATCGAGGCAGTCATCGGGGCGGAGCCGCATCCGCTCGACCCCGAGGAGGACGGGCTGACGACCGGCGAACTCAACGCGGCAAACGATATCTAGGGCGGCGTCTGTCGCGCTGCCGAACCAGCTTTTCCTGAAAGCGCTCCCGGGCAAAAGCAAAGGGGCCGCCCATCTCACCTGGGCGACCCCTGATCTTGCGAACCGATCGGCCGTTGGCCACACGCTCAAAGCGGACAGGTCTCAACCCTGCCCCGAGCGCCATTCGGTTTTTACAGCTTGGCGACGCACACTTTGCCGACACCTGCATTCTTGGTGCCGAGCCTGGCAGCAGCTGCCTTGCTGAGGTCGATAATGCGGCCCTTGGCGAAGGGACCGCGGTCGTTGATCGTGACCTTGATCGACTTGCCCGTCCGCTGGTTCGTGACTTTCACGACCGTGCCGAGGGGGAGAGTCTTGTGGGCCGCAGTCATGGCATTCTCATTGAACCGCTCGCCCGAGGCCGTCTTCTTGCCGTGGAAACCTGGTCCATACCAGGACGCCCCACCGCACTGATCTGCCATTGCGCCTGTGACTGAGGTCATAAGGCCCGTCACGAGGGCTGCGGCGACCAGAACGATTTTCCTATTCAACCTTGGACTACTCACGCTTGTTTACGATGGCCGGAGAAGGCTTTGGCGGTGTGGCGACAATATGAACCGAAAATGAACACCGCCCTTCCAAGTGCAACCGTTGCGGAAATGCATCAGTAGCATTACCCGGCCTCGGCGGGATTTTGCGCGAGATTCCAGAAACTTGTCCGGGTTTGGCCAATGACTCGGAAGGGATGCCGCGGTGCGAAGTTTTTCTCCGCCGGGCGCGAAAACATCGTCGGAAGCCGCCGCCGATCGACAGAATAAGGCACGATTTCGGTCGCAAAGACCGGCAAACGGCCTCCAGATCCAATCGCCACGAGGGAATTTCCGCCAGCGTGGATGGCTGCGAGGTGAGCCCAAAATTCCTATTTTTGACCAATTGATAAAATTTCGGAGCTGCGCTAGCGTCCTTAGTCTGGAATGGCTCTAAGGAGAGAGGGAGCTGCCGATGAGCGGGGGAATGCTCAAACAAGGCATCGCATCCGGGCGACTCGAGCCCGGCCAGTACGCACGCAACTTTTCCGACCTGCACCCGGCGCTCGACCGGCACGAGGCCTTCGTCGAGGCCGATCGCTGTTACTTCTGTTTCGATGCGCCGTGCATGAACGCCTGCCCCACCGAGATCGATATCCCGATGTTCATCCGGGAGATCTCGACGGACAACCCGCTGGGCGCGGCCGAGACAATCTTCGAGCAGAATATCCTGGGCGGCATGTGCGCCCGCGTCTGCCCCACTGAGCAACTGTGCGAAGACGCATGCGTCCGCATGGAGGCCGAAGGCAAGCCGGTGAAGATCGGCCAGCTGCAGCGCTATGCCACCGATATCGCGATGGAGGAGAATGCGCAGTTCTTCACCCGCGCGCCCGCCACCGGCAAGACCATCGCCGTGGTCGGCGCCGGTCCCTCTGGCCTCGCTGCCGCGCACCGGCTGGCGGTGCACGGGCACGACGTGGTGATCTACGACGCGCGCCCCAAGGCAGGCGGGCTCAACGAGTATGGCATTGCCTCGTACAAGACGCCGGACGGCTTTGCACAGGCGGAGGTAGACTATGTCACCTCGATCGGCGGCATCGAGATCGCGCTGGGTCAGCGGCTGGGGCAGGATCTGACGCTCGACCGACTGCTCGAGACCCACGACGCGGTGTTCCTCGGCATCGGGCTGGGCGGCGTCAATGCGCTGCGGGCCGAAGGCGAGACGGACGGCCCTGACGGACTTGCCGATGCAGTCGACTTCATCGCCGAACTGCGCCAGAGCGACGATCTCTCCAAGCTCCCCGTCGGTCGCCGCGTGGTGGTGATCGGCGGCGGCATGACGGCGATCGACGCCGCCGTGCAATCCAAGCTTCTCGGCGCCGAAGAGGTGACCATCTGCTATCGCCGCGGGCAGGAGCACATGAACGCCTCGAGCTTCGAGCAGGATCTGGCGGCGTCGAAGGGCGTCACCATCCGGCACTGGCTGCAGCCCAAGCGCGTCTTGAGCGAGAACGGCAAGGTCACCGGGATCGAACTCGAATACACCGAGCTCAAGGACGGGCGCCTGAGCGGCATGGGTCACACGCTGACGCTGCCGGCCGACCAGGTATTCAAGGCGATCGGCCAGACGCTCGAGGACGAGACGGCAGCAGGGCTGGCGCTGAACGCCGGCCGCATCGAGACGGACGCCGAGGGCCGCACCTCGCGACCGGGCGTCTGGGCCGGCGGCGACTGCATTGCAGCCGGCGACGACCTGACGGTGACCGCGGTGGCGCAGGGTCGCGACGCGGCCGAGAGCATCAACCGCTATCTCGCTGGAAACTGAGGAGGGACGCCATGGCCGACATCCGCAACAACTTCGTCGGGATCAAGTCGCCCAACCCGTTCTGGCTGGCCTCGGCGCCGCCGACCGACAAGGCGTATAATGTCGAGCGCGCCTTCAAGGCGGGCTGGGGCGGCGTGGTGTGGAAGACGCTGGGCGAAGAAGGCCCGCCGGTGGTCAACGTCAATGGACCGCGTTACGGCGCGATCTGGGGTGCCGACCGGCGGCTGCTCGGCTTCAACAATATCGAGCTGATCACCGACCGCGACCTGCAGAAGAACCTGCAGGAAATCAAACAAGTCAAGAAGAACTGGCCGGATCGCGCCGTGGTCGTCTCGCTCATGGTGCCGCTCGCCGAGGAAAGCTGGAAGTCCATCCTCGCCGTGGTCGAGGAGACCGAGGCCGACGGCGTCGAGCTTAATTTCGGCTGCCCGCACGGCATGAGTGAGCGCGGCATGGGTGCCGCGGTAGGCCAGGTGCCCGAGTACATCGAGATGATCGTGCGCTGGTGCAAGGCGCATACGCGTATGCCTGTGATCACCAAGCTGACGCCAAACGTTACCGATGTGCGCCGTCCGGCGCGTGCGGCCAAGAACGGCGGCACCGACGCGGTATCGCTGATCAACACCATCAACTCGATCACCGGCGTCGATCTCGACAATTTCGCGCCGATGCCGACGATCGACGGCAAGGGCACGCATGGCGGCTATTGCGGCCCGGCGGCCAAGCCCATCGCGCTGCACATGGTGGCCGAGATCGCCCGTGACGCCGAAACGCACGGGCTGCCGATCTCGGGCATTGGCGGGGTCACCACCTGGCGCGACGCGGCGGAGTTCATGGCGCTGGGCGCCGGCAACGTGCAGGTTTGCACCGCGGCCATGGTCTATGGCTTCAAGATCGTCGAGGAGATGATTTCGGGGCTGAAGAACTGGATGGACGAAAAGGGCCACGCGACGCTGGACGATTTCACCGGCCGCGCCACGCGCAACGTCACCGACTGGCAGTTCCTCAACCTCAACTACATCACCAAGGCGCATATCGACCAGGACAAGTGCATCAGCTGCGGCCGTTGCCACATCGCCTGCGAGGATACCTCGCACCAGGCGATCATGAAGGAGAAGGACGGCAAGCGGCACTTCGAGGTGATGGACGACGAGTGCGTCGGCTGTAACCTCTGCGTCAATGTCTGCCCGGTGGAAGACTGCATCACCATGATCCAGCTGGAGCCGGGCATGCTCGACGAGCGGACCAAGAAGGTGGTGGAGCCGACCTACGCCAACTGGACGACGCACCCGAACAACCCGATGCGCAAGTCGGTTGAGCCGGCCGAGTAAGCGAGGTATCAAGCGTGGGCACCACCCCCTGTGCCTTCTCCCCTTGAGGGAGAAGGTGCCCGAAGGGCGGATGAGGGGTATCTCTCCGCGCACTGGATCGCTCCTCGCTGCGCTCGGAGCGCGCTACACTGCGTTGCGCGTACCCCTCATCCGGCGCTGTGCGCCACCTTCTCCCTCAAGGGGAGTAAGGTGAGCTGGTGTCTCTTGCCGCCATATGCGCTTGCCTCCGCCTTCAAGGGGGAGGTGGGGGCCGGCGGTTGGGGCGGGCCAACTGCCACTTGGGCGTAACCATTGTTCAACCATGCGCCGACGAGGGCTGTCGGCGATAAGGGATTGGCAAACTCCCGCGCCGTAGCGTCCGCCTGACGTGGAGGGGATGATGGCGCAGCACGGTGCAGGCACGGTCGGTTCGGGTCGTGGAGCCGACGCTATTGCCATGACGGCTGACCTCAGCCTGCCCAACCCCCGGCGCCTCCTGATCATCAGCATCTTCGCCATCGCGCTGCTGGGCCTCAGCGTGGTGATCGCCGCCGGCTACTCGGTCCTTTCGATCAACGAAACGGCGATCACCGCCGAAACCGAACGGGCACGGGTGGCGCTCGAGGTGGTGTTGCGCGACGGGCGGCCGGACGCAGCCGGTGCGAACCGCCTGGCACAGGATTACGTGCTGAACGGCGCGCGATTCGGCGATGCGGCCAGCCTGCAGCCAGGCGAAGTGGCCATCGCGGTTCCCGAATCCGAGACCCAGCTGATGTGGACGCCGAGGCAGATCGGCACCGAACTGGCGCAGCACCTGGCGCCGATCCGGCTGCTGGCCAGCGCGCTGTTCCTCGGCGGCATCGGCATCGTCCTGAACCGGCTCTATCGGCTGACGCGGCTGCTCGAAGCGCGGCGACGCGCCGCGCAGGAACTGGCGGCGCGAGATGCGCTGACCGGCCTCCACAACCGGCTGGGTTTCGACCAACGCTTGAGTCAAACGGTGAATGGCCCAGCGCTGCTCTACCTCGATCTCGACGGCTTCAAGCACGTCAATGACAGCTTTGGACATGGCGCGGGCGACGACGTGCTGAGGATCGTGGCCGATCGGCTGAAGCGGCTGGCGCGCGATGGCGACTGTGTGGCGCGGATCGGCGGCGACGAGTTCGCTTTCCTCCGGTCGCCGCCGACCTCGCGGGCGGAACTGGCGGAGCTGGCGGCCGATATCGGCGTGGCGCTGAACGAGCCGGTGCGGCTGGGCACGACACAGATCCAGATCGGCGCCAGCATCGGCATCGCCATGGGCAGCGAGCACGGCGATGATCGCACCCGACTGGTCGCCGCCGCCGACGCGGCGCTCTACCGCGCCAAGGCTCTGCCCGGGCACGCCTTCGTGTTTGCCGATTCCCCCACCCTGGCTGCCGCGGCCTGACGATCCCACCGCTACAGCCGCGGCACTCGACTCCCAGCAGAATCATGGATAAACTTTATCCAGGATAGGAGTTGGACGATGAAGCTGGGCGACGGGGTGGAGCAGGCCATCCACTGCATGCTGATGCTGAGCGGGTTGCAGCCCGACGGCGCCATGCCGGCGGCGGCGCTGGCGGAGTATCACGGCGTTTCGACCAGCTACCTGCTCAAGCACCTGCAGGCGCTGGCTGGGGCGGGCCTGCTCGCCTCGGTGCCGGGGCCGCGCGGCGGTTATCGGCTGGGTCGCGCGGCGGAGAAGATCACGCTGCTCGACGTGGTGCTGGCGCTCGAGGGGGCCGGACCGGCGTTCCGCTGCAGCGAGATCCGGCAACGGGGACCTGATCCCCTGCCCCAGAAATTCTTCGCCAAGCCATGCGGCGTCAGCGCCGCCATGCTGAAGGCGGAACGCGCCTATCGCGATGAGCTGCGCAAGGTCAGCATCGCGGAACTGGCGTACAATCCGGATACCGAGCTCGGCAACGCCATAGCAGGGCGCAGCTGCGCCTTTCGCGAACGCCACGAGCGGCGTCCGGCCGCCGACTGATCTTTCCCCCAAGCAAGAAGGACTATCCCCCATGCGAGCTCGCCTCGACATCACCAAGGTTGCGCCCGAAACCTACCGGGCCGTGGCGGCACTCGACCGCTTCGTGGTCAAGGAAACCGGCCTCGAACCCCGCTACATCCACCTGATCAAGCTGCTCGCCTCACATATCAACGGCTGCGCCTACTGCGTCGACATGCACATCAGGGAAGCGCGCCATACCGGGCTCCCGGACCAGTGGATCAACCTGGTCAATGTGTGGCGCGAGTCGCCGGTCTATAGCGATGCCGAGCGGGCGGTGCTGGCCTGGACCGAAGCGCTGACCCTGCTGGCCGATACCCGGGCGCCGGATGAGGCATTTGAGCCGCTGAGGGCGCATTTCACCGAGGAGCAGATCGCCAACATCACCGTGGCGATCAGCACGATCAACGTGTGGAACCGGGTGACCGTCGGGTTGCGCACACTGCATGCCGTCGCGCCGGAAACGGTTGCCGCCTGATCGACGCACAATTGTGGTGGGCCGGTGTCGATTTCGGCCTGCCCCGTGCGTCGTTGTCCTGTAACAAGAGCACCTCGCCGCTTCGGCGGAGCGGCGAGGTGCTCCAGTCTTTTTGATTGGCCGCGCTTTCGAGGCGGAAAGTCTCACGACTTTTCCACAAAGCGCTCTGCACGCATCTGAGGAGCTTCGCGCATGTTCTCGACTTTGTTCTCTCTCGCCCACCTCCTGCTGGGCGGCGCCTTCGTGGTTTTCGGCATCCGCAACATCAAGAGCATTCCAGGCCTTGCGAGTTTCCTCGCGGGCAAGAAGGTGGCGCAGCCGGAGACGGCTGCGAAGTTCGGGGTGGCCCTGCAGATCGTCGGCGGCGCGTTGACGATGCTGGCGCCGTTCGTGCCGTTTGCCGGGCTGCTCGGCGGGCTGGCGCTGATCGTTTTCCTGGTCCTCGCTACCGTGCTGTTTCACCCGTTCTGGGAGTTCAGCGGCGAGGAGCAGAAGCCGCATGTGCAGTCGTTCATCATGAACACCGGGCTCAGCGGCGCCTTCCTGCTCGTCATCGCCTACGCGCTCTAGGCCATCCGTGAGCGTCGCCGGCATCAGCATCGAGGGCACAGACGCGAAGCGCCAGCGAGTGCTGTCGCACCTCGCCATGCTGCTGTTCGCGGCGTTGATCGCCGGCTCGTTCACCTTTGGGGCGCTGACGGTGCCCTATATCCACGCCGTACCGCTCAACGCGCTGCGCTTCGTCCTCGCAGCGCTGCTGATGGGGGCGTTCGCCTTCGGGGTGGCGCGGCAGAGGTTCGCCTTCCCACCGGCGCCGTGGCGCTTCGGCATCAACGGCTTTCTGACCGCCGTCTATTTCGTCACCATGTTCATCGCGCTGACCATGACGCAGCCGGTGGCGACCAGCGCGGTCTACACGCTGGTGCCGCTGATGACGGCAGTGACGGCGTATTTCATCGTCGGGCAGCGCTCGGGGTTCGCGGTGCTGGTCAGCCTGCTGCTGGCGGGGCTGGGTGCGATCTGGGTGATCTTCCGCGGCGATATCAACGCATTGCTGCGTTTCGATATCGGCCAGGGCGAGCTGATCTACTTCGTCGGCTGCGTCGCCTATGCGATCTACACGCCGCTGCTGCGCCGTTTCAACCGAGGCGAGTCGGCGCTGGTGCTGAGCTTCTGGACGATGGTGGCGACGGCAGCATGGATCGTCCTTTACGGCCTGCCCGAGATCCTCTCGACCGACTGGCTGCACCTGCCGGCGCTGGTCTGGTGGGTGGTGCTCTATCTCGCCATCGGGCCGACGGCGGTATGCTTCTTTCTGATCCAGTTTGCCTCGGCCCGGCTGCCGGCCGCCAAGGTCATCGCCTATGGCTACCTGGTGCCGGCCTTCGTCATCGTATTCGAGGGGCTGGCCGGGCATGGCTGGGCCAGCGTCAGCGTCGCCGCCGGCGCGATGGTCACAGTGCTGGGGCTGGTGGTGTTGGCGTTGCTGCGGGAACGCTGACCTTCCCGACATATGTGAAGCTGGTCTCATTCATTTGAATGATGTCTGACCTGACGCGGCAGCGCAAAGTCGTTATAACAAGATAGTAATACTTAATGACATTGTACCGTCGGCGCCTCCGGGAGTCGGCCAGCTGAAGAGTCGATTGCATGCGACCTGCCAGTGTCCAAGACATTGCTCAACTATCCGACCTGATGTTTGTCGCGGTTTATCACGACCGCTGGACCGTCGCCGGGGGCAAGCTCGAGCAGGTGATGAGTCCGTCAGGCGCCGCCATCGGGCTGCTGGATACCCGGACTTATGAGAATACGGGGCTGTGCGGCAACTGCGAAGCGCAGTATGGGCGGCCTGTGGGGCCCATGGCCGATGCGGGGCGATACGGCCTGCCGTCACCGCGGTTGCAGGCGCCGCTGGGCGATGCATTCGAGCAGCTGCCATTACGACAGATCAACCGGGAGGGCCGCGTTTGACCGCCGTGACGGCCGACGACATCGTCGCCCTGACCCACCGGCTCTATGCGGCGGTCTACGACGAACGCAACTGGCCGGACGCGGCCGCGGCATTCAAACAGATGATCCCGGCACGCATCCTGGCGGTCGGCGTGTTCGAGGCCGGCACCGGGCGACAACAGCTGCTGTATGGCGAATGCGAGGACGCCTATGGCGAAATCTGCTTCGCGCCGGAGGTGGAGAACCCGGTCGTCGGCGCGCCACCCGGCCGGGTCCTCAGCGACTTGACACTGATGCCGCGTGCCGAGTTCGAACGCAGCGTGTTCTTCAACCGCTGGTTGCGCCCGCAGGGGGATCGCAGCTTCGTGGCCGTCACCACGGCGAGCCACGGCAGGTTCACGGGCTTTTTCGGAGCGAGCTGCGGTTTCGATCAGCGGCCGGTGGATGAGGAAGACCTGACGCTGTTGCGTCGATTGACGCCGCTGATCACACGGATCGGCCACATGCGATCGGAACTGGGCGCGTTGCGGCTTACCGAACGCCACCAGACCTACGACCGGCTCGGCATCGGGATGGCGCTGGTCGACGCGCATGGTCGATTGCTCAGCGTCAACGACACCGCGGAGCGGGTACTGGCCAGCCGCAAGGCCGGACTAGGCGCGCTGCGTGGCGTGCTGGAGGCCGGCCATGGCACGATACGGCTGCGCCGGCTGCTGGCAGATGCGTTTGCCGACCCCGACGGACGGCACGGCCTGGGTGGCTACATGATCGTGCCGGCCGCCGACGGGCTGGGGCGGGGGCTGGCGCTGACGGTGGCGCCGATGCCCGATGCCGGGCTCTACGGCCTGCCGGTGCGGCAGGCCGCCGTGGTGTTCATCCAGTCGCTGGAGCCGAACGCGCCCATGGGCCTGGAGCAGCGCCTGGCTGGGCTGTTCGGGCTCACCCGAAAGGAAGCACAGGTGGCCGGCGCGCTGGTTCTGGGGTGCAGCCTCAAGCAGGCCGCCGAAATGCTGCAGGTCTCCATCCATACGGTGCGCACCCACCTGGCGCAGCTGTTCGTCAAGACCGGCACGCAGCAGCAGAGCCAACTGGTCGCCCTGCTGGCCCGGGCGACGCTGCCGCTCAGCTGAGTGGCCGGGAGGCACGCGGCCCCAGCCATGGGCCGACCGCCTGGTGCATTTCATCGCTTCGTTGAAACGGCGAAATGCTCCAAGTTCCGTCGCGCTTTCGAACCAGAAAGGTCTGCAACCTTTCTTGAACGCGCGCTAGCGCGGTCGGCCAGCCTTTTCTACCTCAGGCGCTGCAAGTTCGCGCCGGCGCTCCACCACCCAGCGGCGGAAGGCGCCCTGGTAAAGCGACATCGGCCAGGGCTGCGGGGTGGCGAGGAACCACGATTTCTCGATCGCGGCGAGCCAGGAACGCTCGATCAGCGCTCCGACGCCCACTCGCTCTTCCTCACCGAAACCCGAGGACGAATAGACCGTCAGTTCGCCGAGAAACAGCGTCTCGCCGCGAATGTGAAAATCGACCCGGACGTGGTCGATGCCGTGGCTGAGCTGTCGCGCAAGGCGGCTGGCCTGCGCGAATATTCCGGGACGGAGCAGCCGCTCGACCAGCGCTGAGTCCGCCGGGGAGAACGGCTGACCGTCACGGGTCAGGTAGCAGCCGACGGCGTCCGGGGTTTTCCAGTTCACCCCGACAAAGGCAGAGGAAATCTCGCCATCCTGACAGCGCAGGTTGAGGTCGATCAGTTCGCCCGGCGGCGCAATGAGGCGCTCGACGACGAGGCGGAGCGGCACCTGGTGGTAGGCCCATTCCCCCGGTCCGCAAGCGGGGCTCCGCAGCCAGCGGCCGAACTGATGGCGCAGGGTCTCGGCATCCCACCGGCCGCGGCCGGGGAAGTAGTTGGCGCCGGTGCCGGCATTCACCTTCAGCACGCAATCGTCTCCGAGGGCCTGTTCGGGAAGATCCTCCAGCCGCGCGCCCTGCCAGACGATCTCGGCGGTGGCGAGTTCGGGGATGCGTTGGCGCGCCCAGGCGCGGGCGGCGGGTTTGTCGCAGAAGGTGACGAAGAGCGGGTTGTGGTCGAAGTGCTTACGCCACTGCATCAGCGCATCATGGCCGCGCGGGCGAGCGAAATCGGGCACGTGGCCGAACTGGTGCCGGCAGGCGCGCACCAGGCGGCGATTGGTCAGGCGGACCCAGGCGTCTGCAGCGCGGAGAATCCACTCGTCGGCACGGCTGGTCACGACACTCCCCCCTGCCCGCCAGCGGGCGGATGACTTTGGCGTGTTCGCGGAAGCGACGCGAAAGGTCAACCCCAACAAAGAGTTGGCATCACTTACTTGGCAGCAACCCGTGCAGGAACAGGTTTTCGAGGAAGCGGGCGGCGTCTTCGAAGCGGCCTTCGCCGCCGCGGTCCTTGCCGAGCACGGCGCGGACCTGCACGTCGAAATCGGCATAGTGCTGGGTGGTGGCCCAGATCGAGAAGATCAGGTGGTAGGGGTCGGTGCGGACGATCTTGCCGGCATCCATCCAGCCTTCGATCACCTTGGCCTTGTCGTCGACCAGCGCCTTGAGGTCGGTTTCCAGCATTTCGAGCACGCGGGGCGCGCCCTGCAGCATCTCGTTGGCGAAGAGCCGACTCTGGCGCGGATAGTCGCGGCTCATCTCCAGCTTGCGGCGGAGGTACGAGCGGAGTTCGGGGACCGGATCGCCGACCGAATCGATCTCACGCAGCGGCGCCAGCCAGACATCGAGCATCTCGGCGAGCAGGCGCTGGTAGATCTCTTCCTTGCGCGGGAAATAGTACAGCAGATTGGGCTTCGACATCCCCGCCGCTTCGGCGATCTGGTCGATCGTGGCGCCGCGGAATCCCTCGCGGCTGAACACGTCGAGCGCCGCCTCGAGGATGACTTCCTGCTTCTCGCGCTGGATGCGCGTCTGCGCCCGCGGGCGCTTCGACGGCGCTGCCTTTGCGCCCCCTTTGCCGCCCTCGGTCTCCAGCATTTTCACCTTGATCGGCGGCATGGGAGTGATAACGTTTTTTCCAACTGGTCAAATTTCTGGATAACACATCCAAAGGTCAAGCGCCAAATATACTTGACCTCAGAACTCAACAAATAGCCTCCGGGGGAGTCCAAGGTGTCCGACCGTCGCAATGTCACGCCGAACGATCTGAGCGCGTTCTGGATGCCGTTTACGGCGAACCGACAGTTCAAGAAGGCGCCGCGCATGTTCGTCGGCGCCAAGGACATGCACTATACGACTTCCGACGGACGCAAAGTGCTCGACGGCACGGCGGGCCTGTGGTGCGTGAATGCCGGCCATTGCCGCCCCAAGATCGTCGAGGCGATCCAGGAGCAGGCCGCCGAGCTCGACTACGCGCCGGCGTTCCAGATGGGCCATCCCAAGGCGTTCGAGCTGGCCAATGCGCTGGTATCGATCGCGCCTGAGGGGCTCGACCACGTGCTCTACACCAATTCCGGTTCGGAATCGGTCGAGACGGCGCTGAAGGTGGCGCTCGCCTATCACAAGGTGAAAGGCGATGCCGGCCGGTTCCGGCTGATCGGCCGCGAGCGCGGCTATCACGGGGTGAATTTCGGCGGCATCTCGGTGGGCGGCATCGTCACCAACCGCAAGATGTTCGGCACGCTGCTGACCGGCGTCGACCACATGCCGCACACTCATACGCCGGGCAAGAACCAGTTCACCCGCGGCGAGCGCGAGGCGGGCGGCGAGGACCTGGCGTCCGAGCTCGAGCGCATCGTGACGCTGCATGACGCCTCGACCATCGCGGCAGTGATCGTCGAGCCGGTGGCCGGCTCGACCGGCGTGTTGATCCCGCCCAAGGGGTACCTGCAGAAGCTGCGCGAGATCACCAGGAAGCACGGCATCCTGCTGATCTTCGACGAAGTGATCACCGGCTTCGGCCGCCTCGGCACGCCGTTCGCGGCGGATTATTTCGGCGTCACGCCGGATATCCTGGTGACGGCCAAGGGCTTGACCAACGGCGTGATCCCGATGGGCGCGGTGCTGGTCAGCTCCGAGATCCACGATGCGTTCATGCAGGGACCCGAGCACGTCATCGAGTTCATGCATGGCTACACCTATTCGGGTAACCCGATCGCTTCGGCGGCGGGCCTCGCGACGCTCGAGACCTACAAGGACGAGGGCCTGCTGACCCGCGGCGCGGAGCTCGCGCCCTACTGGGCCGATGCGCTGCACTCGCTCAAGGGCCTGCCGCACATCATCGACATCCGCAACCTGGGGCTGATCGGCGCAATCGAGCTCGAGCCGATTGCCGGCCAGCCGACCAAGCGGGCGTTCTCGGCCTTCGTCAAGGCCTTCGAGACCGGCATCCTGATCCGCACCACCGGCGACATTATCGCGATGAGCCCGCCGCTGATCATCTCCAAGGCGCAGATCGACGAACTGATCGGCACCCTGGGCAGCATCCTGAAGACGCTTGAGTAGAATGGAACGATTGTTCTATATCGCAACCGATAGAATGAACGTTCTACACCCAACGAGCGGAGGTCTGTGATGCAGACTGTACAGAATGCGATCGGCGGCAAGCTGGTCACCTCGACGAGCACCCGCAGCCAGCCGGTGTTCAACCCGGCTACCGGCGAGGCCACCGCAACGCTGCCGCTGTCGAGCGTCGACGAGGTGAATGCCGCCGTGGCCGCCGCCAAGAAGGCCCTGCCCGCCTGGGCCGCGACCACGCCGATGAAGCGGGCGCGGGTGATGTTCAGGTTCAAGGAGCTGCTGGAAAAGCACGCCGACGAACTGGCCGAGCTGATCAGCCGCGAACACGGCAAGGTGCATGATGACGCGCTGGGCGAGCTGGCGCGCGGCATCGACTGCGTCGATTTCGCCTGCGGCGTGCCGCAGCTTTTGAAGGGCGAGTTCAGCCGCAATGTCGGGCCGAACATCGACAGCTATTCCGACCGGCAGCCCTTGGGGGTGGTCGCCGGCATCACGCCGTTCAACTTCCCGGCCATGGTGCCGATGTGGATGTATCCGCTGGCCATCGCCTGCGGCAACACCTTCGTTTTGAAGCCGTCGGAACGCGATCCGAGCGCGCCGATGTTCGCCTGGCAGCTGCTGATGGATGCCGGCCTGCCGGACGGCGTGCTGAACGTCGTCCATGGCGACAAGGAAGCGGTCGACACCATTCTCGACCATCCCGACATCAAGGCGGTGAGCTTTGTCGGCTCGACGCCGATCGCCGAATACGTCTATCGGCGCGGCACCCAGGCCGGTAAGCGCGTGCAGGCGCTGGGCGGCGCCAAGAACCACATGATCGTCCTGCCCGACGCCGACATGGACCAGGCCGCCGACGCACTGATGGGCGCGGGGTACGGGTCGGCCGGCGAGCGCTGCATGGCGATTTCGGTGGCGGTGCCGGTGGGCGACAAGACCGCGGACGCACTGATCGCGCGGCTGAAGCCGCGGGTCGAAGCGCTGAAGATCGGCCCCGCGACCGACAAGGACGCGCAGATGGGCCCGATCGTTTCGAAGGCGCAGCGCGACAAGATCGTCGGCTATATCGATGCGGGCGTCGAAGCCGGGGCGGAACTGGTGGTCGATGGCCGCGGCTTCAAGCTGCAGGGTTATGAGAACGGCTTCTTCGTCGGCGGCACGCTGTTCGATCATGTGAAGCCCGACATGAAGATCTACCGCGAGGAGATCTTCGGGCCGGTGCTGAGCGTGGTGCGGGCGCAGAGCTACCAGGATGCGGTCGATCTGATCCATGGGCACGAATATGCCAACGGCACGGCGATCTTCACCCGCGACGGCGACGCGGCGCGCGACTTCGCCGACAAGATCGAAGTGGGCATGGTCGGCATCAACGTGCCGATCCCGGTGCCGGTGGCCTACCACTCGTTCGGCGGCTGGAAGCGCTCGATCTTCGGCGACCACGGCATCTACGGGCCGGAAGGCGTGCACTTCTACACCCGGCTCAAGACAGTCACCACGCGCTGGCCGGCGGGCATCAAGAGCGGCGCCGAGTTCAGCTTCCCGAGCCAGAAGTAAGCGATGGCAGGCAGCCCCTCAAACTCCGACGCCGAGGTCACCTCTCCCCTGAGGGGAGAGGTCGACGCGCAGCGTCGGGTGAGGGGTTCAGTCTCTCGGGCACGCTCGTTGCGCCGCAACGAAACAGAAGCCGAGCACAAGTTCTGGCAGATGGTTCGCGGCCGACAGATCGGTGGCTGGAAGTTCGCCCGACAGGTTGCAATCGGCCCATACTTTGCTGACTTCGCCTGCCGCGAAGCGGCACTGGTTGTCGAACTCGATGGCAGCCAGCACGTCGAGTCTGAGACCGATCTGGTTCGGACGGCGTACCTGGCAGCTCAGGGCTACTCGGTCCTGCGCTTTTGGAACAACGACGTGCAGGGCAACCCCCACGGCGTTGCTGACAGCATTCTCGCGGCGATAGCTGGGCACCCCTCACCCGGCGAGCGCTACGCGCCCGCCACCCTCTCCCCTGAGGGGAGAGGGGAAAGAGGGACCATGGCCGCGACGACGAAGCAGCGGAGCTACAGGCTCACCGCAGACATTCCTCGACTCTTGAAAGACTGACTATGGCAGCTCCTGGCGAAAACCTTCGTATCGACCCCGAACGCCTGTGGAGCTCCATTCACGAGTTGGCCGAGATCGGGCCGGGCGTTGCCGGGGGCTCCAATCGGCAGACGGTGACCGATGACGATGCCAAGGGCCGGGCGCTGTTCAAGCGCTGGTGCGAGGCGGCCGGCATGGAGATGGGGCTCGACCAGATGGGCACCATGTTCGCGCGGCGCGAAGGCAGCGAGCCGGGGCTCGATCCGGTCTATGTCGGCAGCCATCTCGATACGCAGCCAACCGGCGGGCGTTATGACGGCGTGCTCGGGGTGCTGGGCGGGCTCGAGGTGATCCGCACGCTCAACGATCTCGACATCCGGACCAAGCGCCCGATCGTGGTGGTCAACTGGACCAACGAGGAAGGGGCGCGGTTCGCGCCGGCGATGATGGCCTCGGGCGTGTTCGCCGGCGTGCTCGACCAGGCCGAGGTCTACACCCACAAGGACAAGGACGGCAAAAGCTTCGGCGAGGAGCTGGAGCGGATCGGCTGGCGCGGCGACGAGGTGGTCGGGGCGCGCAAGATCCACGCGTATTACGAACTGCATATCGAGCAGGGCCCGATCCTCGAGGACGAGAACGTCGATATCGGTGTGGTGACGCACGGCCAGGGGCTGAAGTGGCTGCAGGTGACGCTGACCGGCAAGGAAGCGCATACCGGCTCCACCCCGATGCCGAAGCGGCGCAATGCCAGCCTCGGCATGGCGCGGGTGATCGAGCTGGTGCACGAGGTGGCGATGGACTACCAGCCTGACGCCGTCGGTGCGGTGGGGCACATCGAGGTCTACCCGAACTCGCGCAACATCATTGCCGGCAAGGCGGTGTTCACCATCGACATCCGTTCGCCGAATAAAGAGGTGCTGGACGAGATGGACGAGCGCATCCGCTACGGCATCCAGAACACCGCCGAGGCGCTCGATATCGGCTTCGAGGTCGAGCAGGTCGGGCATTTCGACCCGGTGACGTTCGACAAAACGCTGGTTGGCAATGTCCGCGAGGCGGCCAAGGAACTCGGCTACTCCTACCGCGACATCGTTTCGGGCGCCGGACACGACGCCTGCTGGATCAACCGGGTGGCGCCCTCGGCGATGATCATGTGCCCGTGCGTCGACGGGCTCAGCCACAACGAAGCGGAAGAGATCTCGAAGGAGTGGGCGGCGGCCGGCACCGAGGTGCTGCTGCGCGCCGTGCTGGAAACGGCGGAGATCGTATCGTAGCGCGCCCTACGCGGCGCGCTTTCGGCCCTCTTGGGGAGGGCAGACTGAACAAAGACAGGGACCGAGCATGAGCAGCAAGATCATCAAGGGCGGCACCGTCGTTACCGCCGACCTCACCTATGTCGCCGATATCCGGGTCGAAGGCGGCAGGATCACCGAGATCGGGCAGAACCTCAGCGGTGGCGAGGTGCTCGATGCCAGCGGCTGCTACGTGATGCCGGGCGGAATCGATCCGCATACGCATCTCGAGATGCCGTTCATGGGCACCTATTCGAGCGACGATTTCGAAAGCGGCACCCGGGCGGCGCTGAGCGGCGGCACCACCATGGTGGTGGATTTCTGCCTGCCCAACCCGCAGCAGTCGCTGCTCGAAGCCTTGCAGATGTGGGACAACAAGACCTCGAAGGCCAGTTGCGACTACTCGTTCCACATGGCGATCACCTGGTGGGGCGAGCAGGTGTTCAACGAGATGGCCGATGTGGTCGATCGCGGCATCACCTCGTTCAAGCACTTCATGGCCTACAAGGGTGCGCTGATGGTGGATGACGACGAGATGTTCTCGTCGTTCCAGCGCTGCGCCGATCTCGGCGCCCTGCCGCTCGTCCACGCCGAGAACGGCGACGTGGTGGCGCAGATGACGGCCAAGCTCCTTGCCGCGGGCAATAACGGGCCGGAGGCGCATGCCTATTCGCGACCGCCGGAGGTGGAGGGCGAGGCGACCAACCGGGCGATCATGATCGCCGACATGGCGGGGGTGCCGGTCTATATCGTCCACACCTCGTGCGAGCAGGCGCATGAGGCGATCCGCCGGGCGCGGCAGGCCGGCAAGCGCGTCTATGGCGAGCCGCTGATCCAGCACCTGGTGCTCGACGAAACCGAGTATTTCAACCGCGACTGGGACTATGCGGCGCGCCGGGTGATGAGCCCGCCGTTCCGCAACAAGCAGCACCAGGATTCGCTGTGGGCCGGGCTGGCGTCGGGCTCGCTGCAGGTGGTGGCGACCGACCACTGCGCCTTCACCACGGCGCAGAAGCGCAACGGGGTGGGCAACTTCGCCAAGATTCCGAACGGCACCGGCGGGCTCGAAGACCGGATGCCGGTGCTGTGGACCAAGGGCGTCAAGACCGGCCGGCTGACGATGAACGAGTTCGTGGCGGTGACCTCGACCAACATCGCCAAGATCCTCAACATGTACCCCAAGAAGGGCGCCATCCTCGTCGGGGCAGATGCCGACCTCGTGGTGTGGGATCCCAAGCGCAAGAAGACCATCACTGCGGCCAAACAGCAGTCGGCGATCGACTACAATGTGTTCGAGGGCATCGAGGTCGAAGGGCTGCCGCGGTTCACGCTGACGCGTGGACAGGTGGCGGTGACCGAGGACAAGATCAGCACCGAGCAGGGCCACGGCCAGTTCGTGGCGCGTGAGGCGAGGAACCCGGTGAACCGGGCGCTTTCGACGTGGAAAGAGATCACCGCACCACGCAAGGTAGAGCGTACCGGCATTCCGGCGACGGGGGTTTGAGGGTTTGACGACTGACGGGGGCAAATCGCAGAGCGTGGTCGAGGCCAAGGGTCTCGGCCTGACTTTCAAGACGGCGGATGGCGACGTGGTGGCGCTGTCGGACGTCAACCTGGACATCAAGCGGGGCGAGTTCGTCTCGTTCATCGGCCCCTCGGGCTGCGGCAAGACGACGTTCCTGCGCGTCATCGCCGATCTGGAGCAGCCGACTTCCGGCACCATCACGGTCAACGGCACCTCGCCGGCCGATGCGCGGGTCAACCGCTCCTATGGCTACGTGTTCCAGGCGCCGGCGCTATTCCCGTGGCGCTCGATCGAGAACAACGTGGCGCTGCCGCTCGAGATCATGGGCTATGGCGACGCCGACCGGAAGGCGCGGATCAAGAAGTCGCTGGAGCTGGTGAACCTCGAAGGGTTCGAAAAGAAGTTCCCCTGGCAGCTCAGTGGCGGCATGCAGCAGCGCGCGTCGATTGCCCGGGCGCTGGCGTTCGATGCCGACCTGTTGCTGATGGATGAGCCGTTCGGAGCGCTCGACGAGATCGTCCGCGACCACCTCAACTCGGAGCTCCTGAAACTCTGGGCGGCGACCCAGAAGACCATCGCCTTCGTCACCCACTCGATCCCCGAGGCAGTGTACCTCTCGACCAAGATCGTGGTGATGAGCCCGCGGCCGGGACGGGTGACCGATATCATCGAAAGCACGCTCCCCGCCGAGCGGCCGCTCGAAATCCGCGAGACGCCGGAGTTCCTCGCCATCGCCCACCGGGTACGTGACGGCCTGAGGGCCGGCCACTCCTACGAGGAGTAGCGAAATGCGGGAGAGAGCGATGACGAGATCAAGACTGCTCCTGCTGGCCGGACTTACAACCGCCGCGATCGGGTTTGCGAGCGGAGCCGAAGCCGCCTGCATGATGGGCAAGGGCAGCGTCTGCAAAGGCGGGCTGGCGGCGGTATCGCTGGTGGTGACTGACAGCAACTGGCGAGCCAAGTGGAACACCTCGGTCGAGACGACGCCTCGCTTCAAGGGGACCAGCAAGCTCGGGACCGGCGACAAGGCGACACTGCTGACATTCTTCAGCAGCGAACATCACGGTATGGTGCAGCTCAGCTGCGACCTAAAAGTGAAGCTGCCCAACGGAGACGTACAGCAGCATCCGGCGCAACCTTGCTTCAAGGGGGAGGTCGTCGCGGGGAACATCTACCTGACGGGAATGGAGATCGGCCTCGAGGGCGATGGTGAGCCCGGAAAGGCAGAGTTCACCGTCCGGGTGACGGACACCAAGAGTGGTGCACGGCTGCCGCTGAAGACGATCGTCGAGTTCACCAAGTGAAGAACGTCGCTCCCATTCTGACGATGGTGGCGGCGCTGATCGTCGTCTGGTACCTCGCGGCGGTGCTGATGAACTGGCAGGGGATGTCGGATTTCTACCAGCGCACCGATGTGACCGACGTCAGCTTCGGCCAGCAGCTCAATGACGTGCTGAATGCCGAAAAGCCGCTGCTGCCGGCGCCGCACCAGATTGTCGGCGAGTTCTGGAAGACCACGGTCGAGCAGGCGGTGACCTCGAAGCGCAGCCTCGTTTATCATGGCTGGATCACGCTTTCGGCGACGCTGCTCGGCTTTGCCATGGGCACGGTGTTCGGCATCGGGCTGGCGGCGTTCATCGTCCACAACCAGGCGATGGACCGCTCGCTGATGCCATGGATCATCGCCAGCCAGACCATCCCGATCCTCGCCATCGCGCCGATGGTGATCGTGGTGTTGAACGCGGTCGGCATCTCCGGTCTGATCCCCAAGGCGCTGATCTCGACCTATCTGAGCTTCTTCCCGGTGGTGGTCGGCATGGTGAAGGGGTTTCGCAGCCCCGAGACGATCCAGCTCGACCTGATGCGGACCTACAATGCGGCGCGTTTCCAGGTGTTCACCAAGCTGCGCTGGCCGATTGCACTGCCGTACCTGTTCACCTCGATGAAGGTCGGCGTCGCGGCGAGCCTCGTCGGCGCCATTGTCGGCGAGCTGCCGGCCGGCACCAGCAACGGCATCGGAGCGCGGCTCCTGGCCGGCTCGTACTATGGGCAGACGATCCAGATCTGGTCGGCGCTGCTGGCCGCCGCCCTGCTGGCCGGGGCGCTGATCGCGCTGGTCGGGTTGGCCGAGCGGCTCACCAACCAAAGCCTGGGAGCGCGAGCATGACGGCGCTGCAACGGGTACTCGCGGCCTTTGCGTCGGGCTTTGCCCTCCTGGCACTGATCTTCGATTTCGCCTCGACCGAGGGAGCACCGCTGCCGGTGTGGGAATTCCCGGCGGTCGGGGTGTTCCTGGTGCTGGCGGTGCTGAGCCTCGTCCGCTTCCGGGTAAAAGTCAGTTATTGGGTCGATGGGGGGCTGGCGGCGATCGGCGCCGTGGGGCTCATCATGGCGCTCGAAACGCTGCAGCAGGCCGAGCCGGGCTACTGGTTCGCGCTGGTGGCGTGCTGGCTGTTTGCCTGGCTGTTCGCCGAGCGGCTGTCGCTGGCGATTGCGCGGGACGAGGTTCCGGATGCCGTGGGGGTGCTGGTCCCGGCAATCTTCGGCGTCGCCATTCTCGTCGCCTGGGAAGCGATCACCCGGGGCGGCAATGTGCCCAAGGTGCTGCTGCCCTCGCCATCGGGGATCTGGGAGACCTTGATCGGCAACATCCCGAGGATCGCGGCGGATTTCCAGCAGACCTTCCTCAAGGCAGTGCTGGCCGGTTACGCGCTCGGCTGCGGCGCCGGCTTCCTCGTCGCCATTGCGGTCGACCGTTCGCCGTTCCTCAAACGCGGATTGCTGCCGCTCGGCAACTTCATCTCGGCCCTGCCCTTGATCGGTATCGCGCCGATCATGGTGATGTGGTTCGGCTTCGACTGGCCATCGAAGGCGGCCGTCGTGGTGATCATGACGTTCTTCCCGATGCTGGTGAACACCGTCGCCGGGCTGAACGCCGCCGGACACATGGAGCGCGACCTGATGCGCACCTATGCCTCGGGCTACTGGTCGACGCTGTTCAAACTGCGGTTGCCGGCAGCGGCGCCGTTCATTTTCAACGCTTTGAAGATCAACTCGACACTGGCGCTGATCGGCGCAATCGTGGCTGAATTCTTCGGGACACCCATCGTCGGCATGGGCTTTCGCATCTCGTCGGAGATCGGCAAGCTCAATGTCGAGATGGTCTGGGCAGAGATCGCCGTGGCGGCGTTGGCGGGCTCTGTCTTTTACTGGGTGGTGGCGCTCGTGGAGAGGGCAGTCACCTTCTGGCATCCGTCCGTCCGTGGTGGTCGGGCGTAATCAGGGGAAAAGGGAAACGCACAAAATGAAGAAGCTTCTCGTTGGTCTGGTGGCGGGCGCGCTGGCGCTCGGTGCCACCGCGGCTCACGCGGCCGATCCGGTCACCTTGCAGCTCAAGTGGGTGACGCAGGCGCAGTTCGCCGGCTATTTCGTCGCCAAGGACAAGGGTTTCTACACCGAAGAAGGCATCGACATCACGATCAAGCCGGGCGGGCCGGATATTGCCCCCGAGCAGGTGATCGCAGGTGGCGGCGCCGATGTGATCGTCGACTGGATGGGCGGCGCGCTGGCAGCCCGCGAACAGGGCGTGGGCCTCGTCAACATTGCGCAGCCGTTCAAGAAATCCGGCCTGTTGATGATCTGCCCGAAGGATGGCCCCGTGCAGACCGAAGCCGACTTCAAGGGCCACACGCTGGGCGTCTGGTTCTTCGGCAACGAGTATCCGTTCTACGCCTGGATGAACAAGCTGGGCATCCCGACCGAAGGCGGCGCCGATGGCGTGAACGTCCTCAAGCAGTCGTTCGACGTGCAGCCGCTGGTGCAGAAGCAGGCGGACTGCATCTCGGTGATGACCTACAACGAACTGGGCCAGGCGATCGACGCCGGCTTCACCACCGACAAGCTGGTGATCTTCAACTACACCGACCTCGGCAACGACCTGCTCGAGGATGGCCTCTATGCGATGGAAGACAAGCTCGCCGACCCGGCTTTCGCCGACAAGATGGTGCGCTTCGTCCGCGCTTCGCAGAAGGGCTGGGCCTATGCGATCGAGCATCCCGATGAGGCAGCGCAGATCGTCATCGACAACGACGAAAGCGGCGCGCAGACGCTCGACCATCAGAAGTACATGATGGGCGAAGTGGCCAAGCTCGTCGACGCCAAGGACTTCAAGCTCGACGCGGCCGCCTATGACCGTACCGAGAAGGCGCTGCTGGACCAGAAGATCATCCAGAACAAGCCGTCGGGCGCCTTCACTTCGGCGATTACCGACAAGCTCTGAGAACTTACCCCTGAGACTTGGGGTTTCAGGAGTGATGAAGGCGGGGAGCGATCCCCGCCTTTTTTGTACGTTGACTGATAGAGACGGCCCCCTCCCGGCCTCCCCCATAAAGCGGGAGGTGAAGAGTCGGAGCTCTGTCTTCGTTCGTGCCAAGTGAACCGGCGGGGCACCTCCCCCTTCATGGGGGAGGATGGGAGGGGGCCGTCTGCTTCAGTTAGCCCGCCCTGCCATCAGCTGCCGATCACCCCGCCATCGTCCTTGCTGATCACCACCAGTGAGGGGCGCGGGCCCTGGCCGTCGATGAAGTCGGGCCAGTTGGTGCCGGCATCGGCGATCGAGGTGGAGTCCTCACCGTCTTCAAAGCGCAGCTCGCCCGGGTGCTGGATGGAGAGGAACATGGTCTTGCCGTCCGGCGTGAAGGCCGGCGAGCAGACTTCCGAGCCGACCGGCGGCAGGTAGAACAGCTTAGGCAGCGCCTTGCCGTCGCCTTCCGTGTCGGCGGCATAGAGCGCATCGTTGAAGCCGGCATCCGGCGGGCCGTCGGTGGTGACCCAGAGGCGGCCGGCGGGATCGACCGACAGGTTGTCCGGGTCGGTGAACCAGCCATTGGCCGAAGTCTCGGGGTGGCAGAGCGCGTGCGAGGCCGGATCAGTCGGGTCGCCGCAAAGGATGAAGGCATCCCAGGTGTAGTCGGTCGCGGCATGGTCGGGCGCCTCGGGGGCGCCCGGCGGGGTGAGCTCGAGGATATGCCCGTCGGGGTTGGGGGCGCGAGTATTGGCGACGTTGACCTGTTCGCCGGCATCGCCTTCGCCGGCCGGCAAACGATCCTCGTTCTCGGTCATGGCGATATAGACGCGGCCGGTTTTCGGGTGCGGCACGAAGCCTTCCGGTGCGTCCATCGGGGTGGCGCCAAGGAGATCGGCGGCCATGCGGGTGCGGAGCACCACGTCGGCCTGGCTGTGGAAGCCATTCTCCGGCGTCAGCGGCCCCTGCCCCTGCACCAGCGGCAGCCAGGTCAGCTTGCCCTCGGCATCGAAGCGGGCGGTGAAGAGCGTGCCTTCGTCGAGCAGGTCCTTGTTGGCGGCGCGGTCGGTGGGATTCCACGGCTTGGAAGTGACGAACTTGTAGAGGTACTCGAAGTCGTCATCGTCGCCCATGTAGAGGACGACGCGGCCATCGGGGGCCACGGCGACCTGCGCTCCCTCATGGGTGAAGCGGCCGAGCGCGGTGCGCTTCACCGGCTTCGACGCGGGATCGAACGGATCGATCTCGACCACCCAGTCGAACTTCAGCCACTCGTTCGGCTCATTCTCGAACTTCAGGCGGGCGTCGATGCGGCTCAAGGCATAGCCGTCATTTTCTTCCTCATCCCAGCCCTGGCGCTCCACCAGTTCCTGGTCGGGGAGCGTGGTGTAGTCGCCGGCAAAGATGTCCATGCCGCCTTCTTCGCCCGACAGCATGGTGCCCCAGGGGGTGATGCCGCCCGAACAGTTGGAGATCGAGCCGAAGACGATGGTGCCGGTGGGGTCGATGCTGGTCTTCAGTCGGTCGTCGCCGGCGGCGGGCCCGCTCAGGCGCATCTCGGTGCCCATATGGACGCGGCGGTTGTACTGCCCATCGGTGACGACCTGCCATTGGTTGCCGGTCTTCTTGACCTCAACGACGGAGATGCCGGTGGACGCTGCGACGGCGCGGATCTGTGCGTCGGTGAGCTTTTCCCGGTAATCCTCGTCGGTCAGGCCGGGGAACATCAGGTAGGGCGAGGCATATTCGTGGTTCACCACCAGCAGGCCATGATCATTGGCCTCGCTGCCCTGCGGCAGCGACAGGAAAGCTGTGAAGTCGTTGTTATAGCCGAACTGCTTTTCGGCGGCCGCGCCATCGAGGGTCGCGACGTCGAAGGCCGGGCTGTCGGCGAACAGCTTGTCGCCCCACTTGATCAGGATCTGGCGGGAGTAGCCCTCGGGCCAGTGGTCGGTCTTGTCGGTGACGCGGCTCAGCTCGGGAAAGGTGAGGCTCGACGACGAGTTGGTCGCGGCGGCGGCGCGGCTGAAGCCGAGGCCGGAAGTGGCGAGCGCGGTGCCGGCAAGCAGCCCCTTCAGCACGGTGCGGCGGGAATAGCCCTCGGCCATCAGGTCGGAATATTTGGTGGTGAAAGACTGGCGGCGCGTCGGGCGCGCGCGGGTTTTCAAACGATCGGTCATGCTGACGCTCCTGAAATATCGTGGAGCCGTGCGCCCGGCAGGCGACGCCGCTGTGACGGATGGATGACGGTGGGGTGACGGGCGAAGGAGATGCAGCGATGCACCGGCCTTGTCCCCTCTCCCTGAGGAGAGGGTGGTGCAGCTAGGACCGCCAGGTCCGTAGCGGAACCAGGTTGAGGGGCTCAGCTTCTCAACGAGCGTTCGCCGTACCGCTTCACCCCTCAACCGGCCTTCGGCCACCTTCTCCCTCGGGAGGCGCTATTGCGCCCCCTTGGAGGGGAGAAGGGACGTAGCTGCCGGCGGCTCTGTTCCCCCTGGATGCCCTACCCCGCTTCCCGCTCTTCGAACGGCGCCTCGGGCATGGCGTCGGAGGCGAGGACCAGGCGGCGCACGGCGTCGCGGGCCATCGGGCGGGAGATCAGGTAGCCCTGCGCCTCAGTGTAGCCGGCGGCATGCACACCGCGCAGTTGCGCGGCGGTCTCGATGCCTTCGGCGGTGGTCGCCATCATCAGGCGGGCACCGATATCGGCCACCGCGGCGACGATGGTCTCGGCTCCTTCGGCGCTGTCGAGCGCCCTGATGAAGGTGCCATCGATCTTGATCTTGTCGAACGGGAAGGCGAGCAGATAGCCGAGCGCCGAAAAGCCGGTGCCAAAGTCGTCGAGCGCGATGCGGACGCCGAGCGCGCGCAGCTGGCGCAGGGTGTCGAGGCTCTGCTCGGAGTTCTCGAGGAACACCGACTCGGTGATCTCGATTTCGACGCGCTCGTGGGCGATGCCGGAGGCAGCAAGCGCCTGGACCAGCGTGGTGACGAGGTTCCCGCGGACCAGTTGCATCGACGAAACGTTGACGGCGATCTTCAGCTCGCCCGGCCAGCGGGCCGCCTCGGCCAGCGCCTCGCGAATGACCCAGTCGCCGATCGGGACGATCAGGCCGGTATCCTCGGCGACCGGGATGAAGTCGCAAGGCGGAACCAGCCCGCGCTCCGGATGCTGCCAGCGCAGCAAGGCTTCGAAGCCCGAGAAGGCGTGGGTGCGGAGGTTGAGGATGGGCTGGAAATGCAGCTCGAACTCACCGTGCTCGAGGGCGCGGCGCAGGTCGGCCTCGAGCCGGCGGCGGTCGACGCCGATGCGGTTGAGCTCGGGCTCGAAGCAGCGGATGGCGCCGCGCCCGTCGCGCTTGGCGGCGTAGAGAGCGACGTCGGCATTGTGCAGCAGCTCGTCAGGTTCGTTCCCGTCGGCGCCACCCACCGCGATGCCGATGCCGACGGCAATGGTCAGCACCTGGCCGTCGAGGTCGTAGGGTGCGACGGTGGCGGCGCAGATGCTGGCCGCGAGGTCGAGCGCGCTTTCGGCATCGCCGCCGCGATGCAGCACGGCGAATTCGTCGCCGCCCATGCGGGCGGCGCTGTCCTTCGGGCCCAGGCAGCCGCCGAGCCGGCCGGCAAACTGCTTCAACAGCGCATCGCCCGCGGCGTGGCCCAGGGTGTCATTGATGGCCTTGAAGCCATCGAGATCGAGGCAGAGCACAGCAAAGCCGCTGGCCCTGCCGACGTCATGGAAGGCATTGCCGACCCGTCGATAGAACAGCGTGCGATTGGGCAGGCCCGTCAGCGCATCATGGTAGGCGAGGTGGGTGAGCTCGGCCTGCATGTTGTGCAGTTCGGTCACATCCTTGTGGGTCGAGATCCAGCCGCCATCGTCGATCGGCTGGTGGGTCATCGAAATGACCTGTCCGGAATTGAGCCGGTGGATACCGCCCAAAGTGCGCTGCTCGTGCACGGCGCTCAGCCGGTCGGCGACATAGCCCTCGACGTCGTCGCCGACATGGGTGTTGCCCGCGACGCGCGCCTCGAGGATCTGGCGGAAGCTGGTGCCGCGTTTACCCAATGCCGGCGGCAGCCGGTAGATATCGAGGAACTGGCGGTTGCACAGCACCAGCCGGCCGTGGCGATCGTAGAGCGAAATGCCGTGCGCGAGATTGTCGAGAATGGCGCGCAGGTGCAGTTCCTGGGCGCGCAGCTTGCCACGCGCCGAACTCAGCGAACGGGTGAGTTTGGCCAGCGCCGCGGTGTCGGCCTGCGCTGGCGCGGCCGCGTCGGTGGGTGTCTTTCCGGTCTTTGGCAAAGCGCTGTAGCCCCGGAAATCCCAAGGAGATCGAAGCTCATAGCCTAGCGGCAGCGAGTAAATGCAAGGTTAGTCGATACGCTGCATTCAACCCGACTTGGGGGGACGTAGCATCCCATTGTAAATGCCGGGATCGGATTTGGGGATCACCATGGCGTCGAGCCGCTTCTGGTAGAACTCGACCGGGCCCGCGCCGCCGATGACGGCATAGGCATAGCCCGCCTCGCGCATGCCGCGCAGCGTGGCGATGAGCAGAGCCTCGCCGATCCCCTGCCCGCGCGCCGCCTCGTCGACCCCGGTGGGGCCGAAAAACCCCTTGGCGGTGGCATCATGGCAGGCAAAGCCGAGCAGTTGGTTGTCCTTGTGGGCGATCCAGCAGGTGACCGGCAGGTGGCTCATCGCCGCCTCGACCTCGGACACCCAGAACGGGCTGAAATGCTGGCCGACCCAGGCGGTGACGACGTGACGCTCCGGCGGCAGGGCGCGGCGGACGGTGACCCCGGCCGCCTTCACCTTTGCTTCGGAGGCAATATCCGGCAGATCATACAGCCGGACCAGCAGATCGCCCATTGTGCTAACGGTCCTTCCAAAGCGAAATCAGGAAAAGTTGCAGACTTTTCCGGTTCGATCTCGCGACACAACAAGGAGCAGGAGTGCGAATGCAATCCTGCTCTAGAATCCTTCGTAGCGACCGTAGAGGTTCGGCATCAGGCCGACCAGCGCCTTGAAGCGGTTGAAATCGCGGTTGGAACTCCAGCCGGTTTCGGCAATGGCCGAGAGGCGCGGGAAGACCAGCCGGTCGAACACGGCGCGATCGGTCATCGGCTCTGACCAGATGCAGGCCTGGACCCCGAGGAGCTTCTTGCGCTCGCTGTCGCTCCAGCCGGCAGTCGGCTCGAAGGTGTAGGCCTTTTCCGGCGAAGACCAGCCGGCCCAGGCGGCGCCGCACTCGTGCCAATCCTCGGTGTTGGCCATGTCGAGGTAATAGGCCTGGCCCGGAGCCACGACGACTTCATAGCCTTCGGCGGCGAGTTGCTGGCTGCCCTCGGTGGTGCGCCAGCCGACGAGGTAGCAGTTGGCCTTGTCGATGCCGCCGCCATGCGAGGCTTCTTCCCAGGCCCCGGTCAGCTTGCCCTTCGAGGTGAGGTAGGCCTGCAGGCGCTGCAGGAAGCGGGCCTGCAGCGGCGCGGCGCCGGTGACGCCGAGTTGCTGGCGCAGCTTGTTGGCGGCCGGCGAGGAGTGCCAGGCATCCTCGGGCACTTCGTCAGCACCGACATGGAAGTAGCGCGAGGGAAAGAGCTCGACCATCTCGTCGATAATAGCCTCGACCACTCCATAGGTGGCCTCGACCGCCGGGTTGAGGCAGTTATTGGGGAAGCTCTGGATCGAGTAATAGGGCGCGTTCTCGCCGGGGTCGCTCAGCGCCGGGATGGCCTGCAGCATGGCATAGCAATGGCCCGGCATATCGATCTCGGGCACCACGTCGACGCCGACCTCGGTGGCGAAGCCGACGATGGCGCGGATATCGGCCTTCGAATAGTAGCCGCCGGTGCGCTCCGGACCCGAGCCAAGCAGTGGCGGCACGGGCATGCCATAGCCGCGCCAGGCGCCCTTGCCGGTGAGCTGCGGGTAGGCATCGATCTCGACGCGCCAGGACTCGTCGTCGCTCAGGTGCCAATGCAGCACATTGAGCTTGTTCCAGGCGAGAATGGCGATGAAGCGCTCGACCTCGTCCTTGGCGTAGTAGCGGCGGGCGACATCGAGATGGCTGCCGCGCCACACCATGGCCGGCGCATCCTCGATGCGGCCGGACGTGGGGAAGTTGAACTGGCGCAGGTGGATGCGGGCGCCGCGCAGGATCTGGCCCAGCGTGATCAGGCCATAGAGCAAGCCGGTTTCGGTTTCGCCGATGACGCGGGCCCGGTCGGCGGTGAACTCGATGGCATAGCCTTCCTTGCCGCCGGGACCGGCGCTGAGTTCGACCGGGAAGCCGCCTTCATGGGCGGGGCGGACGAGGCCTTCGCCGGGGAACAGCTTTTCGGTCAGCTTGCCGAAGGCCGCGGCGGCGGACTTGCCGATCGCCGAAGGGAGCGGTGCGAGACCGGCGGGCGCGGTACGGCGACCGGAGACCGCCACATCCCGCGGCCAGGGGACGATCGACACCGGCACCGGCGGGTGCTCGGGGACCTCGAAGATGGCGGTGCCCTTCTTGCGCAGGGTATCGCTGCCCTCGCGCCGGGTCGGCACGGTGCGCAGCGAGCGCGTGGTGCCGTCGGCGAGAACGAGGAAGCCGGTGGTGGCGCCATCGGTCCAGTGGCGGATCGGGTAATCGAGCTGCAGCACATCGATGGTCCAGCTGGCGCCGGGGGCAAGGACGAAACCGCGCTCGGGCGCCAGTTCGCAGAAATTGCTCAGCTGCGTTACCACCTTGGCGCCGACGATCTCGGCATCGTCGCTGACCCGCGCCGGGCCGGAAATGCCGAGACGGAAGTCGCGCAGCGCCTCACCCGTGTCGTTGGTGAGCATCAGCCGGTAGCGCGCTGCCACGCCTTCGGCGGCTGGGCGCCACTCGGTTGCCAGCGTCAAACCATCATACCAATCAGCGACCATTTGAATACCACTCCCTTGCGAGAGGTGTTCTAGAGCATTTCATCGTTTCAGTGAAACGCCGAAATGCTCTGCATTCTTGATTTGTCGCCCTCTCGAACCGGGAAAAGTCTGCGATCCCCGCGGCAAGCGCTCAGTCCACTCGGCCGCGCGCCGCGACGGGAACCACTTCGCGCACCTCATCGCCGGAGATCAGCGTCACGCTGTCGAAAAGGTTGGAGATGACGCAGGCGTGGTTTGGGATGATGCGCAACCGCTCGCCGATGCGCGGCCAGTCGGAGGCGACGGGAAGCTCGATGACGCCATGCTCTTCGGAGAGCCCCTTCACCGTGAGATCGGTGCCCATCACCAGGCCAAAACCCTCCATGCCGAGCAGATCGGAGGTGAGAGATTTGGAGCCGGCATCGATGACCACGCGGGTGGCGGTGGGCCGGCTGACCACAGTGACCAGTACGGTGAGCGCGCAATCGTCGAGGCTGGCAGCCCGCTCCTTCACCTGGAAGCGATCATAGTAGATGTACGTGCCGGGGCGGCGCTCGGTGACCGGAGCAGCGGCTTGGGCCCACATGTCCGGGCTGTTGCCGGAGGAGACGCGCGACACGGCAATGCCGGCTTCAGCGAACAGCGCAACAGCCTCGCTGAGCCAGGCGTTTGATTTCTCCACCCCATGCAGTGGCGGATAGGTCATCAGGCCACCGAAGCGGAGGCCGGGGGCGAGCGCGATCTGGCGGGCCAGAGCCAGCGCCTGGGCCGGGGTCTGCACGCCGCAACGACCGCCGCCGGAATCGCACTCGATGAGCACCGTCAACGGTTTGCCGGAGGTGAAGGTCGCGGCATAGCCGAACAGCGTGTCGGGGCTGTCGGCGGTGACCGACAGGGTGACGCGCTCGTTCAACGCCTTGAGCCGCGCCAGCTTCCTGGGGCCCAGGATGTTGTAAGGCAGGAAGATATCGGCGATGCCGGCATCGGCCATCACCTCGGCCTCGCCCAGCTTCTGCGCGGTGATGCCGACGGCGCCGAGCTCGATCTGGCGTTTGGCGAAGCGCGGCAACTTGTGGGTCTTGATGTGCGGACGCAGCGCATAGCCTTGCTCGGTGGCATGTGCCTGGGCCCGCTGCAGATTGGCCTCGACGCGATCGATATCGATGAGAACGGTGGGGGTATCGAGGTCGGCAATGGTCGGCATGACGCGGGCTCCCAGAACTTGGCGCGTCACTTCGCCCGGAGCCGGGTGGGAATGCAAGGCGGGGAGCTCTAGCTTTCGGTGGGCGTCCAATGACGCTGAGCACTGGCGCGGAGGACGAAGCCGATGATCTCGGCCACCGCTTCGTAAAGTTCGATCGGGATCTGCTCGTCGAGTTCGACACTCGCCAACGCTTCGACGAGCGGGCCGTTGGCCTCGATGACGACGCCGGCCTCGCCCGCCACCTCGACAATGCGGCGGGCCAGTTCGCCTCGGCCCTTGGCAATGACGCGCGGCGCCTCACGGGTGCCGCGCTCATATTCCAGCGCGACCGCGAGGCTGACGGGCTTTGGGGTGTCGCTCATCGGGCGCTGTCCAGCAATTGACCCGGGGCCCGAACGGCAGGTTGCGGTGCGCCGCGGCGCACCCTGATGGAACCGAGATCGAGACCGTGGCGGGCCAGCGCCGGGGCGAGCTCGGGCAGCATCGCCTCGAGCGCATCGGCAGTGGCCGGGTCGGCGGCCCACAGCGAGACACTGGCGCTGCGCCCGAGCAACGCCACCTCGGCGCCGACTTCGCCGGTGGCCGCGAAGTTGAGCGCGAAGCGCATGCGCCAGCCGCGCTCGGCGGGTGTGCGCTTGTGCCTACCATCGCGCTCGACCAGCAGCTGCAGGATGCCGGTTTCGGCGCCGAGCTGCATCGGCACTTCCACCCGCAACTCGGCCGCGGGCGCCGCGACGTTGGGGCGCGCGGCATCATTGGGGTTCGAGGCCAGCTGCAGCAGTTTTGCGCGGGAGAGCGCCGCATCGGCGTGACCGAGAAGTTGGCGGGCGGTCTCGACGGGCTCCTCGGCCAGTGGCGACATGGGTTGAGCGGAGGAGGCGCGGACGGGCTCGCCCTTAAGCGGCGGGGGTGGACGCCGCGTCACCGGAGCGATCGCCTCGACTTCGCCGCCGAGGAAGCCCGACAGCGCCGAACGCAGCTGCAACAGGGCGGATTTGGCATCGGTGGGGGTGCGAGTGCCGGGCTCGGTGATGATGCCGGTGCGCAGCACGGCGTCGCGAAGCATCTTGCCGTCAGGCGGGGCGCGATTGAGGTCGAGCCGGGTACCAAGCAGCATGGCGATCGCCTCCAGCGCTGGACGCGGTAATGCCGCGGCCGTGGGCGCGGCGAGTGTCGCAAGCCGGGCGATCAGCGGCAGGACGCTATCCTGGCGCGCCGCGGCCTGGACAGGGTCGGCGAGGATCTGGGCAAGCGGTGGCGAGGCGGGCTGCGATACCGGCCGCGGGGTCGATATCGGTGATGCGACCATTGGCGGCACGACCGTCGGCGGTGCCAGCGAGGTCGCTGGGGTGGTTGCGTGAGGCACGGGGCTCGGCACTGCCGGGGTAGACACAGGCTGCGGCGCACTGACTGGCGCCGGACCGCTTGCGACACCTGGCGCAGACAAGGTGGTGGCCGCAGGCTGCAACACCGGCGGCGGTGTCGGACTGCTCGTGGTGGGGGAGTTGCTCGCCGGGACGGCCGGGGCGGACAGAGGGAGCTGGGCCGTCGCGGGCTGCGTGGAAGCCGCAGCCGGCGCTGGCGGCGTCGAGACGGCGGCAGGTGTGGTCGGTTGGTTGAGCGGCGGGATTGCCGTCGGAGCTGGTTGAGCCGGCGCTGCGGGGGCTGGCGCGGGTAGCGGCGCCGGCATTGCCGGGGCTGGAGCTGATGGCAGCGTTTGTGTCGGCGCAGTTGGCACCATGGCAGCCGCCGCCTGCTGAACGGTGACCCGGGGAAGCGGAGACGGCGCGGCGGGCCCCGCTTGTGGCCCCGGGGTCGCTGGCAGCTGGGTGGCCGTAATCGACGGCTGAACCTGGGTGGGGGTCGGCGCCGCCGGGGCAGTTGGAGACAGGGGCAACGGCATTGCCGCAACCGGTGCAGCACCTGGCGGCGGCGGTGCGAGCGGTGCGGGTTGCGCAGCCGCCGGAGCCGGTGGAGGCGGCGCCGTCGAGGCGGCAGGCGGGGGCGGCAACGGCGACAGCGCTTGCGGCGCGGGCGGAGCCGGCTGGGCAACTGCCGGTTGCGGCTGCACGGTGACAGTGACGGCGGGCTGACCGGTCGGGGTCGGGGAGATCTTCAGGGTCACCACGGTATTGACCGGCAGCGCGGTCTCGAGCTTCAGGACGAAACTCTCGCTGCCGGCCGTGAGCTGGGTCAGGCCGCCGGCAAGTTGCGCCGTGACCTTGGCGTCGATGCTCTGGCCGAGGCGGAGGATCAGCGCGTCAAGGCTGGCGCGCGCCAGCTTCACTGCCGCCAGCGCCGGGTCAGCGGCGGGCTCGGTGCGGCCGATCAGTTGCAGCAGCGCAGTGGCGACATCGGACATGCCGCCACCATGCAGGGAGTCGGGTTAACGGGAGTTAACTTCTCTCGTCAGCGCGTGGGCAAGGCCCCCTTGGCCGCACCCCTCAGTGATGCGCCCCCTTCATCTCGCGCAGCTCTTCGACCGAGCGGACCACCTTGCGGGCGGCACCGGCCCAGTCCCTGGTCTTCACGGTCGCCTTTTCCAGCCGGGCCTTGGCGGCGGGGATGGCGTCGGCATATTGCGGCAGCCACTGCGCCTGGGCGACCACCATCTCGTCGACCATCTGCCAGACCTCGTCAGGGGTGCAGATGGCGCCAACCAGCGGGTCGTGCAACACAGCGAGCTTCAACATGTCGATGTTGCCGGTCATTGCGGCTTCGACACTCATGCGCTGCACCGAGATCGACACCGAGCAGGTGGCGGCGCAGGCGATCGGCAGCTCGATGCCCTCGACCATGTTGATGCCGAAACGATCGACGAAGCCCGGGCTCTCGATGATGGCGTCAGCCGGAAGGTTCTTGATGATGCCGTTGTTGCGGCGGTTGAAATGGCCGCGATAGGTGCGGCCGGTTTCGCGCGCTTCGATGATGTAGCTGGCGTGCTCGGTGGTACGCTTGTGCTCCGACAGCGACTTGGTGGCTTCAGCCTTGAACTTGGGGAAATCGGTCTCGAACCAGTTCCGGCGTTCGGTGGAGTGGCGGAGATAGCCACCGGTCTCGCCGTGGATCCAGTCGCTCATGTCGATCCAGCGGGAGATCTCTTCAGGGCGCTTGCGGTACCAGGGCAGGTATTCCGAGAGGTGGCCGTTCGACTCGGTCGAGTAGACACCGAAGCGCTTCAGCACGTCGATGCGGACCTTTTCCTGCTTGGAATAGACAGGGTGCTTTTCGAAGCCGGCGATCAGTTCGTCCGCCTCGATCTTGCGGCCCTTGGCGCGGATATCGATGTACCAGGTCTGGTGGTTGATGCCCGAGCAGACATAGTCGAGGTCGCGGTCATCGACATCAAGCACCTGGGCGATCTGATGAGCGCCGTGCTGCACGCCGTGGCAGAGGCCGACCACATCGACACCGCCATAGAGATCGGCGGCCCAGGTGTTCATCGCCATGGGGTTGGCATAGTTGAGGAACAGCGCGCCCGGCTCGGCAACCTCGCGGATATCCTTGCAGAAGTCGAGAATGACCGGGATGTTGCGCTGGCCATAGAGGATGCCGCCGGCGCAGATGGTGTCGCCCACGCACTGGTCGACGCCGTATTTCAACGGGATGTTGACGTCGGTGGCGAAGGCCTCGAGCCCGCCGACGCGGACGCAGCTCATGATGTAGCGCGCGCCGGTTATGGCCTCGCGCCGGTTGGTGGTGGCGGTGACCTTGGCCGGCAGGTTGTTGACCGCCACGATCGACGAGATGATCTGGTGGATCATGTCGAGGTTGTGGGCGTTGATATCGGTCAGCGCGAACTCGACATCGGCGAATTCCGGCACCTTGAGCAGATCCGAGATCAGGGTCTTGGTGAACCCCACCGAACCGGCGCCGATGATCGCGACTTTGAACGACATGGCGTTCCTCCCCTTTGAATTTGGCTCCATCTAGCGGCAAGGCGGGCCGCCGGTGTAGAGGAAAGACATGCGATCGCGGGTAATTTCATGCTGTCCGACCTGATTGCCCATGGGCACAAGATCCAGACCATCGCGCCGCCGCGGGGCCCTCTGGGCTTTCACGTGATGGCCACCGGCGCCGGCTTCGAGAAGCGCGTCAACGAGGTCTATAACTGGGAGGGGCTGAAGCGCGGCGACGTGCCGTTCGTCATCATCCAGCACACCATCGCCGGGCGGGGCGAGCTCGACTATGCCGGCGCCCGGCACGTGCTGCTGCCGGGCTCCACCATGGTGCTGAGCTTTCCGCATGCCAACCGCTACTGGCTCGATCGGGGCCAGACCTGGGAGTATTTCTGGATCGGCGCCAATGGTCGCGAGGCGTTGCGGCTGGTGCGGGCGATCATCGACCTCAAGGGGCCGGTGGTGACGCCTTCGGCAGGCGCGGTGGATCGCATGGCGGATGCTTGCGTGCAGCTGATGCGAACGCCCGAACTGCTCAGCGGCGAGGCCTCGGGGGCGGCGTATGACGCGATGATGGCGCTGCATGACGGGCTGTTCGGCGCGACGCCGGCGACGACCAATGTGGCGCCGCCGATTGCCC
Organism: Devosia sp. GW821-FHT12F11; assembly: GCF_058806655.1. Lineage (NCBI taxonomy): Bacteria > Pseudomonadati > Pseudomonadota > Alphaproteobacteria > Hyphomicrobiales > Devosiaceae > Devosia > Devosia sp. GW821-FHT12F11. The sequence goes on from NZ_JBXAPX010000002.1 coordinate 844,716, forward strand.
GGGCGCAAAGCTTCATCACAGAGCATCTGGGCGAACCGCTGGGGGTAGATCGGCTGGCGCGAGTAGCAGGGCTGAGCCGGGCGCACTTCGTCAGGCGCTTCGGTGGCGAGACCGGGCAGAGCCCATCGGATTTCGTCTTCGCGGCACGGATGGAGCGGGCAACGCGGCTGCTGATCGCCACCGACCTGCCAGTTGCCGCCATTGCCACAGCAACGGGATTCGCCAACGGGAACTATTTCGCCAAGGCATTCCGCCGGCTCAACGGCATCTCGCCCAGCGACTATCGCTCCGCTGCTGCGACGGGCCGCTGACAACGGGCCTTGTACTTAGAGACGATTAGGAGTTGCTTATTCATTGCTGCCTAGCATGACAATCGCACGAACTATCAGGTTCAGAGGCCCCGATGGTTGTGAAGCGGTCTCCCGTCCGGCACGTCGCTCGCCCCGAGCCGCCGGAATCGCTTGCCGCATTGGCAGCCGCCAACGAGCGACTGCAGCGCTTCGCGGCTGAACTGGCCGGAGAGCAACAGCGGGCCCAGGTGGAACGCAGCTGGCTGCGCACTATGATCGACCAGGTGCCGGACTATCTCTACATCAAGGATAAGGACGCCCGTTTCGTCATTGCCAACCGCGCGGTGGCGGCGGACCTCGGGCATGGCGACCCCAATATGCTGATCGGCAAATCCGATCTCGACGTGCATCCAATGCCGCTGGCGCGGCGCTATTACGAAGATGACATGAGCGTCATCCGTGGCGAGAAGGCGCTGATCGACCACGAGGAATACGTGGTGCGCCCGGACGGCACGCAGCTCTGGCTCTCGACCTCGAAGCTGCCGCTGCGCAACCCGGAGGGCCAGATTATCGGGCTGGTGTGCAGCGCGCGCGACATCACGGAACGGCGGCGCACCGAGGCGCATATCCATTTCCTCGCCTACCACGACTCGCTGACCGGGCTGCCCAACCGGGCCCAGTTCGAGCGCGACCTCGCCGCGCTCGCCGAGCGTGCAGCCGAGGGAACGCCGGCAACGCTGGTGCTGATCGACCTCGACCGGTTCAAGCACATCAACGACACCCTGGGGCACGTGGCGGGCGACGACCTGCTGCGCCAACTGGCCAACCGGCTGTTCCAGCTGGTGGGGCCGGCGGGGACACTGGCACGGGTGGGCGGCGACGAGTTCGCCATCCTCCTCTCGGGGCCGGCGGCCGGCGCGGCGGAATCGATGTGCCGGGCGATCCAGCTGCAGTTCGGCCGCCCCTTCCGGCTGTTCGACGACCCGGCGTTTATCACCGCCAGCTTCGGCATCGCGCCGTGGCAGCCGGGATCGGACGCCTTCCGCATGCTGCGCGAGGCGGACATCGCGCTCTACGAAGCCAAGGCGCGCGGCCGGAGCCGCTGGGAGGTGTTTGCACCGCCCATGGCCGAGACGGTCGAAGAGAAGCGGCGGATCGAGCAGGACTTGCGCCGGGCGCTCGACGTCGGCGGTGAGTTGATGCTCGAGTACCAGCCGATCTTCGCCGCCGATGGACGTGCCGTGGCGGGCGCCGAGGCGCTGGTGCGCTGGGAACATCCCGAGCGCGGCCGGCTGGCGCCGGACATCTTCATCGGCGTGGCGGAGGAACGCGGGCTGATCGAGAGGCTCGGCGAATGGGTGCTCGAGGAAGCCTGTCGCATGCTGGTGCGAACGACCATCCCCTGGGTGGCGGTGAACGTCTCGCCGGTAGAGCTGAAGAGCCGCCGCTTCGTCGACCGGGTGATCGAGCAATTGCGGCAACTGGGGATCGACCCGACGCGGCTGCAGCTCGAGATCACCGAGGGCGTGCTGCTCGATACGTCGGAGGCCACAGAAGCCGGGCTCACCCGGCTGCGGGCGGCAGGCATCCGGCTGGCGCTCGACGATTTCGGCACCGGCTATTCGTCGCTCAACTACCTGCGCCGCTACAATGTGGACAAGCTGAAGATCGACCGCTCGTTCGTCGGCCAGTTGGGCGAATCCACCGATGCCGAGGTGATCGTCAGGACCATCATCGACCTCGCGCGGTCGCTCAACATGAAGGTGACCGCCGAGGGCGTCGCCACCGAGCGGCAGCGCGATTACCTGATGGCGCTCGGCTGCCACGAATTGCAGGGGTACCTCTTGTCACAGCCGCTCCCGCTCGAGGCGTTTCTCGAGTTCACGGGGATAGCCGCTTAGGACGTTTCGGGCCCCCCGCAGTGCACCCGCACCCGCGATGGACATCGAGTAGGGGGAGCAGTTGGTGCCCCCAGGACCGCCCTAACTCCCGAGAATCCTCCGCGCCCGGGCGACGATCGGGGCGTCGACCATCCTGCCATCGAGCTGGAAGGCGCCGGGGAGTTCCGCTGCAGCGGCGACGACCCGCTGGGCCCAGTCGCGTTCGGCGTCGCTCGGCGAGAAGCCGGCATTCAGTACCGCGACGGCGGAGGGATGGACACAGGTGGCGCCATCGAAGCCATGTGCCTTGGCCTCGGCGGCGGCAGCGGCCAGCGCCTCGAGATCGGTGTAGTCGGCGCTTGATTGCAACAGGCCGAAACTGAGCTTGCCTTCGGCCTTGGCGGCATAGTGCAGCAGCAGCTTGGGATGGCGGAGGACGTCGGGCGTCGGGGTGGCGCCGAGCTCAGTGGCAAGATCCTCGCTGCCGAGCAGCAGGCCGATGACGCGATGATTGGCGGCGATGAGCCGCGCGTCGAGCAGTGCGGCGGCGCCTTCGACCAGCGCGAGAAAGCGCATGGCGGAGCGGCCGAGCTTGGCCTCTTCGGCGCGGAGCGCGCCGGCGAGCGCGTCGAGCCCGGCGGAAGAACTGGCCTTGGCCACCATCACGCCGGTGGCGCCGGCAAGGCAGGCGGCGAGCGCATCCTCGCGCTGACGAAACCCTGCATTGATGCGGACGAAGACGGCGGCGCCGTTGCGGCCGACGGCGGGGACGGTGGTCGCGAGGCCCGCGCGGGCAGCGTCCTTGTCGGCCTCCGGCACCGCGTCCTCGAGATCGAGGACGATGGCGTCGGCGCCGCGCTCATGCGCCTTGGCGACGAAGCGCTCGGAATGCGCGGGGACGTAGAGGAGCGAGCGGAGCTTCATCCGAGCACCGTAGCAGGATCGACGCCGGCTTCGCGCAACACTTCGGCGGTATGCTCGCCGAGGTCGGGCGCCGGGCGGCGGAAGGTGCCGGGGGTCTCGCTGAGGCGCGGCAGGATGTTGTGCATCGGCAGGGCGCCGAAATCCTTGTCTTCGACATCGACAATGATGCCGCGGTCAATGAAATGCCGATCCCCGGCGATATCGGCGATGGAGTAGATCGGGCCAACGGTGGCACCGGCCTCGCGCGTGATGGCGAGCGCCTCGTCATGGGTGTGACGCCCGAACCATTCACCGACGGCGGCGTCAACGAGATCGCGATGCTTCACCCGATCGGAGTTAGTGGCAAAACGCGGGTCGCTGTTCATCTCCGGCTTGCCGATCACCTCGAAGATGCGGCGGGCGACCTGCGGGGTCGAACCGGACAGCGCCACATATTTGCCGTCGGAGCAGCGATAGACGTTGCGCGGCGAGGCGGTGTTGGAGGCCGAACCGGAGCGTTCCTTGACCTTGCCGGTCACGGCATAGATCGCGGCCTCGGGGCCGAGCACCGAGTACATGGGTTCGAGCAGGCTGAGGTCGATGACCTGCCCCTTGGCCTTGCCACGGAAGCGGGCGAACAGCGCGGTGACGGTGGCGTTGGCGCCGTAGACGCCGGCGATCATGTCGGCCAGCGCCAGTGGCGGCAGCACCGGCTCGCGATCCGGGAAGCCGGTGCGATAGGCGAAGCCAGACATGCCTTCGACAATGGTGCCGAAGCCGGGGAACTGGGCATAGGGGCCGGTCTGGCCGAAGCCGGAGATGCGGACGACGATCAGGTTCGGATTGGCGGCAAGCAGCGTATCGGGCGCGAGGCCCATCTCCTCGAGCGTGCCGGGGCGGAAATTCTCGATGAAGACGTCGGCGGTGCTCAGCAGCGCCTTCAGCGCCGCCATGTGCGGGGCTTCACGCAGGTTGAGCTGCACCGAGCGCTTGTTGCGGCCGTAGGTCTTCCAGTAGAGCGAGTGCCCGTCATCGCGCCACTCGCGCAGCGGGTCGCCCTGCGGCGGCTCGATCTTGATGACGTCGGCGCCGAAATCGGCGAGCTGCAGCGACAGCATGTTGCCGGCGACGAGGCGGCTGAGATCGATGACGCGGATGCCATCGAGCGGGCCGGTGGCGAGGGGGTTGAACTGCAGCGTCACCGCGTGTGGCTCCCCCCTCCCAACCTCCCCCACAAGGGGGGAGGTGCCGATCGAGTTGTTGGCGCGACGGTGCCCCACGCACCGGCAGACACCTCCCCCCTTGTGGGGGAGGTTGGGAGGGGGGTGGCCACGCGCACCAGCATCAGACTTCGACCACTTCCAGCCGCGCCACCGTCATCCGCCCTGTCGAGGCCATGCGAAGGCCGGCCTGGCCGTAGCGGAACTGGCTATCGGTCGCCGAGATCAGCTCCTTGCCGTCGACGCTGAGCGTCAGCTTATCGCCGACCACAGTCAGCGCCAGCTTGTGCGCCTCACCCGGTTTCACTGCGAACGGGGCCCGCGCCAGCACAGTGGTGCCGTGGTCCTGCTTCAGGATCACCGCTTCGCCATTCTCGAAGCCGGCCGCATAGAACCGGCTGGTGCCCTGCACACGCGCCGCAACCAGATGCGACTTGCCGGCAAGCGGAGTCAGGTCGGCGGTGACGGTCACGTCGCGCAGATAACCGTTGCCGGTCCAGGCATCGGCGTCTTCGGCGGTGTGTGCGTGGATGACGCCATCCTGCAGCGACCAGTGGCCGCGGTTCCAGGTGAAGCGGGTGATGCCGCCCCATTCCTGCTTCTCGACCTTCGGGTCGATGGCGAGCTTGCCCTTGCCCGATACCGAGAACTCGGAAAGGTAAAGCCGGCCGAGGAATTTCAGGCGGCCAAAATACTCGACCAGTACGCCGATCTCGTCGATCGCCTCGTCCCCCTCAGGGATCACGAATTCATAATCCTGCCAGCCCGCGGAGCTCGGGACATGCCAGGCGCCGGTTTCGACGATCTCGCCGGAAATGGCGCGACGGATATAGGGCGCGACGCGCAGGTTGCCGTCGCCGTTCCAGGGGTCGAGCTCAAGCTTGAACTTCACCGTCTGGCCGGCATCGGCGAGCGGGGAGAACATCGGGCGGTAGCGCTCGTCGTCGAAATCGGCACGACGGTAGAACGGCTTCCAGAAGATGCGACCGCCCTGCCCGCGCTCGAGTCTATCGAGGAGGACCTCAAGCGAGCCGCGCGAGTTCGGGCCCTGCTTGTCGGTCGCCGACTTCACCTCGATCTGGTTGAACGGCTCGGTACGGAAGGCGTGGGTGGCGCCGGGCGCATCGAAATCGAAGCGCACGCCGCGGCGCTCGAAATCCTCGACCCACAACGCCGGCGGCTCCTTGCCGTCGAGGCGGAGGGCGAGGACGGTGAGCTCACGGGCAAAGCTCGGGATATCGACGACGTTGAGCGTGCCGATAACGCCGGAGGCGATGACGAAGTCGTTGATGGGCTTGCGATACTTGTCCCAGCTCGGCTGCACGCCCTGGAAGGTGCCGACGATGGCGCAGGCATTGCCGGCGTTACAATCGGTGTCCCAGCCGGCCATGGTGGCGATCTCGGCGGTGCGGGTCAGCTCGCCCTCGCCATAGAGGATGGCCATGACGGTGACGCCGGCGTTGGGGATGATGTGGCAGACGCCGGGATAGCGGTCATAGCCCCAGTCGGCGGTCAGCATGTCGCGGCAAAGACGCCAGTCGGACGGGTTGGCCTTGTGGAAGTCGATGACGGCGCGAGCGACACGGGCGTAGGTCGAGTTGGCGTCGATGGTCGACAGGCCGGTCTCGACGATTTCGTCGATGGATTTTGCGACGAAGGCCTGGGCGATAGCGGCGGCGCAGAAGCGAGCGCCGTTGAGGCCGTCGCCGTCATGGGCCACCGAGGCGGCCATGGCCGACATGGCGGCAGCCCGCGTCGGGTTGCCCGGGTTCACCCAGCCCCAGCTGTCGATGAAGATCTGCCCGCCGATCTGCTCGGCGACGGTGGTGCCGTTGGTGGCGATAGAGCCGGAGGCAGGGGCCTCCATGCCGGATTTGAGGTTCTTGTAGGCGGTGTGCTCGGTGGAATTGCCGAAGCCGCCCCACCAGTACATGCCGTGCTCTTCGGCAGCGTAGTTGAGCCAGGTGCGGCCGACATCGGCGGCGGTGGCGGTCAGGCCGTAGTCGCGCAGCGCGCGGATGAAATAGACCGGGCCGTTGGTGTCATCGTCGGCAGCGAAATTCTTGAAGTCGCGCAGGTACTGGGTGACCTCGCCATAGGTGTTCCGGATGCGATCATAGCTCCAGATGGTCGGCTCGACCGGCGCGCCCAGGCGGACGCCGATGGCCTTGCCGATGAAGCCGGCATAGATGCGATCGAAGATTTCAGTCGTGGTCAGGGGCATGAACGGTCCGGTGGTCAGAGATTGACGACGCTGGCGGTCGGGAGATCGGCGAGGAGGCTGTCGCGGCTGCGTTCGGCAGCTTCGCGGGCCCGCCGGTCGGCGAGGAGGATATCAGTGACGGTGGCGGTAAAGCGATCGGCCGCGGCGGTGAGATCGAGGCGGTTGGCGCTGTCGAGGGTCTGCCTGTCGGCATCGCGGACGACGCTCTCGCCATGCATTGCCCCGAGGATGGCGCCCGCCATGACGCCGATCGAGTCGGTGTCGCGGCCGGAATTGATGCCGTCTTCGATGGAAGTCCGGAAGTCGCCGCCATTGACCAGGGCGAAGCCGAGCGCCAGCGGCAGCTCCTCGATCGAGCCCAGCCGCGACGGCTGGTAGGCCAGCGAAAGCCGGCCGGCGCGCGCCTTGGTGTGGTTGACGTCGTCGCCCATCGGCGAGAACGGGGCGATGGCGGCGTGGAAGGCCGCGACCACCTCGGCGTGGTCGGCGCCCTTGAGGCGCGAGGCGACGTTGGCGATGGCGCGGATCGCCTCGCGTGTGCCGTCCTTGCTGAGCGCAATGACCCGCTCGACGATCTCTTCGATGCTGATACCTGGAGTGAAGGCGGCGGCGACGGCAGCAGCGAAAGCGCCGGCGGCTTCGAGCCCGAAACTCTCCTGGTGGCCTTGTGCGAAGGCAATCGCCTCGTCGTAAGCGGCCTTGGGATCACAGGCGTTCACCACGCCCACCGGGGCGATGTACATGGCAGCACCGCAATTGACCATGTTGCCGATGCCTCCCTGGCGGGGGTCGCAATTGGCCAACTGGTGGCGCTGGAAGATCCACTTTTCGGGGTAGAACAGGCGGTCGATGAGGTTGGCCTCGCGCTGCATCTCAGGGATCCAGCGCGGCATCCAGGCGATCTGGCGCACCATGCCGTCGGCCATGTCCCAGGCGTCGAGGTGGCGGCGGGCTTCGGCGTAGATATCCATCAGCGCCAGGGTCATCAGCGTGTCGTCGGTGACGATGCCGTTGCCGCGGATGCGGTGATTTCGCTGCTCGGGCGGCAGATCCATCTTGTGCCAGCGCGCCTCAAGCGAGGTGACCCGGCCGTAGCGGGCGCGGATATCGGCGGCCGAGAGCTTCTCGACCGGAGCGCCGAGCGCGTCGCCCAGGGCGATGCCGTGGAGCATGGCGCGGACGCGGCCGCGAAGGGAGGTACTGGTGTCGTTCAAGGCACTGTTCCGTTCGTGTTGCCCCACCCTCATCCGCCCTTCGGGCACCTTCTCCCATCAAGGGAGAAGGCGATGAGCCGAGACGTCTCAGTCGGGCCTTCTCCCCTCGTGGGAGAAGGTGGCCGAAGGCCGGATGAGGGGGAGGACCTCACCGGCCTTCGGTCAGGCCGGGCCTTAGCCGTTCAGCTTGGTCCGGGCGTACTCGTTGAGGCGATCGCCACCGGCGGCCTTCCACTCGGCGACGAAGGCATCCCACTGGTCCATCGAGGCTTCGCCGGAGATGAACTTGTAGACCCAGGCGCGGTAGACGTTCTCGGTCGCGTCGAGGTCGGCGGCGTAGTCGGCCGGCCAGACGAAGGCGTTGTCCGGCTTGAACCAGGTGGTGATGTTCTTCAGCGACTCCTGGGCGGCAGCCGATTTCCACTCCACCGGCGGCACGAAGTTGGCGGCCGCGAAGAAGCGGGCGTACCAGGTGCTCATCTTGTCGGTGATGGTGTAGGTGTCGCCGGACTTGGTGTATTCCTCGCCCTCAAAGCCCATCCGGTCCATCATCTGGCCTTCGGTCGACGCCATGAAGTCGAGGAGTTTTGCGACTTCTTCCTTGTGCTCAGAGGTGGTCGAGATGGCGAAGCCGCGGCTTTCCTTCGACACGTCAGTCGCCGAGAGACCCTGGCCGCCCGGGCCCTTGGGGATCGGCAGCAGCGCCAGCTCGATATTGGCGTCCGGATGCGCCTGGCGCATCTTGCCACCATAGATGTCGATGACTTCCGCCGAGGAGCCGAAGATCACGCCGGCCTTGCCGGTATAGAACTTGTCTTCCTTCACGTCGAACTTCGAGGTGACGTATTCCTTGTCGTAGAGGCCCTCGGCGCCGAGCTTGGCGTACCAGGTGAGCTTGGCCTTTTCCTGGTCGGTGATGCGCGAGTTCACCCACTCGCCGGCCGCGTCCTTCATCCAGGTGCCGGTGATGCCGAACGCCTGGTTGAAGATCGAGTCGAGCTCGTTGGTGTTGTCGGCGGTGGTGACACCGAAGGTGTTGCCCGGGGTGCCGTCGCCATCGAGATCGGCGTCGTGGATGGCTTTGAAGAAGGCTTCGTACTCATCGACGGTGGTCGGGGCGGCGATGCCGAGCTTATCCAGCCAATCCTTGCGGATCACCGGCTGCGGCGCGCGCGGCGGGTACACATAGAGCAGATAGGGGTAGTTCTTCAGGCGCTCGACATTGTGCGGCCAGAGCGCCGCCTTGAGGTTGGGCGACTTCTCGATCCAGGGGTTCAGGTCTTCGAGAATGCCCTGGTCGGCCATCTTGGCGTCGCCGCCCTGGAAGTAGATCAGGTCGGGGATATCGCCCGAGAGCAGCATGACGCCGAGCGCGTCGGCATAGCCCGAGGACGGCAGGTCGACGATCTGGATGTCGAGATCGGTGCCCTGCGCCTTCAGCGCCTTCTCGATGCGCTCGATATGCGCAACGTCGGGCGGGTTGGTCGAGAGCAGGTCCTTGGACACCAGGCGGATCACCGTCTGGGCGCTGGCCGGCATGGCCAGCGACAGGCTGAGCGCCAGCGCCGTGGTTGTCAGAAGCAGGGTCTTAAGCATGGATTCTCCTCCGTTATGCTTGTTGTTGTTCATAGGGATGGCCGTTGGGTCGGAGCGCCGACCCCACCCCTCCGAGCTTCGCTAAGTCGCTGACGCGACAAGCTCCGCTTGCCTCCCCCATCAAGGGGGAGGTGGGGGTCGGTGGATTTGACGAAGCGGTGCTCCAAACTCGATCGACACCTCCCCCTTGATGGGGGAGGCCGGGAGGGGGTGGGGCAACAGCCGCCGTGGGAACCGGTTGGATCTGCCTCATCCCTTCAGCGCTCCACTCATCGTCCCCTTGGTGAAGAACTTGAGGATCAGCGGATAGATGGCGAGGATGGGCAGGATGGTGATGATGATCATCCCGGCCTTCAGCGCCTTCAGGTTGATCTGCGCCACGCCGATATTGTTGGCGGCGTTGTCGGCGCCGACGATGGCGAGCTTGTCGCCTTCGACCACAAACTGCCTCAGCACCACCTGCAGCGGGTACTTGGTCTGGTCGTTCAGGTAGATCATCGCTCGGAAGAACTCGTTCCAGTGAAAGACGAGGTAGAACAGGGCGATGGTCGCCAAGGCAGGCTTGGCCAGTGGCAGCACCACCTGGAAGAAGATCTGGAAAGCGTTGGCGCCGTCGAGTTCGGCTGCCTCGAGCAATTCCTCGGGGATCTCCTCGAAGAAGCGGACGAGGATGATCAGGTACCAGGCGTTCACCGCCTTGTAGAGGATGACGCTCCAGTAGCTGTCGAGCAGCCCCATCCGCTTCATCAGGAAGTAGTCGGGAATGATGCCCGGCTCGAACACGATGGTGACGAGCACGAGCAGGAAGATTATCCGCCGGCCGGGCAGGTTGGGCCGGCTCAGCCCCCAGGCCATCAGTGCGGTGCCGACGACGCCGATGAAGGTCGCGGTAGCGGTGATGAAGATCGAGTTGAGGATACCGCGCTGCACATTGGGGTGCTGCAGCAGCAGCATCCAGACATCGAGCGAGAAGCCCGAAGGCCAGATGTCGAGGCCGCTCTTGCCCGCAACCTGGCTCGGATCGGAAAAGGATACGGCAAGCAGGTTGAGGATCGGCTGCAGCATCACCACCACCATCGCCAGCAGTGTCGTGACGATGATGGCGTACTCGATGCGCTCGAGCGGCGTGCGACGGATCGCGGTTCCACGCGGCGCGGCCATCACCAGACTCCCTTGCCGGTGAGGCGCTTGGACACGAAGTGCGCCGAGAGGATCAGGATCATGCCGAACACCGCCTTGAACAGGCCGGCGGCGGTGGCCAGCGAGTATTCGCCGGTGCGCAGACCGATGCGGTAGACGTAGGTGTCGAGGATATCGATCTGCCCCCGGTTCACGTCATTGAGGAAGTTGATGACCTGGTTGAGGTCGGCCGACAGGAACATGCCCATGTTGAGGATGAACAGCGTCGCGATGGTGGGGACGATCCCGGGGATGGTGACGTGCCAGACCTTCTGCCAGCGGTTGGCCCCATCGAGCTCGGCCGCCTCGTAGAGCGACTGGTCGATGCCGATGATCGCGGCGAGGTAAAGCAGGCTGTCCCAACCGGCCGAACGCCAGATCTCGGAGAACACCAGAACCCAGCGGCTCGAGTTGCCGTCGGTCATGAAGGCGGTCGGCTTGGCGCCGAAGAAGCCGGTGATCTGGTTCACCGCGCCATCGGACGGCGACAGGATGGCGATGAACACGCCGGCGATCACCACCCAGCTCAGAAAATGCGGCAGGTAGATCGCCGACTGGACGAACTTCCTGAGCCGGCCGCTGCGCACCTCGTTCAGGAGCAGCGCGACGATGATCGGCACGGGAAAGACGAAGAGGATCTTCAGCGTCGAGATGATCAGCGTGTTGGCCAGCACCTGGTAGAACACCGGCGAGGCGAACAGCGTCTGGAAGTGCTTCAGCCCGACCCAGAGATTGGGTGGAATGATGCGCACCTGCTCGAATGCCATCTTGGCTTCCCAGATCGGGAAGTAGTGCCAGACGAGGAAGAACAGCAGGCCGGGGGCGAGCATGACGTAGTAGGGCCACCAGCGCCGAACACCATTGGCGAAGCGCTGCGTATTGGGAACGTTCCCGGCGACTCGTGGAATGACCGTCGCGTTTTGCTCGACGCTCGACATGCTTCTAGCTCCTCCCCGCTCCTGCGACGCGCAGGGGCGTTTGCACCCTGAAATCGGCGAGTGAGCCTCGCTCTATCAGGCGGCACGGCAAATAGGTGCGGCCATCCTGCGGACGGCCGGCGATCTCATCGAACAGCGCCTGGGCGGCGCGGCGGCCGAGCTCACGCGCCGGCTTCTCGATGGTGGTGAGACCGGGCCACGAGAAGGCGCCGGCCGGCACCCCGTCGAAGCCGAGAATGGAGACATCGCTCGGGCATTCGCGGCCGGCCTCGCGGACCGCCAGCATGGCGCCAAGCGCCATCAGGTCGTTGGCGCAGAACACCGTGAGGTGGCCGCTGCGCTGGCGCGCCATCAGGCGCTGCATCGCAGCATGGCCGCCCTCGAAGGTGTAGTCGCCATCCTCGACCAGCAGAACGGCCGGATCGATATCGCGCTCGACGCAGTGCTCGTGGACCGAACGCAGGAACCGGGCGCGAGCGAGGCGGGACTTCGGCCCGAGGATCAGGGCAGGCGCCGCGTGCCCGCGGGCGACCAGATGATCGAGCCCCAGCCGCACGGCCTGCCGGATGTCCGAGCCGATGCTCGGGGTATCCGGGAAGCGTTCGGCGCTCGAGCCGATCAGCGAGAAGGGCACGCCGAAGCGGCCGAAATCCTCGGCATTGTCGGAGACCGGGTTGACGATGGCGCCCTCGACCCGGGCCTGGCGCAGCGCGCGCAGGTGACTGGCTTCGCGATCGTGATCCCAGTCCGAGGAAAACACCAGCAGCGAGGCGCCGTTCTCGCCGACGATGTCCTGGGCGCCGCGGGCGACTTCGGCCCAGAATGGGTTGGTAATGTCGGGGATGACGAGGCCGAACAGGCCGGAGCGGCCCGAGCGCATGCCGACGGCGAGGTGGTTGCGTTCATAGCCGGTGGCCAGCGCGGCCTTCCGCACCTTTTCGCGGGTGATGTCGTTGACGTCAGGGGAATCGGAGAGAGCGCGTGCGGCAGTGCTCTTCGACACGCCGGCAAGCTTTGCCACATCAATGATGGTGGGCCGTCTGCCCATGCAACCTCCCGTGCCGTTCCCGGCATCTGTTGGGAACGTTACCGGAAGTCTCATCGCGAGTCTAGGTGGGGCGACGATGGCGGATTTGGCAGATCGTCGGCAGCGTTAGGGTGCTGCGGGGCCACGAAATTCCGTCAGTGATCGCGTGGCAGCAAGCCGCGGCGGCGCAGTTCGTCACGGACGGCGACGAAGCTCGGGACATTGGTGACCAGTCGGCCGTCGCCCAGCGGATCGAGGAGCACAAGCAATGTGGCATCGGAGAAGCTGCTGAGGCGCTGGATGTCGAAGTGCTCGTCGCTGCCGCGCAACATCGCCAGGAGCTCACCGAGCTCACGGTCGTCCATATCACTCATCGGATTGGCCCCCCCGACAGACTCACGTAACGGGCGGTCCGCCGCCTCAATATACGTGTAAACGCCTATATGTCGGACCTGGTTCCCACTACGTCAAATCACATGTTGGGCGTGGTGGGGCGAGACGGGCGTTGCACCGTTGGTCGAGTTGATCGCCAGAAACTGCCCCACACGCGACGTCATCTCAGCGAAAGCACTGGGGACCCAACTCGCCCCAGCGCAAGCGGTTGGATGGGTCCCAGCTTTCGCTGAGATGACAGCCGGTGGGAAGGGCGAAGCGAGTGCTCTGATCCACCAACAAACGATGGCGAGGCCATCGCCGTGAGATCCGCAGTCGATCGCTCAGAAGAACAGATCGTCAAGGGCGGCTTCGGAGGTCTCGGCGGCCGGTTCGGTGGCGACTTCAATGCCGGTGAAGGCATCGTGGACGCGGCGCTCGACGTCCATGGTGTAGCGCTTCCGCAGGGTGGCGAGGAACTCTGTGAGTTCCGGGTCGATGCCGCCGCCTCCCCTGTGCTCCGCGTCAGTCCCGTCCGCAACCTCCGGAGGCAGGATCACGGCGGCAATCGACAGCTCGATATCGCTCAGGGCCTCAGAGATGGCGCCGTGGTTGGCGAGGCAGTCGACAGCCTGGTTCAGGCAATCGGCGACCCTGGGGCCGTCGTCGTAGAGTTGGACCAGCGCCTTCTTCATCCGCATGCCGACGGTTTCGAGCTGGGTGAGCGAGGCGGCAGCTTCACGCTCGAGATCGCCGACGCGGCCGGCGCCGGCGCCGGTGGCGTTGGTGAAGGCGGCGGAGTAGCGCGCGGCTTCGTTGAGGCGCTCGACCGCCTCATGCGCAGAGACGACGGTCTCACCGGTGAGGGTCCTGAGCTGCTGGGCGATGACGTCGAGGGCCCGGCCGCGTGGGCCGAGCTGGGCGCATTTGACTGCGGCGTTGAGCGAGACCAGCCGCATCTTGTACTCGATCTCCTGCACCGCTTCGACGTGGTTGAGCAGGACGCCGACGGTCTCTGATACCGCGCCGGCGACGCGGTCGAGCTTTTCGCGCTCGCTTTCGCAATCGCGCAGCACGGTGACGGCGCGGCGCACGGCGCCGTGCAGTTCGGAAAGGGCCGAGCGGTTCTCAGCCGAGCCGTAGACCTGGCGGGCATGCTCGAGCACCGCCTCGACGTCCTCGGCCAGCTGGGTAAGCGCCTCGGCGCCGGAGGCCATTTCGAACACGAGGGTTTCGCGCGCGCCGGCGAGCTGCTGGCGCTGCAGTTTGGTGATGGGGGCAACGAGAGTCTGGCCACCCCCTCCCCCAAGCTCCCCAAGGGCCTCCTCTCCGGCCCCGCGGGGGAGGATAAGGGTCGAGAGATTTTGCAAAGCCGCTTCGACGTGCTCGACACGCTGGCGAGTGGCATCGCCGACTTGCAGGGCCATGACGGCGGTGGCGACCTTGTCGGCGATGGCGCGGGACATCTGGCCGGTGACGGCGCTGGAGCGGACCGAGGTGAGGCGCTGCTCGGTGACTTCGGCGAGGTCGCGCTCGAGCTCGGTGGCGAGGGTGGAGAGTGTATCGCGATGCGCCGTCTCGAAGCCGGCGCGCGCGGTGGCAGCTTCGCCGACGACGATGCTGAGCGCCTCATAGGTGCGTGAGAAGCGCTGGATGGTGGTGGCGGCGGAGTCCGACAGCTGCGCGATATCGGTGGTGAAGACGCCGAAATCCTCGGTGTCGGTGACGACGCTGGCGGCGACGACGCGGGCATTGATGGCGACGATGCCCATCATCTTGACGGTGCGGCGCAGTTCCGAGATCGGGTGTGCGGCGCCGCGCAGGGCGTCGACGAGCCGGTTGAGATCGGCCTGCTCGGCGCCCAGGGTGACGGAAATCTCGCCGGCGCGGCGGCCGACGACGGCGAGGCGATCGGTGGCCTCGGCGAGGTCAGGACCTTCGAGGTCGACCGGCAGGGTCTCGAAAGTCTCGGTGAGGCGCGACAGGATTTCGGCGCACTCGGCAAGGCGGCCGCCGACGGCGACGAAGGCGCCGTCGATGGCGTCGCGGGGGGCCGCGAGGTCGGACGCGAGGGTGAGGATGCGGGACGAGAGGACGTCGGCGCTATGCCCGAGAGATTGGCCGCCCCCTCCCCCATGCTCCGCATGGGCCCCTTCCCCCGCCACGCGGGGGAGGATAACGGAGAGCTCAGTGGCTGAGGACGAGGTCATGCGGTGTCCTTTTGCGGGGCACGGGCGGCGTAGGTGGTGATTTCGGTGGCCACGCGGCGGAGCGAGACCACCTTGTCGGCGGCGCCCAGCGCGATGGCTTCCTTGGGCATGCCGAAGACGATCGAGCTCTCTTCGTCCTGGGCGAGCGTGGCTGCACCGGCCTGTTTCATTTCAAGCAGGCCGCGGGCGCCGTCGTCGCCCATGCCGGTCAGAATGATGCCGAGCGCGTTTTTGCCGGCGGCATAGGCGGCGGAGCGAAACAGCACGTCGACCGAAGGGCGATGGCGCGACACGTGCGGCCCGTCGACGATGCCGACGGTGTAGCGCGAACCCGAACGCTGCAGCGTCATGTGGTGGTTGCCCGGGGCGATCAGCACGCGTCCGGCTTCGACCACATCGCCATCCTCGGCCTCCTTCACCTGCATCTGGCAGATGCCGTTGAGGCGGCGGGCGAACGCGGCCGTGAAGCGCTCGGGCATGTGCTGGACGATGACGATGCCAGGCGTGGTGACAGGCAGGGCTTCCAGCACGTCGCGCAGCGCCTCGGTGCCGCCGGTGGAGGCGCCGATGCAGATCACCGGCGCCGTGGTGGGCATGGAGGCGGCAGCAGAAGCCGCACGGGCGGCGGAGCGTTGCGGGATCACCGCGTCAGCGGTGAGCTTCCTTTCGACGGCGAGTTTCGGCGCCGGCGGACGGACGCGCCCCTTCAGCCGCGCAAGGGCGGCAGAACGGGCCGCCTCGCAGATGCGGACGCGGGAATCGTGCAGGAACTGGGCGGTGTCGACGCGCGGCTTTGACACCACGTCGACGGCGCCGGCCTCCAAAGCCTCGATCAGCGTGTCGCTGCCTTCGCCGGCATGCGACGAGCAGATCACCACCGGGATGGGGCGCTGCGACATCAGCTTACGAAGGAAGGTGATGCCGTCCATGCGCGGCAGCTCGATATCGAGGAAGATGACATCGGGCACTTCGGCGCGGATGCGCTCCACCGCGATATAGGGATCGGCCGCCGTCGCCATCACCTCCAGCTCGGGATCGGACGCGATGATGTCGCTGAGCGTGGTGCGCACGGCGGCGGAATCGTCGACGATCAGCACACGGATCTTGCGGTCGGTTTCGGCAGGAGCAGACATCGACAGGGTCTCAGAGCTTCTGGAACACGGCGGGGGCGACCTGCCGTACGGCGAGGGAGGTGCCGATCATCGACTCCGAGTGGCCGAGCACAATGTAGCCACCGGGGCGGAGGTGATCGACGAGGCGGGCGACTACGGCATCCTGGTCGGCCTTCTCGAAATAGATCAGCACGTTGCGCAGGAAGATCACGTCAACATCGCGATCGAACGGATAGCTCTGGTCCATCAGATTGAGATGGGTGAAGCGCACCTGACGGCGGAGCTCGGGCACCATGCGCACCTCGCGACGGGCGCCGGGGCGGCGCGCATGCATGAGGTAGCGCGCCTGCATTTCGGGCGGCACCGGCGCGATCATTTCAGCCGGGTAGACGGCGCGACGCCCCTGCGCCAGCACGGCGGTCGAAATGTCGGTGCCGAGGATGGCGAAGCGGAAATCGTGGCGCTGCGCCACGAGGTCGTCGAGCACCATGGCGAGGGTGTAGGCCTCGGCCCCGGTGGAACTGGCGGCGCTCCAGATCTTCAGCAGCGGGTTGCGCTCGCGGGTCTTGAGCAAGGTGGGGACCATGTGCTCGACCAGGAAATCGAAGTGCTCGGCCTCGCGGAAGAAGTCGGTCTTGTTGGTGGTGACGGCGTTGATCAGATGGGTGAGCTCGCGCTCGAGCCCGCCCTGTTTGAACAGGAAGCTGCAATAGCTGGCGAAATCGGGCTGACCGAGCGCCCGCATGCGCTTGCGCAGCCGGCCCTCGACCATCAGTCGCTTGCCCGGCGGCAGCTTGATACCGGCCTCACCCTCGATGAGCTTGGCGATACGGCCGAAATCGAGCGCGCTGAGGTGATCGTCGGCGGCGTCGGACTGGGGTTTGAGGGCGGGGCTAGGCATTGCGTGCCCTCGGAGAACTTCGGTGCGAGCTGCCCCACCCCCTCCCTGCCTCCCCCGTCAAGGGGGAGGTGAAGAGTCGAGTGTGTGGCTCGGTCGTGCCCAACGCACCGGCGGGCACCTCCCCCCTTGTGGGGGAGGATGGAAGGGGGGCGGCTGTCAGCACAAGCATCACGCCGCCTCAGCCACGCTGCCCAATAACCGGTCGAGATCCAGCACGGTGACGAAGCTGCCGTTGCGGCGGCCGATGCCGGCGACGGCGTGACCGCGCCAGTCGCCGGAGATGGCCGGCGGCGGTTCGAGCTCTGCGGCGTCGAGCACGGTGACTTCGAAGACCCGGTCGGTGCGCAGCCCGACGGTCATCGGGCCGGCGCCGCCGCTGACATTGAGCACCACGATACGGGTGTTCTCGGTGTCCTCGGCTTCAGGCAGCCCGAGGGTCAGACGCAGGTCGAGCACCGGGATGCCTTGCCCGCGCACATCGGTCATCCCGAGGAGGTTGACGGGGGCCTGCGGCAGGCGCGCCACCGGACGCATCTCGAGGATCTCCTGGACCTTGTCCACGGGGGCGGCGAACAGTTCGCCGTTCACCCCGAGGGTCACGTATTGGGCTTTCTCGGCCATCGCGGCTCTCCTCAGGCTGCGCCGCGGCGGGTGAACTCGGTGTCGAGCTCGTCGCCGGCATCGTCGATATCGAGATCGAAGCCGCCATTGCCGCCTTTGCCGGTCGCGCGAGCCCGCGGCGTCATATGCGGAGCCTTGGCCATGAGCTCGCTGCGGATGGCGTTGCTGCGTCTTGCCGCCGGTTTCTTCGGGGCCTCGGCGGCGACCTCGCGGCTTGCCTCGATGCGGAAGTAGCTGATGGCGTTCTGCAGTTGCTCGGCCTGGCTCGCCAGCTCCTCAGAGGTGGCCGACATTTCCTCGGCCGCCGAGGCGTTCTGCTGGGTGACCTTGTCGAGCTGCTGGATGGCGGTGTTGATCTGGCTGGCGCCGGCATTCTGCTCGCGGGCCCCGGCGGTGATCTCCTCGACCAGCTCGGCCGTGCGCTGGATATCGGGGACCAGGCGGGTCAGCATCTCGCCAGCCGACTGGGCGGTCTTCACCGTGGTGTCGGAGAGGGTCGAAATCTCCGCCGCGGCAGCCTGGCTGCGCTCGGCGAGTTTCCGCACCTCGGAGGCGACGACGGCGAAACCGCGGCCGTGCTCGCCGGCGCGGGCAGCTTCGACCGCGGCGTTGAGCGCCAGGAGGTCGGTCTGGCGGGCAATCTCCTGCACCACCATGATCTTCTGCGCGATGGTCTGCATGGCGGCGACGGCGTCGTTGACCGCGCTGCCCGAAGCGATGGCGTCGGCAGCGGACTGGCGGGCGATCTTTTCGGTCTGCAACGCGTTGTCGGCGGACTGCTTGATGGTGGCGACCATCTCTTCCATCGAGGCGGATGCCTCTTCGGTCGACGAGGCCTGCTCGGTGGCGCCCTGGCTCAGTTGCTCGGCGGTAGCGGAGAGTTCCTGCGAACCGGCCGAGACGTTGTTGGCCGAGATGATGGCTTCGGCGATGACGCTGCGGAGCTTCTCGACCATCCGCTGCAGGGAGATGCCGAGCGTGTCCTTGTCCGACAGGGGCTTCGCCTCGACGGTCAAGTCGCCGTTGGCGATCTGGTCGGCGATGTTGGCAGTGGCCCTCAGGTTCTGGGTCATGGCGTTGAGGGCGTCAACCAGGTCCTTGACCTCGTCGGCGGAGGTGACTGTCGCGGTGGTGTTAAGGTCGCCGATCGCCACGGCGTTGGCCAATGCAATCGCCGAGGCGAGGTTGCGCTTGATGGCGGCGGTGGCGAAGAGCACCACGGCAATCGAGATGGCCGTAACGCCGACGGCGACGCCGACGATCAACCAGGTCAGGACGCCGAACAGGGCCATGCCATCGGCGCGCAGATGCTGCGCGGCGACCAACTGGTAAGAGGTCAGTTCGCTGATGCCCTGCGAGGTCGGATCGATCGCGGGATAGAGCTCGCGTTCGACGAAGGCGGTCAGCGAGGGCAGGCTCTGCGTGTCGATAATGGCTTTCAGCTCGCCCACCTTGACGTCGGCCACGGCTTTGGCGACGTCGACCCGGGCGACGATGTCGTGCTCCTCAGTGGTCATCTGGGTCGCGAGATAGGCCCCCCATTGCTGGTCGATGACTTCGAGGGCGCGATCGATGCCGCCCCGTGCCTCGTTCCAGCTGATGACGCCGGCGCGCAGCTTGTGCGTACTGTCGACGATGTCGACGGCATAGGCGTCGGCTACCAGCTTGAGCTGTTGCAGCGGCACGACGCGGTCGTCGTAGATCGAGGTCATGGCACGCGCCATGTTGTCCATGCCGTAGTAGCCGAAGCCGCCGACGATGAGGGCGATCGCGAGACTCGAGATGAGCTGGATCGCGAGGATCTTGGCAGCGATGCTGCGGAGCATCGGGCGGCGTTTGGTGGTCGACGACGTCATTTCAGTCGGACTCCTGGGATGGCTAACCACCCTGATGCCGCCCGCTTGGCGGGCGACATCGGGGTGTTGAGATGATCAGGCGGCGCCGCGGCGGGTAAATTCGCTGTCGAGATCGTCGCCCATGTCGTCGAGCTCGAGGTCGAAGCCGCCGCCGGTGGTGCGGGCAGGAGTCTTCTTGCGCGTCAGGTGAGGCGCCTTGCTGAGGATCTCCTCCTGCAATTGGGCGCTGCGACGGGCGCGCTGCGGGGCGCGATCATTGGCGGCGAGGACGCCGGCCTGCTGGCTCTGGTCGATGCGGAAGTAGCTGATGGCGCTCTGCAACTGCTCGGCCTGGCTGGCCAACTCCTCGGAGGTGGCCGACATTTCCTCAGCCGCCGAGGTGTTCTGCTGGGTCACCTTATCGAGCTGCTGGATGGCAGTGTTGATCTGCGCCGCGCCGGCATTCTGCTCACGCGAGCCGGCGGAGATTTCTTCCACCAGTTCGGCGGTGCGGCGGATGTCGGGCACGAGCTTGCTCAGCATGTCGCCGGCGGAGCGGGCCGCCTTCACCGTATCGACCGAGAGGGTGGAGATCTCGGCGGCGGCAGCCTGGCTGCGTTCGGCGAGTTTGCGCACTTCGGAGGCCACCACCGCGAAACCGCGGCCATGTTCACCGGCCCGGGCGGCTTCCACCGCGGCGTTGAGGGCGAGCAGGTCGGTCTGGCGGGCGATCTCCTGCACCACCATGATCTTTTCCGCGATGGTCTGCATGGCGTTGACGGCGTTGCCCACGGCCTCACCGGAGGCATTGGCGTCGGCGGCCGACTGGCGAGCGATCTTTTCGGTCTGCTGGGCGTTGTCGGCCGACTGCTTGATGGTCGAGGCCATCTCCTCCATCGAGGCGGACGCCTCTTCGGTCGAAGAGGCCTGCTCGGTGGCGCCCTGGCTCAGTTGCTCGGCGGTGGCCGACAGCTCCTGGCTGCCGGAGGCGACGTTGCGGGCGGCGGCGGTAACCTCGCTCACCACTTCGCGGAGCTTGGTGGTCATCAGGTTGAGTGCGTCGATCACGTCCTTGATCTCGTCGTTCGACTTGACCTTGGCTTCAGCGCTGAGATCGCCAGCCGCAACGGCATTGGCGAGACCAAGCGCAGCGCCGAGCGACTTCGAGATCGACAGGATGATCCAGAGGGCGGCGGCGATGGCGATGACGACGGAACCGACAAGCAGCGCAATCAGCAGGGTCATGGCGTCGCTGTACAACTGCTTGGCCTCATCATCGGCGGCGTTCAGCACTTCCTTGTTGCGTTCGATCATGGCGTCGATCGTCGCGTTGGCGGTCCGGCGCAGTTCGGCGGCTTCGTTGGCCGCCAGCAGCGCGTTGTAATCACCACGCTGGATCGAGACCTCCACCGCCTTGTCCATGGCCACGACAAGCCCGTCATAGGCCTCGCGGGCCGTCTTCAGCAGGCCGGCTTCGGTGGCGGGAATGGTGCGCTCGAGCGTCGGGAACAACTGGGCGAGGCTTTCGATGCCGGCCTTGTAGTCGGCGTACCACTCGTCCTGCTTGGCAGGGAGCGAGGAGGCGAGCAACACGTTGCGTTGCTGGCGGAAGGCGTCGGTGATGGTCATGAAGGCTTCGGATGCCGCCTTGTAGGCGGGGAAGGCCGAGAGATCACCGGCGCTGACGCGGTTGGAGAGGCCGGTGACGAGAGCCGTCATCGCGTCTTCGAGCGCGCCGAGCGCGCCGCTGCCGTCAGTGGTGGTGATCTGCAGCGCCGCGGTGTCGGTGTTGAGCCCGGCGAGCTCCATCACCTTCTCTGCCTGGGTTTCGTAGGCCTTGGCCTGCGCCGCGAACTCGTCGAGGTTCTCGCGGACTTTGGGATCCACCACCTTCTCGTTCAGAAGCGCGACGTATTTGTCGATCTCGGCGCCCTCGTCGCGGATCTTGGTGACGTAATCGGCGATCTCGGCGGCATCGTCGCTGATGATCATGGCGCGCAAGCGCGAACCGATCGACTCGAGGTGGGTCTGCACCTCCATCATCGACATGGTGTTGGCGGCGCGGACATTGACGATGGTATCGAGCGACTGGTTCAGCTTGTCGAGGTTCTGCAGGGCGATCACCATGCTGACGCCGGACATGACGATGACGGCGCCGAACACCGCCGCCAGCTTTGCCTTGATAGTTAGCCTCACGATGCGGCCCTTTCTTCTGATGCGTTAGGCGAGCCGCTTCTGCGGCCCTCTAGTTCAAAGATGCGATGGATGTCGGGAATGATGATGAAATCGCCCCGGCGCTTGCCGATGCCGCGCACGTAGTCGGGCCGCCAGCGCATGCCGACGCGCGGCGCCTCCTCGATGGCGGCAGGCTCGATATCGGTGACGTCGTAGACCTTGTCGGCAAGAATGCCGACGACGCTGGGCTCGCCCTCGATCTCGGTTTCGATGACGACGATGCGGGTGTCCTGGTCGGGCTCGGCGCTCCGCATGCCGAAGGCCACCTTGAGATCGGTGAGCGGTACGACGCGACCGCGCACGTTGATAAGGCCGGCGGCGAAGGGCGAGGCGTTGGGCACCGCCGTGACCGGCACGAGATCGAGGATCTCGCGGACGCTCTGCGCCTCGATGGCGAACAGCTCGTCATCGAGCCGCAAGGTCAGGGCGCGCATCGGTTCGGTGAAGGCGGTCATGCCGCGGCCCTCCCCTCGGTGTTGCGATATTTCTCCTCATGCGCCTGGCCGTAGGAGACCAGCCGCGAGGTATCGAGGATCAGCGCCACGGTGCCGTCGCCAAGGATGGTGGCGCCCGAGAAGGTCTCGAGGTCGGTGTGGAGTTTTGAAAGCTGCTTGATGACGGTCTGGTTGTTGCCGATGATCTGGTCGACCACCAGGCCGGCTCTGCCCTCGCCCGACGAGATGATCACGACCTTCTGGTGGCTATCGGCTTCGCCCGGCGTGTCGAACAGGTCGCGCAGGCGCAGGAACGGCACGAGGCTGCCGCGGATATCGAGGAAGTTGCGGCCGCGCGAATGGGTCGCGACCTCGGCCGGCAGTTCGACGCATTCCTCGACCGCCGAGAGCGGGATCGAGTAGCGGCCATTGCCGACGCGGACCAGCATGCCCTCGATGATGGCGAGGGTGAGCGGCAGGCGCAGCGTGGCCGTGGTGCCTTCGCCGGGCCTGGTGGTGAGCTCGATCTTGCCGCGCAGCCCATCGATGGTGCGCTTGACCACGTCCATGCCGACACCGCGGCCACTGAGCGAGGTGACTTCCTTGGCGGTCGAGAAGCCGGGAGCGAAGATTAGCTGGAACAGGTCGTGGTCGGCGATGCGGGAATCCGGGGTCAGCAGCCCCTGCTCTTCGGCCTTGGCCCGGATGCGGGCGGCGTTGAGGCCGGCGCCGTCGTCGGTGACCGAGATCGCCACCTCGGCGCCGGCATAGACGGCGGAAAGGCGCACGGTGCCCTTTACCGGCTTGCTCGCCTTGATGCGCTGCTCGGCGGTTTCGAGACCGTGGTCGACCGAGTTGCGGATCAGGTGGACCAAGGGGTCGGCGAGTCGCTCGATCATGGTCTTGTCGAGTTCAGTCTCCTCGCCCGTGGTGATGAACTCGATCTCCTTGTCGAGATCACGGGAAAGGTCGTGGACAAGGCGACGGAAGCGCGAGAACAGCGAACCGATCGGCACCATGCGGATGCCCATGGTGGTATCGCGCAGACCGGAGCTGAGGCGCTCCAACTCCTCGGCGATGGTCTTCAGATTGCCGTCGGAGCTCTGCGCCGCCATCTGCGACAGCCGCGCCTGGGCAATGACCAGTTCGCCAACCCGATCCATCAACTCATCGAGCCGCTCGGCCGGAACGCGCAACGACGTCGAGGGGCGCTCGGCGGTTTCGGCCTTCGGCTCCCGGAGCTCGCGTTGGGCGCGCACCGGAGCGGCCTCAGCGATGGGTTCATCGACCTCAGCCACCGGGTCTTCGGCGAGAATGTCGAGCACCGGCGAAGATACCGGCTCGGGCGCAGCGACCGCAGCCAGCGGTTCGATCGACAGCTCCATCCCGTCTTTGAGGAACAGGAAGACGTCGTCGAGCGCGGCGGTCGGGTCGGGGTGAGTGAGATCGACCTGCCAGCCGAGATGGCAGGCTTCGGGGTCGAGCACGTCGAGCGTGGGGACGCTGTCGATCAGCGCGGTGACCTCGCAGGGACCGAGGTCGGCAATCTCGCCGAGCAACAGCAGCGGGTTGGTGCCATGAACCAGCGCGTCCTCGGGCAGCTTGAAGCGGATGCGCCAGCGGCCAGTCGGCTCGGGCGCGACATTGGCGGCAACGGTGGCGCTCTGCGCCATGGGGGCGGCCGGGAAGCGGTCGGGTTCGACGATGCCGCGCAGCGCTGCGAGGATGGCGTCGCCGGCGTCGGTCGTTGCGTCGGGCGTTTCGATCAGGTGATGCACGTGGTCCTTGGCATCGAGCGCCACGGCAACCAGCTCGGGAGTGATCGGCGACAGCCCCTTGCGCACCTTGTCGAAGGCGGTCTCGAACTCATGCACGAACGCCGCGACGTCGGTGAAGCCGAACATCGCGCCGGAGCCCTTGATGGTGTGGAGCGCCCGGAAGACGGAATTGACCAGGTCGGCATCGCCGGGGTTCTGCTCGAGGTCGAGCAGCCCCTGCTCGAGCTGCTCGAGCAGTTCGCGAGCTTCCTGCCGGAAGGTATCGGTAGGGTCGGAGCTCATGCGCCGGTCACCTTCCTGATCACGGCCAGCAACTGGTCCTGCTTGAACGGCTTGACGATCCAGCCGGTGGCGCCGGCCTCGCGGGCCTGGCGCTTCAGCTCCTCGTCGGACTCGGTGGTCAACAGGATCACCGGGATGCCTTTGCCGGCCGGGTGCTGACGGAACTTCTTGAGGAATTCCAGCCCGTTCATCACCGGCATGTTGAGGTCGGTGACCACCGCATGGACCGTCTCGGTGGTGGCCTTGTTGTAGCCCTCGAGCCCGTTGCCGGCCTCGAGCACGGTCAAGCCGGCGCTCTTAAGCGTCATGGCGACCATCTGCCGGATGGAAGCGGAATCATCGATGGTGAGGATGGTCTTGCTCATGCGGCCTCGCGCGTCAGGGTCCAGGAGGAAAGGATGGGCACCAGCGACTGGCCGGCCGCGGTGAAGAAACCGGCGCGCACCAGGGCGCGGCCCATCGGCGTCGCGGCATCGACAACAAGGCTAAGAGTGCGATCGTCGGTCGCGGCGCTTTTGGTGGCTGAGACCAGCAGCTGCAGCGTGCCGACATCGACGCTCTCGACGGCAGCCGTGTCGAGGTCGACGGCTCGATGCTCAGCCAGAGCTTGCTTGAGGCAAGTATGGAGCTCGGAAATATTGCGTAGGGAAAGGTCGCCGCTCAGAGGGAGCGGGTGCGCTGATGGTCGCGACATGGGTTCGTTCTGGCCCCGGACAAGTATGCTTCTGCGATACGTAACGTCTTGTTCTCAGAGGCAAAACGGCAGCCTCGGCGGAAACGACGGTTCTGTCGCCCGGCCCGAAAACAGTCCCCGCGTCCACGGAATTGCTGTTCGCCCCTGATGACCACGATGATCAGGGCTATTTGTTAAGCCTCAATTACCGCTAAGCAGTATTTGGCAGAATTATGGTGACGAAGTAATCACAAGTATTACCAGAGGCGACCTGAATCACCCAACCCCTTCAGAATGACTCAGGGGAATCGTTGCGCGACTCTCATCGAGTCGTCGGATGCTTGCCGGGAGTCACCAGCGATGCGCGCCGAACCGCCAATACTGCTGATACTCCCGCGCGGGAGGCGGCCGACAGACTCGCGCACAGCGCGGTGCCGGCACTCGTCCGGCACCTTCGGCTGTCGCGAAATCAGATGACTTGACGGGAGAGGAGCCGGCTCAGCCGGCGAGGCGGGCGTCCTCGGGAGCGGACGACATCAGCGCGAGGATCTCGGGCCAGCGGGCCTCGAAGGCGGCCACGCAGGCGGGGTCGAAATGCGTGCCGGCGAGCGAGACGATCTCGGCGCGAGCCTCTTCGACCGGCCAGGCGCGCTTGTAGGGACGCTCAGAGCAGAGGGCGTCGAACACATCGGCAATGGCGACGACGCGCGCCTCGATCGGAATATCGGTACCGGAGAGGCGGTCGGGATAACCGGTACCGTCCCAGCGCTCGTGGTGGCTCTGGGCGATCAGTTCGGCGGTACGGATGACCTCGGACGAGCCGTGTTCGAGAATGCGGGCCCCGATCGAGACATGGGTGCGCATGACGCGCAGCTCGTCGGGCGTCAGCTTGCCGGGCTTTGACAGGATGGCGTCGGCGATGCCGATCTTGCCGATGTCGTGCAGCGGCGCCGCAAGGTAGATCATGCGGCAGCGCTCGGGCGTGAGCCCGATGGCGGCGGCAATCATCGAGGAGACCTGGGCAACGCGCGAAACGTGCTCGCCGGTGTCGCCGTCGCGGTACTCGATGGCGCGGGCAAGGCGCCAGATGATCTCTTCTTCGCGTTCGACCAGGTGGCGGGTGGCGCTCTCGACCTCGCGGGCGAGCCAGGCGGCGCGGTCGGCGAGTTCGATCTGCGAACGGCGCAGGGCGAGGAGGTTGCGGACGCGAGCCTGCAGTTCGGTGGAATCGAACGGCTTGTTGACGAAGTCGGTGGCGCCTGCGGCGATGGCGCGGACCCGCAAGGCGGGGGCATTGTCGGAGGTGACCATGACGATCGGCACCAGCCGATAGGCCTCCTCGGCCCGCAGCCGTCGGGTCAGCTCGACGCCATCCATCTCGGGCATGACGTGATCGACGAGAACGAGATCGAACTGGGTGGCGGCGGCCAGCGCCAGCGCCTTGCTCGGCAACAGCGAGGCAGCGATCTCGACATCTTCGAGCGCACCGATCACATGGCCGATGAAGGCCAGGCTCGAACGCGAGTCATCGACGATAAGCACACGCACCGGCTGAGCCCCAAAGCGGCGGTTGGACCACAGCACCTAAGCGGGCCCGAGTTAACAATGTCAGAAACTGGGTAGCCTCCCGGCGGCGATGTTACGCTTGGTTACTGATTTGTATTTGCTCGACAAAGCTTATGCGGAGCACGATGAAAGTTGACCTGCCGGTCAAAGCTTAGCGCGAGGTCCAGCCGCCATCGATGATGAGGGTCTGGCCGGTGATCAGCGAAGCGGCGGGAGAGGCAAGGAAGGCCACAGCGCCGGAGACCTCTTTCGGCTGGCCGACGCGATGCAGCGCCGCGATACGCTCGACCACGTCGGCGCGGAAGCCGGGGCGGCCGAGCGCCTCGGCAGTGCCGTCGGTTTCGACGAAGGTGGGGGCAACGGCGTTGACGGTGATGCCGTGCTTGCCCCACTCGACGGCCATGCATTTGGTCATGTGGGCGACCGCGGCCTTCGACAGGCAATAGATCGCCTCGCCGGGCAGCGCGATGAAGCCGGCCTGCGAGCTCATGTTGACGATGGCGCCGCCCTTGCCGCGGGCGATCATGTGGCGGGCGACGCGCTGGGCGATGAAGAAGCTCGCCTTGACGTTGAGGTTGATGGTGAGATCGAACTCGTCCTCGGTGAACTCCTCGATCGGGCCCTCGGTGCCGCCGCCGACATTGTTGACGAGGATATCGAGGTGGCCGAGTGCGGCGATGGCGGCGTCGACCGCGGTGTAAGCCTGGGCTAAGTCCATCACGTCCATCTGCAGCGGCACGGCGCGGCGGCCGAGCGCCTCGATCTCGGCGATCACCTCGCCGCCGGACGCCTTGTCGCGAAGCCCCAGGGCGATATCGGCGCCGGCATTGGCAAGGGCCAGCGCGATGGCGCGGCCGAGGCCGCGGGCGGCGCCGGTGACCAGCGCGGTCTTGCCGGTGAGGTCGTAGCTGGGCAGGTCGGTCATCTCATCCCCCTCGTGACGTGACAACGCACATATTGCACGGCCGCCCTTGTCCTAGTCACGCTTTCGAACCGGAAGCGTCCGAACCTCTTCCTGAAGGCGCTCCGAGGGTCACTCGGCGAATTCGCGTTCGAACCAGCGCTTCACCAGGTTCATGACGCGGATCGAGCGATCGTTGCGCCAGGCGAGGTACCAGCTGCCCGGGCGGCTGACGAGGCCGAGCGGGGCGAGCATCCGGCCCTGCTTGATGGCGTCGGAAACCGCGGGACCGGGCCCGATGGTGACGCCGAGCCCGGCTTCGGCAGCCTGCAGGGTGTAGAACAGCAGGTCGTAGGAGATGAACTCGCGCTTTTCCAACGTCACGCCGGCCTCGCGGGCCCAGTTGGACCACATGTCGGGCGGCCAGACGGTATCGAGGCGCGGCAGGCTCCACAGATAATCGAGATCGTCCTCCCGGCCCTTCATCAGCATGGGGCTGACCACCGGGCCGAAGGTTTCAGGCGCCACGACCGCGACGGTCATGCCGGGGATATCGGGCACCGGACCGACGCCGATATAGATATCGATGGAGCGATCCGCCGGATTGATCTCACGGCTCCAGGTGGTGAGGCGCACCGAGGTGCCGTCAAGCAGCGCCTCGAGGCTCTGCAGCCGCGGCACCAGCCAGCGCAGCAGGAACGCGTCGGGCGCGGTGAGCATGATGGTCTGGCGGTTGTGGGCATGGCGCAGCTGCTCGGTGCCGCGCGCAATCGAGGCGAAGGCCTCGGAAATGGTGGCGGCATACGCGGCGGCGGCCGGAGTGAGGCGGATCGAGCGGTTGCCGCGCTCGAACAGTTCGACCCCCAATGCATCCTCGAGATGCTTGATCTGGCGGCTGACCGCGCCGTCCGTGACGCTCAGGTCCTGCGCCGCCTTCTTGACGCTGCCGAGCCGGGCCGCCGCCTCGAAGGCGCGCAGGGCATTCAGCAGGTGGCCGATCTCAACCATTGACGAAAACTCAATCGAACGGCCGATTTGTAAATTGTTGGCCGTGGCTCGTCCAGCCTAGTGTTCCGCCTCGGATGCGAGGCGTCAGGCCGCCGGATCCGGGTTCCTCCCTCCCCGGTTTCGACACCTGACGCTTTCGCGTCCGGACCCGCGCATCGCGACGTTCTCTCTCCCATTCCATAGAGCAGTTACCTGATGTCCGTTTCGACTCCCCACCGCATCATCATCGATTGCGATCCCGGCCACGACGACATGGCGGCGATCCTGCTCGCGGCATCGCACCCGGCGATCCGGATCGAGGCAATCACCACGGTGTGCGGCAACGCTTCGCTGGAGAACACCACGCGCAATGCGCTGAGGATCGTCGAGGCGTTCGGGCTCGATGTGCCGGTGCATGCCGGCGCCGTGCTGCCGCTGCTGCACCGCTACGAGTTTCCCGCGGCGTTCCATGGCCCGTCGGGCATGGACAGCGCCGGCGTCGAGCTGCCGCAGACCGAGCGCCAGGCCGATTCGGTCGGGGCGGTCGAGGCGATCATCGCCAAGGTCGACGCCAACCCGGGCGAGATCACCCTGGTGGTGATCGGGCCGATGACCAATGTCGCACTGGCGCTGGCCTTGCGGCCGGACCTGGCGCAGAAGCTCAAGCAGATCGTGTTCATGGGCGGCTCGGCCACCGAAGGCAACGTGACCCCGGCAGCCGAGTTCAACACCTGGGCCGATGCGGAAGCGGCGCGGATCGTCTTCAGGTCGGGCGCAAAGCTCGTGATGTTCGGGCTGAACCTGACGCACCAGACGCTGCTCAGCCGCGCCGACGTCGCCGAAGTGCGCGCCGCGGTCAGCGGCGACAATCCGGTGGCCGACATCATGACGTTCTATTGCGGCACCTATTACGCCTTTGCCGGTGAGGACAAGCCGGGCGCACCGCTGCACGACCCCTGCGCCGTGGCCTACCTGATCGATCCCACGATCTTCGGCATCGAGCAGCTGCCGGGCGAGGTGATCATCGGCGACGGCCCGGGCTACGGGCAGACGCTGATCGATTTCCGCCCGCAGGACCCAAAGCACGACACGCGCGTCAAGAATGTCGGCGTCGCCGTGACGGTCGATGCGAGACGGTTCACCGAACTGGTAACCCCCGGCCTCGTCTGGGGCGCCAAGCGGTTCGCGAAACAGGCTTAGAATTTCAGCTACAGGAGAAGGGTGCGTAATATGAAGATGTGGAACACGGCCTTGGCGATCAGCATGGTGGCGGCGATGGCCGCTACACCGGCGCTGGCACAGGACAAGACGCTCAACATGATCGTCATCGAAGGCGGCGACACCACGGCCATGCAGGCCGTCGTCGACGCCTACACGGCGGCGCATCCGGGCACCAAGATCAACCTGCAGCCCTACCCGTTCGCGCAGTTCTTCCAGGTGGCGGAACTGCGCCTGCGCTCGAAGGATGCCGGCATCGACCTCGTCTATGTCGATGCGCCGCTGGTCGCGAGCTATGCCTCGCGCGGCTTCCTCGCGCCGATTGATGCGAGCATCGATAGCTCCAGCCTGGTGCCGGCGGCGATCGACGCCGGCAAGTATGACGCGACGCAGTTCGCGTTGCCGATCAACAACTCGGCGCAGGTGCTGTTCTACAACAAGAAGCTGTTCGCCGATGCCGGCATCACCGCGCCGGAAGGGCTGACCGCCGGGCAGAACGCCACGCAGGCGGAAGTCGATGCGCTCGGCTCGACCAAGCGCTGGACCTGGGAACAGGTGGCGGACGCGGCGCAGAAGCTGACCGTCAAGGATGGCGGCCGCACCACGCAATACGGCTTCACCGTCGAGCAGTTCGGCGAGCTCTACCAGCTACAGCCGCTGGGGGAATCGCTCGGCACCGACGTGATCGCGCCCGATGGCGTGACCGCCAAGGGCTACCTCGACAGCGAGGCCTGGGTGAAAGCCGGCACCTACTGGGCCAACCTCTACAATGAATGGGCAGTGAGCCCGAAGAGCCTCGGCTATGGCGAGGCCGCCTCGCTGTTCGGCAATGGCCAGCTGGCAATGTTCGCGGGTGGTACCTGGAACCTGCCGATCCTGGCACAGACGGGCGTCGATTTCGGCGTGGCGCCGTTCCCCTATTTCGAGGGCGGCAAGGTGCTGACCCCGACCGGGAGCTGGTATGTCGGCGTCAACGCCGCCTCGACCAACCAGGTCGAGGCCTTCGATTTCGCCAAGTTCCTGACCACCTCGGATGAAGGCACGCGCGTCTGGTTCAAGGCGCTGAACCAGCTGCCGGTGAGCAAGCCCCTGCTCGACGAGATCAGCACCGCAGCCGATTTCGATGCCTTCCCCAACAACGTGTTCCGGCTGGGCGTCTACGACTCGCTCAACACCGCCAAGGCCCGTCCGGTGACGGCGGCTTATGGCCAGCTGCAGGACGCGTTCCGCACCGCCTTTGTCGACATGGCGAATGGTGTGGCGGTGAAGGATGCATTGGCGAGCGCCGTGCAGAAGTTCGAGTCTGCGGCGGCGCGCGTCGCGCAGTAGGTTCGTCTCTCGAATGCCGGTGGCTGTGGACCCCCACCCCTGTCCCCTCCCCCAAGGGACGCGTAGCGCCCTGGGGGGAGGGAGACGCCCACACCGGCATCTCAGTATGGGTCTCCCTCCCCCCTGCGGGGAGGGGACCGGGGTTGGGGGCCGCGGCTACCGTGTTACATGGTGGTCTCCGACAGGCTAGGTGAACCGCTCTAGATGGTCAGAAGCAAGACTCCCCTCTTCCTGCTCGCGGTGCTCTTGGCGCCGGCGCTGGTCGGCCTTGTGGTGTTCCGCCTCTATCCGATCGCGCTGGCGGTCAGCGACAGCTTCTTCAACATGCTGCGCGGCAACCAGGTGTTTGTCGGGCTCGACAACTACGTCGCGCTTTTCACCGATTCCGCGTTCTGGAAATCGCTGCAGGTGACGCTGTGGTTCAACCTGCTGATCAACCCGATCCAGATCGCGCTCGCGCTCGGGCTGGCGCTGCTCTACGTGCAAAAGTTCAAGGGCGTGGCGTTCTACCGGGTGCTGTTCCTCATCCCCATCGGGGTGTCGCTGCCGACCGCGGTGATCATCTGGCGCATCATGCTGAGCCCGGATGGGCTCGCCAACGGCGTGCTCAACATTGCCGGCATCCCCGGCCAGCCGTGGCTGACCTCGGAGAGCCTGGCGCTCTACTCGATCATCGCCATCGCCACCTGGAAGGGCATCTCGTACTGGATGATCTTCATCATCGGCGGGCTGCAGAACATCTCGCCCGAGATCTATGACGCGGCGCGGGTCGACGGCATCAAGCCGTGGCAGCGGCTGGTGTTCATCACCGTGCCGCTGCTCAGGCCGACGCTGCTGTTCGTCCTCGTAGCGGACGTCTCGATCAATTTCCTGCTCTTCGCGCCGATCTTCATGCTGACCCAGGGCGGACCGGCGGATTCCACCAACGTGCTGATGTACGAGGCTTTCAAGTCGGGCTTCATCTTCGGCGACATGGGCCGGGCGATGGCGATTATCGTCGTGGTGGTGGTGATCCTGTTGTTGATCGTCGGGCTGCAGTTCCGCCTGCTCGCAGGCAAGCCGGAGGGCAAGTGATGGCCGATCCTGCCCTCAAGCTCCGCCGCGGCTTCACGCTCGGCGCCACGCACCTGGTCTACGCGGTGATCGCGTTCATCTTCGTCTTGCCGCTGTGGTGGGCGATCGTTTCGTCGCTCCGGCCGAATACCGAGGTGTTCGCCGACATCTTCCCGTTCACGGTCAACGCGCTGCTGCCCTCGCCCCTCTCGTTCGAGGCATATACGGGCGTGTTCGAGCGCGGCTTCGGGGTGATCATCGCCAACACGATGTTCGTCGCCATCGTCACGATGATCGGCGGGATGATCGTCAACGGCGCGGCCGGGTTCGCTTTTGCGGTGTTCGACTTCAAGGGCAAGAAGATCATCCTGACGCTGATCATCATCAGCTTCATGCTGCCCTTCGAAGCGATCGCGCTGCCGCTCTACACCGTCACGCTGCAGTTGGGCTGGCTAGATCACGTGGCAGCGTTGATCGTCCCCAGCATTGCCAACGGGCTGGCGGTGTTCCTGTTCTACCAGTTCTTCAGCCAGGTGCCGAAGGACTACCTCGAGGCGGCACGGCTCGAGGGGGTCAGCTGGTTCAACATCCTGCTCCGGATTTATGTGCCGCTGTCGATCCCCACCTGCATCAGCGCCGGACTGCTCTTGTTCGTGTTCCAGTGGGAGGCGTTCCTCTGGCCGCTGCTGGCGATGCCGAGCCAGCAGTTCAAGGTGATCCAGGTCGGCATGGCGGCGTTCCAGCAGCAATACCAGACGATCTGGAACCAGCTTTTCGCGGTCTCGGTGATCACCGCGCTCATCCCCATCGCCTTGCTGCTGCCGCTGCAGCGCTACTATGTCCAGGGCCTCGCCGGCGCTGGCATCAAAGGCTAGCTTTCGGAGAAGCCATGTCCGGCCTCGCACTTTCAGGCGTCAAGAAGTCGTTCGGCGCCACCGACATCATCCACGGCGTCGACCTCAGGATCGAGGACGGCGAGTTCGTCGTGTTCGTCGGCCCGTCGGGTTGCGGCAAATCCACCCTGCTGCGGCTGATCGCCGGGCTCGAAACCACCAGCGCTGGGCGGATCGATATCGGCACGCGCGAGGTGACCGAGCTCGACCCGTCGCGGCGCGGCGTCGCCATGGTGTTCCAGTCCTACGCGCTTTACCCGCATATGAGCGTCAGGGAGAATATCGGCTTCGGCCTCAGGATGAACGGCATGCCGAAGGCCGAGGTGAACAAGAAGGTCGCCGAAGCCGCGGCGATCCTCCACCTCGACGAGCTGCTGGAGCGCAAGCCCAAGCAGCTTTCGGGCGGGCAGCGGCAGCGCGTCGCCATCGGGCGGGCGATTGTCCGCAACCCGGAAGTGTTCCTGTTCGACGAGCCGCTCTCCAACCTCGACGCCGAGCTCAGGGTGCAGATGCGGCTCGAGATCGCCAAGCTGCACAAGACTCTGGGCGCGACGATGATCTACGTCACGCATGACCAGGTCGAGGCGATGACCCTGGCCGACAAGATCGTGGTGCTGCGCGCCGGCCGGGTGGAACAGGTGGGAACGCCGCTCGACCTCTACGACAACCCCGACAACCTGTTCGTCGCCGGCTTCATCGGCTCGCCGCGCATGAACTTCCTCCGCGCCGTGGCGGCGAAGAGCAGCAATGGCGCGCTCAGCGTGACGCTGCCGGAGTTCGGCAATGTCACGGCGTCGATGGCGGTGATGACTGAGCCGGCGCCGGGGACCGCGCTGCTGCTGGGCATCCGGCCGGAGCATTTTGATGCCAAGGGCGAAGTGCAGTTGACGGCGGTGGTCGATGTGATCGAACACCTCGGCGGAGCGTCGTTCGCCTATGCGCGCTCGGAAGACGAGCACCCGCTCACCATCGAGCTGCGCGACAGCCGGCACACTGCGGCGGGCTCGGAGCTCAACACCGGGTTCGACCCGGCGCGGGCCTTCCTGTTCGACAAGGCCACTGGGCAGAGGGTTCGATGACCATGCTTAGCGAGAGCGAACTCAGGGCGCTGCCCAAGGTCGAGTTACATCTCCACCTCGATTGCTCGATGAGCTTTGCCTCGGTGAACGCACTCGATCCCAGCGTGACCCCAGAGCGCTATCGCGCCGAGTTCCTCGCGCCGCGCAAGTGCAAAAGCCTCGTCGACTACTTCCGCTATCTCGCGCCGCCGCTGGCGCTGCTGCAGAGCCGTCGGGCGCTGACCGTGGCGACGATCGACCTGCTGCGGCAGCTGGCCGAGGACGGGGTGATCTATGCCGAGATCCGCTTCGCGCCGCAGTTGCACCGGCAGACCGGGCTCACCACTGACGATGTGGTGGAGACGGTGCTGGCGGCGCTGGTCGAGGGCCGAAAGAGTTATCCGGTCGAAGCGCTGTTGATCCTCTGCACGCTCAGGCCCGACGACACGGCGCAGGGGCTCGACCTGGTGCGGATCGCCGAGACCTATCGGGAGCAGGGGGTCGGCGGTGTCGACCTCGCCGGCGACGAGACCGGCTATGGGCTCGGCGAGCACATCCCGGTGTTTCGCAAGGCCGCCGAGCGCGGCCTCAACGTCACGGCGCATGCCGGCGAAGCAGGTGGCGCCGAGAAGGTGCGCGAAGTGGTGGAGCAATTGGGCGTCCGGCGTGTCGGGCATGGGGTGCGCTCGATCGAGGATGAGGCGGTGATCGCGCTGCTCTTGGAGCGCGACGTGCATCTCGAGGTCTGCCCGTCCTGCAACATCCAGATCGATGTGTTCGACCGCTATGAAGATCACCCGGTGGATGCGCTGGTGCGACGCGGCGTGTCGGTGGGGGTCAATACCGATGCGCGCGGGCCGACTGATCTGACGCTCACTCAGGAGTATGGGCGGCTGCAGCAGGTGTTCGGCTGGGACGCGGCACGGTTCCGGGCGGCCAACCTCGCGGCGATCGGGCGCGCCTTCGCCGACGACGCGACCAAGGCGGCGATCCGGGCGCGGCTCGAGCCCTAGAAACACACCACCGGCTGCCATCCCGAGTTGCGGTTGCGCCCACCCACCGACTGTCATCCCTGCGAAAGCAGGGACCCAACTCGCCGCCCGCGCCAGCCGATAGTTGGGTCCCTGCTTTCGCAGGGATGACACCGAGCTTGGGGTACTTACAGGGCGTCGGCTCGCGTGTCGGAGCCTGACTTGGCGCGTGGTGCCGAAGCAGGGATGACAGCCGGCGGAGAGCGAACATCGCGCCGACACAAGCAAATCGCCAGCGATCGATACTCGTATGGTAGCCCTCGACGCTGCGCTGCCCGCTGGGTAGAACTGGCTCACCAAAACCGAGGGAGCTAGATATGCCGGCGACGACCACCCAACCCTGGCGCAACCGTAGCTATCACCGGCGCTGGCTCTTGGAGCAGGCCGACGCGCTGTTCGGGTTCTTCCAGAATCGGGCCTTCAACCCCAAGGGCGGGTTCTTCGACCTCGATCCAACCGGCAAGCCGCTGAACGCCGCCAATCCGGTGCGCGGCATCCACTCGACGGCGCGCATGGTGCATTGCTTCGCCATCGGCAGCCTGCTCGGCCGGCCGGGCTCGGACCTGATCGTCGACCACGGCATGAAGTTCCTGTGGGAGCGGCATCGCGATACCAAGGCGGGCGGCTATTTCTGGACGGTGGACGACAACGGGCCGCGCGATGGGCGGAAGCAAGGCTATGGCCATGCCTTCGTGCTGCTGGCCTCGTCGAGCGCCAAGCTGGTCGGGCACCCCCTGGCCGACAAGATGCTGGCCGATGTCACCGAGATTCTCGAGACCAAATTCTGGGAAGAGCGGCACGGCGCCATTGCCGAAGAGTTCAACGCCGACTGGTCAGTGATCGCGCCCTATCACGGGCAGAACTCCAACATGCACCTGACCGAGGCGCTGATGGCGGCGTTCGAGGCGACGGGCGAGCGGCGCTATCTCGACAAGGCCGATCGCATCGCCGACCTGATCATCCGGCGCAAGGCCGGCGAGAACGGTTTTCGCGTCGCCGAGCACTTCGATGGCAACTGGCAGGTCGACAAAGGCTATCTCGGCGACCAGATGTTCCGGCCGCCCGGCACGACGCCCGGCCACTGGCTGGAATGGTCGCGCCTGGTGCTGCAGCTCTGGGCGCTGGGCGGCAAGAAGCACGCCTGGATGCCGGATGCGGCCGAAGCGCTGTTTGCCCAGTCGATCGCACTCGGCTGGGACAAGGACAAAGGCGGGTTCTTCTACAACCTCGACTGGAACGACAAGCCGGACATGCGCGACAAGCTCTGGTGGCCGGCCTCGGAAGGCGTCGGCGCTGCGGCCTTCCTCTGCGAGCACCGGCCGAGCGCCTTCCACGAGGAGTGGTATCGCCACATCTGGGACGTGATCGCGAGTTCGTTCATCGACGAGCAGAACGGCGGCTGGCACGAGCAGCTGACCGAGGACCTGCAGCCGAGCTACACGCTGTTCGGCGGCAAGGGCGACATCTACCACGCGCTGCAGGCGTGTCTGATTCCGCTGTACCCGGCGACGGGGAGCTTGACCAAGGGGATCCTGGCGGAGATTTCCAAGGGCTGAGGCGGTAGGCCGTAGCCGCTGTTACGTCGCCACAGGCAGCTCGGTACGAGAGCTGTAGAGCTTGATGCCCAACTCGGTGATCTCCAGCAGCACCAGGTGGATGGCGTCGCTGACCGGGGCGAGCTCGGCGGCGGCGGTCGGGCTTTTGGTGGCGATCTCGTCTACGGTGCGCTGGAACTCGGTGATGTCGGCGTAGACAGCGGTCGCTGTCTCTTCGAGATGGACTAGTTGTGCTTCGTCGGGCTTTTGCTCTCGGGCCTGGGCGGCGAGCAGGGTCAGGCGCGCGGCTTCGGTGCGCCAGTGTTCGATATTCTTCCCGAAGTGGTTCAGGCGGTCGGCGATATCGTCTTTGGACATAGGGGCACCCTCTCAACGATGGCCTAACGGGCGGGGGGTGGTTTCGATGCCAAGGCCCCGCAAATTGTTTGGACGTTGACAGACTACTCGCTGGTGAGTATTCACTCACTCACCATGAAGCACACACGTACCAACCTGTCCGATGCGGACACCCGAAGAGAAGCCATTGTCGAGGCGGCGCTGGTGGCGTTTGCCGATGCGGGGTTTCAGGCGACGCCGGTCACCGCGGTCGCGGCGCGGGCCGGGATCAGCCAGGCCTACGTGTTCAAGCTGTTCCCCACCAAGGAGGAACTGTTCATTGCCGCGGTGGAGCGCTGCTTCACGCGGATCGAGGAGACGCTGGAGAAGAGCGCCCAGACGGTCAGCAGCGGCGACGCCGACGCGATCCTCTATGCGATGGGTGACGGCTATGCGAGCCTGATTGCCGACCGCAGCATCCTGATGATCCAGGTGCACGCGCAAAGCGCCTCGGACGTTCCCGCGATCCGCGCCACGATGCGGGGTGGGCTCAAGCGGATCGTCACCTATGTGAAACAGCGCACGGGCGCCAGCGACGAGGCGGTGCAACGCTTCATCGCCTTCGGCCAGCTCTGCCACCTGATTACCACCACCGCTATCGACGACGTCGGTGAGGACTGGGCTCGACTGGTGGCGCGCGGCATCCGGCACGTGCCGGCCATCTGATTCGGCCGGGCATCCCGGCCGGGCGACTTATGACGACGTTCATCGTGGCGCCCTCACCTGCTCAACAGCGGGAACACGGAGCCATTTCTTGAAACCAAATAGTGAGTGATTGCTCACTCTATCAGTACAGGAGAATTGAAATGACCACTGTAGTCGCAACCGCCGCTGACGCGGCATCCCCGCAGCGCAGCCGCAATCGCTGGCTCGCCCTCACCATCCTGGCGCTGGCGCAGTTTCTCGTGGTGCTCGACGCCTCGATCGTCAACATCGCGCTGCCCAGCCTCGGGGCCGGACTGGGGCTCGACCACAACCTCCTCACCTGGGTCATCACCTCCTATGTGCTGCCGTTCGGCGGGTTGCTGATGCTGGGTGGGCGGCTGGCCGACCGCTATGGGCACCGCAGGGTGTTTCTCGCCGGCGTGTTCGGCTTCATCGCGGCATCGCTGCTGGCAGGGTTGTCGATCAATGGGCCAATGCTGCTCGCAGCGCGCGCCGTACAAGGCGCATCGGCGGCGCTCCTCGCGCCGGCGGCGCTGGCATTGCTGATGCAGCTGTTCCCGGTGACGGACGGCCGGGCCAAGGCGCTCGGTATCTGGGGCGCCGTGGCCGGCCTCGGCAGCGTTGCCGGGGTGCTGCTGGGCGGGGTGCTGACCGCCAGCATCGGCTGGTCGGCGATCTTCTTCATCAACGTGCCGGTGGGCCTTGTGGTGCTCGCCGCAATCCCGGCGCTGCTGAGCCGCGACGTGGTGCAGAGCCGGGCGCGGCTCGACCTCTGGGGCGCCATCACCGTAACGCTCGGCGTAGTGGCGCTGGTGGCGGCGTTCTCGATGGTGCTTGAGCTCGGCTTCCTGTCGCCGGTGACGCTCGGCCTCGGGGCGGCAGGCGTGGCGCTGCTCGGGTTGTTCACTGTGATCGAACTCCGCTCGCCCGACCCGCTGGTGTCGTTCTCGATCTTTGCCAACCGGGCGGTGACGCTGGGGAACCTGGTGGTGCTGCTGATCGGCGGCACGGTGGTGGGGCTATTCTTCGTCCTCTCACTGCACATGCAGAATGTCCTCGGCTATGACGCCATGCTGACCGGCCTCACCCAGGTGCCGCTGGCGCTGGCGCTGATCGTCACGGCCGGGGCGTTGCCGCCGGTGATGGCGAAGACCGGTTCGGCGCGGACGCTGGCGGTGTCGCTGGTCGGCCTTGCAATCGGCCTCGTCTGGCTGGCGCTGGCGCCGGTCGGAGCGGATTTCGTGC
The DNA here is from genome assembly GCF_058806655.1 of Devosia sp. GW821-FHT12F11. Classification (NCBI taxonomy): domain Bacteria; kingdom Pseudomonadati; phylum Pseudomonadota; class Alphaproteobacteria; order Hyphomicrobiales; family Devosiaceae; genus Devosia; species Devosia sp. GW821-FHT12F11. The sequence continues at coordinate 883,518 of NZ_JBXAPX010000002.1, forward strand.
TGCACCTCTTGGCTCCGACGATCATCATCGGCGCCGGTTTGGGCGGGGCGTTCATCGCCGGCACCGAACTCGCGGTGCAGGGCGTCAGCGAAGCCGATAGCGGGCTCGCCAGCGGGCTGGTCAACACCAGCCAGCAGATCGGCGGCGCCCTCGGGCTGGCCGTGCTGTTCACGCTGGCGACCAGCCTGACCAACAGCCTCAGCGCTGCCGGAGCCGATGAGGTGACGGCGCTCGCGGGAGGTTACTCGGCCGCCTATCTCGGCGCCGCCGGGCTGGCCCTGCTGGCCGCCCTGATCGCCGCCTTCGCCACCCGCAAGTGACACCCGGCACCGGCGCGATGTTGCGCCGGTGCCCTTCCCCCCAACCAAGGAGTACCTGATATGACCACCGACAACTTCGCCGCCCCGCCCAAGGACAAGTCGCAAAAACTTGCGCCTCGCTATGTCACCTGGTCGGCCATCGTCGCCCCCGTGCTGGTGCTGACCGGCTGGGCCTTCATCGCCGCAATACCGATCGCACTGATGACCTGGGGCAGCTGGACCGACAAGCGAGTCCGGGCGCTGCGCTGGTGGAGCGGGCTCACTGCCCTGCTCTATGCCATCCCGTTCGTGCAGTACCTGCTGCGCACTGATCCCGAGGCCAGCATGTCCTCTATGCTGCACCCGGCGATGGGCATCGCCATCACACTCGCCGCCGTCGTGCTGGTGCTGAAGATCTTCAAAAATCACGGCGGTTGAAGGTGGCCGGAGCGGCCGGCGGCTCCCAGTTGTTCGCCGGCCTCACAAGACTAGTGCCGCCGCGACGAGGGCGTGTTATTGTCCTCGGGCGGAGTGCACGCGAAGGGGACGCGTGAGCTTAGGGGCGTTAATGGCGAGGAGAGGCCATGGCGTCGTTTTGCGGTCTGCGGACCCGGGGTCAGTTCGTCGGCGCACTTGTCGCGACTGTCATTGCTTCCACGACATTCCTGACATCGTTCGCCTATGCGGCGGACGAGGCGATCTTTGCTCCCGGCGAGCCTGTCGTCACCGGCTTCTCCGGCATCGTCCCGCCGGCGACGCCCCCGGCCGGCGGCGACCCGCTCGATTACACCTTCATCGATCCGGCCGGCCGCTCGATGGTGATCCAGCAGTTGCAACCGGATGGACCACCGGCCGGTCAGCTGATCCCGGCCGAACCGGTGTTCTCGGCGACGGCAGCCGATGTCGGGCAGACCTTCGGGGTGGCGCTGGATGACGCTCCCGAGTTCAGCGGCGCAGCTGCGCCCAACATCTACCTCGCGGCAACATCGGCTTTCGGCCTCAACATCGTCGTGCCGGATGCCGACGGCAATCCGATGCGCAGCAAGCGCGGCGCGCCCGAGGCAACGTTCATGGCGGGCCAATGGGGCAGCGCCGGCGGGGCGGAGGGCTATCCCGGCAGCATCTGGAAGGTCGATGGCAGCACCGGCGAGATCTCGCTGTTCACCACCATTGCAGCCAATAGCGGCGCAGGGCTGGGCAACCTGGTGTTCGACCCGGCCAGCGCGCAGTTCTTCGTTTCCGACCTCGATACCGGCCTCGTCTACCGGCTGGCGGCGGACGGCATCATCATCGACACCTTCGACCATGGCGTTGCCGGGCGACCGACGCACGAGCTCGAGCCGGTCGCCGACGATGGCAGCGAAATGTCGGTCACCGATCCGGCGTTCAACTCCGAGGACCCGGCAACCTGGGGCTTCACCCAGCCGGAACGCCGGGTGTTCGGCCTCGCCGTCAATGGCGGCCGGCTGTTCTACGCCGTCGCCTCCCAGATCTGGTCGGTGCGCATCAATGCCGACGGCAGCTTCGGCACGGCGCGCTGGGAACTCGACATCGCCGACCTGCCCTCCAGCAACGAGATCGCCAGCATCGTCTTCGACCCGCAGGGGCGGATGATCCTCGCGCAGCGCGGCGGGCCGGTGGGCAGCTACGACTACTCGGTGTTCGCCGAGGCAAGGACCTCCTCGGTCGTGCGCTACGCGCGCGAGTTCCCGGACGATCCGACGACCCCAGGCACCTGGGTGGAGACGCCTGAGAGTTACGCCATCGGCATGGCGCCGGAGGGCACCAATGCCTCGGGCGGCATTGCGCTCGGTCCGGATTTCGACGACGAGGCCGGGACGCTGAGCGGCGCCTGCAGCGCGTATCTCTGGTCGACCGGCGATGCGCTGCGCGACAACCTGAACGTCGATGCGCCGCTCGATCCGCCAACCCAGGTGCATGGCCTGCAGGGCAATGCCCTGGCGCTGGTGCGGCCACAGAACGACCCACCAACGCTGTCCTTCTTTGCCGACTACGACGGCAATACCGATGACGATCAGGCGATGGCTGAGGGGCATGTCGGCGCGGTCGCCATCTGGCAGGTCTGCGAAAGTGCACCCGCGACCTATGTTCCGCCGCCGGCCTTCCCGCCGCCCGATTACGCGCCGCCGAACTATGAGCCGGACGAGGACGAACCCGACGCGCCCGATGAGCCCGATGAATTCAGCAATCTGACGCTGGAGAAATGGGCCAAGCCGTTCTTCTGCTTCGACGGCGGCGCCGACTGGTGGTGCAATTTCACCATCCGGGTCGAGAACACCGGCAGCGTGCCCTATTGGGGTCCGGTGGTGGTCAACGACCACCTGCCGGCCAATAATCCCGGCGCCAGCATGAGCTTCTGGCCGCAACCGCCATGGTCGTGCGGCCCGACCGGACCGACCGCCTATCAGTGCGTCACCGGCCCGGTGCTGCTCTATCCCGGCGACGGCGTGGTGCTGCACGAGGTGGTGAAGCTGCCCAAGGCGGTGGTGAACTATTGCCACCTCGCCAACGCGGCCGAGCTCGACTGGTTCTGGGGCAATGACGACGATCCGAGCGACGATTTCAACATCGGCGTGGCGGGCATCAAGGCGCCCGGTTGCTTTGCGGCACCCGGCAACGACCTGGTCCTCGAAAAGATCGCCGCGCCGAGCTGCGTCGATGCCGGTGCCACCTGGAACTGCTCTTACGTGGTGCTGGTGCAGAATGCCGGGCCGGGCAACTATTCCGGGCCGATCACCGTCACCGACACTTTGGGTCTCAACGCTCCGGCGACGACGCTGGGGCCCTGGGCTTGTGTCCAGGCCGGCCCGGTGCTGACCTGCAATATCGTCGCGCCACCGGTCAACGCGCCGCCTGGCTGGACCTCGGGGTTCCTCGTGACCTCGCATGTGCCGAAGGGCATCCTGCCGGCGCTTTGCGGCCTCGACAACAAGGCCAATATCAGTACGCCTGCCGGCGGTTCGCCGACCAACCTCTTGGCCGGCAACGACTTCGACGCGGTCACCGCGCCGATCCCGGATCCGGCCTGTGCCGGGCCGGCGCTCGATACCGACCTCAAGATGCAGAAGACGCCGCTCGGCTGTTCGCCCTTCTTCTATGGGGTGAACGGTTACCTCTGCAAATGGCAGATGACGCTCAGCAATGTCGGGACCACCCCGTATCTGGGGCCCCTGTCGTTCGTCGACAGCTCGGCGGGCGTGACGGCCAACGAGCTCACCTTCATGTATCCGTTCTGCACGGGCACGGCGGTGACGACATGTACGCCGCCGGGACCGGTGGGGGTCAATCCGGGTGTACCTATCGTCATCCCCTTCCACACCTTCATTCCGGATGGGCCGAACGTCTGCTCGGTGACCAACAACCTGTCGATCCTCGTGCCGAACCCGGGCTCGCCGCCGAATCCCGGTGGCAACGATTCGGACACCGTCGGCCAGGCCCTGCCGAACCCCGCCTGCATCGCACCGGGCCTGCCAAAGCTCAACATCCAGAAGACCGCCACCGGCTGCGCCTCGGATCCATCCAGCGAGGACTGGCTCTGCGACTTCGACATCACCGTCTTCAACTATGGCGGCGGCCCGCAGCCGGGACCGATCCAGGTCAAGGACTTCAACGACAAGCCGACGACCTTCTCGGGCGCCGCATGCGTCCCCTCGGGGATCGATCAGTGGCTCTGCACCCGTCCGGCGGCCTTGCCGGCGCTGTCGAACTGGACCTTCCAGGCGACGTCGCAAGTCAACCCCAACAGCGTGACACTGGCCGACTGCAACGTGATCAACACCGTGCTGATCACCAACCCGGCCTCCGGCGGCGACCCGGGCTACCTCGCCCAGGCCAGCCAGAAGGTGCCGCAGCTGTTCATCAATCTCGGGCCCGGCCCAGTCGCGGTGTATTGCGACCCGCCAAGCCTCAAGCTGACCAAGACGGCGATCAAGACCGTCAAGGCGGGTGACGGCTACGACGCGACCTTCACGGTCCGGGCGACGTCGACGGGACCCGACCCCTATATCGGCACGGTCGAAGTCGACGAGCTCCTGCCGGACGGCACGAGCTTCGTCTCTTCCAGCAACTGGACGTGCGTCCCGACGACCGACAACGACATGCACTGCTCGTCGACGTTCAAGACCATCCCGGTGGGCAAGTACACCGAGATGACGATCACCATCCACATCCCGACCGATGTGGCGGTGGCGGCTCAGTGCAACATCGTCAACACGGTGAACGCGTCGATCTCGGCCGCCGTGCTGCACAGCGCCGAGGGGGTGCAATACACCGCCTCGGCCGCAGCCCAGCTGCCGGCCAGCGTCTGCCGGCCGGGGGCGGGGCCCGAGCCCGAGCAATGCCCGGTCAAGCAGGTGAAGCCCGACGGCAGCTGCTGCGAGGCGGGTACGCAATGGAACGGCAAGCAATGCGCCAAGCCGCGCCCGACGGCGCCGAAATGCCCCGCCGACAGCCACCTGACCGATAGCGGCGCCTGCGTTTGCGACAAGGGGACCCATGGCGATCCGGGCGAGTGCGAGCCGAACCAGTCGACGCCGAGCTGCGACTTCCGCGACAGCCGGCTGGTCAATGGCGAGTGCGTCTGCAAGCCCGGCACACACGGCAACCCCGGCAAGTGCCGCCCCGATGTGGTCGAAGAGCCGGTCTGCCCGGATGACAGCCGGCTGCGCCGCGGCGAATGCGTCTGCCTGCCGGGCACGATCGGCAAGCCGGGTAACTGCCGGCCCGAAGTGATCGAGCCGATCTGCCCGGACGACAGCCGCCTGCGCCGTGGGGAATGTGTCTGCCTGCCGGGCACGGTCGGCAAGCCGGGTAACTGCCGGCCCGAAGTGATCGAGCCGATCTGCCCGGACGACAGCCGGCTGCGCCGGGGTGAATGCGTCTGCCTGCCGGACACCCACGGCAAGCCGGGCAATTGCCAGCCGGACGTGGTCGAGGAACCGAGCTGCCCGGACGATAGCCGCCTGCGCCGTGGTCAGTGCGTCTGCCTGCCGGGAACCAGCGGCAACCCCGGCAATTGCCGGCCGGATATCGTCGAGGAACCAACCCCGGCTTGCCCGGACGACAGCCGGCTGCGCCGCGGTCAATGCGTCTGCATCCCGCCGCTGACCGGCAAACCGGGGGCTTGCGAGGCGCCGGTCCTCGAACTGCAGCCGCTGCGGCCGCGGATCGAGCTCCCGACCATCAACTGAACGCTGGACCGGGCTTCAGCTCGCACCGTACTTGGTCGTGATCGCCTCCCTCCCCCTTGAGGGGAGGGGAGCGAGAGGGCTGAGTTCGAACGGCCGACCGCACTCCGCGGCCGGCCCTCAGTCACTGCAAATGCGGCTTGCGCAGGAAGCTGTTGCGGTCGGCGGATTTGATGCGGACCCAGGTGTCGCGGCCATCGCGGACGACACGCATCGGGAACTCGGCGCCGGCCGGGCCGCTGCTCCACACCTTGCGATAGAAATCGGCGAGGCTTTCGACCTCGCTGTCGCGCACGTCGGAGATCACGTCGCCCTGGCGCAGACCGGCCTTGGCGGCCGGGCCGCCGTCGGCGACGCTCATCACCACCACTTCGCCGTCGCTCTCGGCCGAGAACACGCCGAGCCACGGACGCGGCGGACGGTTGACCTCGCCACGGGTGAGGAGATCGTCGAGGATGGGGCGGAGCAGGTCGATGGGGACGACCATGTTGATGTCGGCGGTTTCCCCGGCGCGCATCATCTGCAGGCGGAGCGAGCCGACGCCCAGCAGCTTGCCGTCGGCGCCGATCAGCGCCGCGCCGCCCCACGAGGGATGCACCGGGGCGGTGAAAATGGCTTCGTCGAGCAGGTACTCCCAGTAGCCGGCGAACTCCTGCTTGGCGACGATGGTGGCGCGGATGGACCGGCCGGTGCCATCCGCGAAGATCACCGCGTCACCCAGTTGGGCGTCGGCCGAATGGCCCAATTCGAGCGCCGGCAGGTCGAGGGGCCCAAGCGCCTGCACCAGACCGAAGCCGGTCTCTTGGTCATAAGCGAGGGCGTGCGCGGCGACGACGCGGCCGTCGCTGGTGGTTATCCACACCTCTTCAGCCTCGGTGATCAGATAGCCGATCGTCAGCACCAGACCGTTCTCGCGGATCACCACGCCGCTGCCTTCGCGCAACGTGCCGAGGCCGGCCGCGGTGAAGGCGTCGTCGGGGATGGTGGATCGGACGGCCACGACTGACCGCAAGGTCGGATCGATATCCATGCTCTTGTCCTGGTGTTGCGGAAACCGGCTGGCGCCGGGCCTCTGGCCGGGCACGATGCCTGTGCACAAGGTAGGCAATGGACGGGGGGCCTGCAAGGGCTGGAGAGCCGAACCGTGAGGTACGTATTGCAGCAGAGCGAAATCTGTTCAATGCTGCACGTGTTGTCATACAAGGTGGACACGAGAGCCACCAACGAGCCGTGACTAGGAGAGACTGCCCAACGACGAGGAGGAGAAACTACGATGACTATCAAGAAGTTGAGCCGTCGCGACGTCCTGAGGGGGACCGTTGCTACCGGCGCCGGACTTATCGCCGCGGGGAGCGGCCTTCCGGTTTTTGCGCAGGACGCCGCAGCCCCCAAGCCGGACGCACCGCTGCCGGTCGGCGGCTCGGGAAAGCTCACCGTCATTCACCGCACCGAGTATTTCGAGGCGGCACAAACAGCGTTCCGCGACACCGTGCAGGCGTTTGCCGACTCCAAGGGGATCGAGCTCGACATCTCGACCACGAACCCCGAGTCGTTCGGCGATTTCATGGGAAAGATGACGGCGGCGGTGAAGGCCGGCAACCCGCCGGATTTCGCCTACACGTCCAACGTCTCGATCTCGCAACTGCACCTGCTCGACCTGGTCGAGGATGTGACCGACGTGGTCGATGAAGCGGTCAAGCTCTACGGCGACATCATGCCGGGCCTGAACGCCGCCAAAACGGCACAGCTCGATGGCAAGTGGTGGGCCGTTCCGCTTATCGGCACAACGACCGGCTACTATGCGCGTGGCGACAAGCTCAAGGAAAAGGGCATCGATCCTGCTTCCCTGAAGACGATCGTCGACCGCCGCGAGGCGGCCCTCGCCATCTCTGGTCCCGACTTCTACGGCTGGGGCTTTACCCCCAACCAGTCCGGTGACGGCTTCGGCTTCCTGATCGCCACGGTGCAGGCCTTCGGTGGCCACTTTACCGACGAGACCGGCCAGATCGTCACCTTCGACTCGCCGGAGACGGTGGCTGCCTTCGAGTTCCTGCGCGAAACCTACGACCGCAACGGCAAATATGCCGCCATGCTGCCGCCGGGTGTCGAGAGCTGGAACGACACGGGCAACAACGAAGCGTACCTCGCGGGCCAGATCGGCTTCACCCAGAACGCCTTCTCGATCTATGCCCAGGCCAAGCGCGACGGCAATCCGGTATACGCGAACACCCTGCTGCTGCAGGCGCCGACAGCGATCAACGGCGACAGCCGCGATGGCGGCAATGTCGGCGGCTGGATGACCGTGTTCAAGGGGGCGCCGAACGCCGCGCTGGCCAAGGAACTGGCGCTGAACCTGCTCGATCCGGCCAACTTCAGCAAGATCGCGTCGCTGGGCAGCGTGCTGTTCACCCCGGCCTACCAGAACCTCTGGACGCCCGAACTGCTGGCTGCCGAACCCAACCTTGCGACGATCAAGCAAGCGGTCGACGTCAAGGATCCGTTCCTCGGCCAGTCGTGGCCGGCGAATCCGAACGCCGGCGTCGATGCCATCCGCGCCCAGGGCGTGCTGGAACAGTCGGTCGGCAACGTCATCTCGGGGCGCATGGCGCCCGCCGATGCCGTCAAGGATGCGCACCAGAAGATGCGCGACCTCTTCGAAGAAGGCGGGATTATGCAGCCGTAAGGCGATGCGACCCAGGCGGGAGGGCGGCGCGACCGCCCTCCCCACTCTAGCGCCACAGCGTCATCGGCCGCACTCCCAGGCAGAGTACGCGCGCCGTTGCATGCAGTGGATCAAGGCTCCGGTGCGCAGGCCAGATGCCTCGCCATGCAGCACTTTCGAGGGGACAGGTAATGGTTGACCAAGCTCAGGTGAATACGGCGGTAGGCCGAACGATGCGGCCGATGTCCGTGGCGCGGCGGGTGCGAGGAATTCTCGGCCGCGACTGGAAGATCGCCTATCTGTTCGTATTGCCAATGGTCCTGCTGATGGCCGGCCTGATCTTCTGGCCGTTCATCAGCGCCATCCTGATGTCGATGACGACATTCAATTTCAACACCGGCGACACGGTGCAGGTGGGGCTGAAGAACTATCAGCGGCTCTACACCAATTCCGACTACCTGCTGAGCCTCAGCAACACCATCAACTTCACGTTCTGGTCGCTCAGCATCAAGTTCGTCACCGGCATGACCATCGCCATGATCCTCCATTCCAAGTTGCCGTGGCGCAACCTGATGTCGGCGATCATGCTGCTGCCCTGGATCGTGCCCGAGATCGTTACGGCGCTGGCCTGGAAGTCGATCTACGACCCGCTGTTCGGTGGCCTCAACCCGATCCTGCAGGGCGCCGGCATCATCAACAAGCCGCTCGGCTGGCTGTCGGACTCGAACCTCGCCCTGGGCAGCGTCATCGCGGTGAACGTCTGGAAGGGCATCCCGTTCTTCACCCTGCTGCTGCTGGCCGGGCTCAAGGCGATCGATACCGAGCTCTATGAATCGGCCGAGGTCGACGGCGCCAACGCCGTGCAGCGCTTCCGCTACATCACGCTGCCGGGGATGCGTTACGTGATCCTGGTGGTGCTGCTGCTGAGCTTCATTTCCACCTTCAACCAGTTCGGGCTGATCTTCCTGATGACCGGCGGCGGGCCGAGCGGCGCGACGCGCCTCTACTCGATCCTTGCCTATGAAAAGGCGATCGGCTCCCTGCAATACGGCCCGGGCAGCGCGATTGCGCTGAGCGTCGCGCCGCTGATGGCGTTCCTGATCTACCTGCTCTCCAAGTACATGCGGCACGACGAGCGCGCCGCGGGGGTGCAGAAGAAGGGGCTCGGCATCGGCAAGTTCTTCGGCCGGCTGTTCAGCGCCGTGCTCGACGTCTTCTTCTGGCCCTTCGACATGCTGAACCGCGGCATCGAGAAGCTGGGCCGATCGCTGCGCAAGCGGATGACCGGTTCGCCGGAGAAGCCGGTGTTCAAGCCGCAGGGCCGCGAACGCATGGGGATCGGTATCCGTATCCTGATCCTGTTGCCGATCATGGCGTTCGTCCTGTTCCCGTTCTACTGGGTGCTGATCACCTCGTTCAAAACCACGACGCAGATCAGCCAGCGGCAATCGATCTTCTGGCCGAACCCGCCGACCCTCAACCAGTACCAGGAGCTGCTGTTCGGCTCGCCGTTCCTGCACTGGCTCGGCAACTCGATCCTGATCGCCGCATTGAGCACCATCATCTCGGTGGCGATCGCGGCCCTCGCCGCCTATGCCCTGACCCGGCTCAAGTTCCTCGGCGCCGGGCTGCTGACTACGGCGATCCTGATCACCTACCTGTTGCCCGGAACGCTGATCTTCATCCCGCTCTACCAGACGCTGAGCGATCTGGGGTTGATCAACAGCTATGGCGCGTTGCTGACCACCTACCCGACCTTCCTCGTCCCCTTCGCCACCTGGGTGCTGATCGGCTATTTCCGCTCGATCCCGGTGGAGCTCGAAGAAGCTGCGATGATCGACGGGGCGAGCCGGCTCTATGCCTTCATCCGCATCACCCTGCCGCTGGCGGCGCCGGCACTGCTGTCGGTGGCGCTGTTCGCCTTCACCAATGCGTGGAACGAGTTCCTGTTCGCCTTCGTGTTCATCACGTCGGAATCGCTCAGGACACTACCGATCGGCCTGCAGTCGATGGTGGTGGGCGACATCCTGCCCTGGGGCGAACTGATGGCGGCCTCGCTGCTGACGGCAATCCCGGTGGCGGTGCTCTACATGTACGCCCAGCGCTTCCTGGTCGGCGGGCTGACCGTCGGGGCGGTGAAGGGGTAGCGGCGAGCGCATCTGGCGCCATACCTGCCACAGCCACGGCGTCACCCCGGCGAAGGCCGGGGCCCATCCTGAGATATTAGCGTTCATCGCCAGATCTCAGGATGGGTTCCGGCCTTCGCCGGAATGACTCCGTGGGTGGGACAGCGATCCGAGCAGAGATGAGAGTAAGTTGACGCACGCCACCCCTACCATTACCGCCCTCCGCGTCGTGCCCGTGGCCGGCGAGGACAGCATGCTGCTGAACCTGAGCGGCGCGCATGGGCCATTGTTCACCCGCAACATCGTGCTCCTCACCGACAGCGCCGGTCGTACCGGGCTGGGCGAGGTGCCAGGTGGCGAGGCGATCGCCAGGACGCTGGAGGATAGCCGCGAGCTGGTCGTGGGGCGCGAGATCGGCGCCTATCGCTCGATGCTGCGGCAGATTGGCGAAACCTTCGCCAGTCGCGATGCCGGTGGGCGCGGGGCGCAGACCTTCGACCTGCGCGTCACCATCCATGCGGTGGCGGCGCTCGAATGCGCACTGCTCGACCTGATGGGTCAGTTCCTCGGCGTGCCGATGGCGGAGCTGCTCGGCGACGGCCAGGTACGCGACCGGGTCGAGATGCTGGGCTACCTGTTCTATGTCGGCGACCGCACCAGAACGCCGCTCGGCTACCGCACCGCGGCGCGTGGCGATGATTGGGAGCGAGTGCGCGACGAGGTGGCGCTGACGCCGGCGGCCGTCGTGCGGCTCGCCGAGGCAGCGGAGGCCCGCTACGGGTTTCGCGATTTCAAGCTGAAAGGCGGCGTGCTGGCCGGCGAGGCGGAAGCCGAGGCGATCGAGGCGCTGGCCGAGCGCTTCCCCGAGGCGCGATTGACGGTCGACCCGAACGGGGCGTGGTCGCTCGATGAAGCGGTGAAGCTGGCGACCCGGCTGAAGCCGATCCTTGCCTATGCCGAGGACCCATGCGGGGCGGAGGCCGGCTTTTCCGGCCGCGAGGTGCTGGCGGAGTTCCGGCTGCGGACAGGCGTGAAAGTCGCGACCAACATGATCGCCACCGACTGGCGACAGATGGGGCACGCACTGACGCTCGGCAGCGTCGATATCCCGCTGGCCGACCCGCATTTCTGGACGCCGCGCGGCTCGATCGACGTGGCAAAGCTCTGCCAGCGCTGGGGGCTCACCTGGGGCAGCCACTCGAACAACCATTTCGATATCTCGCTGGCGATGTTCACCCAGGTGGGCGCCGCAGCACCGGGGACGATCACCGCGCTCGATACCCACTGGATCTGGCAGGACGGCCAGCGACTGACGGTGGAGCCGCCGCTGATCCGTGACGGGCACGTCGCCGTGCCGGAGCGACCGGGGCTGGGGGTGGAGATCGACGAGGCGCAGCTCGAGGCGGCGCACCAGCGCTATCGTTCACTGCCGGCGGGGAGCCGGAACGATGCGGCGGCGATGCAGTATTTGATCAGCGGCTGGAGCTTTGACGCGAAGCGGCCGGCTTTGGTGCGCTGAGCCGCAAGCCCCGAGCGTGGGGCGCCCCCCTCCGAGCTGCGCCAGGCGGCAAGCCGCCAAGCTTCGCTTGCCTCCCCCATCAAGGGGGAGGTGGGGCTGGTGTATTTGGCTGTATCGTGCCCCGCCCGCCGGCGGGGCACCTCCCGCTTGATGGGGGAGGCTGGGAGGGGGTGGGGCAGCCAGCTCGGAAGTCCCGGTCACTGAAACCAGGTCGTCCCCGGATACTGGTGCTGCCTCGCCACCTCTTCGTTCAGCTCGAGCCCGATGCCCGGCCGATCGGTCAGCTTGATGCGGCCGTTCTCAATGATCTCGCCGCCATCGGTGATGGTCTTCCAGTAGTCGCGGTGGAACCAGTGGAACTCCAGCACCAGGAAGTTCGGCACGGTGGCGCAGACCTGGGCCGAGGCCATGGTGCCGATCGGCGAGCTGACATTGTGCGGGGCGAAGGGGATGGAATAGAGGTCGGCCATCTCGGCGATCTTCCGGCACTCCGACAGCCCACCGCATTTCGGAATGTCGGGCATGATGATGTCGAGCGCCTGCTGCTCGAAGACTTTCCGGAAGCCATGGCGCAGGTAGAGGTTCTCGCCACCGCAGATCGGCACGCTGGTCGAGCGGGTGATCTCGGCCATGGCGTCGATGTTCTCGGGCGGGATCGGCTCTTCCAGCCACATCAGCTGCAAATGCTCGAGGTCTTTGGCGAGGCGGATGGCGGAGTGCTTGTCGAGCCGGGTGTGCAGGTCGCAGGCGACCTCGACCTCTTTGCCGGCGGCTTTCACCACCATCTCGGCCAGTTGCACCATGCGGTCATGCTCCCACTTGTTGGGAGTCATGTTGAACCTGTCCTTCTCGTACCAGCCGGTTTCCGAGCCGGTGTGGCCATAGGCGCGGATATCGAGATCGACCTTGAGTGCGCTGAAGCCGGCTTCGAGCACCTTGTCGACCTCGGCCTGCACCTCGTCCATGTTCATGCCGGGCGAGACTTCGCAATCGCAGTAGACCCGGATGTCGTCGCGGAATTTGCCGCCCATCAGCTCATAGATCGGCACCTTGAGCGCCTTGCCCTTCAGGTCCCACAGCGCGATCTCGATACCGGTGAGCGCGGTGATCAGCGCGCCGGCAAAGCCGCCTTCGAACACCAGGCTACGGCGGGTTTCCTCGAAGATCGCGTCGATGGCGAAGGGGTCGCGGCCGATCAGGCGCTCCTCCAGCTCCTTGATGATGGCGATGGCCTGGTAGCCGCCATGCACGCATTCACCGAGCCCGGTGATGCCGGCGTCGGTCTCGATGCGGACCCATAGATGCATGCAATGGCCGCTCGTCGCCGCCGTCTTCACCGAAGTGATCTTCACGTTGCCTCTCCCTAGCCTGTCGTCCCGCGGTCCTCCCCGAGGGACGTACATCAGGTTACAGCCCGAGGCAGCGTTGGCAACCGCCGATCGGGCCCGAGGGAGTAGGCCGAAAGTCGTATGCTGGTAGAGTCTTTGCTTGGTCGCGCGATCGAGCCGGAAAAGTCTGCAACTTTTCCTGATCGCGCTCTACTGCCGGAAGCTGTGGTCGAGCGAGGCGGTGATCGGGCTCACCAGATAGTCGAGGAGGGTCTGCTCGTCGCCCATCAGCATGATCTCGGCCGGCATGCCGGGCAGCATCCTGATCCCCTCCCCCAGCGCGTCGAGGCTCGCCCGGTCGACTTCGACCTTGGCGAGGAAGTAGGCGCTGCCGGTGCGCTCGTCGATAAGGCTATCGGCCGAGATCGAGCGCAACACACCGTGGATCTGCGGCAGGTTGCGCTGCCGGAAGGCGGTGAGGATGACGCGGGCCGGCATGCCGGGATGGACGGCATCGATATCGAGCGGCCTGAGCCGCGCGTCGATCACTAGCTTCGACCCCTCAGGCACGATCTCGAGGATCGGCTCGCCGGATTTGACCACGCCGGAAACGGTGGTGACCCGCACATGCATGACGGTGCCGGCGATCGGCGCGGTGACCACGGTGCGGGCCAGCACATCCTCGCGCGAGGCCAGTTGGCTCGCGAGTTCTGCGAGTTCGCCGCGGACCTTGCTCAAGTCCTCGCTGACGCTCTCGACGATTTCGTCGCGCAGCGCGAGCAGCTGCATCTGGGTTTCGCCGATCAACTGGCGGTTCTGTGCGATGGCGGCGCGATTGGCGGCGCGCTGGGCCTCGACGCTGGCCGCCTCGCGCTGCAGCTCGAGCAGGCGCGGCAGGCGTTCGAGACCCTTGTCATAGAGCTGCTTGACGCTCGCTGCTTCCTGTTCGAGCAGGCCGATCTGTTCTTCCTCGGCGACGATCATCTCGCTCAGGCCGGCGATCTGCTCGTCCACCTGTTTCACCCGCTGGTCGAGTATCTGTTCGCGGCCGTTCTGCGAGGCGCGGCGGCTCGCGAAAAGGGCACGCTGGTCGTCGATGGCTCGGGCATAGTCAGCCGCCGGGAAAGCAAGCAGCTCGGCCGGGATGGTGATGGCATCACGCCCCTGCATTTCGGCGAGGAGGCGTGCTTCGAGGGCGCGCAGGTCAATGTAGCGGTCGCGCAGCTCCTGGCGGCGGGCCAGGGCCTGGGTGTCGTCGAGGGTGACCAGGGGGTCGCCGGCGGCGACCACGTCCCCCTCCTTGACATGAATGGTACGGACGATCCCGCCCTCCAGATGCTGGATGGTCTTGCGGTAGCCATCGGGGCTCACCACGCCCGATGCGATGGCGGCGCTGGCAAGCCGGGCGCCATAAGCCCAGGTGCCGAAGCCGCCGACCAGCAGCACCGCCGCGATATAGCCCAGCCAGCGCGGACCCCGGGTAGCGCGGGACAGTTCGACCCGCGGTCTGATTCGGCGGCGACGCTGGCCGAGCATGAGCAGCAGGATGCCCAGTGCAACCACGGTGGCGGCCGCAGTGAGCACGCCTTCGGGGGAGAGACCGGCGTGGTGCGTGGCCGTCCAGGCCTGGTCGACCAGCGGCAGGGCCTCGGCCTGCCACCAGTCCAATGCCATCTGCCAGAGCTTGGTCGGGTTCTCGAACATGGCGGCGACCTCCTGGAGTGCTTTCAGGAAAAGTTGCAGACTTTTCCGGTTCGAAAGCGCGATATAATCAATGACTTGGGGCGTTTCACCGGTTCATTGAAACGGTGAAACGCCCGGGGACGAAGCTCGGGGGAGCTTCCGCGTCGGCTGCGGGATGCGCCGCGGCTCCTCGCCCTCGACGGGAACGCCGGAGGGGCGAAGCACCTCGTCGCGGTCGGCGAAACGGGTGACGGTGCCGTTGCGCATGATGAGGATTTTGTCGACGGCCTGCAGGTCGACCGGCCGATGGGTGACGATCACCACGGTGCGGCGGCGACGCCGGAGCTCGGCGAGCGCCTTGGTGAGGGCGAGGTCGCCATCGCTGTCGAGGTTCGCGTTGGGCTCATCGAGCACCAGCACGGCCGGATCGCCGTAAACGGCGCGGGCGAGACCGATGCGCTGGCGCTGGCCCTGCGACAGCCGGTTGCCGGTCGCCACGATGTCGGTCTCGTAGCCGCCGGGCAGGCCCAGTACCAGCTGGTGCACACCGGCAAGCTGGGCTGCTTCGACCAGCTTGTCGCTGTCGATGGGGCGGAAGCGGGCAATGTTCTGGCCGACGGTGCCGGGGAACAACTCGACCTGCTGCGGCAGGTAGCCGAGGTGGCGGCCAAGATCGTCGGAATCCCAGGCAAAGACATCGGCGCCATCGATGCGCACATGGCCGAAGCTGGGGCGCGCGGCGCCGACCAGCAGGCGGCAGAGGGTCGACTTGCCCGCCCCGGACGGACCGACAATGGCGCAACTGCTGCCCGGTTCGAGACTGAAGCTGACATTGGAGAGGATCGGCTCGTGCCGAGCCTGCGCGGCGAAGCTCACCGCCTCGACGGACAACCGGCCGAGCGGCCGTGGCAGCTGCACCGCCTCGCGGTCGGGGGCAGAGCCCTTGAACAGGGCCTTGAGGTTGCGATGCGCCGCGGCGGCGGCGAGCAGCCGGCGCCAGGCGCTGATCGAGCGCTCGATGGGCGAGAGCGCCCGGGCCAGGATGATCGATGCGGCGATCATGGCGCCGCCGGTGAGCTGCCCCTGGAGCACATAATAAGCGCCGGCGCCCAGGATCAGCACCTGCAGCGCCATGCGGATGGCGCGGGAGATGCTGACGACGGTCGCGGTGTCCTCGGCGAGGTGCTGCTGGCGGTCGGTGGCGAGCTGTTCGCGTTCCTGCCAGCGCTCGATGATCGGCTGCGCCATGCCGAGCGGCGCAAGCGTCTCGCCGCCATCGATATAGCGGAGCGCCGCGTCGTGGTTGGCGCGCAACTCGGCGATCGAGCGCTTCTGCGCCGGCCGGGTGGCGATGTCGTTGCCGACGGCCAGACCGAACAGCACCAGGGCGCCGCCGATGGCGATGAGGCCGAGCGCCGGATGCAACTGCCAGATGAAGGCGATGAAGACGACGGCCCAGGGCGTATCGAGCAAGGCGAGCGGACCATCGCCATCGAAGAAGGCGCGCAGGTCGGACACATCGCGCGGTCCGGCTTCGAGGCCGGCGCCGGCAAGCCGGGCTTCCATCGCCCGACGGATCACCGGGCCGGTGAGCTCGAGATTGAGCCAGGCGCCGGTACGGGTGAGCATCAACCGCCGGGCATGCTCGATGAGGCCGTAGACGATGATGGCGGCGAGCGTGCCGAGGGTCAGCCAGATCAGCGTATCGAGCGAGTCGGTCGACAGCACGCGATCGTAGACCTGCAGCATGTAGAACACGGTGACGAGCAGCAGCAGGTTGACGAGGCAACTGAACAGGATAAGCGCCGGAAGCTCGTTCCGGACGCGATCGATGATGGTTTCGTAGAGGGTCTTGGGCATGGCTACCGCCTTGGCAAGGAACGCGCCGCGAAAGACGCCGGCCGGGGATTGCCCGGCCGGCTAAGGCTTGTTGCCGCTAGACGGTGATCGCCCCGTCGAGGTCGCCGTCGATACCGATGGTGAAATCAGCCACCGCGGTATCGCCGAACGTATCGAAGTCCTCGATGGTGACCTGGAAGTCGAGCTCGGCGTCCGGGGTAACCCCGGCCTCGCCGATGCTGAACTTGCCGACGTCGAACTTGCCGGCCACGCCTTCAACCAGGACGCGGTTGTGCAGCGTGTCGGTGTCCCATTCCACCGTGTAGCCCTTGTCGAGGCCGGAGACGACCACCGAAGTGGTGCCGAGGCCGGTCACATCGACAAAGCCGATGGCAGGATCGGAGTCGGCATCGAACTCATAGACCGTCCCGTCCGGCTTGATCACCCGTACTGTGACGATATTGGGCGAGGTTCCATCCGGGGTGAGCACCATGTCGCGGCCCTGCTCGGCGGTGCCGAGGAAGGTCGTGAGCTTCATGGTAGCGCCCTTGTTGCCCTGCATCTGCGAGATGGTAATCGAGGCCGTGGTCACGTCCACGGTGCCACCGGTGTACTGGACGTTGTCGGCATCGTCCGCTTCGGTTGAACTTAGCCCGCCGGGTACGCCGGACAGGTAATTCGCCACCGGGTCGTCGATGTAGACGAAGTAAGCGCCATCGCCGGGGTCGAACATCTGGTTGTTGACGCCGATGGTCGCTCCGGTGCCGCCCTGCGAGGTGTGGATCACGTCGCTTTTGTTGGTGTAGTTGCCGGCGGCGTTAACGACGACCTTCTTGCCGAAGACGAGGATTGCCGGATCAGAGTCGGACTCGCCCACCACACCAAACAGGTTCGCACCGGAGGGCAGTTCGTCGAAGTCGAAGTCGATACTGACTGGCGATGGATCCTGCAGCGTCTCAAACAGGTAACTCCAGTTCGCCGGATCGGTATCGTCCGTGTCGAGGCTCAGCCGGAAGTACGCATTGTCCTCACCCGGGTCGATCGAGCCGTTGCCGTTCTCATCCTCGTAGTAGGTGACGGTCTGGTCGTCTTCCTGCACGCCCACCACCGTAGCGAAGCCGAAGTCGAAGCTCTCGGTGAAGTCGGTGATCTTGGCATTGGCGCCGTCGGCACCGGGAACCGCTCCAAGCAGGTTGGAGACGGTGTCGCCATTGACGAAGTCCACCATGCCGCCGGAGATCGGCCCGATAGCGGGGCCGTCGTCCTCGAACTTCAGGCTGCCGCCGATGTCGATGGTGGCGCTGTCATGGTCGCCATCGCCGTCGTAGGCGGTCGCCGTCAGGTGGACGAGGTTGCTGGCGGTGAAGATGGCCGGCGAAGTCTCCTCGTCCGGGTCGAGCGGATCGTCATGCTTGACGGCCCGGCTCAGCGTCAAAGTCACCTCGCCGGTATCCGGATCGGCCGAAACGCGGAACACTTCCGGCCCACCCAGACCCACGGTGCCGATGATGTCGAGGCCGTCGGTATCGAGCACCACGGCATCGCCGGTCAGCGAGTCGATGAGCCCTGTATCGTCACCCTGCCCGCTGATTGACAGCGCGTAGGTGATGGCGTCGGCATCAGGCACGTCGTCATCGTCCGCGTCCTTGGGCCCGTCATTGCCAAACAGCGTGGTGAACAGGCCCGAGAAGTCGGCGGCATCGCTACCGAACAAGGTCTCGTCGACGATCAGATCCGGTGCCGGGTCGGCGTTGCGCTCGATCGAGGGACCATCGTCCTCGAAGCTGAAGCTGAGGCCGATATCGGCGGTGGCATCGTCGTGATCGCCGTCACCGTCATAGGCGGTGGCAGTGAGGGTGACGAGGCTGGCAGCCGAGAAGGTCGACGGTGACGAGCTCTCCTCGGTGTCGTCGGGATCGTCGTGGACGACCGCACGGCTCTGCTGCTGCGTCACGTTGCCATCGGCGTCGACCGAGATGCGCAGCACCTCGTCGCCGCCAAGCGCCGTCGTGCCAACCACTTCGCCACCGACCAGGTTCAGCAGTACCGCTTCACCGGTCAGCGTGTCGATGAGACCGCTATCGGCGTCGGGCGCGCTGACGTCGAGCGCGTAGGTGGTGTCGGCTCCGGCGCCATCATTGCCGAACGACGGATCGAACACACCGGAGAAGTCCGCTGAGTCGGTGTCGGTGATGTCGGTGTCGTCGGTAACGAGCGTCGGCGGCGGCGTGCCGCTGAGATCCATCGACGGACCATCGTCCTCGAACTTGAAGGCGAGGCCGATATCGGCGGTGGCGTCGTCGTGGTCGCCGTCGCCGTCATAGACGGTGGCGGTGAGGGTCACGAGGCTGGCGGCCGAGAACTTGGCGGGCGAGCCGCTCTCGTCATGGTCGTCCGGGTCGTCGTGCATCACGGCGCGGCTCTGCTCGAGCGTCACATTGCCATCGGCATCGACCGAGATGCGCAGCACCTCGTCGCCACCGACCGCCGTCGTGCCGACCACTTCACCGCCGACCAGGTTCAGCACCACGGCTTCGCCGCTCAGCGTGTCGATGAGACCGCTATCGGCGTCGGCACCGCTGACGTCGAGCGCATAGCCGGTAGCATCGCCTGCCCCATCATTGCCGTAGATCGGGGTGAACAGGCCGGAGAAATCGGCGCTGTCGCTGTCGATGATGTCGGTGTCGTCGGTGATGAGGCTCGGGACCTCCGCACCCGACAGGTCCATCGCCGGGCCATCATCCTCGAACTTGAAGGCGAGGCCGATATCGGCGGTGGCGTCGTCATGGTCGCCGTCGCCGTCATAGGCGGTGGCGGTCAGGGTTACGAGGTTGGCGGCCGAGAGCATGGCGGGAGACGAGCTCTCGTCATGGTCGTCCGGGTCGTCGTGGACGACCGCGCGGCTCTGCTCGAGCGTCACATTGCCATCGGCATCGACCGAGATGCGCAGCACCTCGTCGCCACCAATGGCGGTGGTGCCGACCACTTCACCGCCGACCAGGTTCAGCACCACGGCTTCGCCGCTCAGCGTGTCGATGAGACCGCTATCGGCATCGGGTGCGCTGACATCGAGCGCATAGGTGGTGTCGGCGCCGGCGCCATCGTTGCCGAACGACGGGTCGAACAGACCGGAGAAGTCGGCACTGTCGCTGTCGGTGATGTCGGTGTCATCGGTGATGAGGCTCGGGACCTCCGCACCGCTGAGATCCATCGCCGGCCCATCGTCTTCGAACTTGAAGGCGAGGCCGATATCGGCGGTCGCATCATCATGGTCGCCGTCGCCGTCATAGGCGGTGGCGGTGAGCGTCACGAGATTGGCGGCCGAGAGCATGGCAGGAGACGAGCTCTCGTCATGGTCGTCCGGGTCATCGTGCATCACGGCACGGCTCTGCTGGAGCGTCACGTTGCCATCGGCATCGACCGAGATGCGCAGCACCTCGTCGCCACCGATCGCCGTCGTGCCGACCACTTCACCGCCGACCAGGTTCAGCACCACGGCTTCGCCGCTCAGCGTGTCGACGAGGCCGCTGTCGGCATCGGGCGCGCTGACGTCGAGGGCGTAGGTGGTGTCGGCGCCGGCGCCATCATTGCCGAACGACGGATCGAACAGACCGGAAAAGTCGGCACTGTCGCTGTCGGTGATGTCGGTATCGTCGGTGATGAGGCTCGGGACCTCCGCACCGCTGAGATCCATCGACGGTCCATCGTCCTCGAAGTTGAAAGCGAGGCCGATATCGGCGGTGGCGTCGTCGTGGTCGCCGTCACCGTCATAGACGGTGGCGGTGAGGGTCACGAGGCTGGCGGCCGAGAACTTGGCGGGCGAGCCGCTCTCGTCATGGTCGTCCGGGTCGTCGTGCATCACGGCGCGGCTCTGCTCGAGCGTCACATTGCCATCGGCATCGACCGAGATGCGCAGCACCTCGTCGCCACCGACCGCCGTCGTGCCGACCACTTCACCGCCGACCAGGTTCAGCACCACGGCTTCGCCGCTCAGCGTGTCGATGAGACCGCTATCGGCGTCGGCGCCGCTGACGTCGAGCGCATAGCCGGTAGCATCGCCTGCCCCATCATTGCCGTAGATCGGGGTGAACAGGCCGGAGAAGTCGGCGCTGTCGCTGTCGGTGATGTCGGTGTCGTCAGTGATGAGGTCGGGGGCGCCTTCACCGCTCAGGCCCATGCTCGGACCGTCGTCCTCGAAGTTGAAGGTGTCGCCGATGCCGACCGTGTGGTCGGCGGTGTCGCCGTCATCGTCGGTGGCCGTTGCTGTCAGTGTGATGAGGTCTGCGGAAGCGAGCTTAGAGGGCTCGCCGGCCCCATCCTCCTCCGGATCGTTCGGATCGTCGTGGACCACGGCGCGGCTCTGGTCGAGCGTAAGGTCGCCGGTGTTGATGTCGACGGAAATGCGGAACACCTCGTCGCCGCCGATGGCGGTGGTGCCGACGACATCGTCGCCGTCCTGATGCAGCAGCACGGCCTCGTTGCTCAGCGTGTCGACGAGGCCGCTATCGGCGCCGTCAGCGCTGATACCAAGGGCATAGGTGACGGCATCGGCATCAACGGTGCCGTCATTGTTGGCGTCCTTGCCGCCGTCGGTGCCGAAATCGACATCGAACAGGTTGGCATAGCTGGCCGAGTCATTGGTGACGAAGTCGCTGTCATCGACCGTCAACGCTGGCGTGCCGTCGCCGTCGCCGACCGACGGGCCATCGTCCTCAAACACAATGCGGTCGCCGACCGGCACGTGAGTGGTGACGCCTTCGGTGATGGTGAAGCCGCCGATATCAAACTTGCCGGCGGTGCCTTCGATCTTGACGCGGTTGTGCTCGCTGTCGGTGACGAACTCGATGAGGTAGCCGTCATCGACTCCCGTCAGCGTCACCGTAGCTGTGCCGAGGCCCGAAACGTCGAAGCCGCTCACCGCCGGATCGGCATCGCTATCGAACGTGGTGGTCGTGCCACCGATGGTGACCTTCACCATGATGATGTTGGGCGAGGTGGCGCCATCGATCGGGCCGGTCAGCAGATCACGGGCCGTGTCGGCGGCACCGAGATAGGTGGTCAGCGTCATGCTGCCGGTGCCGTTGCCCTGGATCTGCGCGATGGTGAACTGGGCCGCCGTCACGTCCAGCGTGCCGCCGGTATAGAGCGCGTTGTCGGCATCGTCGGCCTCGGTGCCGGTGAGCCCGTCCGGCTCCCAGCCCGACAGGAAGTCGGCGTTCACATCGTTAACGTAGGCGAAGAAGGCCGCGTCACCGGGGTTGAACATCTGGTTGTTCATGCCGATCGTGGCATTGGGGCCGGCCTGCGACATGAACATCATGTCACTGGTATTGGTTGGTGTGCCGTCGGCCTGTAGATGGATATCGGCGCCAAAAATGACGATCGCCGGCCCATCCGGCGAGGCGCCGAGCGTGGCGAACAGGTTGTTGCTGGACGGCAGGTCATCGAAATCGAAATCGATAGTGCCACTGGCTGCGACATCGAGCAGACCGCTCAGATCGACCGGGTCGTCATGGTCGCCGCTGTCGGGATTGGTGATGGCCTCGAACTGCACCGTCGAGATGGTGCCGTCCGCCTCGAGATAGCCGGCGAGCACGATGTCGCCGTTCGCGTCGACACCGAGGAACATCGAGGCGCCCAGCCCCGTAGCCTCGTCGGCGAACAGGTAGATTGCCTCGCCATCGACGGTGGTGAAGCCGGCGAGCACACCGGTGGTCGGATCGGTCGTGCCGGCGTCGTAGGCCAGCAACGGATCGCCGTTGCTCTTGACGAAGCCGGTGAGGGTCGAACCTTCGGTGAGTGAAATGAAGTCGTTCTGTGCCGCGCCGTTGGCCTGGGCAAATGCACTGCTCAAGCTGAGCTGGCCGGCGTCGAAGAGCCGCGTCGCGAAGGCGGCCGGCAGGTCGGTATAGACTATGTCGTTGTCGTTGTTGTCCTCACTTGAGCTGGATACACCGGTGTTCTGTAGCCCTTGTGACTCGTCGAGCACGACGAACTCGTCGTCTGTTAGAACGATTGCCATGATGACTGCTCCCTACAGCGCTTTTGTGATTGCTCCCCGCCTAAGTGTTGACGCTTTGTATTCAGCTGCCAGACAAAACAAATCATCGGCCTTGCTGTCGACATCGTCGACAGCACAGCCGCATCTACCTTTGGCCTCTGATTGTTGCAGAATACATCCGGCGCAGATCGGATGGTACGACCGGGAGTTCTACTTCTGCACCACGGGCTCGTTCCGCAATTCGAGCGGAGGGTGCTCTCTCGGTATTCTTGGTTCGCGCCGGAATACAAGTTGTACGCCGATCTATACGAAAAACTAACCGCGATTGCAATGGCGACCACGGCCGCCAGCCGCCGTGCGGGCCGCGCCCGACGCGCGGAAAGCCCGATTTGAGCCGGCTAAGGGCCCCGAAAATACCAACTAGTGCTGATGGCACATGTGATGGGGATGGCTCGTGCGCCCACCTGGAACCGGCCCCGTGGCGCATCAACGCCGCTCGCGCCGATGTTCGCGAGGGTCGCCGCGATCCACATGTGAGCGCCGCCGGCGCGACGGCTCAGTCGGCCCTCAGCACCGTGGTGCACGCCTTGGGCAGATCGGCCAGGGTCAGCGGGGGGGCTGGCGGCTTGTCGCTCGGCTTGTACGGCTCGTCGGTGAACCAGTAGTCGAGCTCGGCGCCGCAGCCATCGCCAGCTGGCGCCGGAGCCTGGTTGACGCAGAGCTCGACGCCCGCCGGGCAGTCGAGCCGCACGTGGAAATGGTCGTCATGGCCGTACCAGGGGCGGATCTTGTTCAGAAAGCTGCGGTCGCGCCAGGTGACGGCGCAGAGCGATTTCTTGATCCCCGGCGCCACGAAGATGCGAGCCACCCCCGGCAGCTCCGCCGCGCGATAGAGCAGCAGGCGCTGCGCTTCACCGAACCTTTGGGGGTCGACCTCACGGGTGCCCTTCTTCAACATCGAGCGGGCCGAGAGGGTCTCGCGCTCGTCGGCGCTCAACTGATGATCCGGCATCCGCTCGAACCAGATATCGACGTCGAGGCCGATCTGGTGCGAGGCATGCCCGCTGGCCATCGGCCCGCCCCGTGCCTGCCCCATATCGCCGACCAGTATCCCCGGCCAGCCATCCTGCGCCGCCGACTGGGCGAGCGCCCCGATATAGCTGACGAGCTCGGCACTGCCCCAGCGCCGATCGCGCGACAGGCGCATCGCCTGCCAGCCCGGCCCATCGGTCGGCAGCTGCACTGCGCCGGCGATACAGCCCTTGGCATAGCTGCCCACCGGGACCTCGGGGCCGGTGGTGGGCGAATGCATGGCGCCGAACAGGTCTCGCGCCGGTTGCGCCAGCGCCGCCGAGACCAGCGTCAGCAGGGCGACAGCCGCCAAAGCAAGCACGCGAAGCACAGCCATCATCACCCCCACGAAGCACCCACGACTCACGATCCTTGATCGTAACATCAGGGCCGTGTCATGGCGGAAGAGCGCATCGACCTTCCCCCTAGGCGCAGGGCTATCGTATGTGAACTGGGCACTGCACTCTCGGTGGTCCGTCATGTGCGACTGCCCCTGCGCCCGAGCCAGACCGACGCCTGCCTCACCGGTCGAGCTCAGCCAGCCGGACCGGGCGCTGTTCGGCGCTCGAGGCGAGGATCGCTTCGATCAGCCGATGCACTTTGAGGGCCTCCTCGCCGGTGACCAGCGGCTCGCGGTCCTCGTCCAGGGCATCGAGAAAATCCTCGAGCACGGCGCGGTGTCGGGCGTGCGAATAGCCCATCGGGTCGGCGCCGCCACCATGGCCGCCGGCGGCGATACTGTGATCCTCGATGGTGCCATCGCGCCAATAGAGCATCAGGCTTTCACCTGTCATCACCGCCGTGGCCTGGTCGAACACCAGTTCCAGCCGTTCGGGGAACCCCGGGAAGCTGGCAGTGGTCGCATCGATCGAACCGATCGCGCCATTGTCAAAGCGGATCGCGGCACTGACCACATCCTCGCATTCCATCCGGTGGGTCCGCGATGTGCCGACCATGGCGCTGACCTCGGCGACCGGGCCGCTGAGGCTCAGGAACAGGTCGAGCGCGTGGATGGCCTGGGTCAGCAATACGCCACCGCCGTCGCGCGCCAGCGTGCCGCGGCCCGGCTCGTCGTAGTAGGATTGGGCCCGCCACCAGCGGATCGAAGCCGAGGCGGTCGCCAGTTCGCCCAGCTCTCCCCGAGCGATGCGGCGCCCGAGCTCTCGCGCATTGGGCCGGGTGCGGTTCTGCAGCACGATGCCGAGCCGGACACCGGCGGCACGGGCGACCGCCACGACTTCGCGGGACCGGGCCGGACTGTGCTCGATGGGCTTTTCGAGCAGGATGGATTTGCCCGCGGCCGCCGCCAGCCGCACCACTTCGAGATGCGCCGATGGCGGGGTCAGCACCAGCACGACATCGACCTGGGGATCGCCGACCAGGGCGTCGAGGTCGTCGCTGACCGGAAAGCCATAGGCCGCATGGGCCGCTTCGCGACGCTCGGCCGAGCGGCTGAACACGCCGATCACTTCGGCCCGATCAGCCAGATCGCAGAGGCTCAGCGCATGCGGCTTCATTCCCATGCCGGCGCCGATCACGGCGATGCCCCTGCGCTGCATTTGAGCCTCCTCGCCCATCGGTGCGCTCACCACGAGTAGCGCCACAAACTCGGTGTCATCCCGGCGAAGGCCGGGACCCATCCTGAGATTTCACCACGCCCCCCGGGGCGGCCGGAAAGACCTCAGGATGGGCCCCGGCCTGCGCCGGGGTGACACCGTGGGTGAGGAAATACCGGTGATAGAGCCGCCTGATCGCACGCCGCTTCCCGCCTGCGCGGGAATGACGGCGGTGGGCGCTGAGGCGCCGTGCTTCGCCGTTAACGAGGCGCCGCATCTGCTCTAGCTCCGGCGACCGACCACATCGATCGCGGCCAGCAGGCTCAACCCGGTGTGGTAGCCGGGATCGAGATCCGGGGTGGCCGGCACGTAGTCGATCGGTCCTTCGTCGGTGAGGCATTGGTAGGCAATGCCGGTGCCAGGACGCCAATAGTCGCGGAAGAAGACTTCGTCGGCCTTCTGCCAGACGCGAAGGCTCTGGGCGCTGTGCGAGCGCTCGTGGCAGAGCGCGGCGCTGCGGATGGTTTCAGGCAGCGACCACCAGGGGCAATAGGGGCTGATCGGCGCGCCGCTCGCCGCCGACACCACCAGCCGCACGCCGGGCCCGACAAAGCCGCGGTCGAACGACGAAACGAGGATGGTCTCCAGCACCCGCAGCAGTTCCGGGTCGGCGTCGGCCTCGAGGTAATCGAGGGCGAAGCCGACGAACTCGATGCCGTGCCCGACATTGCAGCGATCCTCACCCGGCACGTTGCGTAAGAGCCCACTGGCGGGGTCGAAATAGTTGTCGATGACATGGCCGATGAAGCGATCGGCAAACGCCGTGCGATCGCGGCAGCCGATGCCGGTCAGCAAGGCTCCGGCACTCAGCATGATCATGCGCGGGCCAAAGTCCGCGGCCTCGGCCTCGAGCACCTGGCGCCCGAGCGGCAGCTTCTCGTCGATCTGGAAGCGATGGTCTTCGATGGCCGCGATCACCTTTGCTAGCGCCTCGAGCTGACGCGGCAGATTGGCGGGCGCATAACGCGCCGCGCCGGCGACCAGGCCCTTGGCGGCAAAGGTATCTGAGAAGCTGTAGATGTCGGCCGGCTGCGTCTGGGGAACGAAGACTTCACCCTCAAAACGGATCGGGTGCATGTCGCGGTCGTAACAGAAATAGACGTGCCCATCGGCGGCGCGCAGCTTGTCGAGCGCCGCGTAGAGCCGTCGCCCCCCCATATCGAGGGCCAGCGTGAGCTCCGGGTCGATGCTTTCGAAGGCCGCCGCGTGGGTGACGATGGCCTCGAGGGCCCGGCCCTGGATCCAGCCATAGACATGGTCGGGCCCGCGCCAGCCATCGACCGCGGCATAATCGACGAGGGTCAGCGGGTTCAGCTTGGTGTTGACGAAAGCACCGTGCAGCGGCGGCCGCGCCAGCATCCAGCGCAGCGTCTCGGCATTGGAGGCGAGATAGCGTTGCCGCGCCGCGGCGAAGAAATCGGTCATTCCTTGAGCCCGGTGCTGGCGACGCCTTCGACGAAGTTGCGCCGCAAAAAGACGAACAAAGCCACCGACGGCACGAGAACAATGGCGGAGGCGGCGCTGAGGCGACCGAGGTCGACGGTGAAGCCGGTCTGGAACAGTGCGAGGCCGACCTCGATGGTATAGCTGTCCTTGGTGGTGGCGACGATCAGCGGCCAGGCGAAGGCCGTCCAGGCCTGGAAGAAGGCGAGGACGAACAGTGCCCCGAGCGCGCCGCGCAACAGCGGCACGACGATGCGGATGAAGATCCAGATTTCGCCGGCGCCATCGATCCGCGCGGCCTCGAGCAGCTCGTCGGGGATCGAGTGGATGACGTTCTGTCGGATCAGGAAGATACCGAAGCTCATCACCAGATAGCCGAGCAGCAGCCCCCAGACCGAGTTGAGCAGGCCCATGCTCTGCGCCTGGAAGTAGAGCGGGATCATGTAGACCTCGAACGGCACGATGGCGGTGGCGAGGATAATGGCGAACAGCACGCTCATCGCCCGCGACGGGAATTTGGCGAGGATGTAGCCGGCAATGGTCGAGGTAATGAGGATCGCGAAGGCCGAGAGCAGCGCGAAGCTGAAGCTGTTGAAGATCCAGCGCAGCAGCGGCGTATCGGCCAGCACCGCCTCGATATTGGCCAGCGTCGGCTGGGCCGGAATGACGGTGGGCGGCCAGCTCAGCATCTCTTGCGGCGTCTTGAAGGCGTTGGCGACCAGCAGGACCAGCGGCAGGATCATCAGGAGCCCGAACAGCCCGAGGAACAGGTCGATGCCGAGATTGGTGGCGCGCGCCTTAAGCGTCCGGTCGCCGACCTCGCGGGAGTGTTTCTCGATCTGGGTTCTGGCGCTCATCGGGCGGCCCTCTTGTCACGCAGCAGGCTGAACTGCACGAAGGTCAGCAGCAGCACGATGGCCAGCAGCACCACCGCCTCCGAGGCGGCATAGCCGACCCGGTAATTGCGGAAGCTGTTCTCGAGCATATCGAGCACCAGCACCCGGACCTGCCGCCCCGGTGCGCCCTGCGCATCGGAAGCCAGCACATAGACCTGGGCATAGACGTTGAATGCCGAAACCAGTGTCACCACCGAGACATAGAGGGTGATCGGCTTCAGCATCGGCACCGACAGGTGCCAGAACGACTGCCGGCCGGAGGCACCATCGAGCTTGGCCGCCTCGTACACCGAGACCGGCAGGCTCTTGAAGCCGACGAGGTAGATCAGCACGGCGAAGCCGAGCGCCTGCCAGGAACACAGGACAATGACGCAGATGATCGACAGCACCGGGTCGAACAGCCACGACATCGGTTTGACGCCGAACATCGAGAGGAACGCGTTGAGGGGCCCCAGCCGCGCGTCGAAGATCCATTTCCACGCCATGGCGGCGGGCACCAGCGACACCACGTGCGGGATGAACACCGCCGTTTCGTAGAACGCGGCGAAGCGCGAGCGGGTGCGGTGGAAGATCAGCGCGGCGATCACCAGCGACAATGGAATGGTGATCAGCAGCACGCCGAAGGCGATGATCGAGGTGTTGAACAGCGCCTCGTGGAACAGCCGGTCGCCCAGCAGCTCCTGGAAGTTCCTGAGCCCGATGAACGGCTTCTTCTTCGACAGGATGTCCCACTTGTGCAGGCTCAGCCGCAGGATCTCACCGATCGGATAGACCCGGACGAAGGCGAAGATGGCGATGACAGGCAGAATGGCAAGCAGCGAGAAGAGCAGGCGTCGTCGCTTCAGCATGTCATCGTCTCCGTGCTGCCTCCGGGGAATGATCCCCGAAGGCCGCGGTTGAGCAAGGGCAGGTTTGCAAGAGGCGGCTTACTGGCCAAGCAGGCCTTCACGGTCGAGGATGGCGTTGATCTCCTTGTCGGCATTCTCGAGGAAGGCCTTGAGCGCCGCATCGTCGGTGGCCAGCTCCGGCTTGGCGAAAGCTTCGACGAGGAAGGCAGCGGCGCGGGTCTGGATCTCATCGATCGGGCCGATGGCCGGAACGGTGAAGAACTCATAGCTCGTGGGGTAGTTGACGTAGGCTTCGAAGCCGGGCTTGGAGGCAAGGATGGCCGAGAAATCGAGCCCCGAACGGTTCGGCAGCCAGCCGACATTGTCGAGCAGCCAGAGCAGGTTCTCGGGCTTCTGCGTTGCCATCACGAAAGCCCAGGCGGCGGCTTCCTTGTCGGCGCCGGCTTTGACGTAGAGCTGGCCGGGGCTGACGATCGAGCCACGCGGCAGCGTGGCCGTGGCATATTTCAGGTCCGGGGCCTTGGCGGCGATATCGCCGATCACCCAGGACTCGCGGATGAACATGGCAGTCTGGCCACGCTCGAAGGCATCGGCGTCAGCCGGCGACTCCACCGTCACCGTCTTGGTGTCGAACAGGTTGTGCAGGTACTGCTTCATGGTGGCGGTGCCGGCTTCGGAGGCGAAGTTCGACTTCCACAGGCCCTCGCCGGCGGGGGCGATCAGCTCGCCGCCATGCTGCCACATGTTGATGGCGAACTTTTCGGCAATGCCCGAGCCGCCGCCCGAGAGCCGCATGCTCCAGCCGGTGACGGTGGGCGCCCCGCTGGCATCGCGCTGCGTCAGCTTTTCGGCATAGGCGTCGAAATCGGCCATGGTCTTGGGCGGCTCGGTGAGGCCAGCCGCGGCGAACATGTCGGTATTGTAGTAGAGCGCGCTCTGGCCGCGGAACAGTGGCATGCCGTAGACGGTGCCGTCATAGCTGGCGGAGTTGACGAAGAACTCGCCGAAATTGGCGGGATCCTTGACGAAGGCCGTCACTTCGGCCGGCGGGGTGTTGAGCAGGCCGCCCTCGAGGTAGCGGGCGGCAATGGTGGTCGCCAGCTCGATAACCTCGGCAGCTTCGCCGGAGGTGACGCCGAGCGCCACGCGCTTTTCGTGTTCGCGCAGCGCGATGGCTTCGACCGTGACCTTGAGGTCCGGGTATTCGGCCGCCATCCCCTCGGCGACATGCTGATAGAACGGCGCCAGTTCCGGATAGCCGCTCCACACCCGGATCTCCTGAGCGGAGACCGCCGTGGCGGCCAGCCCGAGCCCCATAGCGGACGCCAGCAGCAGCTGTCGTCCGAGTGTCGAGAAGGCAGAAAGCTGAGGCCGAGAAAGCAATTTCATCATCGTTGTCATCCCTGTTTAACGAACGATCCAGCACATAGTGAAGTCTTGACTGCAACCGGTTGCGTGTCAAGCGGCGCTAACCGCGCGACAGCGTCGAAACCCCTCATTTTCTAGGCGTTGCAGCCTGTTTTGGTAGTCCGAGCAAGGTCTTGGCCGCGAGGGCCAGGCGCTCGGCAGAACCGGCGGCGAATGCCCCGGGCATACCGATGAAGCGATGCGCCTCATCGACCTCGTAGCCGCCGAAGCCAAACTCACTGGCAGGCGGAATGTAACCCGGCGTGCCGTCGGCATAGGACAGCACCAAAGCCGGGCGGCCGGCGCTGACAGTGCGGACGGCAAGGCCGGTTTCGGCAAAGATCTCTCCGGGCAAGGCCACAATCGGCAGGCCGCCCCAATCGAGGACGCTGACGCGACCGACCCAGCTCGCCTCAGGTTGGCCGGCATAACGGCGGGCCCAGTTGGCCCAATGCTGCAGCACCGTGGCCCGCACCGGCTCGGCGGTGCGGGCCTCGTCATCCCAGGCAGCGGCCAGCGCCGGCAGGTCGCGTTCGCGCCGCTCGAGGGTAAGTTCGACCCACTGCTCGGCGGCCGTTGCCGCGGCGCCGAGCATTGTCTCCGGCGCGGCGAGAGCCGCCTCGGCGATCCGGGTGCCTAGTCGCTCGGCATTTTCGAAGGTGCGGGCGGCATTGGCGTTGAGCGTCACTGACGCCTGGGCGGTGTGCCCGATATTGACGTCGCCACAACAGCCATTGAGGAAAATCGCCACCGCGCCCGGATGCGCCGCCTCGATCGTGGTGCGCACGAAATGCGGGAAATCCGCGGTCATCAGCCGGTTATCGGCACCCAGCACGGTGGGGTGGCAGGCATAGGAGACGATCACCGCCAAGAGGCGCCCCGCCGCGTCGCGGATGCGCAGCACCGGCAGGGCGCGATCGAGCGGACCGTCGGCGTGACGGCGGTTGCGGGCCACGTCGGGATCGGCGCCGAGACCGACGCTCAGCTCGGCCGGCACGGCGTTGGCGGCCGCTTCGGTCAGCGCGGCGACGCAGCCATCCTCGAGCGCCCTGAGGAATGTCGGGTCGGCCTCAGCGCTCAGCCGGTCCGCCATCGAGACCGGCGCGCCGTGCGTATGGGTGGCCGCGACGATGACATTGGCGGATGGCAGCGGGCAACGCTCGCGGATGCGCGCGCTCATCGCCTCGTGGATGCCGATGACGTCAGCGACGACGATGGCGGTATCGCCGACCACCACGGCGCGCACTGTCAATGGATCGTGCGCCCCGGTTGCCGGCTCGGTGCGGGCGGCAAAGCCGGCGAGCAGCAGCCCAGGCGGCGGGGTGATATCGACGACGGCGATGCCGGCCTTCAACGCGCCCATACCCGCTCCCCGGCCAGATAGGTTGCAGCAATGGTCAGCCGTTCGGCGCCCGGCGCCCACTCGAACTGAATGAGGTCCGCCGCCGCGCCGATTTCGAGCAAACCACGGCCGCCGGCAAAGCGGCCGGAATTGCGCGTCGCCAGCCCCAGCACCTGCGGGAGGCTCAGCCCGGTCATCGTGACGGTGCGCGCCACGCAATCGCCCAGCGGCAGCGCAGCACCGGCGAGGTAAGGCGTGCCCGGCGGCCCCAGCCGGCCATTGGCCTGCAGTTCGACCCGGCCGCCGATGGTCTGGTGATAGATGCCTGGCTTCAATCCACCCGGCGACACCACGTCTGAGACCAGCAGGGCCTTGTCGAGCCCCTTGGCGCGCAACATTGCCTTCAACGTGTCGGCCGGCAGGTGGTGGCTGTCGCCGATCAGCGTGGCAGTCAGCCGATCGTCCGCCAGTTGCGCCCAGATCACGTTGGGGTGGCGCGGCAGCATCGCCGATATGCCATTACCGAGATGGGTCGAGAGCGTGGCGCCAGCTACTGCCGCGGCATGAATCTGCTCGGGGCTCGCATCGGTATGACCGATGGCGACGTGCACACCCTGCCCTGCTGCATGACGCACCAGCGCGATGGCGGCATCGGAATGCGGCGACAGCGTCAGCAGCCCGACCAGCCCACCGCTCGCCGCCTGCCAGCGTTCGAACTCGGCGATATCGGCGTCACGGACATGGGCAGCCGGATGGGCGCCACGCGGGCCGTCATGGATTGAGATGAACGGCCCTTCGACATGCACGAAGGGCACGGCGCACGCGACGAGCGGGTAACGCGCCCGCGCCTCGCGGATCGCCATGAGCCCGGCGGTGATGTTCGCCTCGCTGGCGGTCACCAGGGTCGGCAGGTAGGTGGTGGTGCCCAGCGCCAGCAGCATTTCGGTCAACGCCAGGACGCGCTCCGGCGTCACGGTGCCGTCGTTCAGATCGTGGGTGGCGTAGCCATTGACCTGCAGGTCGACCAGGCCCGGCGCAAGATAGAGCGGACCATGGTAGTCCGCCGCGTCGATGGCAGCGATCCGGCCGTCGGCGATGCCGATGGCAATGCCTTGGCCGGTGTCGGGATCGCGGCCGACGAGTTGAGCCGTCACAGCCAGCGTACCCGCTCGGCAAATCGAGCGATGAACTTCGCATTGGCCTCGTCGCCGCCGGGAGCGTTGCCGCTGCGCCAGACTGGCGGTTCGATGCCGCGTTCCACCAGCTTGGCGACAGTGCGGATCACCAGGTTGTTGAGCGCGAAGGCGTTGGCGAAGGTGGAGATGGCGCCAATCTTCTCGCCCATGCCCGGCACCTTCACGATCGCGTCGCCGATCGGCACCTTGCAGTCGATGGCGATGTCCACCAGCTCGTGCAGGTTGTGTTTGGTCGGATGGCGCGCCGGGTGGGTCGGCGCGGAGTTGTTGGCGTGCTCGTGCGAGTTGACGCCGATCAGAAATACGCCGCGGCGCTTGGCTTCCAGCGCCGCATCGATCAGCGCGGCATTGATGCCGTAGGCATTGACGAGGATCAGCAGGTCGCCCTCGCCGAGCCGCTGGTCGGCGATGACGATCTTGCCGTAGCCGGGGGTGCGCTCGATCGCCATGGAGCGCAGCGAGCCGCCGGAAAGCAACGTGCCCTCATCGAGAATGGCGCTGACATGCATCAGGCCGCCGGCGCGGAAGAAGATTTCCTGCGAGGCGAGGTTGGAGTGGCCGCCCGGCCCGTAGGCGTAGACCAGCCGGTCGGCGGCGATCTGCTCGGCAACCCGCTCGGCGGCACGCTCGGTCGCGTCGCGCTCCTCGACGAGGATGCGCCGCATCAGTGCGGTGACGTCGTCGTAGTAGCCGCGGCAGAGCGCGTCGGCGTCGATCAATTCAGGCATGGGGATCTGACTCCGCATCGAGGTAAAGCGTGCAGTCGGCGTGGGTGCGGAGGATGGAGGCCGGGCAGGCGGTGCTCAACGGCCCCTCTAGCGCCGCGCGCACGGCGTTGCGCTTCACCCGCCCAGGCACCATGCAGAACAGCCGATCGGCCCGCAACAGCCGCGGCACGGTCAGCGTGATGGCGCGCAGCGGCACGTCGGCAAGGGTGGCGAAGCAATCGTCGTCGACCTGCTGCTGCCGGCAGACCTCATCCAGCTCCACCACTTTCACATCCAGCGGATCGTTGAAATCGGCCACCGGCGGGTCGTTGAAGGCGATGTGGCCATTCACCCCGATGCCGAGCTGGACGATGTCGATCGGCGCCGCCGCGAGCAGCGTCGCGTAGTCGCGCGCCGTCGCCTGGGGGTCGTCGCCGGGAAGGATCGGGTGCACCGCGGCGAAGGGCAGGCGGCCGAAGATGTAACGGGAGAGCCAGCTGCCGAAGCGCTCCGGCGCGTCGGGGGCGAGCCCGATATATTCATCCATGTGGAAGGCGGTGACGCGGCGCCAGTCGATGCCGGGCTCTGCCGCCAGCGCATCTATGACATCGCTCTGGCTCGG
The DNA here is from genome assembly GCF_058806655.1 of Devosia sp. GW821-FHT12F11. Classification (NCBI taxonomy): domain Bacteria; kingdom Pseudomonadati; phylum Pseudomonadota; class Alphaproteobacteria; order Hyphomicrobiales; family Devosiaceae; genus Devosia; species Devosia sp. GW821-FHT12F11. The sequence goes on from NZ_JBXAPX010000002.1 coordinate 917,330, forward strand.
GGCCGAAGCAAAGACCATTCGAACTGCCGCCTGCCGGGCAAGCCTCGACCGCAACTCCGCTGCGATCTCGCCGGCAGCGACGCGTCCCAACTCCTCGCGGGTGACAAAGCTCTTGACCTTGAGCTGCTCGACTCGCCGCTCACGCGTTCCAGCCTCAGGCACGACACTCGAACTCATTGGCGAAAACACTCCCCGCGACCCATCGCGTTCGAACCACGATTTCGTTTGACTATCGAATGCAACCGGTTGCACGTCAATCCCCTGTCGAACACTCGGCATTGGATGGGACGGGATATTGCCAAGCCACGTTGAACTGTGGGAGCGATCGTTCCAGGCTGCGCAAGGGCAACAGCATGACAGCAGGCAAGGGCCGCAAGGACCTGCCCACCATGATGGATGTGGCAAGGACGGCGGGGGTCTCGAAGTCGACCGTGTCGCGGGCCTTCACGCAGCCGGGCATGCTCGGCGCGGAAACCGTGGCGCGCATCCTCGAGATCGCCAGCAGCATCGGCTATGTCCCCAACCACACCGCCCGGGCGCTGAGCACCGGGCGCTACGGCAATGTGGCGCTGGTGGTACCCGATGTCGCCAACCCGTTCTTCCCGCCGCTGATCCGCGCGGCGCAGATGGAAGCGGATCGCTCCGATTTCTGCGTGTTCCTCGGCAATTCGGACGAGAGCTGGCGCCAGGAAGACAAGCTGGTCGACCGGTTCCTCAGCCAGGTCGAAGGGCTGGTGCTGTGCGCCTCGCGCCTCACCGATGAGCGGATTCGCGCCCATGCACTGAAGCGCCCGCTGGTGCTGGTCAATCGCGATGTGCCGGGGATCCCGCGCGTCTTGATCGACAGCGCCATCGGGGTGCGCGAGGCGATCGCCCATCTGGCCGAGCTCGGCCACCGGCATATCGTCTATATCAGCGGCCCGTCGAGCTCATGGTCGAACCAGCAGCGCCGCGCCGCGGTGCGGCAGGGCGCCCGGCAGCACCGGCTCGAGGTCAGCATCGTCGCCGCGCGGGTGCCGAGCTATGAAAGCGGGCGCGCCGTGGTGCCGGATATTCTCGCAACCGGCGCCACCGCCGCCATCGCCTTCGACGACCTGACGGCGCAGGGCATCATGACCGGCCTTGCCGATCAGGGCGTCAGCGTGCCCGCGGATTTCTCCATCGTCGGCTGCGATGACGTCTTGGGCGCCGCGACCTACCCGTCGCTGACCACGGTCTCCAACCGCTCGGACGAAACCGGGCGGGCGGCAATGTCGCTGCTGCTCGACATGCTCGGCTCGCGCGCCGTGGGTGACGCCCGGGTTACGCTCGACACCTATCTGGTCATCCGCAACACCACGGCGCCACCGCCGGGTCGAAAGTGAGGCCGAGTGGGCTCGCCCGCGCTGGCGCTAGGGCACCGGCCCACACGACGCAGTTAAACGGTCGCGACGTTGCCACTGCCGGCGATCGACTTGATGACGATCAAATCGAGGGCCTGGTCGGGACGCTAGCCTCACCGCGTGATCGTGCGAGGTTCCAGATGCGCTTCAACAAAGTACTGCCTCTTGTGTTGCTCGGCCTGCTCGCCCTGCCCGTCGGCGGGTCCACTGCAGCTTCCGCGCAGACAATGGAGACTGGTGTGAAGATCACCAGCGTCCAGCTTTCCGCCCAGCCGATGGTCTACGTCACCGCGACGATTTCGATGGCCGAGATTCCGGCATTCATGGGCGCCGCGTTTACGACGCTCGACCAGTTCCTCGGCACATCCGGGGTGGCCGCACTCGGGCCGCCGATGGCCGTCTACCACGACTGGTCGGGCGACAAGACCGCTGTCGATGTCGGCTTTCCGGTTTCTTCGGCCGATGCCGCGAAGGCGGGCGACGGCGTGCTCGCCGGCATGACTCCCAACGGGTACGCGCTGAAGGTCGTCCATATCGGCCCCTATGAGGAGTTTCCGGCGATCTATGCCGCAATCGGCGCGGCAATGAAGGAGGCGGGCATCCCGGACAGCGCGCGCATGTGGGAAGTCTACCTCAGCGAACCCGGCGTCACGCCGGCCGCCGAGCTGGTCACCGAGATTTACTCTCAGGTCGCGGCGGAGGATGCCGCCAAGTTCCCGGCCGAGTAGCGTCCGTTGTGAACAGCAGCAACTGCCTGGATTCGGTTCCACCCGTCCGGGCGCCCTCGTTGCCCGCTTCGGGAACGCTGGCCATCCGACGCTTTCTCCGGCCGGTCTCGTACCGGAACATGCCCGCCGCGCTCCTGCCAGCGGAACTGCAGCCAGACGCCAGCAGCTTGCCGATGATGATCGATGGTGTGCGCAGCGGGTCGTCCCCGCCGTAGGAGCGGCTTTTGCGAAGCCGCTCCAGGCGCGAGCGTCAGGCCACGGCACGCCGAGCTGAGAGGGATCTCAAGGCGTTTGCCGCGAGCATTCCGCCGATCATCGACGCAACGAAGATGAATGGCGCAGGCGCCCCGGACCCAAGCGCCGGAATTGCCCCACCCGGACAAAAGCCCGACAGGCCCCAGCCGATGCCGAACAGGGCGGAACCGCCGATCAGCGGCAGATCCAGTTCACGCTTGGTCGGCAGGTGGAACTTTGGTTCGAACGCCGGCGCAGGGCGCCGCAGAACCAGCCTGTAGCCGATGAAAGTCACCACGAGGGCCGACAGCATCACCAGCATCAGGCTGGGGTCCCAGTTGCCGAAGATATCGAAGAAGTTCAGGACTTTGGCGGGATTGCCCATACCTGAGATGGCAATGCCGGCGCCAAAGCCGAGGCCAATGCCGGCCGCTGAAACAATGCGGAGCATCAGAAGCCTCCCAGAAGATGGCGGACCACGAACACGGTGGCGAAGGTTGTTGCGAGGAATGTTGCGGTGGCCACGATGGAGCGAGGGGAAAGGCGGGCCATGCCGCAGACGCCGTGCCCCGAGGTGCAGCCGCCTCCGAAGCTCACCCCCACGCCGACGAGCAGGCCGCCCGCGATGATCGCCCAGGCGGGCAGTTCCGACTGCACCGGCACCGCTGTGCCCGTCAGCAACAGAATCCCGATCGGCGCAGCGATCGCGCCGAGGAGGAAAGCGGCACGCCAGGCCCAGTCTCCCTTGGGGGAAATGAGACCCGCCACGATCCCGGTCATTCCGGCTATCCTGCCGTGCAGGGCCATAAGGGCAACGGCAGCAAGCCCGATCAGCGTGCCGCCGAGCAACGCTTCAATTGGTGTAAAGTTGGTCGTCATATACCTGTCTTCGGTTCGTCATCGGCCCGCCGGGCCAGTTCGCGAATGCTTCGCGGCTGCTGATGTTCGAATGTTCTAATGTATCAAAGCGGTGATCCTGTTGATTGTGGTGGGGCAATGAGCAGGCCGAGGCGCGGAGCTGACGCGCGCAAGCACGACCTCAGAGCGCAGGCGGGTCGCCGGAAACACCGGCAGCGAGGCTGGGATGAGTTTCCCCCATCCCCAACGTCAGCCAGAGGGCGGACAGCGCCATGGCCAGTCCGGTGAACCAGAAGCCCGCCTCGAGAAGTCCGGATGCGTCGGCCAGGATGCCCATGGCGACCGCGCCGATGGCGTAGCCGAGATCGCGCCAGAAGCGGTAGACGCCCAGCGCCGAGCCTCGCCAGTTCGGCGGGGCAATATCGCCCATTGCGGCCATGAGCGTCGGATAGAGCAATGCCATGCCCACTCCGATCACGGCCGCGGCGATGGACCATTCGAGGGGGGTCTTGAGGGCGGGAAATGCAAATACACCGGCCGAGCAGATCAGAAAGCCGGCGACGGTTGGCCACTTGCGCCCGACGCGATCGGACAACGGGCCCGTCCAGAGCTGACTGCCGCCCCAGACGAAACCGTAGATGCCGGTGATCCACCCAATCTCAATCAGGCTTGCGCCCTTCGAGACGAGAAAGACCGGCACGAGCGCCCACATCAAGGCGTCGACGAATTTCTCGACGCTGCCGGCCTGCGCCAGCGCCATGAACGTCCGGTTCTTCCAGCTGACGAGGGCAAAGACCTCACCGGTAGTAGGGTGCTCGGGCGCATCGACAAAGCGTGGCCTGGGTCCAGTCTGAACTCCCGCCTTGTGGCGGGCCGCCTCTGCCCTGGCGTGGGGCAGTGTTTCAGTGAACGCCGTTAGCGCGGCCAGCAGCGCCGCGATTGCGATGACCAGACCGAAGACGAACAGGCTGAGGCGTGGATCGAACAGGCTCGCCAGGTAGCCGGTAACCACCCCTGCCAGCGCAACCCCGCTGTAGCCGGCGAATTCGTTTATGCCAGTGGCCAGGCCGCGCTGATCCGCCCGCACGATGTCCATCTTGGCGGTGACCGTCATCGACCAGGCAAAGCCTTGATTGATGCCCAGCAGCATGCTCGCGCCGACGATCCACCACCAGTTGGAGGCGAAGAGAATGACGAACGGGATCGGCAGCGCGAAAAGCCAGCCCCAGATCAACACCCTGCGCCGACCGACACGCTCCGCCAGGCGCCCGGAGACGAAGTTCATCGTGCCCTTGACCACCCCGAACGACACCACGAAGGCAAAGACGGCCAGCATGGAGCCCCTGGCGACCCCGAACTCGCTTTCCGCCAGTGCCGGGATAACGGTGCGTTGCAGGCCGATGGTAAGTCCGACGAAGAACACCTGCAGCAATTGCTGGAGGAATGGCGTCAGGTTCTGCCTTATGCCCAATTGGTAGGACATGCGCCTCTTTCTGCCGAGTTGTATCCGAAAGGTGAGCAGGAGCCTTGCGGGGTCCTGGCCGTGCCGGCTCAGCCAGCGACCACGAGGACCGGCGCGGCAGGCTTCCCCGACTCGGCGGACGCCTCCCGCACGATGGCCTGCACCGCCTGATGCTGGCTCAGGTGCACTCGCCCCTTCAGATGCGCGAGGAACTCCGTTCCCTCCAGCCGGTCCATCACCGGGCCCTTCACCTCCGACAGGTGCAGCCGCACGCCCAGGTCGGCGAGCTGGTGCTGGATGGCCTCGAGACTTTCGAGCGCCGACATGTCGATCGCATTGACCGCCGAGCACATCAGCACGACGTCCTTGACCGCGGGATCAGCCGCGACGCGGTTGTAGATCAGGTCCTCGAGGTAGCGGGCATTGGCGAAGTAGAGGCTCTCGTCGATCCTGATGGAGAGCAGGCCGGGCACGGTATCGACCTTGTGCCTCAGCACATTGCGATAGTGCTCGGTGCCGGGAACCTGGCCGACAACGGCGGCATGGGGCCGCGACGAGCGGTAGAGGAACACCAGGATCGATGTGCCCACGCCGAGCGAAATGCCGGTCTCGACACCCAGCAGGAGCGTTCCGGCGATGGTGATCAGCACGGCAAGGAAATCCGCCATGGAATAGCGCCAGGCGCGCTTGAGGATCGAAAAATCGACCAGCGTCAGCACCGCAATGACGATCGTGGCGGCAAGCGTGGCCTTTGGCAGGATGGCGAGGAACGGTGTCAGCAGCAGGGTGGCGAGCGCGATGCCGACCGCGGTGAAGGCACCCGCTGCCGGGGTCGCCGCGCCGGCATCGAAATTGACCACCGAGCGGGCAAAGCCCCCGGTCACCGGGTAACCGCCGCCGATGGCGGCCGCGATGTTGGAGGCGCCCAGGCCGATGAGCTCCTGGTTGGGCGCGATGCGTTCGCGCCGCTTGGCCGCGAGCGTCTGGGCCACCGAGATCGATTCAACGAAGCCGACGATCGAGATGATCAGCGCCGGCACCAGCAGCGCCTGCACCGTTTCGAGGTCGAAGCGCGGCAGTGACAGCATCGGCAATCCCTGCGGCACGGCGCCGACCAGCGCGACGCCCTTGGCGCCGAGTTCGAACAGGGCCGAAGCGCCCATGGTGAGGAACACCACGAAAACCGGCCCGGCGCGCACCAGCACCTTGGCGGCGCCCTCGGGCACCTTGAGGCGCGTGAGCCCGTGCTTGAGGCTGGTCCGTATCCACACCAGCAGGCCCAGCGCGAACAGGCCGACGGCGACGGTGTAGAAATTGATGTCGCCCAGGCTTGAGGCGAGCGACTGGATGATCTCCGGCAGGGTCTGGCCCCTGGCGGAAATTCCCAGGAGGCCGCCCAGTTGGCCGGCGGCGATGATGATGCCGGAGGCGGTGATGAATCCGGAAATCACCGGATGGGACAGGAAGTTGGCGACAAAGCCCAGCCGCAGCACGCCCATGACGGCCAGCATCAGGCCCGACAGCAAGGCAAGCAGCACCGCGGCGCTGGCATAGTCGGTGGTGCCCTCGGCTGCAAGCCGCCCCACTGCCGTCGCCGTCATCAGCGACACGACGGCGACCGGACCGACGGCGAGTGACGTCGAGGTGCCGAAGATGGCATAGGCCACCAGCGGCAGCACCGATGCGTAAAGACCTACCTCCGGCGGCAACCCAGCCAGCAGCGCGTAGGCCAGCGATTGCGGGATGAGCATGATGGTCACGATCATCGCCGCGACCAGGTCACTGGCGAGGGTCTGCCGGTTGTAGCGGCGCCCCCAATCGAGGATGGGCAGGTAGGTCTTCAGCATCCTGGTCTAGTTCCGCAGCGTTGCGTAGAGGTTGCCGGCGCGGGCGCCGGAGCGGCAATAGCCGAGGACGGGGCGCGGCATCTGCTCCATCGCCTGGTGGAAGCGGTGGATCTGCTCCTCGCCCACCATGCCCGAAACCGGAATGTGGACGATCTGCAGCCCGTGCCGCTCAGCCTCCCGTGCCACCGCATCGAAGCTGGGCTGGCCGCCCTCCTCGTTGTCGGGACGGGCGCAAACTATCGCCCGGAAACCAGCCGCGGAAATCTCCGGGATCTGGTCGGGGGTGATCTGTCCGGTCACGGAGAACTGGTCATCGATCTTGCTGACCCGCACTGTACTTACTCCTGATCTGGTCTTGACGAACGGCCACATGGCTCAGGATCGCAGGGCAGCGCCGTAGAGCGAGCCGGCGCGGGCGCCGGAGCGGCAGTAGCCGTACATCGGCTTGGGGAGGTTCTTGAGGGCCGCCTTCATGGCCTTGACCGAACCATCCGAGATGCCGCCCGAAATGGGGATGTGCACCGACTTCATGCCGAGCTTTTCCGCCTGGGCCGAAATCTGCCGGAAGCTTGGCTGGCCCGGCTCCTCGTTGTCGGGGCGGGCGCAAACGATGGACTTGAAGCCGGCTGCGGCAAGCGCCTCGATCTGGTCCGGCTGAATCTGTCCGGCGACGGCGAAGTTGGGGTCGATAGTGCGGTAGTTCATCTGGTTGGCTTTCTTGAAGGGCCACATGGTCACAATCCGTTGACGGGGACTTTGAGGAAGGTCTTGCCAGCTTCGTCCTTGGGAGGAAGCTGCCCGGCCCGCATGTTGACCTGCAGGGAGGGGATGATCAGTTTGGGCATGGCGAGCGTGGCGTCGCGCGCCTCCCGCATCTTCACGAAGGTGTCTTCGTCCGCGCCCTTGCCGACATGGATATTGTGGTCGATCTCGTCGCCGACGGTCGTCTCCCACTGGATCTCGCGGCCGTTCGGGCCGTAGTCGTGGCACATGAACAGTCGCGTCTCACGCGGCAGTTCGAGCACCCGCTTGATCGAGCGATAGAGGGTCCGCGCGTCGCCGCCGGGGAAGTCGGCGCGGGCCGACCCACCATCCGGCATGAACAGCGTGTCGCCGACAAAGGCGGCATCGCCGACGACATGCGTCATGCAGGCCGGGGTATGGCCGGGCGTGTGCATGACATAGGCCGTCATGGTGCCGATCCGGTAGCTGGCGCCGTCGGTGAACAGTTGGTCGAACTGGCTGCCGTCGCGCTGGAACTCGGTGCCCTCGTTGAACACCTTTCCGAAGGTGTCCTGAACGATGGTGATGTTCTCGCCGATCCCCAGCTTGCCGCCGAGCCTGGACTGGATATAGGGCGCCGCCGACAGGTGGTCGGCGTGCACATGCGTCTCGATCAGCCACTCGAGCTTCAGGCCGCGCTTGCGGATGTAGTCGATGATTGCATCGGCATGTTCGTAGCTGATGTGCCCGGAGGCGTAGTCGAAATCCATCACGGAATCGAAGACGGCGCAGGCCGGCGAGGCCGGGTCCTTGACCACATAGCTGATGGTGTTGGTGGCCGGGTCGAAGAAGGCGGCGACGTCCGGCTTGACCGAAAGGTCGGGCGTGAACGGGATCGGTGAACTCGTCATGGTATGTCTCCATCGGCGGGGATCTGGACACTCCTCGGCGGAGGCGTCGTCCAGTCTCTGGTTGACAGATATATTCGAATATTCTAATATGTCAATATGAAAGCGATCGATTTGGAACCACGGTCCGCCGATGCCGCCGAGCTGCTCGCAGCGATGGCCAACCGGAAGCGACTGTTGATCCTTTGCCACCTGCTCGACGCCGAGTTGAGCGTGCGGGAGCTGGCGGCGAGCGTCGGCCTGGCACAGTCGCCGCTGTCGCAGCACCTGTCGAAGCTGCGCCTGTTGCATCTGGTCTCGGCGCGTCGCGACGGGCAGTCGATCCGCTATCGGCTGGCTTCCGACGAGGTCGAGCGACTGCTCTCGACCCTGCACGGGATCTACTGCGCCGCCGCGCCCCCGAACCATTCCCTTCAGTTGGAGAACCAGCATGAGCACTGAACAGCGGGTCGTTTGCACCGGCTGCGGCTCGACGAACCGGCTTCCTGTCGAACGTGGAGCAAAGGACGCAAAGTGCGGGACATGCGGAGCGCCGTTGTTTTCGGGCCGGCCCAGCGATGTCGGTGGAGCCGCGTTCGACCGCCAGGTCAGAAAAAGCACTGTTCCGGTGGTCGTCGATGTCTGGGCTCCGTGGTGCGGCCCGTGCCGCGCCATGGCGCCCGAGTTCGAGAAGGCAGCGCAATCCCTCGAGCCACGCGCCAGGTTCATCAAGCTCAATTCCGACAACGAGCAGCACATCGCCTCCCGGCTCGGTATCCGCAGCATTCCGACGATGCTGCTGTTTCGCGAGGGCAAGGAAGTCGGACGGGTGTCGGGCGCCATGTCGGCCGAACAGATCGGTCGCTGGCTCGGCGAACAGCTCGGACCCTCCAGGCGGTAGCAGACCGCCTTCCTTCAAATGATCATTGTGACCGCCCCGGTGCCTTGATCTTGGTCAAGGGCCGCCAACGCCGCCGCGATAGCATCGCTCGACAAACAGAAGAGGTGACGAGATGAAACGCATACTCACAGCTGGCATCACCGTTCTGCTGGCGACCACGATGCTCGTTGGCGTGGCCTTCGCGCAGCCCCGGGGCTTCGGGCCGGGTTTCGGCTACGGCATGGGTGCGGGATACGGCATGGGCATGATGGGTCAGCCCGGCCGGGGTCGCTCCATGATGATGGATGCAAACGACGACGGCACCGTCAGCGCCGAAGAAGCCGCTTCGGCGGCCGACGAGGTCTTCACCGCGATGGACGCCGATGACGACGGCAAACTGAATAAGGAAGAATACATGGCCGTGCGCATGGGGCCGCAATTCGGCTTCAACAGCGAACGACAGGCGGCGATGCAGAAGGCCAAGGAAGATCGCTTCACCGCCATGGACGCCGACGCCGATGGTAACCTCACCAAGGAAGAGTTCCTCAACGCCGCCCAGGCGCACCATACGGCCGCGGACACTGATGGAGACGGCAAGGTCTCGCCGTGGGAGCATCGTCGGCAGAACTGGAACTGATGACCCGGGTCGGTCGGGTTCGTGCACGGCGCGAGCCCGTCCACCGCGCCTTTGGCGGACATGTAACCCCGGAACTCCCAATCACTGGAGCATGCCTTGATGGCGCCCGCGACTTATTCCAAGACGCAGATTGCCCTGCACTGGATCGTAATGCTCCTGGTGCTGTTTCAAATCGTCGCGCACGATGAAATCGTGCGGCTGTGGGCTGGTCGGATGGACGGCACGCTGCCGAACGCCGCCACACCGAATGTGCATGTCGCAGTAGGAGTGCTGATTTTCGCGCTCGTCGGCTGGCGCCTCGTGCTTCGCCTCAGGAGGGGCGTCCCTGCCCTTCCAGCCAACGAGCATCCGCTTCTGAAGGTGGTGGCATCGGGCACGCACGCCCTGTTCTACGTGTTGCTGATCGGCATGCCGCTGTCCGGCGCCACGGCCTGGATCCTCGGCTTCGGCCCGGCAGCCCAGGCGCACTCAGTCGCCGAAAAGCTGCTGATCCTGTTAATCGCCCTGCATGTACTGGCGGCGCTGGCGCAGCACTTCTGGTTCAAGACCGACGTGCTGAAGCGGATGCTCGGCAGCGCCTAGAGCATTTGGTCGCGCAGCTCACCCCCATAGTACCGGAGCGGTCGCGACTGCCCCGGTACGCCAATCCCAATTCGCGCAACTTCACACACAAGGAAGCAACAGCATGTCACTTCACATCGGCGACGTCGCACCCGATTTCAGCATCGACACCTCCAAGGGCCCAATCAGCTTTCATCAGTGGGCAGGCAGTTCCTGGGTGTTCTTCTTCAGCCATCCGGCCGACTTCACTCCCGTCTGCACCACCGAAATGGGCCGGACGGCCCAACTGGCCGACGAATTTGCCAAGCGCAACACCAAGCCGCTAGGGCTGTCGACCGACACGGCCGCCGAACACCTCAAGTGGATCGCCGACGTCAACGCCACGCAGCACACCAGTGTCGAGTTCCCCATCGTCGCCGATGCCGGCCTCGCGGTAGCCAGACTTTACGACATGATACACCCTGCACAGAGCACCACCGAGGCGGTGCGGTCGGTGTTCATCATCGATCCCAACAAGAGTATCCGGCTCACCCTCACCTATCCGATGAATGTCGGGCGCAACTTCGACGAGATCCTGAGGGTCATCGACGCCTTGCAGCTTGCCGATGCCAACAAGGTGGCGACGCCGGCCGACTGGCGGCCGGGCGGCAAGGTCATCATCCCGCTCTCGGTCACCAATGACATGGCCAAGGAAAGATTCCCGCAGGGCTGGGACGCACCTCGCCCATACCTCCGGCTCACCGAGATCAAATAGGAACGGCTCGGGAAGACTGCACGCCTTGACTACATGCTGAGCTCTGCATGGCGCTTGTGAGGCAACTAGAGCAGGATTGCGTTTCGTTGCATCGCACTCCTGCTCCAAGTCCTTGTTTTGGCGCGAGATCGAACCGGAAAGGTCTGCAACCTTTCCTGATCTCGCTCTAGGCGTATCCGATCTCTTTCAGAAAGCCATCGATCAGGGCAAAGGACTCGGCATCGTGCCCCACGCCGATATGGCCGCCATCGGGATAGATGTATGCCCTGGCGCCGGGGACGCGCTCCCCGATGTAGCGGGCCGCTGCCGCGGTCCCGAATCCATCGTCCTGGTAGGACACTGCCAGCGTCGGCGCGGCAATCGTCTCGATCGCCATCGGCGCCGGGTTGCCGGCGAGCCGCGCGTCGTTGAGCAACCCGTCAGCCCGAAGGCTGACAGGCAGGATGGCCTCGAGGATATGTCGCGCCCGCGCCTGCTCGGCCGCATCCGCCGCCTTGACCAGGGCGGGTTTGGTGGCAAGCAGGGCTTCGGTCAGCAGGTCGGGCAAAGTGGTGATCGCCAGCCAGAAGAGAAAATCCGATCGCAGCGCGGCCATGGCCATCTGCATCTGGTCCGGCGGCACCGACTGGACCGGCGTGTCCCGGGGAACATAGTGTTTAGTCCGGGTACATCGCTTACAGGTGTTCGGAGACATAGCTGACAGGTTTGTGCAGGCTTGGTCGTTCCATTG